>NZ_CP088285.1:8477222-9138796 GCF_011516645.4 Bradyrhizobium septentrionale | reverse complement strand
CGTCCTTGTACTCCACGGAGAAATAGGCCGACCACATCGTCTCGATCAGGCCGATCGCGAGCCCGCCGAGCATCGCGCCCGGCAGCGAGCCGATACCGCCGAGCACCGCGGCGGTGAACGCCTTGATGCCGGCGACGAAGCCCATGAAGAAATCGACCAGGCCGTAATACAGCAGGTACATCATGCCGGCGACGGCGGCGAGCGCGGCGCCGATCACGAAGGTCATCGAGATGGTGCGGTCGACGTCGACGCCGAGCAGCGCGGCCATGGTCTGGTCCTGCTCGCAGGCGCGCATGTCGCGTCCGAGCCGGGTGCGCGACACCAGCCAGGTGAACAGCGCAAGCACCACGATGGTGGCGAGCACGACCATGATCTGGACGTTGGAGAGCTGCACGGCAAATCCCGCCGGGCCTTCATGCAGCGTGTAGCCGCCGGTGATGATCGGCGGCACCGGCTTCACCCGCGCGCCCTGCGACACCTGCGAGAAGTTGGTCAGCACGAACGACATGCCGATTGCCGACAGCATCGGCGCCAGGCGGAACGAATGCCGCAAGGGACGATAGGCGATGCGCTCGATGGTCCAGCCATAGAGCGCGGTGATCGCCATCGAGACCAGCAGCACGATCAGCAGGATGAGGGGGATCGCGGTGAGGCCGAGCGACACCAGCACCAGGAAGGAGATCAGCGCGATGAAGCCGCCGATCATGAAGATGTCGCCGTGGGCGAAGTTGATCATGCCGACGATGCCGTAGACCATCGTGTAGCCGATGGCGATCAGGCCGTAGATCGAACCGAGCACGAGGCCGTTGATCAGTTGCTGGGCGAAATAATCCATGCGCTGCCGTTAGAGCCTGTTCGGTTGAGAACCGAGCGGGCTCTCGTGTTGATTTGGACGCGTTTTCTTCACGCGAACCGGTTCCCACTTCGCTCGAAAACGCTACGTCGAGGGTGACGCGGCGAGGCCCCCGGCAGCCTGATCCGTCGCGTCGTGTCATTTTCTAACAGTGGAACCCCGGCGGCGGCAACAGTGCTGGCTGCCGCCGAAAGGGCTTGTACATAACTACTTCGGCGGGTGCGGTTCCGATGTCACAGGGCCGACACGCCGTTGCCCTGCAATGATCACGCCGGAACCCGTGTTCCCCGCGCAACTGCGTCACTGACGGTCTCGCGAGCGGAAGGGCGGGGCCCTTTTTTCCGCGCCGTTTTGGCACGGCCTTGGCCGTCCCCAAGCAATCCCCAGCCCAGTTAAGGTAAACAAAGGGTTTAAATTGCCGCCGGCAATTGATCGGCGTTACCTCGCAGGCTGAACCGTCGCCATTCTGATAAGGCGTCGGAACCACGGGAAGCGGCAATGTCGAGTAACTGGCGGATCAGCTCCTTCAACGGCGCGCTGCTTGCGGCCTATTTCATTCCGGTCTGGACCATCATCGCCTTCACCATCATGGTGTCGCCGATCCACGGCCTCTATGAGCGGCCGAGCGTGTCGATCGCGCTGTATGCGAGCGACCATCTGCACCTTGCCAAGATGGCGACGGTGCGGCTCGCATGGCTGCTGGCGCTGGCACGGATCACCGTGGTGGCGTTCTTCGCGGTGTTCCTCGCGATGGCCGCCTTTGCGCCGTTCCGCAAGAGCCGCGGCAGCGGCAGCGACGAGGCGCTTGCGGTGGCGCTCTGCCTCGGCAGCGTGCTGAGCTTCGCCAGCATGATGATGGCATCCAAAGTCGGCGAGATCGAAGCGCTGCGCACGCATGCCGCGGAGCTCTTGATGCTGCTCGGCACCGCGATCGTGATGCTGTTCGAGACCTCGCCGAAGCGAACTGCCGAGGCGCCCGCCACCGAGGCGAGCGCGCCGGCGAGCGAGCTATCCCTTCAGCAGCCCTAGTTCGGCAATGATCGCGCCGGCTTCCTTGACGGCGTGATTGGCCGCGGGCACGCCGCAATAGATCGCCTGCTGCAGCAGGATCTCCTTGATGTCTTCAGGGGTGAAGCCGCCTTCGCTGAGGGCCGCGCGCACATGCAGGCGGAATTCGTCCCACTGGCCGAGCGCGACCATGGTGCCGATCACCAGCACCCGCCGCGTGCGATGATCGAAATGCGGCCGGGTCCAGATGTCGCCCCACGCATAGCGGGTGATCAGGTCCTGGAAGTCGGTGTTGAAGGCGTTGCGATTTGTGATCGACTTGTCGACCCATTCATTGCCCAGCACCTTGCGGCGCTGCGTCATGCCGTCGTCGCGGCGTTGATTGTCGTCCATTGATGTCTCCTCCCGTCATTGCGAGGAGCGAAGCGACGAAGCAATCCATGCCTAGGCAAGCGGTGACATGGATTGCTTCGCTTCGCTCGCAATGACGATCTTTGTTGTCACCGTTGCGTCAGGAAGCCGACCACGGCTTCGGTGAAGGCGTGCGATTGTTCGACATTGGAGATGTGCGCGGCATCGAGCAGCGTCATGCTGGCGCCGGGAATGCCGCTGCGGATCATTTCGCCGGCCGACACCGGCGTCGCCATGTCCTGCTTTCCTGCGATCACCAGGGTCGGGCTCTTGATCCCAGGCAGCAGCGCGCGCTGGTCGAGCGTCGACAGCGCCTCGCAGCAGGCGAGATAGCCTTCGACCGGCGAGGCTATCAGCATCGCCTTCATGCGTGCGGTGGTCTCCGGCTCGCGCTCGCGGAAGTCAGCGGTCAGCCAGCCCGCGATCACGGTGTCGGCGACGGCGGCGATGCCGCCTTCCTTCACCGCCTTGATGCGGTTCAGCCAGTTGGTCGGATCGGGATAGTAGCAGGCGGTGTTGGCGAGGATGATCTTGCCGAATCTCTCAGGCGCGTTGGCGCCGAGCCATTGCCCGACCATGCCGCCCATCGACAGCCCGCACCAATGCACCTTGTCGATGTTGAGGTCGTCGAGGATATCAAGCACGTCGCGGCCGAAGCGCTCCATGGAGTAGGGGCCCGCCGGCACGCCGGATTTGCCGTGACCCCTGCGGTCGTAGCGGATGACGCGGAACATCTGCGTCAGCGCCGGCATCTGCGGCTCCCACATCTGCAGCGTGCAGCCAAGCGAGTTCGACAGCATCAGGGTCGGTCCGCCGTCGCGGCCGTCTACCTGGACGTTGAGCAGGCACCCGTCGGCGTTGATCATAGGCATCGATTTTTCCCCTCGTCATGCGCGGACTTGATCCGCGCATCCATCTGCGATGATGGATTGCCGGGTCAAGCCCGGCAATGACATCCGTGCTAATTTTCGTCCAGCGTCGCAAGCAATCGGTCGATCAGCGCTTGTGAGGCGCCCTGATAGGCCCTCGGCTCGAACAGTTCTGCGATTCGCCTGGCGTCGAGATGCGCGGTGATCTTTGCATCTGATGACAGCACGTCGCGCAGATGCTTGTTCTCGGCGACCGCTTTCTTGCTGGCGGCCTCGATCAGATGATGGGCGTCGCTCTTGCCGATCGTCTCGGCCAGCGCCATCGCGACCGCCTCCGCCATAATCAGCCCGCCGGTCGTCTCCAGATTGGAGCGCATCCGCGCCGCATCGACCTCGAGCCCCTCGGCGAGATCGACTATCGCGGCGAGCGCGCCTGACGTCACCAGCATCAGGCTAGGCAATGTCGGCCATTCCGCATGCCACGGGCCGGCGCTGCGCTCGTGATCCTGTACCTGCGCGGCAAAGATCGTGGCGGCGAGGTTCGGCGCCATGGTCGCGGCGCCCAGCGCACTGGCGGCGGCGACCGGATTGCGCTTGTGCGGCATGGTGGAAGAGCCGCCGCGGCCGGCGCCGGCCGGCTCGAACGCCTCGCCGACATCGGTTTGCATCATCAGCGAGACGTCGCGTGCGATCTTGCCGCAGCTGCCGGCGAGGATGGCAAACACCGACGCAGCCTCCGCGATGCGGTCGCGATGGGTATGCCAGGGCGCATCCGGCAACGGCAGGTCCAACTCCTTGGCAAGCTGCGTGGCGACTGCGAGGCCCCTGTTGCCGAGTGCGGCGAGCGTGCCGGCGGCGCCGCCGAATTGCAGCGCCAGCGTCTCGCGGCGCAGCCGTTGCAGCCGCTTGCGGGAGCGATGCAGGGCCGCGGCATATTCGGCGAGTTTTAGTCCGAACGGCATCGGCAGCGCGTGCTGCAACCAGGTCCGTGCCACCACCGCAGTATTGCGATGGGCGCGCGCCAGGGTGGCAAACCCGGCAACGGCGCGGTTGAGGTCGGCGAGCAGCGCATCGATCCCGGCACGCAAGCTCAGCATCGTCGCGGTGTCGATGACGTCCTGGCTGGTCGCGCCCCAATGCACATAGCGCGAAGCCTCGGCATCCGCCTTGGCGACGTTGGCGGTCAGGGCCTTCACGAGCGGGATCGCCAGATTGCCCGACCGCGTCGCGGCGTCCGCCAGCGCGGCCAGGTCGAATGATTCGGCCTTGCAGGCGGCGGCGATCGGGCCGGCGGCAGCGGCAGGAATCACCCCGCAGGCCACCTCGGCGCGGGCCAGCGCGGCCTCGAAATCCAGCATGTTCTGCAGGGTGGCGGCATCGTCGCACACCGCGCGCATCGCGGCGCTCGACAGCATCGGCGCAAGCAGGGGGGAGAGGGCTGTGCTCATGGCGCGCGACCTAACCACTGTCGCGCGCTCCTGCCAATGCCCCGCCGCTGCCGCCATTTTCGACAGCGCCGATCGCGCGATTTTGTGAACGGCGGACGCGTCTTGCTGCAGTTGCGAATATGCATCGCTCATCCTCCCAAGGTGCCCTTTCCTTTGCGCCCCGGCTGCTTTACTTGGGGGAAAAGGTTTCTCACGATCGAGGAGGTCCCCCATGGCCATGACAATGACCAGCGAAGTCCAGCTTGCGGCGCCGCGCCAGGCTGTGTGGGACAAGCTCAACGATCCCGAGGTGCTGAAGGCCTGCATTCCCGGCTGCGAAGAGCTGGAGAAGACCGACGAGGGCGGCTTCCGCGCCACCGCCAAGATGAAGGTCGGCCCGGTCTCCGCCCGCTTCAAGGGCAAGGTCACATTGAGCGATCTCGACCCGCCGAACGGCTACAAGATTTCGGGCGAAGGCGAGGGCGGGGTCGCCGGCTTCGCCAAGGGCGGCGCCACCGTCGGCCTTGCCGACAAGGATGGCGGCACGCTGCTGAGCTACAACGTGGAAGCGCAGATCGGCGGCAAGCTCGCCCAGCTCGGCCAGCGCCTGATCAACGGCGCCGCCAAGAAGCTGGCCGATGAATTTTTTGCAAATTTCGCCAAGGCGGTGCAGGGTTAGCTCTGCTCACGGGCCGGATCGTCCAGGCCCCGCCATGCTCTGGATGGGTGGCTCGAAAGGTTGCCCATCGCGGGGCGCACCCATATTATGCCGTCTGGAATGATTTTAAACCGCCTGCTTCGCCGATATGCGGTGGCGCAGATAAGAGAGTGCTGATGGCCAAGATTTCAATGATCGTGAACGGCAACCCCGTGAACGCGAATGTCGACCCCCGTACCCTTCTGGTCCAGTTTCTCCGCGAAAATCTGCGGCTGACCGGCACGCATGTCGGCTGCGACACCTCGCAGTGCGGCGCCTGTGTCGTGCATCTGGACGGCAAGGCGGTGAAGTCCTGCACGACGCTTGCGGTGATGGCCGACGGTCATGAGGTCAAGACCATCGAGGGGCTGGCGGCCGACGGTGCGCCGCTGCATCCGATGCAGGAGGCCTTTCGCGAGCATCACGGCCTGCAGTGCGGCTTCTGCACGCCGGGCATGATCATGACCGCGGTCGACCTGGTCCATCGCAAGGGCCACGAGCTCACCGACGAGGTGATCCGCGAGGAGCTGGAAGGCAATCTGTGCCGCTGCACCGGCTACCAGAACATCGTCGCTTCGATCGCCGCCGGCGCCAAGGCGATGGCCAAATCGGACCTCGCCTAATCAGCAATTCGTCGCGGCAAGCGATCAGGACATTCCAATGTACGAATTCAAATATCATCGTCCCGGCACCGTGCGGCAGGCCGCCAATCTGCTGGTGAAGAACGAGGACGCCAAGCTGATCGCCGGCGGTCACACGCTGGTGCCGGTGATGAAGCAGCGGCTGGCGAGCCCGCCGCATCTGGTCGACCTCTCCCATATCGAAGGTCTCGACACGATCGAGATGAAGGGCCGCTCGCTGGTGATCGGCGCCACCGCAAAGCACGCCGAGGTCGCGAACTCAGCGATCGTGGGCGAGGCGATCCCGGCGCTGGCCGAGCTTGCCGGCATGATCGGCGATCCCGCCGTGCGCCACCGCGGCACCATCGGCGGCTCGCTCGCCAACAACGACCCGACCGCCGACTATCCGGCCGCGGTGCTGGCGCTGGGCGCGACCATCGTCACCAACAAGCGCCGCCTCAAGGCCGAGGAGTATTTCCAGGGCCTGTTCTCGACTGCGCTCGAGGCTGACGAGATCATCACCAAGGTGATGTTCCCGCTGCCGAAGAAGGCGGCCTATGTGAAATTCCGCAACCAGGCCTCGCGCTACGCGCTGGTCGGTGTGTTCGTCGCCAAGCGTCCGTCCGATGTCCGCGTCGCGGTCACAGGCGCAGGCTCCGACGGCGTGTTCCGCGTCACCGCGTTCGAGGACGCCTTGAAGAAGCGGTTCTCGCACAAGGTGCTCGACGGCATCTCGGTTCCGGCTGATGGGCTCAACAGCGACCTGCACGGAAGCGCCGAATACCGCGCGCATTTGATCGGCGTTCTGGCGCGCAGGGCGGTGGAAGCCGCGACCGCCAAGGGCTAAATACCCAAGGGTTAAGTACCAAGGCGTGACACTGCTAACCCCTGTTCGAAGACTGGCTGTTCCATGAGTGCATCGGCGTTACCCACTTCCGTCGATGCGCTCGAGGAGCTGTTGACGTCGCGCGGCTACCTCGCCGAACGGTCGCTCGCGACCGTGACCTATTTGGCGCTGCGCATGGGCCGGCCGCTGTTCCTCGAAGGCGAGGCCGGCGTCGGCAAGACCGAGATCGCAAAGGTCCTGTCGGCGGCGCTCGGGCGCAAGCTGATCCGCCTGCAATGCTATGAAGGCCTCGACGTCGCCTCCGCGGTCTATGAGTGGAGCAGCGCGGCGCAGATGATCGCGATCCGCCTCGCGGAAGCCTCAGGGGACACCGATCGCGACCAGCTCGCGAGCGATATTTTCGCCGAGCGTTTCCTGATCAAGCGGCCGCTGTTGCAGGCGCTCGAGCCGGATGTCGCAGGTCCCCCGGTGCTGCTGATCGACGAGCTCGACCGCGCCGACGAGGCGTTCGAGGCGTATCTGCTGGAAATCCTCAGCGACTTCCAGGTCACGATTCCCGAGCTCGGCACCGTGAAGGCGCCGGCGCCGCCGATCGTGATCATCACCTCGAACCGCACCCGCGAGATCCACGACGCGCTGAAGCGCCGCTGCCTCTATCATTGGGTGGACTATCCGATCGCCGAGCGCGAGCTCGCGATCGTCAAGTCGCGGGTGCCGGGCATCTCCGCAAAGCTGTCGCAGCAGGTCGTCCGCTTCGTGCAGGCGCTGCGCAACCAGGATTTCTACAAGTCGCCGGGCGTGGCCGAGACCATCGACTGGGCCACCGCGCTGTCCGAGCTCGACGCGCGCTCGCTGACGCCGCAGGTGGTCGGCGACACGCTGGGCGCGCTGCTGAAGTATCAGGACGACATCGCGCGCATGCAGGGCGATGCGTTGCAGAAGACATTGAAGGAAGCGACGAGCGACTAGCTGTCATTCCGGGGGCGCGCCACTTGGCGCGAGCCCGGAAGCCATTGGACCGCATTGGCGTTGATAAATGGATTCCGGGCCCGCGCTGCGCGCGTCCCGGAATGACGAGTTGGAGAGAGTGCACATACGATGCCGATCAACCACCTCGCGCCTCCGACCGGCCACATGGCCGACAACGTGATCGGCTTTGCCCGCGCGCTGCGGGCGGCCGGGCTCCCGGTCGGGCCGGGTTCGGTGATCGATGCGCTCGATGCGCTGCAGCTGATCGAGGTCGGTCACCGCGGCGATTTCTACGCCACGCTGGAAGCCATCTTCGTCAAGCGCCATGAGCATGCGCTGATCTTCCGCCAGGCCTTTGCGCTGTTCTTCCGCGCCGCCGAGGAGTGGAAGAGCATGCTGGATTCGGTGCCGCTGCCGGATCACGCCAAAAAGAAGCCGCCGCCGGCCTCGCGCCGGGTCCAGGAGGCATTAGCGCAACCGGCGCGCCACGAGGAGCGGCCGCAGGCCCAGGAGCAGGAGCTCAAGCTCTCGGTCTCCGACAAGGAGGTGCTGCAGAAGAAGGATTTTGCGCAGATGACCGCGGCCGAGATCGCCGAGGTCGTCAGAGAGATCGCCAAGATGCGGCTGCCGCAGGCCGAGCTCGTCACCCGCCGCTACCAGCCGGACGCGCGGGGCTTGCGGCTCGACATGCGTCGCACCGTGCGCAACTCGCTGCGCACCGGCGGCGAGATCATCGACATCAGAAAGCTCGGCCGGATCGAGAAGCCGGCGCCGATCGTTGCGCTGCTCGATATCTCCGGCTCGATGAGCGAGTACACCCGGCTGTTCCTGCACTTCCTGCATGCCATCACCGACGCCCGCAAGCGCGTCTCGGTGTTCCTGTTCGGCACCCGCCTGACCAATGTGACGCGGGCATTACGGCAGCGTGACCCCGACGAGGCGCTGGCGAGCTGCTCGTCCTCGGTCGAGGACTGGGCCGGCGGCACCCGGATCGCGACCTCGCTGCATACGTTCAACCAGCTCTGGGCCCGCCGGGTGCTCGGGCAGGGCGCCATCGTCCTCCTTATATCCGATGGACTAGAACGGGAGGCCGATGCCAAACTGGCCTTCGAGATGGACCGATTGCACCGCTCCTGCCGCCGCCTGATCTGGCTCAACCCGCTGCTGCGCTATTCGGGCTTCGAGGCCAAGGCCCAGGGCATCAAAATGATGTTGCCCCACGTTGACGAATTTCGCCCGGTGCATAACTTGACGTCCATCAAGGGCTTGATCGGGGCGCTGTCGTCGCCGCCGCCGGCGCACCACCGCAGCCTGATCCGTTCTGTAGCCTAAGAAGCCTGACCCATAAGCAGGAGGCCACCATGCTGAACCGCGACGAAGACATCCTGCAGGCCGCCGAGACCTGGCAGAAACAGGGCCATGGCGTGGCGCTCGCCACCGTGGTCGAGACCTGGGGCTCGGCGCCGCGCCCGGCCGGCTCGAGCCTCGTCATCAATGACGACGGCACGTTTCTGGGCTCGGTCTCCGGCGGCTGCCTCGAGGGCGCCGTCGTTACCGAGGCGCTGGACGTGATCGCGAGCGGCCAGCCAAAAATGCTCGAATTCGGCGTTGCCGACGAGACGGCCTGGAATGTCGGCCTGTCCTGCGGGGGTACCATCCGCGTGTTCGTCGAGAAGGTCGGTTAGCCGTGAAACTCGAGGTCCTGAAAGAGCTGAACGCCGAGCGCGCCGCGCGCCGCCCGGTCATCATCGTCACCGACACCGCCAATGGCGAGCAGCGTCTGGTGAAGGCCAACGATATCGCCGCCGATCCGCTGCGCGCCGAGCTTTCAAAGCAGCTGCGGATGGGCAAGAGCGGCAGTGTCGAGGTATCCGGCAAAAAGCTGTTCCTCAACGTCTACGCGCCGACCGCAAAGCTCGTGATCATCGGCGCGGTCCATATCAGCCAGGCCCTGGCGCCGCTGGCGCGCTCGCTCGACTATGACGTGACGGTGGTCGATCCGCGCACCGCGTTTGCGAGCCCGGAGCGCTTCCCCGACGTGCCGCTGGTCGCCGAATGGCCCGACGTCGCGCTGCCGCCGCTCAATGTCGATCACTACACCGCATTCGTCGCGGTGACGCATGATCCGAAGATCGACGATCCGGCGCTGCTGCACGCCTTCGACCGCGACTGCTTCTACATCGGCGCGCTCGGCTCGCGGAAGACGCACGCCAAGCGCGCCGAGCGGCTGCGGGCGCAGGGCGCCAAGGACAGCGACATCGCGCGTATCCACGCGCCGATCGGCCTCGACATCGGCGCGGTGTCGCCGTCCGAGATCGCGGTTGCGATCATGGCCGAGATCACCGCGCAGCTGCGTTTGCCTCCCAAAGAAAAAGAAGAAGCGGCATGAAGTTCGGTCCCGCCAGTCCGGCCGACGCGATTGGCGGCGTCACCGTGCATACGCTCCGCCAGGGTGCGCTGGTGCTCAAGAAGGGCACCACGATCGGCCCGGAGGAGGTCGAGGCGCTGACCAAAGCCGGTGTCAAGGACGTCGTCGTGGTGCGGCTGGAGAAGGGCGACGTCTCCGAGGACGTCGCGGCCGCCAGCATCGCGCAGGCGGTGGCGGGCGAGGGCGTCAATGTCGAGCGCGCCTTCACCGGCCGCGCCAATCTGTTCGCGGCGCGTCCCGGCGTGCTGGTGGTCGACCGCGGCGCGGTCGACCGCATCAACGGCGTCGACGAGGCCATCACCTTTGCGACGCTGGCGGCGTATAAGCCGGTGGTCGAAGGCGAGATGATCGCGACCGTCAAGCTGATCCCATTCGGCGTCGAGGGCAGGCTGCGCGACGCGGCCGTCGCGGTCGCCGGCCACGACACGCTGCGGATCGCGCCCTATGTGATCAAAAAAGTCGGCGTGGTCTCGACGCTGCTGCCGGGCCTGGCGCCGAAGGTGATCGACAAGACGCTGCGCGTCACCGCTGAGCGGCTCGCGCCCGCCGGCGCCACCATCATTGCCGAGCGCCGCGTGCCGCATGACGAGACCGTGCTCGCGACCGCGATCAAGGAATTACTCGGCCTCGGCGCCGAGCTCGTCATCGTGTTCGGGGCATCGGCGATCGCCGACCGCCGCGACGTCATCCCGGCCGCGATTACCGAGATCGGCGGCGCGATCGAGCATTTCGGCATGCCGGTCGATCCCGGCAATCTGCTGTTGATCGGCAGCGCCGGCGGCGTGCCGGTGCTGGGTGCGCCGGGCTGCGCGCGCTCGCCGGTCGAGAACGGGTTTGACTGGGTCTTGATGCGGCTGCTCGCCGGCATCAAGGTGACGCGCTCGGATCTCACCGGCATGGGCGTCGGCGGCCTGTTGATGGAGATCGTGACGCGGCCGCAGCCGCGCACCGTGCCGGACACCGAAGGCAACCGCAACGTTGCGGCGATCGTGCTCGCCGCGGGACGCTCGACCCGGATGGGCGGCCCGAACAAGCTGCTCGCCGAGCTCGACGGCAAGAAGCTCGCGCGCATCGTCGCCGAGCAGGCGCTGGCCTCGAAGGCCTCGGAGGTGATCGTCGTCACCGGGCATCAGGCCGATCTGGTCGAGCAGGCACTTGATGGACTCAAGGTGAAGCTCGTCCGCAACCCAGATTTCGCCGGTGGCCTCGCGAGCTCTGTGAAGGCGGGCATCGCGGCGGTCTCCGATGCAGCCGACGGCGCGATCGTCTGCCTCGGCGACATGCCGCTGATCGATGCGCAGCTGATCGACCGTTTGATCGAGACCTTCGAGCCCGACCGCGGCCACCTGATCGCTGTCCCCGTTAGCGAAGGTCGCCGCGGCAATCCGGTGTTGTGGTCGCGGCGCTTCTTCGGGGAATTGATGACGCTCGACGGCGACATCGGTGCCCGTCATCTGATCGCCAAGCATGCCGAGGTGGTCGCCGAGGTCCCGGTCGAAGGCAACAGCGCCTTCCTCGACATCGACACCCCGCAGGCGCTGGAAGCGGCACGGCGGAGCTAAACATTATCCGCGTCGTCCCGGCGAAGGCCGGGACCCATTACCACAAATGCGGATTGCCTTGCGAGGCTGGGGCCGCTTCCCCGGCGACTACAACGTTCGGTGGTTATGGGTCCCGGCTTTCGCCGGGACGACGGTTGGCGTTGCGCCATCAACCCGTCATTCACCATCTGGAAACGACCCCCCCGTACAGTCCGCGCCGGGTTTTGGGGGATTTCCGCTTGATCATTTCGACCGCCGCCGCGCAGCGTCGCGCGCTGACGATTCTTGTCCTGACATTGCTGATTGGAGCCACACGTTTCACAGTGGATAACTTCGTCACCAAGGCCCACGCGGCCGGCGCGTTCGCGGTAGGCAAATGCGGTGCCTATGGCCAGGCCTATGACTATCCCGCGGAAGGCGCGGCGCGCGCCGCGGCACTGAAGCAGTGCAAGGGCGATTGCACCACCGTGACCATGAAGCGCGCCTGTGCCGCGCTCGCGATCGACATGAAAAATCCTTGCGGCGCGCACGGGTATGCGGTGGCGCCAAAGATCTCGAGCTCGCTCAATGCCGCGACCAAGAAGTGCTACGACTACGGCGGCAAGGAATGCGTGATCCGCGCCTGGGCCTGCGACGCCAAGGGCTAGGGCACATCCGCAACGGTCCGCTTGGCCCGGCAAAGCGGCAATCCGCCGATGACCCTCCCGCGCCGGGACTCAGGCAGACGCTCAGACGGCGCCGTAGAAGTGTCGATATTGCCAGGCGGCGTCGTGCTGCAATTGGTCGTCAGACCACGATTGGTCCTTGAACCGCGCGACCGACATCGGCGATAGATCGACGGGCGGCTTGCCGTCCACGATCCAGGCCGCAAGCGCCTCACCGATGGCCGGCGAGATAGAGAGGCCGGCGACATTGCACCCGCTTGCAAAATAGAAGCCGGTCGCACCAGTGGCCGGGCCAAGAATATGATGGCCGTCAGCGGTCATCGTCGGAATGCCGCCACGAAATTCCCGCACCTTGGCGGTTTGCAGGAACGGCAGCTGATCCTTTACCTCATCGGCGGCTGCATGAAGCACCTCAATATCGAGCGGCATGTCCTTGACGTCGAAGCCGGCCCCGAGCGATTGCATGTCGAAGAAGCGCGGCGTTTCCTCGTAGACACCCCAGAGGAAACCGCCCTGACACGGGCGCGTATACACGGCGGCATCCATGATGCGGATCATCGGCAAGTCGGCACGCGCGCCATCCAGGGGCTCGGTGACGATCAATTGCTGCCGGGTCGGCACCAGCGGCACGCGAATCCCGCTTGCCTCCGCGACCTGCCGCGTCCACGCACCGGCGGCATCGACGACGACAGGACTTTCAATGACGCCGTTCGCCGTGGTCACGCCGATCACGTTGCCGCCGACGATGTTCACGGCGCGTACGTCGGTCTTCGGCAGCAAGGTTGCACCCTGGGCCGCCGCGGCTCTGGCGAAACCGACAGCCACCTGCGCCGGGTCGAAATACCGGTCGTCGCCGATCCGCATCGCTGCGACGACACCAGTCGGCTGCAAGAACGGATTGAGACGGCTCGCCTCTTCCGGAGAGATCAGCTCGACATCGAGGCCGGTGCGCCGCCCGCGCTCGAGGTCGTCCTCGATCACTTCGGCGTCCTGTGGCCGGCGCGCGATCTTCAGGCTGCCAGAGTGCACCCAGTCGAGCGGCTGGCCGGTCTCTTCCGTGAACGCCTCGATCTTGCGGCAAGCGTCCTTGATGAGGCCAACCATCAGGTCGCTTTTGCGAACGCAGCTCACCATGCCCGCGGCGCGCGGCGAGGTTTGTGATCCGATCTCATGCTTGTCGATGAGGGCGACGCTGAGACCTCCACGCTTGCTCAAGTAATACGCCGTGGCCGCGCCCAATCCGCCCGAACCAATAACAACAACATCGGCCTTGCTGATCATGATGCAATGCCCCGAAATATGCTGTGGTGATCGAACCCGCGAAGCCTACTACGCGGCGCAGCAACTGACTATTGCTTTCCTTGCCCGCGCGCGCCTGGGCCTGCGACGCCAGGCCAGCCGCATGGCTAGCGGTCGACATGCGGGTCGATCTTCTTCGCCGCAACGATGTCCGCTTCGCTCCCGGCGGCGTCACCCTGCTGGCGCTTGGTGATGCCGCGCCAGTACAGCGCTGCGGCGGAGGCCGGTTGCAGCCGGAGCGCTGAATCGAATTCGGCGACCGCATTGTCGTATTTGCCGGTTGCGAGAAACACGATGCCGCGACCGATCAAGGCGAGATCGAAGTCGGGCGCCAGCGCGGCCGCCTTGCTGTAGTCGGCCAGCGCATGGTCGTAATCCTTCTTCACCAGATTAATGTCGCCGCGTGCGCCGACCGCAAAGGCATCGTTCGGATCGAGCCGGATCACCTGCTCGATATCGGCGAGGCTGCGGTCGAGATCGCCGGTCTGCGCATAGGCCTGGGCGCGGTAGGTCAGGGCTTTTGCGAGATCCTTGCCGGTGAACTTGCCTGACGCGATCGCCTCGGTACATCCTGCGATCTGCGCGTCCCACGCTACATCGGGCTTGCCGGTGCATCTGGCATCCAACGCGGTCTCGGCGCGTGCATGCGCCACAGGCAACGCCAAAGCGAGGACGGTACAGAGCATCCAGGCGGAAGACTTTGACGAACGGCGTTTCGCCATCGATGAGGTCCGAATGACAAGGTTCGGGCATCGCGAAGCCGCATGCCCACCCCTTTGTCGCGGGTGCGGAATGGCGGGTTCAGGGATTTGGTGCTGGAGCCTCCACAACTGCGCTGTTCAGTTCTCGCCAACGTGCTGTCCAACGGCATACACATGGCACGCTGTGTCCTTGTTGGAGCACTCCGCGATGGCATTGTCGCGCGCCTCCGCAACCGACCGGCCGGTGCCGTAGCCGCAGCCGCCTCTGTCGTTGACCGCAAACGCCTTGGCATCGCTGCGCTGGGCGGCATAGCCGGTAAACGCCCTCTGGCATCCCGGTGAAAGACTCGGCGGTGCGGCAAGCGCGGCTGGCTCGGGCAAGTCGATCATGACAGCGGTCGGCAGCTTCAGCTCGGCGAGGAACGGTTCGACGACGGAAAGCCATCTGCCGGCTGCGCCCTCAAGAACGAGGTCATGGCCGTTCTTGCCAAACGGCGGCAGGATCTGCAATCGCGCCGGCGCCCCGCCGGAGGTGTAGGCGGCGAACATCTGGCGCGCCAGATCGGGGCCGTAGAATTGGTCGTTTTCGGCGTAGAGCCACAGCGCGGGCACGTGCACCGTGCGTCCGAGCGTCGCCGCCGTATCGACGAGGCGATCGGCCCCGCAGGGCTGGCCCGGCCCGGCGAAGGAGTGGTAGCCGCCGTCGAAGTTCAGGATGCCCACCACCCCGGCCGGATTGCGCTCCGCCGCGGCCAACATGGTCAGTCCGCCGGTGGAGTGCCCGAACAGCAGGATGTGATCGGCATCGACCCAAGGCTCGTTGCGAGCCACGGCGAGCGCCGCGATGACATCGTCGGCGCCGATGCGCACCCCAGAAGTGTAGTCGCAGGGCGCCGGCAGTCCCTCCGAATAGCCGCCACCCGATCGTCCGAAGCCGCGGCGCATGATGGAGAGCGTCGCGTAGCCGCGCTGCGCCAGCGCGACGGCGGCGACGTTGAAGCTGATCGGCGTGCGCCGTGCGATCCTGTCGAAGAAGCCCTCGCCGCCCCCCGGTGTGCCATGCGTCATGATCACCAGCGGAAACCGGCCCGGCCGATCCGGGCGGATGACGTAGCTGTCGAGCGTCATATCCTTGCCGGATATCCTGACGGGCAGCAGCATCGGCGCGGCGATCAGCCCGGGCAGCAGGCCGCGGTCCTCGGCATGCGCGACGGTGACGAACGACAGCAGCAGCGCGAGCAAAATCCGCATATCAAACCCTCAGGGCAGGGGCCGCAAGCGAGCCTTATCATGGAGCCGCGCGATGCAGCGAGTAGAAAGGAACATCCGGCTGCTGCGAATATGAAGGCAAGGTTGCATCGCCGGGACTGGCCTGGACCGGCGTCTTGCCGCTAAACTTCGGCCATGCAGTTCGACACCAAGATCGCGGTCGTGATCCGCACCGACCTGGAAGTCTGGCAGAAGCTCAACGTGGCGTCCTTTCTTGCCGGTGGCATCGCGGCTTCGTTTCCCGACTGTATCGGCGACAATTACGAGGACGGCTCGGGGACCAGATATCTCTCCCTGATCGGCCAGCCGATCCTGATCTACGGCGCCGACCGCGCGCAGCTGTCGCGGGCACTGGAGCGCGCGCTGGCGCGCGACGTGCGGCCGGCGCTCTACACCGAGGACATGTTCAGCACCACGCATGACGCCGCCAACCGCGAGGTGGTGAAGGCGGTCGCACGCGCCGACCTCAACCTGGTCGGTCTCGCCTTTCGCGCCGAGCGCAAGGTGGTCGACAAGATCCTCGATGGGCTGAAGTTTCACACGTAGCGGACAGCGGGCGCAGGACGGGTAGAGCGACTTGTTCGCCGTAGCTCGGAGAGCGAAGGCGGAAGCGAACCCCATCGATCCATGTCCGCGGCGAATGATGGGTATCGCTCTGCTCCATCCATCCTACGGATTTTTGTGCGTGAGGTGAGCACGCGGCTCAGGCTCCCTCTCCCCTTGCGGGAGAGGATGGGGAGAGGGGTGGCCCCGGGCGAGATGATCGATGAGTGCATCGCTCTCGCAATTTGTTCGCATGTCGCCGTGCAAGCGAGCGTGGAACGACAGGCAAAACTCGGGCGAGTTGTGTCGCGAGAATGCGGATGTATGCCTCGGAATGCGCAACACCCTCAGCGTTGTCCTGGCGAAAGCCAGGTTGCCCCAAATGTCAGTTGCCTTGCGATGCTGGGGCCGCGGTCCCTCTCACAACAAGCTCGGTGGTTATGGGTCCTGGCTTTCGCCAGGACGACGGTTGGAGAGGCCTCCGCAGGGTTGACAATGACTGACCAGTCAGTCATATTACGGCTATGACCAAGCGCATGAAGAAACCGACCCGCACCCCGTCTGCCAGGCGCCGGACCACGATCCGGGCCGCCGCGGCGAAGGTCCCGAAAGTGGCCTCGGCCAAGCTGTCCGAGCCGAAGCCGGCCGCGAACCGCGCCGAGAAATCCGCGGAGCGGCGCGCGGCGATCATCGAGGCGGCGATGGACGAGTTCATCGCCCGCGGCTTTGCCGCGACCCGGCTCGACGATGTCGCCAAGCGGGCGGGCGTCGCCAAGGGCACGCTCTATCTCTACTTCAAGGACAAGGAGTCGATGTTCGAGGAGCTGATCCGCACCGCGCTGGTGCCACTGATCGGCCGCATGACCGCGCTGCCGACCATTACCGGCCCGGTGCGCGACGCGGTGGAGGGATTTGCCGAGACCTTCATCCGCGAGGTCGTCTCGACCCGCCGCGGCGATATCATCCGGCTCATCGTTTCGGAGGGGCCACGCTTCCCGGCGATCGCCGATTTCTATTTCCGCGAGGTAGTGTCGAAGGGCCTCGCTGGTATGAAGGCGTTGGTCCAGCTTGCGATCACGCGCGGCGAGATCAAGCACCGGGAGCTCGGGCAATTTCCCCAGCTGATCGTCGCGCCCGCGATCGTCGCGGTGATCTGGCAGAGCCTGTTTGCCCGGCACGCACCGCTCGACGGGCTCGCGATGTTCAAGGTCCATCTCGATCTGATCTTCGGCGAACGGAGGACAACATGACCTCGTCGCGCATGATGAAGCTCGTGACCGTCGTCGTGCTGGCGGCTGCGCTCGCCGGTTGCCAGGAGAAGCGGGATCCCGGCTTCCAGGGCTGGGTCGAGGCCGATATGATCTTCGTCAGCCCCGATGAATCCGGCCGCGTGATCAAGCTCAACGTCCGCGAGGGCGACGAGGTCAAGCCTGGCGATCAGCTGTACTCGGTCGACGACGATCTGCAGCGCGCCGATCTCAACCAGAACAATGCCACGCTGGCGAACGCGCAGCAGAGCTATGACCGCGCGGCCTCGCTGCGCGGCACCGGCGCCGGCACCCAGGCCAATCTGGATTCGGCGCTCTCGGCGCTGCGCGTCGCGGAGGCCCGCGTCGTGAGCTCGCAGACCCGGCTCGACCGCCGCAAGGGCTTTGCGCCGATCGCGGGTGCGATCCAGCAGATCTATTTCCGCGAGGGCGAGATGGTGCAGGCGCAGCGGCCGGTGCTGTCGATCATGCCGCCCGGCAACATGAAGCTGCGCTTCTTCGTGCCGGAGGCCGAGCTGCCGAAGCTTGCGCTCGGCGACCAGGTGAGGGTGACCTGCGACAATTGCGCTGATGACCTCACCGCAAAAATCTATTTCATCGCCACCACCGCGGAGTACACACCGCCGGTGATCTACAGCCTCGATGAGCGCAACAAGCTGGTCTATCTGGTCCAGGCGCGGCCGAGCCGGCCCGATGTGCTGCGCGTCGGCCAGCCGATCAGCATCTACATCAATCCCAAGACTAACCCGAAGACGCCGTTGGCGGACCGCAGATGAATAGCGGCCCGACCAGCGCGCGGTCCAACGCATCCGGCATCGCGATCGATGTGAAGGGCCTGAGCAAATCGTTCAGTGGGCGAGAGGTCGTCCATGACCTGTCGATGCAGGTCAAGCGCGGCTCGATCTACGGCTTCCTCGGTCCCAACGGCAGCGGCAAGACCACGACCATCCGGATTCTCTGCGGTCTGCTGACGCCCGACAGCGGCGAGGGCACCTGCCTCGGCTACGACATCAGGCGCGATGCCGACAAGATCAAGCGCAAGGTCGGCTACATGACGCAGCGCTTCAGCCTCTATCAGGATCTGTCGGTGCGCGAGAACCTGGAATTCGTCGCGCGGCTCTACGGCATGCCGGATCCGCGCGGCGCCGCGCGCGACATGATCGCACGCATCGGCCTCAAGGGTCGCGAGGACCAGCTCGCCGCCAATCTGTCCGGCGGCTGGAAGCAGCGGCTGGCGCTCGGCGCCTGCACGCTGCCCAATCCGCAATTGCTGCTGCTGGACGAGCCGACCGCGGGCGTCGATCCCAAGGCGCGGCGCGACTTCTGGAACGAGATCCACGCGCTTGCCGCCGAAGGCCTGACCGTGCTGGTCTCGACCCACTACATGGACGAGGCCGAGCGCTGTCACGAGATCGCCTATATCGCCTACGGCCACCTGCTGGCCCACGGCACGGTGGACGAGGTGATCGCGGCCTCCGCGCTGTCGACCTGGACGGTGACGGGCGAGGACTTCAACGGGCTGATGGCCGAGCTCACGGGCAAACCCGGCGTCGACATGGTGGCGCCGTTCGGCACCAGCCTGCACGTCTCCGGCCGCGACAAGGCCGCGCTCGAGGCCGCCATTGCGCCCTATCGCGACAATTCGAAATGGCGCTGGCAGCCGAGCGAGCCATCGCTCGAGGACGTCTTCATCGACCTGATGGGCCGCTCCAAGGACAATTTTCAAGGATAGGTTCCGATGAGCGCAATGGACACGATCCACAATGACGAGAGCAGGGAGCCGGCATTCGGCTTCTGGCGGCGCAGCTACGCGATGCTGGTCAAGGAGTTCATCCAGCTTCGCCGCGATCGCGTCTCGTTCGCCATGATCATCATGCTGCCGGTGATGCAGCTGACGCTGTTCGGCTACGCCATCAACACCACGCCGCGCAATCTGCCGACGGCGGTGCTGACCCAGGAGGACAGCGATCTCGGGCGCTCGATCCTGAAGGCGATGCAGAACACCGCCTATTTCCGTTTCGTCCGCGAGGTCCACACCGTCGCGGAGTTCGACGATCTGCTGCAATCCGGCAAGGTGCTGTTCGGCGTCGAGATCCCGCGCGGCTTCGAGCGCGCGGTGCGGCGCGGCGACAAGCCGGCGCTGCTGGTGGCGGCCGACGCCACCGACCCGGTGGCGTCGGGCTCTGCGCTCGGCGCGCTCGGGCCGCTGGTGCAGTCGGCGCTGGCGCACGACCTGCACATCGGCGATCCGCCGGAGATGCCGTTCGAGATCCGCGCCCATGCCCGCTACAACCCGGCGGCGGATTCTCGCCTCAACATCGTGCCCGGCCTGGTCGGGACCATCCTGACCATGACTATGCTGATCTTCACCGCGCTGTCGGTGACCCGTGAGATCGAGCGCGGCACCATGGAGAGCCTGCTGTCGATGCCGATCAAGCCGGTCGAGGTGATGTTCGGCAAGATCATCCCCTATGTGCTGGTCGGCTTCATCCAGGCCACGCTGATCATCGCCATCGGCATCGTGCTGTTCGGCGTGCCGGTTCTCGGCAGCCTGACCCTGCTGGCGCTGCTGACCACGCTGTTCATCACCACCAATCTGTCGATCGGCTACACATTCTCGACCATCGTGCAGAATCAGCTGCAGGCGATGCAGCTGTCGATGATGTTCTTCCTGCCGAGCATCCTGCTGTCCGGCTTCATGTTTCCGTTCGCGGGCATGCCGGTCTGGGCGCAATATATCGGCGAGGGGCTGCCGCTGACCCATTTCGTCCGCATCGTCCGTGCCATCATGCTGAAGGGCGCCGCGATGCAGAACCTGCAATACGACACCATCGCGCTGGTCGCCCTGATGCTGTTCGCCATGACGGTGGCCGTGACGCGCTTCCGCCGCACGCTTGATTGAGGCTAAGATAGCCGCAATTATTCATCGTCATTCCGGGGCGGTGCGAAGCACCGAACCCGGGATGTCGAGCTTCCGGGTCTGGTCCTGCGGACCATCCCGGAATGACGGGCGAGGGGAAATGGCCGGGTTCTGGGGGCGAGACAAGGCAGCGCAAGGCGCGACCGTCGCAACGGACTTCCATCACGCCCTGATGCGCGAGGTGATGACTACCGAGCTGCTCCGCGTCAAGGTGCTGATTGCCATCGCCGCAGCATTCTCGGTGATCAGCTCGGCGATCTACTTCATTGCCCCCGAGGCGCTGGTCCGGGTGTGGCACGGCAATTTCAAGCCGTCATATCTTTACTCCGTCATCGTGCCGTTCATCCTGTTCGAATTGTGGGTGCATGGCGCGATCACGAGGCACATGGAGCAGGACCGCGACCTGCCGGTGTTCAGGCGCTATATCGGCGCTCTGATCGAGACGTCGATGCCGACCGTCGCGCTTGCGCTGCATATCGACAGCATGGGCCCGGTCGCGGCGCTCGGCTGGGTCGCTCCGCTGGTCTATTTCATCTTCATCATTGCCTCGACCTTGCGGCTCGATTTCTGGCTGTCGGCCTTCACCGGCTTTGTCGCGGCCTCGCAGCTGTTCTGGATGGCGATGTATTATCGTCCCGACGCGACGCTCGATCCCGAGCCGGATTTCTTCTATCACGCCGCGCGCAGCGTCGTGATCCTGATCTCGGGCATGCTGGCCGGCGCCGTCGGCATGCAGCTGCGGCGTCAGTTCGGCGCCAGCATCCTGGCCGCCACCGCGCGCGATCGCATCACCAATCTGTTCGGCCAGCACGTCTCGCCGCAGGTGGTCGAACGTCTGATGACGGAAGGCACCTCGACCGGGAGCGACATCCGGCGCGTCGCCGTGATGTTCGTCGACTTCCGCAGCTTCACCGCCGGCGCACGCACGCGCTCGCCGCAGGAGGTGGTTGACCGGCTCGACGGCGCCTTCGCGGTGCTGGTCGATATCCTCGATCGCCACGGCGGCATCGTGAACAAGTTTTTGGGCGACGGCTTTCTCGCGCTGTTCGGCGCGCCGTTCGAGACCGGCGACGCCGCGCATCAGGCGGTCGCCGCCGCGCGCGAAATGCTCGCGGCCAATGAGCGCACCAACGCAGCGTCGAGCTGGCCGCTGCGCATCGGCATCGGCATCCATATCGGCGAGGTCGTGGCCGGCAATATCGGCTCGCCGCGGCGCAAGGAATACACCGTGATCGGCGACACCGTGAATTTCGCCGCCCGGCTCGAGGCGCTCAACAAGGATCTCGGCTCGCAGTTTTTGATCTCGTCCGCAGTGCGCGACGCGCTCGGCGAGGAGTGCAAGGACGCCGTCTCGCGCGGCGAGATCCCGGTCAGGGGTTACGAGCACCCGGTGCCGGTCTGGCAGCTGGGGTAGGGCGCCACTATCGGAAATAGATGGAGGTATCAAAGTAGTGGTTGACCGCGTGTCATATACTCATATAGATGACTATATGAATTCAGCCCTCGACGACCGCCTGCCGCGCTACCAGCGTCTCCGCGACGACCTCGCGGCGCGCATCAACCGCAATGAATGGCGTCCCGGGGACCTGATCCCCTCCGAGGCCGAGCTCGGCGCGCATTACGGCGTCGCCATCGGCACCGTGCGCAAGGCGATCGATCAGTTGGTCTCAGACGGCGTGCTGGAGCGCCAGCAGGGCCGCGGCACCTTCGTGCGCCGCGCGCGGTTCAACTCCTCGCTATTCCGCTTCTTCCGCTTCCAGTCCGAAAGCGGCGAGCGCCGCGTGCCGCAGAGCCGCATCCTGCGGCGGAAGGCGATGCCGGCGACCTCGGCGGTGGCATCAGCGCTGCGCATTGCCGTCGGCGAGCCCGTCATCAGCCTGTCGCGGCTACGACTGATCGACGACGTGCCGCTGCTCGCCGAGGAGATCTGGCTCGAGAGGTCGCGCTTCGAGGCGATCCTCGCGCTCGCGACCTCCGAGTTCGGCGATCTGCTGTATCCGCTCTACGAGGATCGCTGCGGCCAGGTCGTGGTCTCGGCCGATGAAATCCTCACCGTCGAGATCGCGACCGAGATGCAGTCGCGCCTGCTGCGGCTCGAGGCCAACGCACCGCTGATCGTGATCGAGCGCCTGGCCTTCGATCTGGAGCGGCGGCCGATCGAATGGCGCCGCTCGCGCGGGCCGGCGGATCGCTTCCGCTACCACGCCGAGATCAGGTGAGTGCGGCAGGCAAACAGAACAACAGACAAAATCACGGGGAGGAATGATGGCAAACTGGTACAGCGAATGCTCGCCGCTCGAACGGCGCACCTTCTGGGCAAGCTTTGGCGGCTGGGGGCTCGATGCGCTCGACGTCCAGATGTTCAGCCTCGCCATTCCGGCGCTGATTGCAGCCTTCGGGATCAACAAGGCCGACGCCGGCTTGCTCGGCTCGGTCACGCTGTTCTTCGGCGCGTTCGGCGGCTGGCTCGGCGGTGCGCTCGGCGACCGCTTCGGCCGGGTGAAGGCGCTGCAGATCACGGTCGCGACCTTTGCGCTGGCGACCTTCGCCTGCGCGTTCGCGACGAGCTACCCCCAGCTGCTGGTCCTGAAGGCGATCCAGGGCATCGGCTTCGGCGCCGAATGGGCCTGCGGCGCCGTGCTGATGGCCGAGATCATTCGGGCCGAGCATCGCGGCAAGGCGCTCGGCGCGGTGCAGAGCGCCTGGGCGGTTGGCTGGGGCGCCGCCGTGCTGCTGTCGGCGCTGGTCTTCACCTATGCGCCGGCCGACATCGCCTGGCGCATCCTGTTCGCGGTCGGCCTGATCCCGGCGCTGCTGATCCTGTACATCCGCCGCGGATTGCAGGAGCCGCCGCGCGCCGTGTCGCGCAAGGCCGAGCCACCGTTCTTCGCTACGCTCGCCGGAATCTTTCACCGCGACGTGCTGCGTGCGACCTTGATCGGCGGCTTGTTCGGCATCGGTGCCCATGGCGGCTATGCGGCGCTGACCACATTCCTGCCGACCTATCTGCGCGAGGTGCGGCATCTCTCGGTGCTCGGCTCCAGCGCGTATCTTGCCGTGATCATCGTCGCGTTCTTTTGCGGCTGCGTGGTGTCAGGGATCATCAGCGACCGGATCGGGCGTCGCGCCAACGTCGCGCTGTTCGCCGCCGCCTGTGTGGTGACGGTGCTGGTCTACATCTTCGCGCGGCTCTCGAATTCGCAGATGCTGGTGCTCGGATTCCCGCTCGGCTTCTTCTCGGCCGGCATTCCCGCCAGCATGGCCGCGCTGTTCAGCGAGCTCTACCCGACCGGCGTGCGCGGCACCGGCGTCGGCTTCTGCTACAATTTCGGCCGCATCGTCTCTGCGGCCTTCCCGTTCCTGGTTGGCTATCTCAGCGATCACATCGGCCTTGGCGCGGCGATCGGGATCGATGCGGCCTTCGCCTATTCGCTGGTGCTGGTCGCCGTGCTGATGTTGCCGGAGACCCGCGGCAAGGTCTTCGAGCAGGCCGCCGCCACGCGCGCGTGATGATGAGGGACGATCATGACATCACGCGAACATGGGGTGACGCGGCGCCGGTTTGCCGCGGGATTGATTGGCGCCGTGGCAGCAGGCGGACTGGCGAGCAGGGTGAGGGCTGAGGTGCCGCAATTAGCGATCGATACCCACGCCCACGTCTTCCATCGCGGCCTGAAGCTCGCACCGGGACGGCGCTACGCGCCCGATTACGACGCGCCGCTCGCCCTCTATCTGCAGCAGCTCGACCAGAACGGCATCACCAATGGCGTGCTGGTGCAGCCGAGCTTTCTCGGCACCGACAATTCCTATCTGGTCGAATGCCTGAAGGCGACCAACGGCCGGCTGCGCGGCATCGCCGTGGTCGATCCCGGCGTCGCGGTGGATGAGCTGCGCGCGCTCGATCGCGCTGGCGTGGCCGGCATCCGTCTCAATCTCGTGGGCCAGCCGCTGCCCGATCTGACGTCGTCGGAGTGGACGGCGCTGCTGGCACACATCAGGACGCTCGACTGGCAGATCGAGATCCAGCGCAACGCGAGCGATCTCGCGATGCTCGCGCCAAGGCTGCTCAACCAGGGCGTGAAAGTTGTGCTCGATCACTTCGCCTTGCCCGATGCAAAACTCGGCATCGACGATCCCGGATTCCAGTCGGTCCTCAAGCTTGGCGCGACGCGAAATGTCTGGGTGAAGATTTCGGCGCCTTACCGCAACGGTGCGGCCGGTGAGGCATTTGCGAAACAGGCCTATCCGTTGCTGCGCAGGGCTTACGGCGTCGACCGGCTGCTGTGGGGCAGCGACTGGCCGCACACGCAGTTCGAAGCAACGCAGAGCTACGCGAAGAACCGCAAATTCCTCGACGAGCTCGTCACCGATGCCGATGAGCGCGCGCAGGTGCTCGCGTCGCCACGCGGACTGTTTCGTTTCTAACCCTCGCGTGATTGCACCGAGTGCTCTGAAGGGCGTCGTTGCTTCTGTGTTACGATGACGCCGTCGGAATGACTGGCACAAGGACACGCAAGATGCAGCGGCGTTATATCACCGTCGACGTTTTCACCGACCGCGCGTTCGGCGGCAACCCGCTCGGCGTGGTGCTCGACGCTGGCGGGCTGTCGACGGCACAGATGCAGGCGATCGCGACCGAGTTCAACTATTCCGAGACGACCTTCGTGCTGCCGCCGCAGGACAGGGGCAACGACGCCCAGGTTCGCATCTTCACGGTGCGCTCGGAAATTCCATTCGCCGGCCATCCCAATGTCGGCACCGCCTTCGTGCTGGCGAGCCAGGCGGCGAAGGCGCCGCCGCGCTTGCGGTTCGAGGAGAAGGCGGGTCTCGTGCCGGTCGAGATTCTCACTGACGGGGGCAAGGTCATCGGCGCGGAGCTCACGGCGCCGCAAGCCTTGCAACGCACGAACGAGGTGAGCGCGGCCGATGCCGCCGCCTGCCTGTCGCTGTCGGCGGCCGACGTGAAGACCGGTCGGCATGCGCCGCAGGTCGTCTCGGTCGGCCTGCCGTTCCTGGTGGTCGAGATCGCTTCGCGCGAGGCGGTCAAGCGCGCCCGGCCAGATGCTGCGGCGTTCGCTCGGGTTCTGCCGCATATCGGAAGCGACGCCATCTATTTTTACACAAGCGACGTGCCGGCGGGCGAGCAGCCGCTCGACCTGCAGGCGCGCATGTTCCATCCTGGTGCCAGCGGCCTGTCCGAGGATCCCGCCACCGGCAGCGCGACCGCGGCCTGCGCGGCGCTGCTCGCCGATATCGATCCCGCGCGTGACGGCGAGTTGCGGCTGCGGATCGGGCAGGGTGTCGACATGGGGCGGCCGAGCCTGCTGCTGACGCGGGTCCGCAAGCAAGGCGGCGCGATCAATTCGGTGCATGTCGGCGGCGGCTGCGTGAAGATGATGGAGGGGACGATCAGCGTCGCGGGGGAGGAGGGTGAGAGCCGAAGCTAGGGCGCGTGCTCACAAGTTCTCATGATGTCCGCTTCGCTCCGATAACGGCCGCTTTGTGCAGCAGCAGCAAATGACGCGAGGGGCCAGAATGCGACATCGTTGACGCGCCACATGTCGCCGACGACGTCTTCGCGTGAGCTGCCTAGCCGTGAAGTTGCGAGTTGAGGCCGTCCCAATTTGGTGTGCGTCTGGTTGCCTCAAGAGCGCCGCTCTGCGAATTACGACGAAAAAGAAGGCCCTTCTGGCCCGAAAGTTCTTTGGCTTTCAGGACTCGGCCATCTTCCAAAAGGATGCGCGCGCCTGCCGTGACATAACAGCCCGCTTCGACGATACAATCGTCACCCAATGAAATGCCGATACCGGCGTTGGCTCCGATCAGGCAGCGCTCACCAACTGTAATCCTCTCTTTCCCTCCTCCGGACAGAGTGCCCATGATCGACGCTCCGCCACCGACGTCGCTGCCACTTCCCACAACCACACCGGCACTTATCCGGCCTTCGACCATGCAGGGACCGAGCGTACCTGCATTAAAATTGCAAAAGCCTTCATGCATGACGGTCGTGCCCGGAGCCAGGTAGGCTCCGAGCCTTACGCGATCCGCATCTGCAATTCTCACGTCCGCAGGCGTCACATAGTCAGTCATGCGCGGAAACTTATCCACGCCTGTCACCTCAAATGCGAGGGCACGCTTTCGCGCTAACATTCGTGCTTCCGCTACACGAGAGCATTCACAGGGACCGAGGGTCGTCCAGGCGACGTTAGGTAATAGACTGAAAATTCCGTCAAGGTTCAGGCAGTTCGGCTGGACGAGCCGGTGGCTTAGGAGATGGAGTCGAAGATACGCGTCGTGCGCATCAGTCGGCGCAGATGCAAGGGAGTCGATTTCCGTACGGATTGGAACGATATCGACATTGCGGACGTCGTCGTGTCGCGCATATCCGTCCGCCGATTCACCCAACGATCTTTTGAGCTCGTCCGTCGTCAGCCGTACCGTTGCCGCCTTGTCGGCCTCCACAACCAGGCGCAGCTGGAGAAACCAGGAATCTAACACGCGACCGTCAGCGGCAATCGTCGCAAATCCCTCGCCTCTCGCGCCCTTCAGCTCCATCGCCATTTGAATTGCTCACACTACGACCCTGCACATAATGCATACGCGAGCTGGAATTAGCAACTTCTGCATTCTCAAACCTGCGGCGCGGCCAGGTTCTCGATCTTGACCCCGTCGCGCTCCTCGATGATCTCGGCGATCCAGCGGCGGTGACAGTGCTCGTGGTCGCGCTCGTAGCAGAGGATGCAGACCGGGCCGGATTTCTTGACCAGCGACGACAGCTCGTCGAGCTCCTCCTTGGCCTGCACCGTCTTGAGGTGCGCCGAATAGATCTTGTGCAGCAGCGCATATTGCCCGCTGCGCGCCGCCTCCCGGCCGCTCTTCGGCGTGCCGAGGCCGCGCAGATGGACGTAGGCGATGCCGCGCTCGTCGAGGCCCGCGGCGAGCTGGGTCTTGGAGAAGCCGGGGCGGCGCGAGGAGGCGACCGCGCGGACGTCGACCAATAGCTTGACGCCGGCGTGCTGGAGCTCGTCGAGCACCGCCTTCGACGGCGTCTGCTCGTAGCCGATGGTGAACAGCTTTTTCGCCTTCGCCATCGCCGTTTCCTCACTTCACCCGTTCGATCAGCTCCATCGCGCCCGCCGGCGCGCGGATCTTGCCCTCGTGGATCACGTAAGCGAACACGTCGCGCGGGGCCTTGTTCGGCTTGGTCTTGTCGACCTTCGGCAGGTCATCCGGCTCGCCGCCGCCGGCCCAGTCCTGGAACCGCTTGGCCCAGGCGTCGAGCTGCTTCGGCGGATAGCAGGTTTTCAATTCGTCATCGCCCTTCTGCAGCCGGGCATAGACGAAGTCGCTGGCGAGATCGGCGATCGCCGGATATTTGCCGTGCTCGGCGAACACCACGGGCACCTCGAACTGGCGCAGCAGCGCGATGAATTCGGGCACGCAAAAGCTGTCGTGGCGCACCTCGACGACGTGGCGCAGCGCGCGGCCGTCGAGCTTGCGCGGCAACAGTTCGAGGAATTTGCCGAAATCGGCGCCGTCGAACTTTTTGGTCGGCGCGAACTGCCAGAGCACCGGCCCGAGCCGGTCCTTCAATTCCAGCACGCCCGAATCATAGAACCGCTTCACCGAATCGCCGGCCTCGGCGAGCACGCGGCGGTTGGTGGCGAAGCGCGGCCCCTTCAGCGAGAAGATGAAGCCGTCGGGCACTTCGCTCGCCCATTTGCGAAAGCTCTCCGGCTTCTGCGATCCGTAATAGGTGCCGTTGATCTCGATCGAGGTCAGCTTGGAGGCGGCGTAGGACAGCTCCTTCGCCTGCGTGAGCTTCTCCGGATAGAACACCCCGCGCCACGGCTCGAAGGTCCAGCCGCCGATGCCGATATAGATGTTGCCTGCGTTCGTCTTGGTCGCCTTGGTGGGAGCTTTGGCCACGACTGCACTCATCGTGAGGAGGGAACAGAGAGAGTAATCAAAATAATCGTGATTGGCCAGTTTGCCAGATTTGCGCGGCGGTACTTATCGTGCTTGCTGGTGTTGGCTAGGATGCCGAAAAACGGGAGAACAACAATGCGCATTCTGGTTGCCGCCGTCCTCTTGATCACGTCGTCAGCTGCAATGGCCGACGAGGTCGACGATGCGCACAAGCTCGCGATCACCGGCCGCGATGCCTATTGGAATTGTCTCGCCCGCGAATATCCCCGCGACAGCAACAAGACGTTGTCCGACCAGGAATTCACCTCACTGATCGCCAGTGTCTGCCCCTCGGAGCGGCAGAACTTCCGGGTGTCGCTGATCGACTTCCTGTCGCTGCAATTTCCGAAACAGGATGCCGATACGCAGCTGACGACCGCCAACCGCGCGATCGAGCTTGCGCAGAAGGACATCGTGACCGCCTTCGTCCGGCGCAGGGCCGCGGCGAAATAGGTTCCCAAATCCTGTTGCGCGCGGTCGATTTTTGATATCAATCCGCGCAGGCGAGGGGATCGGCGGCATGAACTCACAATCGACGGCAGGCTTTTTGGGCGCGGTGGTCGCAGCCATCGTGCTGGCGGCGGCGTTCATCTATGGGCCGTCGCCCAGCCAAATCCGTAATCCCGCCCAGCGGGCGGCGGCGCCACAGGCTGCTCCTGCCGCGGAAGCTGCGCCGGCGGCCCCGGCGCCCCGCGGCCCCGTCATCCGGGACGTCCCGAACAACTAGCGCCCTGCGCCGCTTGCGGACCGCTCGGGGGCTTCCTATTTGGGGTGGAACGGCGACGTTGCAGCTTGTTAAGGGCTCCGGCGCTGGGACGACCACGACAATATCGGCTGCGCCGGATGTACGCGCGCCCCCCTTGTTCGTGGTCGTTGGTATTTTCAGGGGTATTTTGGCCCCGTTTTCCCGCTTCCCGAGACAGCGTTCGGTTCGGCCCGCCTTGGCAGCGGGAGAGGCTGCCGCTATACGCTGGCGCTCATGAATGAAGCCATCAAGCCGGGCCCCGAAACCCTGTCGCAGGCCGCACGTCTGCCGCAGCTTTCGGTGGTCGTCCCGACCTTCAACGAACGCGCCAATGTCACGGTGCTGTACCGCCGGCTCGATGCGATTCTGAAGGACCTGTCGTGGGAAGTCATCTTCGTCGATGACAATTCGCCCGATGGAACCTGGGACGTGGTGCGTGAGCTGGCGCGGAAGGATTCCCGCGTGCGCTGCATCCGCCGAATCGGCCGGCGTGGCCTGTCCGGCGCCTGCATCGAGGGTATCCTGGCCTCGAGCGCGCCTTACGCTGCCGTCATGGACGCCGATCTGCAGCATGACGAGACCCAGCTGCCGAAGATGGTGGCGCTGCTGCAGAGCGGCGAGGCCGAGCTCGTGGTCGGCAGCCGCTATATCGAGGGCTACAAGGCCGACGGCTTCAACAAGCAGCGTGCCGGCGCCAGCGCCTTCGCCACCGAGATCGCGCGCCGCTCGTTGAAGGTCGAGATCGCGGACCCCATGAGCGGCTTCTTCATGATCCGCCGCGACCGTTTCGAGCAGCTTGCGCCGCAGCTGTCGACCCAGGGCTTCAAGATCCTGCTCGACGTGGTGGCGACCGCGGAGGGCAAGCTGCGTACGGTCGAAATTCCCTTCACGTTCGGCGCCCGCCAGCATGGCGAGAGCAAGCTTGACTCGATGGTCGCGCTCGACTTCCTTGGCCTGGTGCTGGCGAAGCTGACCAATGATCTGATCTCGCTGCGCTTCATTCTGTTCGCAGCCGTCGGCGGGCTCGGCCTGCTGGTGCATCTCGGCGTGCTGTTCATCTCGCTGGAGCTGTTCAAGGCGCCATTCCCGGAGGCTCAGGCTGCCGGCGCGATCGTCGCGATGACCAGCAACTTCATCCTCAACAACTTCCTGACCTACCGCGACCAGCGGCTGAAGGGCTTTGGCATCCTGCGCGGCCTGTTGCTGTTCTATCTGGTCTGCAGCGTCGGCCTGCTCGCCAATGTCGGCGTCGCGTTCTCGGTCTACGACCAGGAGCCGATCTGGTGGCTTGCGGGCGCGGCCGGCGCGCTGATGGGCGTGGTGTGGAACTACGCGATGTCCGGGCTGTTCGTCTGGCGCAAGCGATGACGGTGGCATGAACGCGAACGAGGCGCGGCTCGCCCGGAACACCGCCCTTGCGGTGTGCGCGCTCGTGGTGCTGCGGCTGGCCGCCGCCGCATGGACGCCGCTGACCTTCGACGAAGCCTATTACTGGATGTGGTCGAAGTCGCTCGCCGGCGGATACTACGACCATCCGCCGATGGTGGCGATCGTGATCCGGCTCGGCACCATGATCGCAGGCGACACGCCGTTCGGGGTGCGGCTGGTGTCGATCCTGCTCGCGCTGCCGATGAGCTGGGCGATCTACCGGGCGGCCGAGCTCCTGTTCGGCGGCCAGCGCATCGCCGCAAGCGCCACGATCCTGCTCAACGTCACGCTGATGGCCGCCGTCGGCACGCTGATCGTGACGCCGGATGCGCCGCTGCTGGTCGCTGCCAGCCTGTTGCTGTTCTCGCTCGCCAAGGTGCTGGAGACCGGCCGCGGCGCTTGGTGGCTTGCGGTCGGCGCCAGCGCAGGTCTGGCGCTGCTGTCGAAATATACGGCGCTGTTCTTTGGTCCCGCGATCCTGATCTGGCTTGCGGCGGTGCCGAAGCTGCGGCGCTGGTTTCTCTCGCCTTGGCTCTATCTCGGCGGCGTGGTCGCGGCCGGCCTGTTTGCGCCGGTCATCCTCTGGAATGCCGATCACCAATGGGTGTCCTTCATCAAGCAGATGGGCCGCGCCCGGATCGAGGATTTCCGGCCGACCTATATCGCCGAGCTGATCCCGACGCAGTTCGCGTTCGCGACGCCGCTGGTCTTCATACTCGGCGTGATGGGCCTTTACGCGCTCTCTCGGCGCCGCGCCGGCGCGATGGGCGCGCGCGTGCTGATCAACACGATGTTCTGGACCATCGTCGTCTACTTCACCTGGCACGCGCTGCATGCGCGGGTCGAGGCCAACTGGTTCGCACCTGTCTATCCCGCCTTTGCGGTGGCGGCCGCGGTCGCCGCGATCCAGGTGCAGTGGGCGCCGCGCGAGCAGCGCACGATCGATTTCTGCCGCCGCTGGGCCGCGCCGGTCGGCGTCGTGCTGTTTGCACTGCTGATCGTGCAGGCCAACACCGGCATGCTCTCAGGCTATCGCCGGGACGCCACCGTGCGCAGCGTCGGTGTCGGCTGGCAGGAGCTCGCCGCCGAGATCGAGGCGGCGCGCGTCCGTCACGGTGCGACCTGCGTGCTGGCGCCGGACTACGGCACCGTCGGCTGGCTTGCCTTCTATCTCCCCAAGGGCAGCTGCGTGGCGCAGCAGGGCCAGCGCATTCGCTGGGTCAACATGCCTGAGCCGAGCCCGGCCCAGCTGTCCGGCAAGCTGCTGTATGTGCATGAGCTCGAACAGACCATGCCGGCTTCGCTACGCGACAATTTCGCCCGTGTCGAAACCATCGCCGAGGCCAATCGCATGCGCGGGCCGCTGGTTGTCGAGACCTATGCGCTCGATTTGCTGGAAGGTCCAAAGGGTGACGTCCTCGACCGCTCGCCGCCGCCGGAACTGCGGTAGAAATCATCGAAGTCGAATGTCGGACCGGCCGGTTCCGGCTCGTCTTCCAGGTACCCGTCAACCACACGAGGTCCCGACATGACCAGTTCCGTCCTGAAGCACGCTTCTGAGCTCGCCAAGACCAACACCAATCGCTTTCCCAATGAGAGCGCCGAATATCGCCGCGCGCGCCAGGCGTTGCTCGTCGAGGAGATCGAGCTGCGCCGGCATATCGAGCGCGTGGCCGAGCTGCGCCGCGCATTGCCGCCGGGCGGCGAGGTGACCCGGGCCTACGAGTTCACCGGCGAGGCCGGCGTGGCGTCGCTCGGCGATCTCTTCGGCAGCAAGCAGACGCTGGTCATCTACAGCTACATGTTCGGCCCGCAGCGCGAGAAGCCGTGTCCGATGTGCACGTCGTTCATGGCCACGTGGGAAGAGAAGCTGCCCGATATCGAGCAGCGCGTGGCGTTCGTGTTCGTGGCGCGCTCGCCGATCGCGCGGCTGATCGAGGCGAAGCGGGCGCGCGGCTGGACGCGCCACAAGGTCTATTCCGATGTGTCGGGTGACTACACGCGCGACTATGTCAGCAGGGATGACGGCGACGTGCCCGGCTACAATGTCTTCACGCGCCATGACGGCACGATCCATCATTTCTGGGCCGGCGAGATGGGGGCCGGCACCGTCGACCCCGGCCAGGATCCGCGCGGCGCGCCGGACATGGACCCGCTCTGGACCGTGCTCGACACCACGCCCGAAGGACGTGGCAAGGACTGGTATCCGAAGCTCAGCTACTGAGGAGAATCTTGCTCAATCCCCGCGCGAATCCGGGGTGATCGGCAAGGAAATTCTCCCCTCATTGATGGCGGCATGCAGCGGGTGGAACTGCGTGCCGGAATGTCCCATGATGGGACAGAAAAGCCGCTTTGGCGGTCCATTGCCATCTTAAAAAAGCCCTACGCCACAGGCACTTCCCGCGTTGCAGGGGATCGCATCCGGTTAAGTCGCATTTAACTAAAAGTCGCCTTAATGGCCGTCTGTGCCCCCGCGCGACGTTGAGCCGAACATCCGTTCGACCTGTCGTCGAGTGAGGGACAAAGGTGGACCTGTTTTGAGCGTCGGGCGTATGGGTACGAGTGCGAGTGCGTATGTTCTTGGGGCGCCAAGCCGCAAGAAAGCTTCCCGAAAAATCCTCCCACAGCATTTCCTCGGCAGCGCCGCGGTGGCGGGGCTGGTGCTTGGCTGCGCCTGGACCGTCTACGCCAACATCTTTGCGGCGGGCGTCTACCCATCAGTGGGCAATGCGGCGTTCGATGCGCCGGTGGTGAAGCGGCCCGCGGCGGTCGCCGCACGGCCGGCGCCGGCGTTCAACGAGGTGTTCGCGTCCCTGACGCCCGCGCCTGTGGCTCCGGCCAAGAGCGAGGTCGCGAAGTCGGAAGCCCCGGCACCTTCGCTTATGTTTAACGATCGGTTTGCGGCCGCATCGCCCGAGGGCGTGGCCTCCAGCGTGCCGTCCAGCGCCCTGGCCGACGCCGCGCCGCAGATCGATCCGATCAAACAGGCGGCTGCGCCCAAGGTCGCCGAAGCGGCGAGGGCCGTTGCCTCGGCCAAGCTCGCCGAGACATCGAAGCCGCTGCCGGCGCCGAAGTCGGTCGAGACCGCCAAGAGGGAAGCCGCCGCCAATCTGCAGGTGGCGCTCAACGATCCCGCCGCAACGGTGCAGCCCAAGGAAGCCAAGCCCGCCGAAGCCAGGCAGGCTGCCAAATCCGGCGGCGTTCGTGACATGGCCGCGCGCGCCAAGGCCGCGGTGATGTCGATCGCATCGAGCGAGCGGCAGACCATGGTCGAGAAGCTGTGGGGCAAGCGCGAGTCGGGCGGCGGGCTGCTCTCCTTCGCCTCCGCCGACGCCAACGTCACCGGCAGCATCCCCTCGACGCTGGACCAGAACCCGATGCTCGGCGGCTCGCCGCCCTATGACCGCCAGACCGCGGTCTACGACATCTCGGCGAAGACCGTGTACCTGCCGGACGGCACGCGCCTCGAGGCGCATTCGGGCCTCGGCTCCCGGCTCGACGATCCCAGATCATCGCATCTGAAGATGGTCGGCGTGACGCCGCCGCACATTTACGAGCTCAAGCCGCGCGAGGCGCTGTTCCATGGCGTGCCGGCGCTGCGGCTCACGCCGATCGGCGGCGAGGGCAAGATCTTCAACCGCGACGGCCTGCTCGCGCACACCTTCATGCTCGGCCCGAACGGCGATTCCAACGGCTGCGTCTCGTTCAAGGACTACTACGCGTTCCTCGAAGCCTACCGCAACAAGGGCATCCGCCGTCTCGCGGTGCTCGCGAGGGTTCAGTAGGCGCATTCCGCTGGAGGGGGACTTTGCCCCCTCGGCCTGTCCCGCGATCGCTTGACGATACATCGCCGGTACCTGTCCGAACGTCGCAATGACCGTCCCTTGAAAGGCTGCTAGCAGCGCTATATCCTGCGGGATACAAAGGGTGCCAGGGCCAACAGCGCCGCGCTCCCGAGGGTCGCAGAACCCGGGGGAGCAGGGAGGGAGGCATGAGCCGGTCGCCAGGTGTCGTGCATACGGACAAGGTTCTCGACGTGCTGGCCGGAGGCGGCGCGCCCTCGGACCTGTCGGCATCGTGGCGCCGGTCCGGCCATCTGCATGCGCTCGATCCGGCGAGCCGCCTGCCGTCCTATCGTCTCGACCAGGCCGACATCGCCGCCGCGCACAACGGCTCGGCGAATTCCTGAAAGTGGCCCAGCACACGCTGGACCGGCTGTTCCTTGCCGTGGGCGGGGTTGGCTGTTCGGTGCTGCTCGCGGACCGCGACGGCGTCGTCGTCGACCGGCGCGGCGCCTGCGCCGATGACGCCACGTTCAACGCATGGGGGCTGTGGACCGGCGCGGTCTGGAGCGAGAAATACGAGGGGACCAACGGCATCGGCACCTGCATCGTCGAGAAGCGGCCGCTGTCGATCGACCGCGAACAGCACTTCTTCACGCGCAAACTCCGGCCTGTTCTGCACCACCGCGCCGATCTTCGACGAGCACGGCGAGCTTGCCGCCGCGCTCGACGTGTCGTCCTGCCGGGCGGACCTGACCGACGGTTTTTCCCGGCTGATCGCGACCACGGTCACCGACGCTGCGCGCGTGATCGAAGCCGAGAATTTTCGCCGGGCATTTCCTGACGCACGTATTCTGCTGACGCCGAGGAGCGAGCGCGCCGTCAACTCGCTGCTGGCAGTCGATCGCGACGATCTCGTGATCGGCGCAACGCGGGCCGCGCGCCGTGCGCTCGGCCTCAACGCGGCGTCGCTGGCGCGACCGCTGCCGGCGGCCGATCTGATCGGCGAGACCCGCGACGATGGGGGTCTTGTTGCCGCGGAACGCGCAGCGTTGCAGCGTGCGCTCGCGCGGGCCGGCGGCAATGTGTCGAAAGCCGCGAAGGACCTCGACATGTCCCGCGCCACGTTGCACCGCAAGCTCAAGCAACTCGGCTTGCACCGCTAAGGCATTCCCGCAAGGCTTCCGCAGCGCCGATACGCCCTGCCAATTTGCGGCGCACCCTGTCTCAGATTTGCGACAGTTCCCCTGCGGCCGTTGGGGTGGGCCCCTGTTATGTCTGCCTGATTTGACCGAGCGTTCCGGGCAACGCCGTGTGCATCGGCGTGCCAACGGAGGAACACATGAACAAGGTTGACATGCAGTCCGTGCTCAAGGCGCCATTTGCCAAGCGCTACGGCAATTTTATTGGCGGCGAATGGCGCGAGCCCCGCTCTGGAAAGTATTTTGATAACATCTCGCCGGTGACCGGACTTCCGGTCTGCGAGATCCCGCGCTCCGACACGTCGGACATCGAAGCGGCGCTCGACGCGGCGCATGCGGCCAAGGAGGCCTGGGGCCGTACCAGCGTTGCCGAGCGGTCGCTGATCCTCAACAGGATTGCCGACCGGATGGAGGCCAATCTCGAAAAGCTCGCCACCGCCGAGACCTGGGACAACGGCAAGCCGATCCGTGAGACGATGGCCGCCGACATGCCGCTCGCGATCGATCACTTCCGTTACTTCGCCAGCGCGATCCGCGGGCAGGAAGGTTCGATCTCGGAAATCGACCATGACACGGTCGCCTATCACTTCCACGAGCCGCTCGGCGTCGTCGGCCAGATCATTCCCTGGAACTTCCCGATCCTGATGGCGGTCTGGAAGCTCGCACCGGCGCTCGCCGCGGGAAACTGTGTCGTCCTCAAGCCGGCCGAGCAGACCCCGGCATCGATCCTGGTGTGGCTCGAACTGATCGCTGATTTGCTGCCCAAGGGCGTGCTGAACGTCGTCAACGGCTTCGGTCTGGAGGCGGGCAAGCCGTTGGCGTCATCGAACCGGATCGCCAAGATCGCGTTCACCGGCGAGACCACGACGGGCCGGCTGATCATGCAATATGCTTCGCAGAATTTGATCCCGGTGACGCTCGAACTCGGCGGCAAATCGCCCAACATCTTCTTCAAGGACGTCTGCGAAGACGATGACGATTTCTTCGACAAGGCGATCGAAGGCTTCGTGATGTTCGCGCTCAATCAGGGCGAGGTCTGCACCTGTCCGAGCCGCGCGCTGATCCAGGAATCGATCTACGACAAATTCATGGAACGTGCGCTCAAGCGCGTCGAGGCGATCACGCAAGGCAGCCCGCTCGATCCGTCCACGATGATCGGCACACAGGCGTCTTCCGAGCAGCTCGAGAAGATTCTCTCCTACATCGACATCGGCAAGAAGGAAGGTGCGCAGGTCCTGACCGGCGGCGAGCGCAACAATCTCGGCGGCGGGCTCTCGGGCGGTTATTACGTCAAGCCGACCGTGTTCAAGGACCACAACAAGATGCGCGTCTTCCAGGAGGAGATCTTCGGACCGGTGGTGTCGGTGACCACCTTCAAGAACGACGAGGACGCGCTTTCGATCGCCAACGACACGCTCTATGGCCTCGGTGCGGGCATCTGGAGCCGCGATGTCAATCGCTGCTACCGGTTCGGCCGCGCCATCCAGGCCGGGCGGGTCTGGACCAATTGCTACCACGCCTATCCCGCGCATGCGGCGTTCGGCGGCTACAAGCAGTCCGGCGTCGGCCGCGAAAACCACAAGATGATGCTCGACCACTACCAGCAGACCAAGAACATGCTGGTGAGCTACAGCCCGAAGAAGCTTGGCTTCTTCTAGCACTCGGAATGCCGCTCCCTTTCGTTTTGGGGAGCGGGCCAAGCGACAGGCTCCGGCGGGGTATTCCCGCCGGAGCTCCCATCACGGAGGCCGAAATGGCTGACAAGGTGACCGCGACGCCGGCTGCGCTGGAGCTGATTGCCGAGATCGTCGCCGACCACGGCCCGGTGCTGTTTCATCAGTCCGGCGGCTGCTGCGACGGTTCGTCGCCGATGTGCTATCCGCAAGGTGACTTCCTGATCGGCGATTATGACGTCAAGCTCGGCGAGATCGGCGGCGCGCCGTTCTATATCAGCGGCTCGCAATACGACGTCTGGAAGCACACCGATCTGATCATCGACGTCGTACCCGGCCGCGGCGGCATGTTCTCGCTCGACAATGGCCGCGAACGCAGGTTCCTGACCCGGTCCGAGATCTGCGCGCTGCCGCCGCGCGAGACGGAGTAGGGCACCGGCGCCGAGGCGCGCTCGCCGGCCATCTGGAACTCGATGCCATAGTCGCTATACTGCGCTGATCCGGAGTGAGTCCACGCTCGGCCACGGATTTGGCGCAAGGCGACATGTCTCCCACACCTCCCATCGAAACCCCGCCATCCATCACGACCGAAGCGTTCGTCGAGGCCGGCGCGGCGGTTGCCCGCCTCGACGAGATCTACGAGCGCAACACCGCGTTCCTGCGCAGTCGCTTCGAGGCTTATGTCAACGGCGTGCCGTTCACGACGCGGGTGCGCGCGCATTACCCCTTCGTCCGTATCACGACCTCGTCGCATGCGCGGCTGGATTCCCGTCTCGCCTACGGCTTCGTCGCGGGGCCCGGCATCCACGAGACCAGCATCACGCGGCCGGATATTTTCAAGACGTATCTCACCGAGCAGATCGGGCTCCTGATCAAGAACCACGGCGTGGCGGTCGAGATCGGCGAGTCCAGCGAGCCTATACCGATCCATTTCGCCTACCGGCGCGACATCAATATCGAGGCGGCGCTGAGCATCGCCGACAGCTCGGCGTTCACGCGATCGCTGCGCGACGTGTTCGATACGCCCGATCTCGCCGCGATGGACGATGCGATCGCCGACGGGACGTTCGAACTGACGCCGGGCACGCCGGAGCCGCTGGCGCTGTTTCGCGCGGCACGGGTCGATTACTCGCTGCGCCGGCTCTATCACTACACCGGCACCGACCCCGAGCATTTCCAGAACTTCGTGATCTTCACGAACTACCAGTTCTATGTCGACGCCTTCGCGCAATCGAGCCTGCAGCGTCTCGCCTCGGGTGAAGAGGGCCTCGAGGCCTTCGTCGCGCCCGGCAATGTGATCACGCGCAACGCGCTGGCAGGCGGCGGCACCAGCGGGACGGCGTCGGATCGCGTGCCGCAGATGCCGGCGTTTCATCTGGTCGAACCCGGCTATCGCGGCATCACCCTGATCAACATCGGGATCGGGCCGTCCAATGCGCGCAACATCACCGATCATGTCGCGGTGCTGCGGCCGCATGCCTGGCTGATGATCGGGCATTGCGCCGGCTTGCGCAACACGCAGCGGCTCGGCGACTACGTGCTGGCGCATGGCTATGTCCGCGAAGACCATGTGCTCGATCACGAGTTGCCGCTGTGGGTCCCGATCCCCGCGCTTGCGGAGATGCAGGTGGCGCTCGAGGAGGCGGTCGGCGAGGTGACCGGGCTCACCGGCTTCGAGCTCAAGCGGCTGATGCGCACCGGCACGGTCGCGAGCGTCGACAATCGCAATTGGGAGATCAGCGGACCGCAGGTGATCCGGCGGATGTCGCAGTCGCGCTCTATCGCGCTTGACATGGAATCGGCGACGATCGCCGCCAATGGCTATCGTTTCCGCGTACCTTACGGCACGCTGCTGTGCGTCTCCGACAAGCCGCTGCATGGCGAGATCAAGCTCGCCGGCATGGCCAGCGAGTTCTATCGCCAGCGTGTCGGCCAGCATCTTCAGATCGGCTTGAAGGCGCTCGAAAGGTTGAAGGACCAGGAGTCTGAGCGGCTGCATTCGCGCAAGCTGAGGAGCTTTGCCGAAGTCGCGTTTCAATAGCTCCGTTCGCCAAGCCGCAGACGACGCTCGATCTCGGCCTTCAGATCGCGACTCCTGCGCGCATTTCGCCAGCTGGCTGCCTGACGCCGCGGAATCGGAGGTAGCATTTTCCGTGCCCGGGAATTGGAACTTTGGGTTCCGCAGTTCTACGGTTCGACCGTGCGCATTTTGCTGTTGCGTCCGGCGGCGCATTTGCATCTAACTTCTCGGTGTACTGTCTGCAGAAAATTCCGCCTTGCGGTCAAGCGTTTGGAGTTTATTTTTGAGAGCGTGTCTGAGTGAGTTGGTTGCGTGTCGCTTCACTTTGGGTGCCCGCCAGTGAGTGCTTCCGGCGGAAATGGTAATCGCCTTCTCGCAACACTGCCGGCAGCGGACCTGGATCTGCTGGGTCCGGAGCTCGAGACGGTCGCGCTCGATCAGGATGCGGTCCTGGCGCGAGCCGGTGACGAGATCGACTACGTCTTCTTCCCTCATAGCGGGGCGATCACGCTGATGATCGACATGGCAGACGGGAGCACGGTTGCGACCGGCGTGGTCGGGCGCGAAGGGGCGGTGGGCAGTCTTTCGGTGCTCGGGTCGTCCCCGTCGGGTATTACCGCAGTCGTACGTGCGGTAGGCACCGCCTCGCGGATTTCCGCGCCGCGCTTTCATGCGGCTTTCGGACGCAGTGCTGCGATCCGGCAGGCGATGCAAAAGCACATCAGGTCGATGCTGATCCAGTTCCAGCTCGGCTCCGCCTGCAATGCGCTGCACCCGGTCGAGGCCCGGATGGCGCGCTGGCTGCTCCAGCTTCGCGATCGCGTCGACAGCGACATCCTGCCGCTGACTCAGCAGGCGCTGTCGCAAATCCTCGGCGTGCGACGAACGACGGTGACGCTCCTGATGCGCAATCTGCGCACGCGCGGGGCAATCAGGTCCGATCAACGCGGCCGGATCGAGATCGACAGGTCGCGGCTCTCCGCGGCGGCGTGCGAATGCCATCGCGTCATGCGTCTCGAAGCCGAGGAGATCTTCTCGGACAATATGGCCCGATCCCGCGCGGCAGCCCTAACCGACAATCCGCGCATCTCCGAAATCGAAACGGACGACGCGCTGTGAGCGCGTTGCGATGCGATCAGCTTCTCCGCCGCCGATCAAGCTTCTTTGCAGGGGCGGATGCCGTCTCGAGCTTCGCAATCTCGCGCAGCACCTTCGCTGTCTGGCGCAATTCATTGCGCTCCGGTCCCGGCTTCAGCCGTCGAGCCTCGTTGAGAAAGTCCTTGGCCTGCACCAGCCAGGTGGATGCTTCCGTTGCGATCTGCATGCGCGCCATGGCGTCCCTCCATCGCGATCATCAATGGTCTGTGTCGTCGTTCAGGCCGGTGAGCCGGCGCCGCGGCGCCGCACGCGGATGCTCGGCTCATCGACCCAGGCGTCCCGCGCGAACCAGGCGTGATCAGTGCGGCAGAATGGGCAATTGGTGCGCGAGAAGAATACCGCGCTGCGTCTAAAGCTCTCGCGATCAGTCCGGATGCCGGTGGAAATCGCGTGTCCGGTTTGCGGACATTTGACCATGAGCATGCCCATGTGAGCCTCCCTCGATATTGCTTCTTGCTCTTTGCAGAAAAGTACCGGCCGGTTGGATTGCGCCCGTTTGCCGGTGCGACTACTTTGGGGGGCATCGCGCACCTGCTGCGTTTGACAGAGCATCGGGCAGTGGGGGCTGCATGCTCGTCGCTGGGCTTATTCCAACCGGCCGGATCCCTCCTCAAACGAATCCTCGACGTGAATTGAGTGCCGCTCTTTTAGTCGGCTTGGTGGAGAACCCTGGCGAAGTGCTTCCTGACCGGCTCACTTGTCTCCGTGGCAAGCTTCTGGCCAAGCGCCCACAATTCCCTGTTCTGGTCCGATGCCGTGTCGAAGGCCTTGCGGGCCTGCTCAGTGGACAAGGTCAGGACGTCGGCCGCTGACTTGCTGCCGAGAAGATGGGCGAAGAAATCGAGCGCGGAGGCGGCATTGGCGTGGGAGATTTCGATCACCTTGAGCGCGTAGTCGGCCGCGCCTCGCGCATTGCACGAATACGTTTCGCCCAACACCTCGGTCATCCGCCCGGAGGCGGCCCGCGCGTGGGCAAAACCCTGCTCGGCAAGATCGCCGATCACGCCGGGCAAGCCGATCTTCGGAAAGCTCGACAACGGCATTCCGAAGACATTCGTATCGTTCACCGTGACTTTCATTTCACCTTCACTCAAGATGCAGTCCCCTTCTCAAGCGAAAGCATTGCTCGCAACGCTCGCCCGCGTCACGAGAGCTGACGCTCCGTGTTCAATTCAGATTTTGGGTGAGCTTCGATCGCGTCCCGACGCTACTGTGCGGAACGAAAGCGCGACTGTCGGTTCGGTTTGCGACTCTCGCGGAGAATTTTTTTAGATTGTCAACTCACACCAACGTATATTTACGGGGTGCTGTGCATAATGTGGATATCGTGAGCAGCAGAAGACACCTGCTTCAGCGTGAGGTTGCGCAAAGCATCCCCATGAGCGCGCTGTGGAAGGGTCCCAGGTGGTTTGCCCAAAACAAAAGCGCCGGCATCGCCGGGCGTTGCGGCCTTCGCGTTCTCACGCATCGCCTCTGCCCCCTCCAGCGGAGGGTCTGGAGGTTCGGGCTCGCTGCGATCACGCCGTCACTGTCTTCCACAATTGCGTCTCGATGCCGATCGCGGCCTTGACCTGTGGCCGCGCCTGCATCCGCGCGAGATAGCCGGCGAGATCGGGCCATTGCGCGACGTCGACGCCGGCAGGGCGGAGCAGCGTCAATGCCCAGGCCAGATGCGCGTCCGCGACCGAGAAGCGTTCGCCGACGAGGTATTCACGGCCGGCGAGATGCGCGGCCACGATTGCGACATTCTGTCCGATCCGTTCGCGCGGTTTGGCCAAGGCCGCATCGTCCTTGTACCAGAAGGTCGGGAACAAAAATCCCTTGTGGAGCTCGGTGCCGATGAAGCTCAGCCATTCCTGCAGGCGATAGCGGTCCGGATGGCCGGGCGGCGGCGCCAGGCCGAGTTCGGGCCTGAGGTCCGCAATATATTGCAGCACCGCAGCGCTCTCGGTGAGCCGCTCGCCGTTCTCGAGCACCAGCACGGGCACCGCGCCCTTTGGCGAGACGGCGCGGAAGTCGCCGTCGTCGTCCAGCACCTTCTTGGTCCAGAGATGGACCATGTGGTAGCGCGCCTCGATGCCGGCCTCCATCAGCGCGATCCGGCTGGCGAGCGAGCAGGCCATCGGCCAGAAATAGAGCTGCAGCATGGCTGATGTCTCAGGCGAGGGCGTTGCCGCGGGCGATGATGGCGAAGCGGTCGGACAGTTCGGCGAGCGCGACGTCGTGAATGAGCTTTGCCGCGATCGTGCCGCCGGTGCCGTCGGGCAGGTCGCGGGTGGCGCAGCTGTCGGCATCGATGGTGGTGCGGAAGCCGAGATCGAGCGCGGCGCGGGCCGTCGAGCTCACGCACATATGCGTCATGAAGCCGGCGAGCACGAGCTCCTTGCGGCCGGTCGCGGCAAGCTGCGCGTTGAGGTCGGTGCCGGCGAAGGCGTTCGGCAATTGCTTCTCGATCACGGCCTCGCCGGGCCGCGGTGCCAGCGGCGCGACGATGGCGCCGCGCTCCGCGGTGCGGTCGAACAGGCTTCCGGGTTGTCCCTTGTGCGCGATGTGGAAGATCGCGGCGCCGCTCTCGCGCGCGCGGGCGAGCAATGCGGCGGCGCGTGCGATCGCCGGGTTGGCGCCGGGCAAGGCCAGCGGACCCGCGAGATATTCGTTCTGGATATCGATCAGCACCAGGCAGCTGTCCGCGAGGCGGGGCGGGGTGAGGTCGATGCCGGCAAGCTGCATCAGGGTCTTGGCTGCTGTCATGGTCTTCAAATCTCCACGAGATGTGTTCTTCGAAAATATAGCCATGGAGCAGCCTGCCGTAGTGCAGGGATATTGCAGCCGGTGGCTGCGTTATTGCAGGCAGCCGGCGCACGCTGTAGCCTGATGCGATGAACTGGGACGACCTTCGCATCATCGCAGCCGTCAGGGACGAGGGCACCTATGCCGGCGCCAGTGCGCGGCTGCGCATCGACGAGACGACGGTCGGCCGCAGGCTGGCGCGGATCGAGCGGGCGCTTGGCGTTCGCCTGTTCGAGGCCGCCGACGGCGTCCGCAGGCCGACCCGGCAGTGCGACATGGTGCTCGCCCACATCCAGGCGATGGCCGCGCATGCCGAGGAGATCGGCCGGATCGGCGAAAGCCTGCCCGGCCCGGTCGGCCGGCTGCGCATCGCCTCCACCAATGCGATCGCGGAGGAGGTGCTGGCGCCGCGCACCAGCAAATTGCTGCGCGCCAATCCGGGCCTGACGCTGCAATTCCTGACCTCGAGCGACAACGTCAAGTTTTCGCGCTGGGAAGCCGATCTCGCGATCCGGCTGCGCAAGCCGGACAAGGGCGATTTTGCGATCTCGAAACTCGCGGAGGTCAGGCTGTATTTCTTCGAGCCGGTCGCTGCAACAGCGGGGGAAGCGGTGACGTGCGCCTATCCCGATGAGCTCGGAGCGATTCCGGAAATGCTGTTCCTGCGCGCGAAGCGGCTTCGCGCGCGCTGCGTCACCGACAATGTTCGGATCATCCACAGACTGATCCAGTCGCATCAGGCGGTCGGCGTGCTGCCGGAACATAGTTGCGTGGACTTGCTGACCGACCGCCGGCTGCGCGCCACGCTGCTGCCGAAGCGGCGCGATGTCTGGCTGCTGGTGCAGAGCCATCTCAAGCGCGATGCGGCGACGCGCGTCACCATCGACTGGTTGCGCGGCTGCTTCCAGGATGTCGCGCACAGCGGGTGAGACGGCCTCGGAATGGCGGAGCGCGTTGCGGTGCGCGCGTTGCCGCGTCGTTTCGTCTTGAAAAAATCTCGCAAGCCCCTTGCAACCCGGACGTGCTTCGTCTATTAGCCCGCTCCTTCGCTTCGGCCATGGGTTCGGGCTCTCTGAGATCCCGACTGGCGCGTGCCGCTCTGCGGTGTCGTGTTCCGCCGAAATGAAGGCCACGAGATGAAGCTCATGGGCGAGCGTCGGGGATGAAATCCCGAAGGTATCGGTTCGAATCCGATCTTCTCACAAAGGATAGCTCAGTTGGTTAGAGCAGGTGAATGAGACTCATCGGGTCGCGGGTTCGATTCCCGCTCCAAGCGCTCCGTTTCAGCCTGAAAAGCTGATGCCTCTGAAGGGGACCGGACGCGCGCTTCAGTCGCAGTCCGGCCGTCTTGCCGCAAGGCTCTTCGTCCGAACCTAGACACTGTGAGACCGGCTTTGCGCCGCGGTGGATACCGCTTGCGCTGATGCCGGGTGGCTCCGCTCGGCCGCGCGACAAATGTCGCGCGAACGCGCGCGTGCGCCCGTCATCGCGCAGGCTCTAAGCCACGGCCCGCTTGGCTGACAGGAAGCCGCGTTTGCGTCCTCACGTCCTTTGCAAAACGAAACCCGCTCTCCGGCCCATGGGCCCGATGGCAACAATGGAGACGTGTCATGACTCTGAACAAGACCTGGCATTTCCTGACGACCAAGTTGACGGTGAAGGATGGCGAGCGCGCGTTGCTGACGCGCGACGGCCGGCTCGAGCAGGTGCTCGCGCCCGGACGTCACCGCCTGTTCGATCCCCTGCATCAGCTCAAGGCCGAGGTGTTCAGCGTCGTGCGGACCGAATTCCCCGCGGATCGCTTCGCAGTGATCAAGGCCGCGCGCCCTGATCTCGCCGAAGCGCTGTTCGAGGCGGTCGAGACCAAGGCCAACGAGGTCGCGATCGTCAGCCTCGACGGCCGTCCCGTGCAGCTGATGACGCCCTGGCAGACGCGCGTCTACTGGAAGGTCGCAACCTCGGTCGATGTCGAGCGCATCGACGTGGCCGACGATCCCCGCGTGACCGCGCGGCATCTGGCGATGATCCAGCCCAACCGGGCTGGCGTCATCACCGAGGCCGTGGTCGAGAACCACGAGGCAGGCCTGCTCACGGTCGAGGGCAAGCTGGTCGAGCGGCTCGCGCCCGGCCGGCACGCGTTCTGGATCGCGGGCCGCAAGATCGAGGTCAAGCGCCTCGACCTGCGTCCCCAGGCGGCCGAGATCACGGCGCAGGAGATGCTGACCAAGGATCGCATCGCGCTGCGCGTGACGCTGACTGCGTTCCGCCGGATCGTCGATCCCGAGCGGGTCGTGGCGACGGTGCCCGACGTGGATGCGTGGCTGTATCGTTTGGTGCAGTTCGCGATCCGCGAGGCGGTGGCCGGCCGCACGCTGGACGAGGTGCAGTCTGCGAAGGCCGCGCTCGACGATGAGCTTCGCGACTATGTCCGCGGCCGTGTCGCGGAGTCCGGCGTCGAGGTCACCGAGCTCGGCGTGAAGGACGTGATCCTGCCCGGCGAGATCCGCGAGCTGGTCAACAAGGTGGTGGAGGCGGAGCGGGTGGCGAAGGCCAACCTGATCCGCCGCCAGGAGGAGACCGCGGCGACGCGTTCGCTCCTGAACACCGCCAAGCTGATGGAGGAGAACCCTCTGCTGCTGCGGCTCAAGGAGCTGGAGTCGCTCGAGCGTCTGGTCGAGAAGGTCGGCCGCATCGACCTGCATGCCGGCGACGGCCAGGGCCTCGATGCCCTGCTGACCAAGCTGGTCCGCCTCAAGGCGCCCGAGAGCGCGTAAGAGGAGAAGGGCCGCCCACGGGCGGCCCTTTGTTTTCCGCCGGAACGGACCGCCGGCATTCTTGCGAATGTGTGTTAGCGTGCAGGACCGCTGTAACGGGGCACCGCCAAGGCACAACAAGGCACAATTCGCATGTCCTGCTCCGTGCGCACTTCCGCAAACAGAAGGTGCCACCCCGGACAGATTGCGATAACGTGCGCTCTCCGTGGTCCGGAATTCGGCCAGCCGTCAACCCGTCGGTGGTGCCAATGCAACAGATTGCGGAATGGCTGGAGAAACTGGGGCTTGGGCAATACGCGCTGCGTTTTGCCGAGAACGGGATCGACGTTGATGTTCTTCCCGAGTTGACGGATGAAGACTTCGACAGGCTCGGGGTCCTGCTCGGACATCGCCGCAAGATGCTGCGTGCGATCGCCGATTTCACTCAAGCCGAACTGATCGCCGCGCCGGTTTCACCGCACGATGCCGAGCGCCGCCACCTCACCGTGATGTTCTGCGACCTGGTCGGCTCGACGGCCTTGTCGGCGCGTCTCGACCCCGAGGACATGTGGGAGGTGATCCGCGCCTACCGCGCGGCCTGTGCGGGGGTGATCGCGGCATATGATGGCGTCGTTGCCAGATTTATCGGCGATGGCATCCTCGCTTATTTCGGCTATCCCCGTGCCCACGAGGATGACGCGGAGCGCGCGGTGCGCGCCGGCCTCGACGTCATCGCCGCAATCGGCGGGCTCGAGACCCGCGCGGAGGAGGGAGTAGCGGTACGGGTCGCGATCGCGAGCGGGCTCGTCGTGGTCGGCGACCTCGTCTCCGGCGGCGCATCGGAGGAGCAGGCGATGGTCGGCGATGCGCCGAACATCGCCGCGCGGCTGCAGGGCCTGGCGGAGCCTGGTGTGGTCGTCGTGGCCGCCTCGACACGCCGGCTGCTCGGCAATCTGTTCACGCTTCGCAACCTCGGTCGCCGCGAGGTCAAGGGCATCGCCGAGCCGATCGCGGTGTGGGCTGTCGAAGGCGAACTGGCATCGGAAAGCCGCTTCGAGGCGGTGCGCACCGCGCGTTCGATCGGCTTCGTCGGCCGCAAGGCGGAGATCGAATTTGTGCTATCGCGCCAGCAACTGGCGTGGCAGGGCCAAGGCCAGGCCGTGCTGATATCGGGCGAAGCGGGTATCGGCAAGTCGCGCATCGTGGCGATGCTCTCCGACAGCCTCCCGCCCGGGACGCATCGCCGTGTGCGGTATCAATGCTCGCCCTATCACACCAACAGCGCGCTGCATCCCTTCGCCGCCCAGCTCGAGCGCGCCGCCGGCATCAGGTCGGATGATCTGCCGGAGCAGAAGCTGGACAAGCTCGAAGCCATGCTGGCGCTCGGGACGCAGCAGGTGGCCAGCGTGACGCCGCTGATCGCGGCGCTGCTGTCGATCCCGACCGGCGACCGCTATCCGCCGCTGGGCATGAGCCCGGCGCAGCAGCGGCGGCAGACATTCGCAGCGCTGCTCGACCAGCTCGAGGGCCTCGCCAGGCAGCAGTCGGTGCTTGTCGTCTGCGAAGACATGCATTGGGCCGACGCCACATCGCTCGAACTGCTCGACCTCGCGGTCGACCGGATCAGGGGGCTGCCGATCCTCATGCTCATGACATTCAGGCCCGAGTTCGAGCCGCCGTGGGCTGGGCTCGCAAATGTCAGCCTTCTGCGGCTCGATCGCCTCGACCGGCAGGACACGCGCGCGCTGATCGAGCAGGTGACCGTCGGTCGGTTGCTGCCCGGCGAAATGATGACGCAGATCATCGAGCGGACGGATGGCGTCCCGCTGTTCGTCGAGGAACTGACCAAGATGATCATGGAGTCGGGGCTGCTGGTCGAGAATGCCGGGCGCTATCGCCTCGACAATCCGCTGCCGCCGCTTGCGATCCCGGCGACGCTGCAGGACTCGCTGATGGCCCGGCTCGACCGGCTGGCGCCGGTCAAGGAGGTGGCGCAGATCGGTGCAGCGATCGGTCGCGAGTTCTCATATGCGCTGCTGCGCAGCGTGGCCGGGCGCGATGATCTGACCCTTGGCGCGGCGCTTGCCCAGCTCGAAGAGGCCGAGTTGCTGTTGCGCCGGGGCACGCCGCCGGATGCAAGCTACAGCTTCAAGCATGCGTTGGTTCAGGAAGCGGCTTACGAGAGCTTGCTCAAGAGCCGGCGGCAATTGCTGCACAAGCACATTGGCGACGTGCTGCGCGACAAGTTTGCCGAGATCGCCGAGATCGAGCCGGAAGTCGTTGCGTATCATTTCACCGAGGCAGGGCTCGGCGACACCGCGCTGGCGTGGTGGCGCAAGGCGGGTCAGCAGGCGCTGAAGCGCTCGGCCTATTGCGAGGCGATCGCACATCTCGGCAAGGCGGTCGCCATCGCCGATGAACTGCCCGACGAGCCGGGTCGGATGATTGGCCGGCTCCATCTGCAAATCGCGTACGGCCGCGCGCTGCGAGGCAATCTTGGGCACAGCGCCCCCGAGACGGTGGCCGCCTGGACACGCGCCCGGCAGTTCGCCTCTGGTATTGATGATCCAATCGAACTGGCGCCGATCCAGTCGGGCCTCTTCAACGCCTGCTTGACCCACGGCGAGCTCGCGCCGATGCGGGAGTTGGAGGAGGCGATCATGGGCGCGGCGGAACGGCATCCGGAATCGCCGGTGGCGACGATCGTCGCGCGCTGGAGCAGCGGGGTGACCGCCTGGTTCGCGGGCGATTACCTCAACGCGCAAATCCATCTCGAGCAGGCGTTCGCGGCCTATACGACCGAGCCGGATCCGGCAACCTTCAAGGCATCGACGCTCGACCTGCCCTTCGTCATCATGAGATTTCTGGCCTTGGTGCTTTGGCCGCTTGGCGAGATCGATCGAGCCCGACAGCTCGCGGGCGCAGCGGTGAGCGTCGCCGGGGAGCAGCGCGCGCTCGCCCGTGCCAATGCTCTGGTTCACAAGGCGGTTTTCGACGGGCTGTGCGGCAGCAGGTTGCGGCAGACCGAGACGATCCTTGCCCTGGGCCTGGCGCAAGACCACACGATGCCGCTGTATGTTGCCGCCGGCACCTATCTCAATGGTCTGGCGAAGTGGCGCGCCGGCGACCGGGCGGCAGGTCTCGCGGAGATGCAGCGTGGCTGGACGTTGCTTCACGAGAACGACTGCTACCTCTGTGAGCCGTTCTGGGGATTGCAGATTGCGGTGGCGAGTGCAGAGGCCGGGCATGTCGTGGCGGGGCTCGACATCATCAATGAGCTGATCGACGCGACCGAGCAGTCCGGGCAGCACTGGCTGGATGCCGAGCTACACCGCGTGCGGGGTGAGCTGCTGTCACGTCGCGACACCCCTGACATTTCCGGCGCCGAGGATGCCTACCACCGCGCCCTCGACATTGCCCGAAGGCAGCAGACGAAGACGTTCGAGCTGCGCAGCGCGCTGGGACTTGCACGCCTGTACGCCGGCAATGGCCGGGTGGATGCGGTGCCGGAAGTGCTTGCGCCGGTGCGCGCCCGCTTCGATGCGGGGCAGGATCTCGCCGAGATCAGGGATGCCGACGAAGTGCTCAGCCAGACGGATTGGCTGGTCCGTCGTCCTCGTGCATCCTGACGGACGCCGGTCGCGTTAAAACAAAAACCCCGGCATCGCTGCCGGGGTTTTGCATTTCGTTTTCGTTGAGCGAGATCCCGGCTCTGCGGTGCACCGCTTCGCGCTGCACCGCGTCCGGGACGACTTCGTCGCTTAGAAGTCCATGCCGCCCATGCCGCCGCCCGGAGGCATCGCGGGGCCGCCGGCGTTCTTCTTCGGCAGCTCGGCAACCATCGCTTCCGTGGTGATCAGCAGCGCGGCAACCGAGGCAGCGTTCTGGATCGCGGTACGGACGACCTTGGTCGGGTCGATGATGCCCTTCTTGACGAGGTCGGCATAGTCGCCGGTCTGGGAGTCGAAGCCGTAATTGTAGGCCTTGTTCTCCAGGATCTTGCCGACGATGACCGAACCGTCCTCACCGGCGTTGATCGCGATCTGGCGAGCCGGAGCCGACAGCGCCTTGCGCACGATCTCGACGCCGGTCTTCTGGTCGTCGTTCTTGGTGCGCAGGCCCTTGAGCTGCTCGGAAGCACGGAGCAGGGCGACGCCGCCGCCCGGGACGATGCCTTCCTCGACAGCCGCGCGGGTCGCGTGCATCGCGTCATCAACGCGATCCTTGCGCTCCTTCACCTCGACCTCGGTCGCGCCGCCGACGCGGATCACCGCGACGCCGCCTGCGAGCTTGGCGAGACGCTCCTGCAGCTTCTCACGGTCGTAGTCCGAGGTGGTTTCCTCGATCTGCGCCTTGATCTGGGCAACGCGGGCGTCGATGTCAGCCTTCTTGCCGGCGCCGTTGACGATCGTGGTGTTCTCCTTGTCGATCATCACCTTCTTGGCGCGGCCGAGCATGGCGAGCGTGACGTTCTCGAGCTTGATGCCGAGGTCTTCCGAGATGGCCTGGCCGCCGGTCAGGATCGCGATGTCCTGCAGCATGGCCTTGCGGCGATCGCCGAAGCCCGGAGCCTTGACGGCCGCGACCTTGAGGCCGCCGCGCAGGCGGTTGACGACGAGCGTGGCGAGGGCTTCGCCTTCGACGTCTTCAGCGACGATGATCAGCGGCTTGCCGGTCTGCACCACGGCCTCGAGCAGCGGCAGCAGCTCGTTCAGCGAGGAGAGCTTCTTCTCGTTGATGAGGATGTAGGCATCGTCCATCTCAACGCGCATCTTATCGGCGTTGGTGACGAAGTAGGGCGAGATGTAGCCGCGATCGAACTGCATGCCCTCGACGACGTCGAGCTCGGTCTCGAGCGACTTGGCTTCCTCGACCGTGATCACGCCCTCGTTGCCGACCTTCTTCATGGCGTCGGAGAGGAACTTGCCGATCTCGGCATCGCCGTTGGCCGAGATGGTGCCGACCTGAGCGATCTCCTCGTTGGAGGTGACCTTCTTGGAGTTCTTGACGAGGTCGGCGACAACGGCTTCCACAGCCAGGTCGATGCCGCGTTTCAGGTCCATCGGGTTCATGCCGGCGGCAACCGACTTGGCGCCTTCACGAACGATCGCAGCCGCGAGCACGGTTGCGGTGGTGGTGCCGTCGCCGGCCGCGTCAGCGGACTTGGAGGCGACTTCGCGCACCATCTGGGCGCCCATGTTCTCGAACTTGTCCTCGAGCTCGATCTCCTTGGCGACGGTGACGCCGTCCTTGGTGATGCGGGGAGCGCCGAACGACTTCTCGAGCACGACGTTGCGGCCCTTGGGGCCGAGCGTCACCTTGACGGCGTTGGCGAGGATGTCGACGCCGCGAAGCATCTTGTCACGCGCATCGACGCCGAATTTGACTTCTTTAGCTGCCATCTGAATTTTTCCTTGGAATGGTTTTACCCTGGAGGAATCTTGGGGAGAGAGGAGGCGCTTAGGCCGCCTTCTTCTTGGAAGCGGGGACGTCGAGGACGCCCATGATGTCGCTTTCCTTCATGATCAGCAGGTCTTCACCGTCGATCTTGACCTCGGTGCCGGACCACTTGCCGAACAGGACGCGGTCGCCGACCTTGATGTCGATCGGGATCAGCTTGCCAGCCTCGTCGCGGCCACCCGGGCCAACGGCGATGATTTCGCCCTGGGAGGGCTTTTCCTTGGCACTGTCCGGAATGATGATGCCGCCAGCAGTCTTCTCTTCGGCGTCGATACGCTTGACCACGACGCGGTCGTGAAGCGGACGGAATTTCATGCAGTCCTCCTAAACTTTTGTGGATGCTGTAGATTTTTGGAGTGTTAGCAGTCCAGCCTAGCGAGTGCCAAGCCAGCTGCGCAGGAGATAGGCCAAGCCTGGGCGGCGGGCAAGTGCCTCTAGCAGAAAAATTGGCACTCGCGAATGACGGCTGCCACCATCATTTCGGCATCCTTAATGCCGGCCCGCGGGGTCGCCGAGGCTATTAGCAGATGCGGTAAGCTGCTGCCAACGCAAGAAATTTCAACAACCTATTAAACATTTGGGCTTGAGATTGGTTAGTCGCGTGCGTCACATTTCTCTCATGTGAGCGCATCCATTGCCGGTGGTCCGGCTGGGGTCCGGCCGCCAGGTGAATGCGCTCCGTCACAGGAGGTTGGCATGGTCTCGCGAGTTGGTGAGGTTGCTTCCGACGATTTCCGGAAGCAGTTGCTGGGGTACGGGCTGACGACGGCGCAGATCCTCTATCGGATGCCGGATCATCGCTCGTTGCTGCAAACCTATGTCTGGCAGAACTACGACCTGTTTCCGAAATTTCCGGTGCTGCAGGATTTCCTCGCCTTCTGGCAGGCGAAGCTCGAGGGCCCGCTGTTCTCGGTGACGGTGGCGCATTCCAAGCTGGTCAAGCCGGCCGAATTGCGCGCCGTCGACGGCGTGTTCCGGCTGCATTGAGGCGCGGCGTGGACTGAGGTCCTGGGGCAGGGCGCGGCATGCGCCTTTGCCCACCAGCGCCGCGCGACTTGTGTTAGCTTCTCACCGTCAGAAAGAAGACGCGAGGAAACAATGGCCAAGAAGACGGCATCACGATCCGCAGCCAAGACCGCGGTGAAGAAGAAATGGACGGGGCTCGGAGCCGGCACCAAATCGTCCGCGCGCAAGACCATCAAGTCCAAGGGCCGCGTTCCGGCGGCGAAGAAGAGCGCGGCGAAGACTGCGACGAAGGCCCGGCCGAAGCAGCGCGTCGCGATCAGCCACCACCGCGAAGAGGATTTCAAGGCCGACGGGCTGCGCACCTACGCCAAGTACCGCGACCTCGGCATCGCCGCCGCCTCGCATGGCCTCGCCCAGGCGCACGTCATCCGGCTGCAGGGGCCGTGCAATCCCGATGAAGTGTCGAAGCTGCACTTCCACGACGTCGACTTCCAGATGGTCTATGTGCTCAAGGGCTGGGTGAAGACCTACATGGAAGGCGAGGGCGAGACGCTGATGAAAGAGGGCAGCGCCTGGACCCAGCCGCCGCGCATCCGGCACATGATTTTGGACTACTCAGACGACGTCGAACTGCTCGAGGTGATCCTGCCGGCAGAATTCAAGACGGTGGAGTTGAAGGCGTAGGTAACCGTCGTCATTGCGGGGCGCGCGCAGCGCGAGCCCGGAATCCATCTATCGGCTTGACCCGCGGCACAATGGATTCCGGGCTCGTCCTTCGGACGCCCCGGAATGACGTTGTGGGTCACGTCATCATCCCGACAATCGCCCCCATCAGGCATGTCGTCAGCGTGCCCGAGACGATCGACTTCAGCCCGAGCGCGTTGATCTCGTCGCGCCGCTCGGGTGCCATGATGCCGAGGCCGCCGATCATGATACCGAGGCTCGCGAAGTTCGCAAAACCGCACATCGCGTACAGCATGATCAGCCGCGAGCGCGGGTCGAGCGCGTCGGGGCCGAGCTTCGACAGGTCGACATAGGCGATCAGCTCGTTCAGCACGGTCTTGGTGCCCATCAGGCTTCCGGCCGTGATCGCCTGCTGCCATGGCAGGCCCATCAGCCAGCACACCGGCGCCATGACGTAACCGAGCAAGCGTTGCAGCGAAATCTTCGCGCCGCCGATCTCCGGCAGCAGGCCGATGATCGCGTTCGCGAGATAGACCAGTGCGACCAGCACCAGCAGCATCGCGATGATGTTCATCAGGAGCTCGAGACCGGCGGCGGTGCCCTTCACGATGGCGTCCATTGTCGACGAGACCTGGATATCGGGCTTGTCCAGCGACCCGCCGGTGCGTCTGTCAGACGTTTCCGGCACCATGATCAGGCTGACTAAAATTGCGGCCGGCGCGCCCAGCACCGAGGCAATGACGAAGTGCGCGGCCGCGTCAGGGATCAGCGGTGCGAGCAGCGTCGCATACAGCACCAGCACGGTGCCGGCGATCCCGGCCATGCCGCCGGTCATCACCAGAAACAATTCGCTGCGGCTGAGTTGCGCCAGATAGGGCCGGATGAAGAGCGGCGCTTCCACCATGCCGAGGAAGATATTGGCGGCGGTCGAGAGCCCGACAGCGCCGCCGACGCCGAGCGTACGCTCGAGCAGCCAGGCCATGCCGCGCACCACCGGCGGCAGCACGCGCCAATAGAACAACAGCGTCGTCAGCACGCTCATGACGAGCACGATCGGCAGCGCCTGGAAGGCGAGGATGAAATCCGAACCCGGCGCCTTGGGATCGAATGGCGCCGGGCCGCCGCCGACATAACCGAACACGAAGGCGGTGCCGGCGCGCGTGGCCGCGGCGATGGTGCCGACGGCATCGTTGATCGCGCCGAAGGCTTGCGTCACCAGCGGCACCTTGATCAGCACCAGCGCGGTGGCGACCGTGACGATGAGCCCGATCGCTGCCTGCCGCAGCGACACGACGCTCCGATTCTCGCTCAACGCCCAGGCGATCGCCAGCAACGCCACCACGCCGAACGCCGATTGCAATTGCAGCATCACGCCCCCAGGAACCTCGCGGGATTATGGACAGGGGCCTCGCGCAGCGCAACGCTGTTGCGCGTTTCGCTTGCTGCCATTGACAAGTTGCAGGGGCTCGGCCACGCAATCATCCATGCTCACCGCCACGCCGGCCGGCGCCCGCGATCTGCTCCGCCACAGACCGTTCCTGTTCTTTTTGTCGTCGCGCAGCCTGTCGCGATTCTCGAGCCAGATCGGCGCGGTCGCGATCGGCTGGCAGATCTATGAGCTGACCGGCAGCGCGTTCGAGCTCGGCATGGTCGGACTGGTGCAGTTCCTGCCGACGGCGCTGCTCGTGTTCGTCGCCGGCCACGCCGCCGACCGCTTCGAGCGCAAGCGCGTGGTGCAGGCCTGCCAGATCGCAGAAGCGCTGACCGCATTGTTTCTCGCCGGAAGCACCTTCGCCGGCACGATCTCCGAGATCCAGATCTTCGCCGCGACCTTCGTGCTCGGCATCGCCGGCGCGTTCGAGAGCCCGGCGACCGCCGCGCTGCTGCCGCTGATCGCACCGCAGGGCTCACTGCAACGGGCGACCGCGATCTCGAGCGGCGCGGCCCAAGTCGCGACCATCACCGGACCGGCGCTCGGCGGCTTCGTCTATGCGCTGATGCCGAGCGCGCCCTATGCTGTCATGATGGTGTTCTGGCTGTTCGGCGCGCTCTTGACCGGCGGCATCGGCCGGCTGCAGCAGGCGGCGCCGAAGAACGGGGAGGTGTCGGACGACCTGTTTGCCGGCGTCACCTTCGTGCGCAGCAATCCGGCGATCCTGGGCACCATCTCGCTCGACCTGTTCGCGGTGCTGTTCGGCGGAGTCACTGCGTTGCTGCCGATCTATGCGCGCGACATCCTGCAGACCGGACCGCTCGGCCTCGGCATCCTGCGCGCGGCGCCTGCGGTCGGTGCGCTCTTGATGACGATGGTGCTGGCGCGGCACACCATCAACCGCCGCGTCGGCATGCGCATGTTCCAGGCGGTGATCGTGTTCGGCGTGGCGACGGTGGTGTTCGCGCTGTCGCACTGGATGTGGCTGTCGGCGCTGGCGCTCGCAGTGCTCGGCGCCGCCGATACGATCAGCGTCGTGATCCGCTTCTCGCTGGTGCAGCTTGCCACCCCCGACGAAATGCGCGGCCGCGTTGGCGCGGTGAATTTCCTGTTCATCAACGCGTCGAACCAGCTCGGCCAGTTCGAGAGCGGCGTCACCGCGGCATTGCTCGGCGCGGTGCCGTCCGCCGTGCTCGGCGGCGTCGCCACCGTCGCGGTCGCGCTGCTCTGGATGAAGCTGTTCCCGACGCTGCGGGACGTGGAGAAGCTGGAGTAGGGGAATGCTCTCACTACGCGTCATTGCGAGGAGCTCGCGACAAAATTGCAAAGCAATTTTGCGCTGAAGCGACGAAGCAATCCATCTTTCCCCGCGGGGATCGATGGATTGCTTCGCGGAGCCTGTCATCGGGCGCGCGTTCGCGCGACCCGTTGGCTCGCAATGACGGTGCTTGTGGCTCTGGATTTCACCTCGTCCGGGCGACGCTGCTTGCAATATTTCGGAATAATAGAAGATTATCGCTGATTTGCCCGACGTGTCAAGTTGCCGTGCCGAAGGCCGGCAGCCGACGGCTACTTTGCATGGGGTTGTTTTCGATATTTTGGCAGCGCGCCCCCGCGACGGCATGGCCGGGACAAGGCCGCCGCGCGCGGTCTCGTGTCCCGGACGCGGTGCAACGCGAAGCGGTGCGCCGCAGAGCCGGGACCTATCTCATGGTACGATGGATCGAGCCAAGTAGGCCCCGGTTCAGCAGCGCATCATTGCATGCTGCGCTGCGCCCGGGGCACGAGGGTTAGCCCCGGCCCACGAACGGCATCTTGGTCGCCATGACCGTCATGAACAGCACGTTGGCGTCGAGCGGCAGGCCGGCCATGTAGGCCACGGCGTCGCCGACCGCCTTGGCGTCCATGCGCGGCTCGTGCTTGGTGGTGCCGTCCGGCTGCAGCACGCCGGGGCCGTTGACCATGCGGTCGGTCATCGGGGTCGCGGCATTGCCGATATCGACCTGGCCGACCGCGATGTCATACATCCGGCCGTCGAGGTTGGAAGCCTTGGTGAGGCCGGTGATGGCGTGCTTGGTCGAAGTATAGGCCGCCGAGAACGGCCGCGGCGCATGCGCAGAGATCGAGCCGTTGTTGATGATACGGCCGCCGCGCGGCTTCTGCTCCTTCATGATGCGGAAGGCGTGCTGGGTGCACAGGAACGGCGCGGTGAGGTTGGTGTTGACCACGGCCTGCCACTGCTCGAGCGGCAGATCCTCGAAATTGACCGGCGGCGCGCCCATGCCGGCGTTGTTGAAGAGAACGTCGAGCCGGCCATAGGTCGCCTTCACCTTGTCGAACAGCGCGGCGATCGCGGCGGGGTTGGCCATGTCGGCCGACACGCACAGGCTCTTGCCGGCGGGGCCGAGCTTGCTGGTCTCTTCCAGCATCTCGATGCGGCGCCCGGCGAGCACCACGGTGTAGCCCGCGTTCATCAAGGCGAGTGATGCCGCGCGTCCGACGCCGGTGCCGGCGCCGGTGACGAGTGCGATCTTGCTGGTGGCCTCAGTCATCCGAGTTTCCTCTTATTTGGTTTTTGCTTCGGTTTCGTTCTTGTAGGGTGGGCGTGGAATGTTCTGGTGCGCCGCGCGCAGCGCCGCCGACCAGCGCGAGCGCAGGTCGTGAAAATAGGGCTCGCCGGCCTCGATGCGGTGGTTGAGGTCGGCCTCGCAGGCGTCGGTGCGCACCACCAGCACGTCGATCGGCAGGCCGACGCCGAGGTTGGAGCGCATCGTCGAATCCATCGAGATCAGGCCCGTTTTGAGCGCCTCGTAGAGCTCGACGTCGTAATGCATGGCGGTCGAGCACCGGCTTGCCGTATTTGTGCTCGCCGATCTGCAAATAGGGCGTGTCGGTGGTGCACTCGATGAAGTTGCCGGCGGTGTAGACCATGAACAGCCGCATCCGCGAGCCCTTGATCTGGCCGCCGAACAGGAACGATACGTCGAACGAGATATCCTCGGAACGCAACGCATCGCCCTCGGTGGCGTGCACGGAGCGGATCGCGCGGCCGATCCGCTGCGCCGCCTGGAACATGGTCGGCGCGTTCATCAGCGTCTCGAGCTCGCCGGTGTGCGGATCTTCCATGCCCTCGGTCAGGGTCGACAGCACCGACTGGCTGATCGCCAGATTGCCGGCGCTCGCGATCGCCATGATGCGCTCGCCGGGTTTTGAGAAGATGTGCAGCTTGCGGAAGGTCGAGACATTGTCGAGGCCGGCATTGGTGCGGGTGTCAGCGATCATGACGAGGCCGTCGCGCACCAGAATTCCGCAGCAATAGGTCATTTCCAGTCCCCAACGATCCGAATTTCTCGGCGCAGAACTAGTAGCCAATTTCGAGGCCCCATCCAACCCCAATTCCCCGGCGCGGGAGGGCTCCCGATTGCCCAACGGTCCGTAGGCGGGCCTGTTCCACCCGTCGGCAGCCCGGAGATACCAGGGCGCTGGCCTCGGTCTGCGTTGCGTGCAGCCGGCAATGACCTGCGTCCCGTGTCGTTGCGAGGCACGTACCGTTGTGCTCGACTGCCTGCAACCGACAACAACAAGAAATTCCGGGAGGCGAGAATGTCGTTCAAACTGGCCGCTTGCATCGTGGCCTTGGGCATCGTGGCAATGGCTGCGAGCCAGGCATCGGCGCAGAAGAAGGGCGGCACGCTGCGGCTCTATCACAACGACAATCCGCCCTCGACCTCGCTGCTTGAAGAGTCGACCATCGCCTCGGTGATGCCGTTCGCGGCGGTCTTCAACAACCTCGTGGTGTTCGATCCCGCCAAGGTGCACGAATCGATCGACACCGTGATCCCGGATCTCGCCGACAGCTGGTCGTGGGACCAGACCAACACAAGGCTGACTTTCAAACTGCATCACGGCGTGAAGTGGCACGACGGCCAGCCTTTCACCGCCAAGGACGTGCAATGCACTTGGCGGATGCTGATCGGCAAGAGCGAGACCCAGGACTTCAAGCGCAATCCGCGCAAGGTCTGGTACACGAAGCTCAAGGACATCAGCGTCAATGGCGACGATGAAGCGACCTTCGAGTTGACCGAGCCACAACCCGGCCTGCTGGCGCTGCTCGCCAGCGCCTTCTCGGTGGTCTATCCCTGCCATGTGCCGCAACAGGTGATGCGCACCAAGCCAATCGGCACCGGGCCGTTCAAGTTTGTCGAATTCCGGCGTGGAGACTCAATCCGTCTCGTCCGCAACCCCGATTACTTCAAGAAGGACCGGCCGTATCTCGACGAGATCACGGTGCGCTCGATCGACAGCCGGGCCACGCGGATGCTGGCGTTCGCGACCGGCGACTATGACATCACCTTTCCGTCCGACGTCAGCATTCCCCTGATGAAGGACGTCAAGGCGCGGGCGCCGAACGCGATCTGCGAGATGACGTCGACCAATCTGCAGATCAATCTACTGGTCAACCGCGTCAATCCGCCGTTCGACAATCCCGACATCCGCAAGGCGATGTCGCTGGCACTCGACCGCGAGGCGTTCAACAGCATCCTGTTCGAGGGCACCGGTCGGCTCGGCGGCGCGATGCAGGCCAAGCCCGAAGGCGAATGGGGGATGCCGGCAGACGTGCTGTCGACGCTGATGGGCTACGGTCCCGACACCGAGAAGAACCTCGCGGACGCGCAGGCGATCATGCAGAAGCTCGGCTACAGCGACGCCAAGCCGTTGTCGATCAAGATCCAGACCCGCAATCTGCCGACCTATCGCGACCCCGCGGTGATCCTCGCCGATCAGCTCAAGAATATTTATATCGTCGCCGAGCTCGACATCCTGGATACGCCGCGCTGGTACTCGCGGCTGCAGCGCAAGGACTACACGATCGGTCTCAATGTCACCGGCGTCAGCGTCGACGATCCCGATGGCAATCTGGTCGAGAACTATTCCTGCAACTCGGAGCGCAACTACACCCAGTATTGCAATGCCGAGGTCGACAAGTTGCTCGCCGCGCAATCGCGCGAGGTCGACAAGGACAAGCGCCGCAAGATCGTGTTCGACATCGAGCGGGCGCTGGTCGAAGATGCGGCGCGGCCGGTCGTCCTGCACTCATCGGCCGGCAATTGCTGGCAGCCTTACGTGAGGAACTTTCGTCCGCACGACAACAGCCAGTACAACAATCTGCGCTTCGAGGACGTCTGGCTGGATAAATGAATCAAGCTGGCCCGCTGGGCGACGACGTCGACCGTCGTCCTCGCGAGCTTCGTAGCTCAGTCGTTATTCCTGCGCGCGAAGTGCAGCGCCGATCGTGGCGTGTCACGATCGCGACGACACCCGTCGGTCAGAGCGCGCAGGGATGCATCGGGACATCCGAAGCCGCTACGGAAGCTCGGATATCAGCTTGGTCCACTCGGCCTCGGGCCAGGCCCGTGAGGTGCAGGTCCGTATGTTTCCCTGAGAACTGAGCGCGAGCGCGAGTTTCGTGATGTTGTCGCCGAGAGGCGCTTCGGCGAGGAGAAGGATGTCATGCTCGCCGGAGGTGAGATAGACCTCCTTGATTTCGACACCAAGCGTCTTGGCGAGCTCTTTCGCCGCTCGGCTGCGCTTGGGAGCGTCCTTGACGTTACGAATTCCCTGGTCGGTCCAGTCGATCCTCACTATGAATGTCGCCATGTCGTCCTCCAAGGGTTACGCACTGCCCTTGTCTGCCGCGCGTGCGGCAGGCCAACGTGCTTCATGTTGAAGTTGAGGGAGCGCCCCATAAGGCAGGCGCTGCTTTCAGACTGCGATGCCTGCCGACGGCCTGACCGCTGCCTGTTCCATCCGACGGCGACGTCGGCCCGTCCCGTCTCAGAGGGCAGCTCGGTACAGATTACGCCATGTCGTTTGCTGGAGAAAGAGGGCTCCCCGCGTTTTGATCGCAAACGCGTTGACGGGGTTTAGCGATCACCCGGAATTCGCGTAGGCGAGACGCTGCGTTGAGGTCACACCACGTATAAGAGCCGCAGAAGGCCTTCGCGTGCCGGGCTGCCATCTGGTGCAAGTCAGGTGTGGGTGTAATCACCCGGTTTCAATCCGAGCGCTTTGACAGCCGCTTCGGGAAGCTGCCCCCACGCTTCGACCCTTTCATTCGGGGCCATCATTTCCGCAATAATTGCCGTGGCCTTTGCCGGATCTCCTTCAGCCACGAAGAAGACCGAGCGAATAGGCGGGCCGCCGTCCAACGGCTCAGTTGTTACGAGGACAACCTGACCATTTGCCATGCTCTCTTATACCGCTATTGCGGCGCCGTTTCCACGGATCCCATCGATTGATCCCAGCGATCCAGCCGCCGACGCAGGCGCCAAAAGCGAAGCTGCCCCGGTATTGCATCGTCGCAACATGGGACGCAGAACCGCTCCAGGAGCGAGAGCGTGGCCAGCAAGAAAGCAAGTGAAGAGCTCCCCGTTATTGCGCGCTTGAGGTGCGCTGCCGCAACTACCTCGCGCCGGACGGTTCGATGAGCCGGCCGTTTCCCGCCTTCGCCACCGATGCCGAGCTGCTTGTCGAGCCTTACAGATCGATGGTGTTGTGCGCCTGTTTGACCGAAAGGCTGTTGCATTGCAGCGCACTGGTCGGCTGGGACCGCGGGAGTTCGTCACAATTCCTGATGTCTTCCCGCCGGTGCATCGACGAGGAACGCCTCGTCTACCGGCACGCCGAGCGCCGTGACCAGGCGGTTGGTCTCGGCGGCCATGCCGACGATCGCCAGCATTTCCAGATATTCGGCCTCGGTCATGCCCTTGGCGCGGGCGCTCGCGGTGTGCGAATGGATGCAGTAGCTGCAGCCATGGGCCACCGAGACCGCGACATAGAGCATTTCCTTGACCTTTGGATCCAGCGCGCCCGGTGCCATCACCTCCTTGATGCTCTCCCAGGTCCGCCGCAGCGTCTTTGGATCATGCGCGAGCGCACGCCAGAAATTGTTGACGAAGTCCGACTTCCGCGTCGCGCGGATGTCGTCGAAGACGGCGCGCGCCTCCGGCGAGAGTTCGTCGTCGGAGAGCAGCTTTACGGTGGCCATGGCTTGTCTCGCTAGTTCGGATCGGAACTGCGATCATATCACGGCAGGACCTTTGCGCACTCGACCCACCATCGTCATTCCAGGGCTCGCGCAGCGAGAACCCGGAATCCATCGCGCAACAGGCTGTGTGGAGAAATGGATTCCAGGTTGGCGCCAAGAAGCGCGCCCCGGAATGACATAGAAAGGGATCAGCCTTACGATTGCGTCTGACTCTGCCACTGCCCGGGGCGCCCGGCCTGATCGACCTTGACCGCGACCGTCAGCGTCTCGCTGCCGCCGCCATAGCGGGTGCCGCGGACCGGGGCGGCGCCGAGATAGTCGAGGCCGATCGCGACGCGGGCATGGGCGTCGGTGGTGCAGATGCCGTTGGCGGCGTCGAAGCCGACCCAGCCGAGATTGGGCACGAACGCCTCGGCCCAGGCATGGCCGGCCTGCTGGTTGACCATGCCGTCGGAGCGCAGGAAGTGGCCGGAAACGAACCGCGCCGGAACGCCGCCGGCGCGCGCGCACGCGATCAGGATGTGCGCGTAATCCTGGCAGACGCCGCGCTTCAGCGCGAACGCCTCGGAGGCCGAGGTGGCGCTGTTGGTCGGATCCTCGTCGAACGTCATGTGCTCGTAGATCTGCGCCATCAGCGCGTGCAGGAAGCCGAGCACGTCGGCGCCGGCTTCCGCGCGCAGCTCGCGCACGAAGGCGGTCATGGCTGGGCTGAGGTCGGTCAGCGGCGTGGGCCGCAGGAACAGGCTTGGCGGAAACCGCTCGTCGCTGCCGCGCAGCACGCCGCCGGTGTCCTGGGTCTCGACCAGGCCTTCGCAATGGATGGTGAGGTCGCTGATCGCGCCGTGGGTCAGCACATGGGTGACGTTGCCGAAAGCGTCCTCATGGGTGTCGAGCCGGGAATCGGTCGAGACGTCGATCTGCCAATCCGCGACATATTGGCCGTCATGGCTGCCCGGCGTCATGCGCAAGATCTGGATCACGCCCGAGGCCGGCGGCTCGTAGCGATAGGTGGTGGTGTGGGCTATCCGCAGGCGCATGGCTCAACCGGAGTTGGGATCGTCGTTCCCGAGCTTGTCCCGGGCATCCACGTCTTTCTTCCTTATTGCTCTTCAAAGCAAGACGGGGATGGCCGGGTCAAGCCCGGTCATGACGGGATTTTGCGTCAAAACCGGTCAGATCAGGTACTGCTTGGTGACGATCTCACCGAGCCGTGAGTTGTCCGCGATGAATTCCTGGATGAACTCGTGCACGCCGTGCTGGAAGATGTCGTCCATATGGCTGTGCTCGAGCCGGTTCCTGATGCCGCGGGCGTGGCGCTGGGCGGCGCCCTGGCGGCCGTACGCGACGCCGATCTGGTCCAGATTGCGCACGAGGTTGCTGTAGCAGCTGGCGAGCGACCGCGGCAGCGTGTCATTGAGGATCAGAAGGTCCGCGATCAGCCAGGGTTTCAGGGTTTCCCGGTAGACCCAGTGATAGGCGGTCGTTGCCGACACCGAGCGCAGGATCGAGGTCCACTGGTAATAGTCCAGCGGGCCGCCGACATGCTCCTCCTCGGGCAGCAGCATGTGATACTTCACGTCGAGAATGCGCGCGGTGTTGTCGGCGCGCTCGAGATGGACCCCGAGCCGCGAGAACCAATAGGCGTCGTTGCGCAGCATGGTGCGGTAGGCCGAGCCGTCGAAGCGCAGCGAGGTCTCCTGCACGAAGCGCAGGAATTTGGCCAGGTCCTCGCGGCTGCCGGTCCCGCCCTTGCCCCACACCGCCTGCAACTCGATCCAGGCCGAATTGATGGTGTCCCACATTTCCGAGGTCAGCGCGGTGCGCACCGAGCGTGAATTCAGCCGCGCCGCCTCGATGCAGTTCTTGATCGAGGAGGGATTGTCCGACGAGAAGGAGAGATATTCGACGACGTTCTGCTGGTTGGCTTCCTCGTAATGGTCGTAGAAGCTCGCGCCGACGCCGGCGGTGAGCAGCGCGGAATCCCACTCATTGGTCTTGCCGACATAGGCCGCCGGCAGCGCGGTGACGCGCAGCGTCGCATCGATCGTGCGCGCCAGATATTCGGCGCGTTCAACATAACGGGCGAGCCAGAACAGATTTTCGGCGGTGCGCGACAGCATGCTTTCAACTACTCACTTAGAATCCAGGTGTCCTTGGTGCCGCCGCCCTGGCTGGAATTGACCACGAGCGAGCCTTCCTTCAGCGCGACGCGGGTCAGCCCGCCGGGCACGATGGTGGTCTGCCTGCTGCCGGTCAGCACGAACGGGCGGAGGTCGACATGGCGCGGCGCCAGGCCCTTGTCGGTGCAGGTCGGGCAGGTCGACAGCGCCAGCGTCGGCTGCGCGATGAAGCCTTCGGGCTCGCGCTTGAGCTTGTCGCGGAACGCCTCGATCGTGGCCTTGGTGGCGGCCGGGCCGATCAGCATGCCGTAGCCGCCGGAGCCGTGCACCTCCTTGACGACGAGGTCGGCGAGGTTGTCGAGCACATAGGACAGATCCTGCGCTTCGCGGCAGCGCCAGGTCTGCACGTTCTTCAGGATCGGCTCCTCGCTGAGGTAGAACTTCACGATGTCGGGCATGTAGGAATAGATCGCCTTGTCGTCGGCGATGCCGGTGCCGACCGCATTGGCGAGCGTGATGTTGCCGGCCGCATAGGCCGACATCAGCCCGGGAACGCCGAGCGCGGAATCCGGACGGAAGGTGAGGGGGTCGAGGAAATCGTCGTCGACGCGTCGGTAGATCACGTCGACCCGCTTCAGCCCCTCGGTGGTGCGCATGAACACCTCGTCGTTCTTGACGATGAGGTCGCGTCCCTCGACCAGCTCGATGCCGAGCTTGTCGGCGAGGAACGAGTGCTCGTAATAGGCCGAGTTGTAGACGCCGGGCGTCATCAGCGCCACCGTCGGTTCGGCGGAGGCGCTGTGCGGCGCCACCGAGCGCAGCGCCGACAACAGCTCATCCGGATAACGCTCCACCGGCGCGACGCGGTGCCGCGCGAACAGGTCCGGAAACAGCCGCATCATGATCTCGCGGTTTTCCAGCATGTAGGAGACGCCGGACGGCGTGCGCGCATTGTCCTCCAGCACGATGAAGTTGTCGGGGTCGGTGCGGATGATGTCGATGCCGGCGATGTGCACGTAGATGTCGTGCGGCACGTCCTGGCCGTTCATCTCCGGCCGGAACACCGGGTTCTGGAAGATCAGGTCCTCGGGGATGACGTTGGCGCGCAGAATGTCGCGGCCGTGATAGATGTCCTTGAGGAACATGTTGAGCGCGAGCACGCGCTGCTTGAGGCCTTTCTCCAGCAGCGTCCATTCGTTCGCGGACATGATGCGCGGAATGACGTCGAACGGGATCAGCCGCTCCTGGGCTTCGGTATCGCCATAGACCGCGAAGGTGATGCCGATCCGGCGGAACAGCAGCTCCGCTTCCTGGCGTCGATATTCGAGCGCATCCGGCGGCGTCTCTTTGAGCCAGCGGGAGAGCTCCTGGTAGGCCGGGCGAAGGTCCTCGCCGAGGCCATTCATCTCATCGAACGCGACTGCCATATATCCCGACTGCCCTCCCAAGCCATGTGACACAGTGCATGACTTGATGGGATGGTAGCAAGGGGCGGGCCAGCGCGATATGCATTGGCTTATGGCATTTGCTAAGGGTGAGACGGAAGGCCTGCCCGAAAAACCGGCTGAGGTCTGCTTAATTCGGCGGCAAAACCTCGTGACATCAAGGCATTGGGTCGGCAATGTCAGGGGATCAAGTTAGGGAATGAGACCATGAGCGAGATCGTCACGGCGGGGATATTGGTGATCGGCGACGAGATCCTGTCCGGCCGGACCAAGGACAAGAACATCGGCTTCATCGCCGAATACCTGACCAATATCGGCATCGACCTGAAGGAGGTCCGCGTCGTCGCCGACGACGAGGCCGATATCATCGCAGCCCTTGATGCGCTGCGGCATAGATACAACTACGTGTTCACCACCGGCGGCATCGGGCCGACCCATGACGACATCACCGCCGACAGCGTCGCGAAGGCGTTCGGGGTCGAGATCCACCATCATCCCGACGTGGTGGCGCGGTTCAGGGAGCGCTGGAGTGAGCAGGACCTCAACGAGGCGCGGCTCCGGATGGCCCGGGTGCCCGACGGCGCCGAGCTGATCCAGAGCGCGACCATCCTGGCGCCGGGCTTCAAGCTCGGCAATGTCATCGTGATGGCCGGTATCCCCACCATCATGCAGGCGATGATGGACATCGTGGCGCCGACCTTGAAATCCGGCCAGCGGATGCTGTCGGATTCGGTCCGCGCCGACGCGCGGGAAGGCGATATCGGCGGCCCGCTGCGGACGATCGCGGAGGCCCATCCCGACACCATCATCGGCAGCTATCCTTTCCAGGATGAGAACCAGAAACCGAACACCAATCTGGTGGTGCGCTCGCGCGATTCGGAGAAGCTTGCCGCGGCGATGGCCGCGGTGAAGGAGATGCTGAAGCAGGTGCAGGCCGCGCAGAAAAAGCCGGCGGGTTGAAGCGATATGGTCGAGCGAAATTCTGAACCGAGCGCGCAGGAGCGGGCCGGCAGGCCGTTCCCGGTCTCGTGGGATCAATTCCATCGGGATTGCCGGGCGCTGACCTGGCGGCTCAACGAGGTCGGCCCGTTCCACGCGGTGATCGCGATCACCCGCGGCGGGCTGGTGCCGGCGGCGATCGTGGCGCGCGAGCTCGGCTTGCGGGTGATCGATACTGTCTGCGTCGCAAGCTACGATCATGACAAGCAGGGCGACCTGAAAGTGCTCAAGGGCATTTCGGAGCAGACCGCCAAGCTCGGAGGCGGCACCGGCAAGGGGCTGCTGATCGTCGACGACCTCGTCGATACCGGCAAGACCGGCAAGCTGGTGCGCGAGCTGTTGCCCGACGCACATTTCGCAACCGTCTACGCTAAGCCGAAGGGCCGGCCGCTGGTCGACACCTACATCACCGAAGTGTCGCAGGACACCTGGATCTTCTTTCCCTGGGATACCGCACTGTCGTTCCAGCCGCCGATCCGCGACGGGGCGGCCTAGAGAGTCACCTCGCCCCGCTTGCGGGGAGAGGTCGGAGCGCATGTAGCGAAGCGGAATGCGATCCGGGTGATGGGACTCACCGCGAGTTCATCTCTCACTATCTTTGCGGTGTTCAACCGGCATGATTCCCGACATTTTGGACCGGCATGATCCCCGACAGTTTGGGTTAAGCGGTCTGTTCGCCCGGTTCGCGCAGCCCCTCACGAGGCGGAGCGAACCGGGTGAACAGGCCGCGGCGGTCGATGAGACCGACGTCGAGGTCGCAGAAGCGGACGACGTGGTCACCGGTATCGAGTTCGGCGATGCCGACAAGTTCGTTCACCAGCGCCTGACCGATAAAGACGAACTTGCCTTTCCATTTAATCTCCCCATTGCCGCGAACACGGCGGGCCTGGTGATCGGCGTCATACCAGGGGTCTTGCTCGCGATCCGGCATGGTGCGTTGAGATGCTCGATAGGCGTCCTCCGGCGGCCGTTGGCCCAGCGCTTCGTGAGGACGTTCCTTATTGTAATGCTCTCGGAAGGCGTCAAAGCGGGCCTGTTGCTCGGACGCATTATCTGCCGGTGGGCTCGATGTTTGCGCCTTCAAGGTGCGATGCATGCGCTCATGGCGACCGTTCTCCTGCGGCGAGGCCGGACGGATGAAGTGCGGCGTAATGCCGAGCTTCAGCCACCAGACCGACAATGTGGTGAGACCGCCGGCGCCGCGCGAGCCGAACGGCGAACCATTGTCGCAGCGGATTGCCCGCGGCAGGCCATGCTCGCGGAAAGCCCTCTCGAAGCGGGGGCGGACGCCCTCGGTCGTCGGTGCGACGATCTGCAGTTCGATCAGGAAGCGACTGTGGCTGTCAGCCACCGTCAACGGATCAATCCGGCACTGGTCGCGGGTGCGGAACCAACCCTTGAAGTCCACGCTCCACTCGTCGTTCGGCTCCTGCACCGGCGTGCAGGGACGCCGCTGGTCGAGCGGACGGCGGCGGCGCTTCACCGGCGAGATCAGCCCCGCGCGCTTGAGAATGCTCCCAATCGTCGACGCCGCCGGCCAATCGATCTCCGGCGCCTGGCGGTCAAGCAGGGCGAGCAGCTTGCGCGGTCCCAGATAGGGAAAGCGCTGCCGAGCCGCGATCACCTTCTCTGCAATCGCCGCATCGGTCGTTTGTCGGCATTGCTGCGGCGCGTGCGAACGGTCCCTGAACCACTCCGGATCGCCGCTCTGCTTCCGCTGGCGCCATGCGTAAAACGTGTCGCGGCAGATACCGTGACGGCGGCACAACTCCGACACGCTCCAGTTCCCGCTCTCGTACTCCATAAGCATCCGGATACGCTCTTCCATCCGACTGGTCTCTCTGAACGGCATCGTCGGGCCCTCCCGCCGATGCTTCTAGAAACCTGTCGGCAATCATGCCGGTCTAAACTGTCGGGTATCTATCCGGTCTGTACCCGGATATAGCCCCTCACCCCAACCCTCTCCCCGCAAGAGCGGGGAGAGGGAGAAGGAAGAGCATGCCCCTGCAGAACCGCGTCACACCGACCGGAGACATCGTCGCGTCAGAGCATCGCGGCACCTTCACCGGCAATCGCGGCATCATCCACGATCCGGCGACGCGGACGCTCTTGAACAAGCGCTGGTCGTCGCCGGCGTGGCTGACCTGTGTCTGCGAGTTCAGGGGACGGCGGCGCAAGGTGATGAGCCGGCAGAGCTGGACCGAGCTGTTCTTCCTCGATGAAGCCACCGCCTTCGCAGCCGGGCACCGGCCGTGCTTTTATTGCCGCCGCGACGACGCCAAGCGGTTTCGCAGCTGCTGGGAGAGCGGCAACGGCGTCAGCGATCTCAGTGCCAAGGCGATGGATGCGGTGCTGCACGCCGAGCGGCTCGATCGCGGCAAGAAGCGGCTGCATCCGCTGCTGCTGCCAATAGCCGGGCTGCCCGACGGCACGATGGTGCAGGCGAACGGGGAAACCTATCTCGTCGCCAATGGCAAGACGTTGCGTTGGTCGTTCGCCGGTTACGACCGGGCTGACGTGACCGGTCCCGCGATGCTGCTGACGCCGCCGTCAACCGTCCGCGCTTTTGAGGCCGGCTACCGGCCGGTGTTGCATCCGAGCGCTGCGGCTGCTCCGGACTGAGCCGCAGGCGCGACCCTCACGCCAGCCGCTGCCGTGCCAGCTTTGCACCCGCACCGAGCGCAATCAGCTTGGCTTCGGCGATGTCCCGCCGCATCGGCGCCATGCCGCAATTGGTGGTCGCGATGATGTTGCCCTTCGGCACGAATTTCGCGACCGCCTCGATCACCTTGACGACATCTTCGGCGGTCTCGACCTCGTCGCTGGCGACGTCGATCACGCCGGCCTGCACGATCTTGCCGGGCAACGCCGCGAGCAGCTCGATCGGCACCTTCGAGTTGCGACATTCGATCGCGACCTGCTGGATCGTGCTCTTGTCGATCACCGGGAAAGTCTCTTCATATTGCCGCCACTCGCCGCCGAGCGTCTGCTTCCAGTCGGTGTTGGCCTTGATGCCGTAGCCGTAGCAGATGTGAACCGCCGTGGCGCAGGTCAGGCCCTCGGCGGCGCGCTCCAGCGCCTTGATGCCCCAGTCGCGGACCTCATCCATGTAGACATTGAACGCGGGCTCATCGAACTGGATCATGTCAACGCCGTCGGCCTGCAACGCCCTGGCTTCCTGGTTCAACAGCTCGGCGAAGGCGAAGGCCATCTTCACGCGGTCGCCATAGTATTGGTCGGCGATGGTATCGATGATCGTCATCGGGCCGGGCAGGGTGAACTTCAGCCTGTTTTTGGTGTGGGCGCGTGCCGCGCGCGCCTCGCTTTCGTGGACACGGCCCTTGAGTTGCAGCGGTGCGACCACCTGCGGCACCATCGCCTTGTAGCGGTCCTTGCGGATGCCCATCTCGACCTTGTGGGCAAAATCGATGCCCTCGATCCGCTCCAGAAAACCGTGCACGAAGTGCTGGCGCGCCTGCTCGCCCTCGGTGACGATGTCGACGCCGGCATCCTCCTGCAGCTTGACCGCAAGCACCGTGGCATCGCGCTTGGCGCGGGCGAGCTCGGCGCCGTCCGACTTCCAGGGCGCCCACAACATGTTCGGTTCGGCGAGCCATTCCGGCTTCGGCAGGGAGCCTGCGATCGTGGTTGGAAACAGCATGGGTGCCTCCCGATGGGTTCTGATTGAGCGCCTGTGTGCCATGTCCTAAGGTGGAGGTACAGAACAACAAAAGTCTTTGTGATGGGGAATAGGACGCCGATGATCGACCTGCACTACGCGCCGACGCCGAACGGCTGGAAGATCTCGATCATGCTGGAGGAACTGGGGCTGCCCTATCAGGTGATCCCGGTCAACATCCGCGCCGGCGAGCAGTTTCGACCCGAATTCCTGCCGATCAGCCCGAACAACCGCATCCCTGCGATCGTCGACCATGCGCCTGCCGACGGCGGCGGGCCGTTCCCGGTGTTCGAGACCGGTGCGATCCTGATCTATCTCGCCGACAAGACCGGCCGTTTCCTGTCCCGGGAGCTGCGTGCGCGGTCGAACGTCATCCAATGGGTGATGTGGCAGGTGGGCGGCCTTGGGCCGATGCTCGGCCAGCACGGCCATTTCGCGCTCTATGCGGCCGAGAAGATTCCCTATGCGATCGAGCGCTACCGCGACGAGACGGCGCGGCTCTACGGCGTGCTCGACCGCCAGCTCGGCAAGACCGGCGCCTATATCGCCGGCGACGACTATTCGATTGCCGACATCGCCTGCTTCCCCTGGACCATGACCCACAAGGCGCAGGGCTTTACTCTCGACGATTACCCGAACATCAAGCGCTGGTACGCGGCCGTGCGCGCCCGCCCGCAGGTGCAGGCCGGGCTGGCGATCGGAAAATTCGTCAAGGAGCCGTTTGACGAGGAATCACGCAAGAATATGTTCGGGCAAAAGGCCAGGGAAGTGTTGGGGAAACAGTAGATGTTCCTACGCCGTCATTGCGAGCGAAGCGAAGCAATCCATCGCGCCACGCGCGGAGACATGGATTGCTTCGTCGCTTCGCTCCTCGCAATGACGGAGGAGAGAGCAATTCAAACATCACAAAAAGGGAAACGCCAATGATCGAATTCTTCTTCGACTGTTCCAGCCCGTGGACCTATCTGGCCTGGCACAACATCCAGTCGCTCGCGAAGGAGTTCGGCGCCGAAATTACGTGGCGGCCGATCCTGGTCGGCGGCATCTTCAACACCGTCAATCCATCGGTCTACGCGCAGCGCGAGACGCCGGTGCCGCTGAAGGCGCGCTACATGAAGAAGGATCTCGCCGACTGGGCGCGCTCGGCCGGCCTTGCGATCAAGATGCCGCCGACCGTGTTCCCGGTGAACAGCGTGAAGGCGATGCGCGGCTGCATCCTTCTCGGCAACGAGAAGATGGTGCCGTTCGCCCGCGCCGTGTTCGAGGCCTATTGGGGCGATGACAAGGACATCTCGCAAGACGCGGTGCTGACCGAGATCTGCACCAAGGTCAGGATCGATCCCGCAAAATTCCTTGCCGGCATCGGCGATCAGGCGATCAAGGACCAGCTCAAGGCCAACACCGAGGAGGTGATGGCGCGCGGCGGCTTCGGCTCGCCCACGATCTATCTCGACAAGACCGACATGTATTTCGGCAACGACCGCCTGCCGTTGATCCGCGAGGCGCTGGCACGTCTCAAGGCGCGAGCTGCCTGATGCCGAAAGCCGTTGTTTGCCGCGAGCTCGGCCCGCCCGAGCGCCTGCAGCTGGAAAACTTCGCCTCGGTGCCGCTGAAGCCGGGCGAGGTGCGTGTTGCGATCCGCGCCGCCGGGATCAATTTCCCCGACATCCTGATGGCCGCCGGCGAGTACCAGCTCAAGCCGCCGCTGCCGTTCACGCCGGGCTCGGAAGCCGCCGGAGACGTCGTTGAGGTCAACGATGCCGCTGGTGTCGCCGTCGGCGACAAGGTGATCGTCAAGATGCGCTTCGGCGCCTATTGCGACGAGACGGTCGCCGTGCCGTCGCAGCTCGTGCCGGTGCCGTCGACCTTCGACTATGCGGAAGGCGCGACCTTCCTTGCCGCGCACGGCACGGCGTATCACGCGCTGATCGATCGCGGGCGGATCCAGCCCGGCGAGGTGCTGCTGGTGCACGGCGCCGGCGGCGGCGTCGGGCTTGCCGCGGTCGAGATCGGCAAGCTGCTCGGCGCCACCGTGATCGCGGCGGCCTCCAGCGAGGAGAAATTGGCAATCGCCAAAGCGCGCGGCGCAGATCATCTCGTGCTCTACGCGCGCGAGCCGTTCCGTGACGCGGTCAAGCGCCTCACCGACGGCCGTGGCGCCGACGTCGTGTTCGATCCGGTTGGCGGCGAGGTATTCGAGAACTCGATGCGCTGCATCAACTGGGGCGCGCGGATTCTCGTCGTCGGCTTTACCGGCGGCATCGGTCTCGCCCGCACCAATCTGTTGATGATCAAGGGCGCGAGTGTGCTCGGCGTTCGCGCCGGCGAGGCGGTGCGGAAGAACCCCGCGCTCGGCGAGGTCAGGTTCAAAGCGCTGAGCGAATGGGCCGAGGCGGGCCGGGTGCGGCCAAACATCTCGCACCGGTTGCCGCTGGAGGATTATGCGAAGGCGATGCGGCTCCTGATCGAGCGCAAGGCCATCGGGCGTGTGGCGCTGATCACTGGGTAGAACTACCTGCTTTGCACGTGTTCTGCGCAGCACCTGCCCAAAACTTCAGCGGCGCTGCCGCAGGGCTTTTTTACCAATCGAATGTAGGCATGATCCAACCCGGGGTTGAGGCATGTTCAAGAACACCAAGATACTTTATCGCATTGCTTTCTCCGCCGTGCTGCCCTTGATCGCGTTCGTGGCGCTCGCGGTCTACGACATCTCGGCGAGGTGGTCGGTTCGAACAGACATGACCCGCATCAAGCCGATTGCCGAGGGCGTCGGCAAGCTCAGCCGGCTGGTGCACGAGCTGCAGCGCGAGCGGGGCCTGTCGTCGGCTTATCTCGGCAGCAAGGGCGCCCAGATGCGCACCGAACTCGGCGAGCAACGCAAGCGCACCGACGCGGAACGGTCGGTCGCCACGTCAGTGCTCGCCGGTCTCAAGCAATCGGGCACCGTAGATCTCGCCACGGCCGCGCAATCTGCCCAGGACGGGCTTGGCCAGCTCGAGCAGCGCCGCACCGATATCGACGGATTGACCATCGCGCCGCCGGCTGCCGTCGGTTATCTCACCGATACGATCGGCCGGCTCATCACCGTGATCACCGGCATTGCCAAACTCAGCAGCGATGACGACATCTCGAAGTCCATCGCCGCCTACGCCAGTTTGATCGAGGGCAAGGAGCGCGCCGGGCAGGAACGTGCCGCCGTCGCTGGTGGCATCGCGGCAGGTCGCTTCGATCCTCAGCTCTATGTGCGCGCGGTCGGCCTGGCCGCGGCGCAGGAGAGCTTCTTCAGTGCATTCCGTGCTGCTGCGTCGCGGAAAGCGCGTGAGTTGTTCGCCCGATCGATGTCGGGCGGCGCTATCGATTCCTTCAGCGCCATGCGCAAGACGGTAGAGCAGGGCGGGCTCGCGGGTGACTTCAAGTCGCTCGACAGCAAATCATGGTTCGATGCCGCCACTGTCCGGATCGATATGCTCAAGACGGTCGAGGATGGTCTTGCCGCCGAATTGTCGCGCCTGATTGGCCGACAAGAAGGAAGAGGCGACCATGAGCCTCGGCATCGTCGCCGGCCTGATGCTGCTGGCGCTGCTGGTGGGATCGCTCGCGGTGCTGGCGATGGCGCGCAGCATCACCGGGCCGATCAATACGCTGGCGTCCAATATGACGAGGCTCGCCGAGGGGAATCTCGATCTCAAGGTCGACGCCACCGATCGCGGCGACGAGATCGGCGTGATGGCGCGGGCAGTTCAGTTCTTCAAGGAGAGCATGATCCGCTCGGCCGAGCTCGCCGCGAAGGATAGCGAAGCCGTCAACCAGCGTGCGGCCCGCGCCGCACGCGTCGGCGAGCTCACCAATCAATTTCATGACGACATCGGCGTGGTCATCGAGGCCGTGATATCGGCGTCATCACAGCTCGAGGCAACGTCTGCACTGATGAACAGGAGCGCGGGCAAGACCAGCGACCAGGCGGCAAGCGTGGCGGAAGCGACGCAGGCGGCGTCCAGCAACATGCAGACAGTTGCGGCCGCGACCGAGGAATTGTCGAGCTCGGTCGGCGAGATCGGGCGTCAGGTGACACAGTCGGCGCAAATCGCGCAGCGTGCGGCGGCCGACGGGCGGCGCACCAATGAGACGGTACAGGGGCTCTCCGCCGCCGCCGAGAAGATCGGCGACGTCGTCAAGCTGATCAGCGAAATCGCGAGCCAGACCAATTTGCTGGCGCTCAATGCCACGATCGAGGCGGCGCGGGCCGGCGATGCCGGCCGCGGCTTTGCCGTGGTTGCTGCCGAGGTGAAGACGCTTGCGGAACAGACCGCCAAGGCGACCGACGAGATCCGGGCCCAGATCGGCGCAATCCAGGCGACGTCCGGCGACGTCGTGACCGCGATCCGGGGCATGACCGTCACGATCGACGAGATCAACGAGATCGCCTCGTCGATCGCCAGCGCCGTCGAGCAGCAGGGCGCGGCGACCCAGGAGATCGCGCGCAACGTCCAGCACGCGGCCAAGGGGACCGGCGATATCTCGGGCAATATCGGCGCGGTCACCGGTGCGGCGGAGGAGTCCGGGGCAGCCGCCAGCCAGGTGCTCGGCGCTTCGGAAGAACTGTCGCGCCAGTCTGCGCGGATGCGCATCCACGTCGAGGGCTTCATCGACAGCATCAAGGCTGCCTGATCACCGCGTCTTTGCGAACTGTCCGTCGTGCAAGAATGCGATGGTCTGCGCGATCGCATCCCTGTTGCGCACCAGCCAGGGATGCGAGGTGCGGATCACGATGTGATCGGCCATGCCGTCGAGCCGGGTGTTGGCGACCGACACCCGTCCGTCATGCGGCCGCGGCAGGCCGATGGACGTGATCGGATAGATCGAGCGATTGCCGGCGATGACGCCGGTCGGGTAATCGATCGCCGGCAGCAACGCGCTGGTCGCGGCATCGCGGCGGGTGACGAGCTGCTGGCCGGCCGGACCGAAGAAGGCGCGATAGGCGGCGAGGTTTTTCAGGCGGTCGGCGATCTCGCTGCCGCCATTCGGCGTACCCAGCATCACGACGCGGCCGAGCCGGGCCGGACGATGTTGTGCCAGATAGACGCGAGCCAGCAGCCCGCCCATCGAATGGCAGACGAAATGCACGGCGCCGTCGAGGCTGTGCGCGAACCGGTCGAGCGCCGGATGGATGTCTTCCGCCAGCGCATCGAGCGGCTTGCGCCGGCTGTCATAGTCGAGATTGAGGGTAGCAAAGCCGGCATCGTCAAGCGCCAGCTCCATCCTGCGAAACGAGCGCGCCGTCCTGCTGATACCGTGCAGCAGGACGACGCCGTCAGATGGAGACGCCGCGGGACGCCGCTCGCTCACTTATAGTCGCGCTCTTGCCACCACGGGAAATAGTCGGGCATATCAGACGACACCTTGTTCTTGAACTGCGCCGGGCGCTTTTCCAGGAACGACACCACGCCTTCCTTGACGTCGTCGGAGCGGCCGCGGGCATAGATGCCGCGGCTGTCGACCTTGTGCGCCTCCATCGGATCGTCGGCGCCCATCATGCGCCACATCATCTGGCGGATCAGCGCCACCGACACCGGCGCGGTCTTGGCTGCGAACTCCTTGGCGAGCGCGCGCGCGGTCGGCAACAGATCGTCCGGCGTCACCACCTTGCTGACGAGCCGGCCGGCGAGCGCTTCCTGTGCCGGGAAGACGCGGCCGGAATAGCACCACTCCAGCGCCTGCGAGATGCCGACGATGCGCGGCAGGAACCAGCTCGAGGCCGCCTCCGGCACGATGCCGCGCTGGGAGAACACGAAGCCGAAGCGCGCGGCCTCCGACGCGATGCGGATATCCATCGCCAGCTGCATGGTGACGCCGATGCCGACCGCCGGACCGTTCACCGCGGCGATCACCGGCTTCAGGCACTTGAAGATGCGCAGCGTCACCTGGCCGCCGCCGTCGCGCACCTGCGGATCGCTGTAGTCGACGCTGCCGTCCGCATGCCGCTTGACCGGACCGCGCCGCGCATCGCGGTCGAAGGTGTTGGCGCCGGAGGACAGGTCGGCGCCGGCGCAGAAGCCGCGGCCTTCGCCGGTGACGATGATGGCCCTGACGTCGTCGTCCTTGTCGGCCTTGTCGAACGCGTCGATCAGCTCCTGCTGCATCGTGGCTTGAAGGCGTTGAGTTTGTCGGGCCGGTTCAGCGTGATGGTCAGGATCTGCTCGGCGACCTCGTACGTGATCGTCTCATACGCCATGGGGATGATTTCCTCTCGGTTTTCTTGAATGGGCGGCGCAACGCGCGTCTCCATCCAGTTAACCCGGCAATCATCCCTTGTGAAGAAGTCGCATGCGCGACGTGGTTTCGCGCATCGCGACTTGCGTTGAGGCGCTACTTCTTCGGCGGCGTCGGCCACGGCTCCTGCGGGCCGCGCAGGGCTTCGAAAGCCTTGCCCATGCCGAGCACGCCGATGTCGTCGAAGCGGCGGCCGATGATCTGGACGCCGATCGGAAAGCCCTTCTTGTCGTAGCCGCCGTTGATCGACAGCGCCGGGTTCTCCGACATATTCCACGGCACGGTAAAGCAGATGTGCTCGAACGGCTTTGCGGGGTCGTTGAGTGGGGCTGCGAACTCCGCCGGGAAGTTCACCACCGGCGACACCGGTGAGATCACATAGTCGAACTCGCAGAACAGTTTTGCGGCGGCCGCGCGGATCGCCATGGTCATGTTGAAGCCGCGCATCACATCGACACCGGAGAGCTTTGCGCCGGCCTCGGCCCAGTTGAGGATATAGGGCAGGGTCTTGCCGCGGTCGGCCTGCGGCAATTTCGACAGCTCGTCCCAGGTCCGCGCCCGCCAGAAATTGTCGAGCCCCTCGAGCATCTCCGGAGTCAGGATGCCGTCGATCTCGGTGATGACGGCGCCGGCGGATTCGAACGCCTTCGCTGCCTTGACGACGATTTCGCGGACCTCCTTCTCGACCTTCTGGCCGGCCCCGGCGTCGAGCATCAGCCCGATGCGCAGCTTGCGCGGCGACTTCTCGATCGCCTTCCAGTTCACCTCAAGCGCCGGCAGGCTCATGCCGTCGCGGCGGTCGGGGCGCGACAGCACGCTCATCATCAGCGCGGCGTCGTCGACGGTGCGGGTCATCGGACCGGCGACGCGGCCGACATAGGGTGGGTCGATCGGCACGCGGCCGAGGCTCGGCTTCAGGGCGACGAGGCCGCACCAGGAGGCCGGCAGCCGCACCGAGCCGCCGATATCGGTGCCGAGATGCAAGGGACCATAGCCGGCGGCGCCGGCCGCGCCGGCGCCGGCGCTCGAGCCGCCGGGGTTCTTGCTGACATCCCAGGGATTGCGGGTGAGGGGATGGAACGACGACAGTCCCGACGACAGCATGCCGTAATCCGGCATCGTGGTCTTGGAGAAGATCACGCAGCCGGCTTCGCGCAGCCGCGCCGCGGGCGGCGCATCCTTCTCCGCCGGCGCGAGCTTGACGCTCGCGGCACCCAGCGGCACCGGCTGGCCCTTGGTCGCAACGTTGTCCTTGATGGTGACGGGCACGCCATCGAGCGTGCCGACCGGCTCGCCTTGCTGCCAGCGCTCGGTTGCGGTCTTGGCGACCTTCCGCGCTCCGTCAGGGTCGTACAGATAAAGCGCCTTGATGTGCGGCTCCCAGGTCGCGACCTGGGAGATGATTTCCTCAAGCACTTCGGAGGGCGAGAACTGCTTGGCACGGTAGCCTGCGAGCAGGTCGACGGCCGTGAGATCGTGCAGCGATGTGATGGTGTCCGCTTTCGGCTTATGCATGGGCACCTGCCGGCATGCGTTTCTCGATGATGCGGGCAAACATGCTGGCGCCGATCGGCAGGATCTTGTCGTCGAGAACGTAACCGGGATTGTGCACGGGCACCGAACCGTCATGGCCAACCCAGAAATACGCGCCGGGAATGGCCTGCATCATGTCGGCGAAATCTTCGCTGCCCATCTTGGGCGTCGAGCGGGTGAGCACCTTGGCCGGATCGACGACGGTGCGCGCGACTTCCTCGACCACGCGGGACTGCTCTTCCTGGTTCACCAGCACGCTGAAGGTGTCGCGGATATCGGCCTCGATCTCGACGTCATAGGCCGCGGCCATGCCGGCGCAGATCGCGCGCATGCGCTTGCGGATCAGGGCACGGGTGTCGTCGTCGAAGGCGCGCACGGTGCCGCACAACCAGGCTTCGCCCGGAATGACGTTGTAGGCGGAGCCGGAGTGAATCTGGGTGATCGAGACCACCGCCGGCTGCAGCGGATCGACATTGCGACTGACGATCGACTGGATCGCCTGTCCAAGCGTCATCGCGATCACCACCGCATCCTTGGAGCGTTCCGGCATCGCGCCATGGGCGCCGTAGCCGTGGATCTTGATGTCGAAGAAGTCGGCACCGGCCATCGCCGGGCCCGGCAGGATGGCGATCTCGCCATGGTTCAGGTCGGGCGCGTTGTGCAGGCCATAGACCTCGTCGCAGGGGAATTGCTTGAACAGGCCGTCCTTGATCATGGCGCGGGCGCCGCCGAGGCCTTCCTCGGCCGGCTGGAAGATGAAATGCACGGTGCCGTCGAAATTGCGGGTCTCGGCGAGATAGCGCGCCGAGCCGAGCAGCATCGTGGTGTGGCCGTCATGGCCGCAGCCGTGGAAGCGGCCGGGAATGGTCGAACGCCACTTCAGATTGGTGTTCTCCTCCATCGGCAGCGCGTCCATGTCGGCGCGCAGGCCGATCTTTTTGGTGCCGCTGCCCTTGCCCTTGAGCACGCCGACCACGCCGGTGCCGCCGAGGCCGCGATGCACTTCGATGCCCCAACTCGTCAGCTTGTCGGCGACGATGCCGGAGGTGCGGACCTCCTCGAAGCCGATCTCGGGATGCGCATGCAGATCCCGTCTGATGGCAGTGAGTTCGTCGGCAAAACTGTCGATGCGCTCAATGGTCGGCATGGTTTCTATCCGTTTGTACGTGATGGGGAAGTGGGTGCGAAAGTCGGGCCGTTGGGCTTGATACGGATGCCGGGACGCAAATGTTTCCACGGCAGCGTAGCGGTATCGGCCGGCATCGCGCCCGGCGCGGCGCAGATCAGAAGCTTTTCGGCGATCGGCTCGAAATCGGCGCGGAAATGCACCGAGCTCTTGTTGACCAGGATCTTCTGCGCCGTCGGCTCGATGCCGACATAGCGGTACATCGACTGGTCGGCAAGCTGGGCCTTGTAGGAGCCGACCACGACGCGGACGTCGCCGATGCGCAGGCAGGCGGAAGGTCCCATATCCATGTCGCGGCCGCCGAAATAGGGGCCCGGTGCAACGAACTTGCCGTCCGACAGTTTTTCGACCACGAAACTCTCCCGGTATGGCGCGTCACCGGGAATGCCGGACTTGCCGCCGAGTTCGAGCGTGACGGTCGCGCCGATCCCGGCGGTGTGTGCGGCCTTGGCCGATTGCGGGTCGTAGATCACGCCGGTCGCGGCGCTCGCTCTGTTGCGCACCAGCGCGCGCAGCATGCCTGTGGTGTCGGAATCGCCGCCGGCGCCGGGATTGTCCTGGGTGTCGGCGATGATGATCGGCTTGCTTGCCGACTTTGCCAGTTCCATCGCCAGCTGGACGCCTTCGTCGGGCGAGTAGATACGGCCGTCGAAATCGTCCTCATGGCTTTCGACGAGGGCGACAATCTTGTCGGCGGCGGCATCCGCATCGGCCTGGGTCCGGCCATAGGCGAACACGCTCGGCCCGCAATCCCGGAAATCGGCCGCCGGGAAGCCCGGCGCAAATGACAGCGTCGGCACCGCGTCGCTCTCGAGCGCGGCGAGCTGTTGATAGATGCCCTTGGTCGGCTGGTCGTTGGTGCATTGCCAGCTGATCGGGATCAGGAACGGCAATTGCCGGAACGCCTTTGCGAAGCGTTGCTTTGTTTTCAGCAGCAGCGCCAGATGCCTGGCGCAGGCGCGGCCGGTGTCGGCCATGTCGACATGCGGATAGGTGCGGTAGGCGATCAGCGCATCGGCGTGCTCGATCATCCTGGGCGAGACGTTCGCATGCAGATCGAGGCTCACGACCAAGGGGAGGTCGTTGCCGATCACCTTGCGTACGCGGGCGAGGACCTCGCCTTCACCGTCGTCATTGTGCTCGGCGACCATGGCGCCGTGCAGGTCGAGATAGAGGGCATCGATCGGCCCGGCGGCTGCGATGCCGTCGACCATTTCGGCCACGATCCGCTCATACGCATCTTTGTTCACATGCGCCGATGGGCTCGCCGCCGCGAAAATCGTCGGCACCAGCTCCCAGCCATTGGCTTCCGCCGCCTCGACAAAACCGGCGAGGCCGACATTGATCTTGCGCATGATCTTGAGCACATCGGCCCCATGCGTCATCGACGGCCAGCCACCGCCATGCACGAAGTCGTCATAGGTTGCCTTCGTCGGCGCGAAGGTGTTGGTCTCGTGCAGGAAGCCGCCAACGGCAATGCGGGTCATCAAGTTGGTCTCGATACGCTTCTTCGACCATGATGCGATTGGAACGGCCCGCGCCACGATCTCGTCTCGTTGGTTGGAGCGCGATCTTTCGGAGAAGCTGGTATCCACCTTCCGGCTCACGCTCTAGCGCGCGACGTTAAGCGTGTCGTCGCGCCCAGCGCAAGCCGGGGAGCACTACCGGATTTGCATGCCCTATGGGCGTAAAGGCCCAAGGCCAGGTCATAAGGCCAGGTCATAAGGCCAGGTCATCAAGGCTAGGTCGTAAGGCTGCGGCTAAAGACTTAGGCCGTCGCCACAATGCCTTCCGAAACCGGGCGGAAGTTCGCAAAATCCCAGCCGCGGCCGGGTGCGGCATCAAGTAGCGCGCGGGTATAGGCCTGCTGCGGATTGGTCAGCACCTCGGCCGCTGGTCCCTGTTCCACGACGCGGCCGCGCTGCATAACGGCGACGTCGTCGCAGATTTGTGCGGCGACGCGCAGATCATGCGTGATGAACAACAGTGCGATGCCCAGACGCTGCTGGATTTCGTCAAGCAGGTTCAAAACCTGCGCCTGCACCGAGACGTCGAGCGCGGACACGGCTTCATCCGCCACCAGAACGTCGGGATCGAGCGCCAGTGCGCGTGCGATCGCGATGCGCTGGCGCTGGCCGCCGGAGAACTGGTGCGGGTAGCGTGAGATCGCGTCGGGCGGCAAATGGACCAGCTCGAGCAGCTCGCGGGCCCGCGCCAGCGCGTCCTTGCGCGGCATGCCGTAATTGATCGGGCCCTCCGCGATGCTCTCGCCGACGGTGATGCGCGGATTGAGCGAGCGGTAGGGGTCCTGGAAGATGATCTGGATCTTCTGGCGATGCGGCTGCAACAGCCGGCGCGACAGGTCGGAGATCTCGCGGCCGGCGAGGCGCACGCCGCCCGAGGTCGGATCGATCAGGCGGACGATACAGCGCGCCACCGTCGATTTGCCGGAGCCGCTTTCGCCGACGATGCCAAGGGTGCGGCCCTTGCGCAGAGTGAGCGTGACGTTGCTGGCGGCCGCGACTTCACGGGCTTTGCCGTACAGCGACCGCTCCCGGTAGACCTTGCTGAGCTCGTTGGCCTCCAGCACCACCGGCTCGGTCGTCTCCGGGCGTGGCGCGCGCGGCACCAGGCTCGGCACCGAGGACAAGAGATTGCGGGTGTACTCCATCGTCGGATTGCGCAGCACGTCCTGCAGCGGGCCGGTCTCGACCAGCCGGCCGTGCCGCATCACCGAGACGCGATCGGCGATCTCGGCGACCACGCCCATGTCGTGAGTGATGAACAGCACCGCGGTGCCGTGATCGCGCTGCAGGTCGCGGATCAGGGTGAGGATCTGCTTCTGGGTGGTGACGTCGAGCGCGGTGGTCGGCTCGTCGGCGATCAGGAGCTTCGGCTCCAGCACCAGCGCCATCGCGATCATGATGCGCTGGCGCTGTCCGCCGGACAGGCGGTGCGGGTAGGACGAGAAGATACGCTCCACGTCCGGCAGCCGCACATGCTCCATCATTGCCAGGATCTTCTGGCGCCGCGCGCGGGCGTCGAGATCGGTATGGGCGCGCAGCACCTCGTCGATCTGGCGCCCGACCGGCACCACCGGGTTGAGCGCGGTCATCGGCTCCTGGAAGATCATCGCCATCCGCGTGGCGCGAAGCTGGCGCAGCCGCCGGTCGCTGGCGGTGAGCAGCTCCTCGCCAACCAGTTTGACGCTGCCGCCGGACGGCACCAGCGTGCCCTTCTGCAGTAGGCCCATCACGGTCAAGGAGGTCACCGACTTGCCCGAGCCGCTTTCGCCGACCAGGCAGAGCGTCTCGCCTTCGTGCACCTGCAGCGAGAGGTCGTCGATGATGCGGTGCGCATCCTGCTTGCGGCCGAGGCCGACGACGAGATTGTTGATGTCGAGGACGACGTTGGTCGAGCTGGTTGCGGTCACTTGCCCTCACGCTGTTTCATGCGGGGATCGAGCGCGTCGCGGGCGGCGTCGCCGATCAGATTGATGCTGAGAATGGCGATCGAAAGCAGCAGCCCCGGCCAGAAGATCAGCGACGGCTTGACCTGGAAGTAGGCGCGGCCCTCGGCCATGATGTTGCCCCAGGTCGGCGTTTCCGGCGAGATGCCGGCGCCGAGGAACGACAGGATCGCCTCGGTCAGGATCGCGGATGCGCAGACATAGGTGCCTTGCACGATCAGCGGCGCGATCGTGTTCGGCATCAAATGCCGCCACATGATCTTGGGCAGGCTGGAGCCGAGCGAGATCGCAGCCTCGACATAGGGCTCCTCGCGTGCGGTCAGCACCACCGAGCGCACCAGCCGCGCCACGCGCGGGATCTCGGGGATGGTGATCGCGACCATCACGGTCCAGATGCTGGCGCCCGACAGCGACACCACGGCGATTGCGAGCAGGATGGCGGGGATCGCCATCAAGCCGTCCATCACGCGCATCAACACCGCGTCGACCCAGCGGAAGAAGCCGGCGACGAGGCCGATCAGCAGCCCGATAGCGATCGAGCAGACGGCGGCGCCGAGCCCGATCACCAGCGAGATCCGTGCGCCGTAGATGACGCGCGACAACAGGTCGCGTCCATAGGCGTCGGTGCCGAGCAGGTATTGCGCGCTCGACGGCTTCAGCCGCTGCGACGGCGTCAGCAGCAGCGGATCGTGCGGCGCGAGCAGCGGCGCAAAGATCGCCATCAGGATGATGAGGGCGAGACAGATCGTCGCAACCGCGATGATCGGCGTCGAGGTGAGGAAGCCGAGCTTGACGCGGAACGGCCGGGTGACGGGGATAGAGGATTCGGGAAGGGTTTCGATCGCCATTGCTCAGTACCGGATACGAGGATCGAGCAGGGTGTAGGCGAGGTCGATCAACAGATTGACCGCGACATAGATACCCGACGTCAGAAGGATCATCGCCTGGATCACCGGATAATCGCGCGCCAGCACCGCATCGACGGTGAGGCGGCCGATGCCGGGCAGGTTGAACACACTCTCGGTGACGACGACACCGGAGATCAGGAGTGCGAATCCGGAACCGATCACGGTGATGACCGGAACCGCGGCGTTGCGCAGCGCATGGCGCAGCAGCACGCCGGTCTCGCCGATGCCCTTGGCGCGTGCCGTGCGCACGTAATCCTCACCCAGAACATCGAGCATCGAAGCCCGCGTCATGCGCGCGATCAAGGCGACATAGATGAAGGAGAGCGTACAGGTCGGCAGGATGATGCGCTGGAAGAACGGACCGAAGCCGGCCGAGATGCTCTTGAAGCCCTGCACCGGCACCCAGCGCAGATCGATCGCAAAGATCTGGATCAGCACATAGCCGATCACGAACACCGGCACCGAGAAGCCGAGCACCGAAAGCCCCATCACGAAGCGATCGATCCATGTGCCGTGCTTCCACGCCGCGATCACGCCGAGCGGCACCGCGACCAGGATCGAGAGGATGATGGTGGCGAGCGCGACCGAGATCGAGGGCTCGAGGCGCGGGCCGATCATCTCGAGGATCGGCTTGTTCGAGATCAGGGAGACGCCGAGGTCGCCGTGCAGCAGCTTGGCGACCCAGGTGTAGAACTGGATGTAGATCGGCTCGTTGAGACCAAGCGAGGTCCTGATGCGTTCGAGTTGTTCCGGCGTCGCATTGTCGCCGGCGAGAATTGCGGCGGGATCGCCCGGCGTCAGCCGCAGCAACAGGAACACGAACAGGGCCACCACGCCCATCACGGGAACGGCGGCGAGGATGCGGCGGATGAGATAGCCGATCATCGTTGCCATCTCCTCCCATCCGATGGTGCGAAGCGAAGGCTGGGCCGCATCATAGTCATGGTGTCCCCGTGATGTGTCTCATGCGCTTCTGCATCTTCTCTCAAGGCTAGCGCGAAAGTGATGAATTTGCAGGCAAATACTGTGCCAATGGCGACGCTATATCAAGGTGCGGTTCAGCCCGTTGAAAGCCTCCCTTGGTCTGAAGCTGCTCTATCCGAAGCTGCTATTTCGAATTGCACATTTCGTCATGCGCCACCGACCTGAAACGACAGGTCGATTCACACTCTCATCACGCCGCACCAGTTGGCGACGAACAATGCGATGCTCTGCGTTGTCTTGCGAAGGCTGTCGAGCTCGACGCGTTCGTTGAACGCATGCGGGCCGATGCCGTAAGGACCATAGCAAAGGGCAGGGATGCCGTAGTCGACACGATAGTAGCGGGTGTCGTTGACGGCCGTGGATAGGCGCTCCTGCATTGGAGCCTGGAACACGGAGTGATGGGCGGCAGACAGAGCTGCTTCCGCTTCGCTGCCGGGCTCGCACACCGCCGGGTCTGCCTGAAAACCACTCCACACGAGCTCAGCCGGATTGTCGGACAGGAAGTCGTCGGCCTTGTGCGCCTCAGTCAGGCATTCTTCGATGCCACGCATCGCCTCTCGCGGTGTCTCGCCCGGCAGGAGACCGAGCCGGCAATCCAGCTCGCACCAGGCCGCGGTCGAACTGGCCCAGTCGCCGCCTTTGATGATCCCGACGTTGAACTTGATCGGATTCTTGACGCTGCGGAACCAGCTGTTGTCGAGCGCTCGGGCATTGAGCGTTTTGGTGTAATTCTGGAACGCGCGCACCAGATGCATCGCCGACAGGATGGCGCTCGTACCGGCCTCGGAATAGGCGACATGCACCGGCGTGCCGCGCACGCGCAGGCGAAACCAGATGGCGCCGACCTGGGCGCGCGTCAGCGTGTGTCCGGTCGGTTCGGGAATGAGGCAGGCGTCGGCGCGATAGCCGCGCATCAGAGTGGACAATGCGCCGTTGCCGGTGCTCTCTTCCTCGGTCACGGTCTGCAGATGGACGCGCCCGCCCGGGGCATATCCGGCGTCGCGGATAGCATCGAGCGCGAAGATCATTGCCGAGACACCGGCCTTCATGTCCTGCGCGCCACGCCCGAACATCCAGCCGTCGTGCACGGCGCCTGCGAACGGCGGCTGGTCCCAAAGGTCAGCGGGCCCCTCCGGCACCACGTCGATATGACCTTGCAAGATCAGGCTGCGCCCGCTGCCTTTGCTGTTCTTCGTCGCAACAACCTGCTGCGATCCGGCAAGATCGATGCCGTCCATTGGCGCAGCCTTCGGATGGCTCATCAGGTTGACGTCCGCAAGGCTGAACACATCGACGTCGTAGCCGCGCTTTGCGAACTGCTCGGCCAGCCAAACTTGTTGCGGCGCTTCCTGTCCGCGCAAGCTGCGGAACTGCACCATGCGCGACAGGAACGCGATCTGATCGTCGAAGTTTCGATCGACGGCCGCGCACAGCTCTGCGGCAATCTGATCCGGCTTGGTCAACGTCTCAGTTGTCATGTCGCGCCTTTCGTGGAGCCCGGCGCAGAAGCCTGAGCATTGACTGTCTTGGAAAGACGGCGCACGAAGTCGGCGCAATGTCATGCGTGCCCGCCACCCCAATGCGCATTGTCCCCTCCCGAGATGAAGCGCTTTTCCCCGTTGTGACGCTAGTCCTAGTCACGCGGCGTTTCTCGGCGAATTCCGACTTGGCCACACGCAAATACGCTCATATTCTTCCTCTCCGGCCGGATAATTAGGGGAAAGCTGCGTGGGTGGTCTCGGTCGTATCGACCTGCGACGGCACCATTGAAGGCGTGTCGAGGTCGCTCCAATCATCGATCGCCCCTGCTACCATCTGCGCCGTCGCGGCCGAGAGCGTCCAGCCGAGATGACCGTGGCCCGTATTGTAGAACACGCCCGGAATCCGTCCGGCGCGAACCACCGGCATCATGTTCGGCATCATCGGGCGCAGGCCCGCCCACGGCACGATCGCCGACGTGTCGATCCCTGGGAAATGATGTCGCACCCAGTCCACCAGCGGCTGGATCCGGTCGGCGCGAATGTCGCGGTTGAAGCCGTTGAACTCGGCGGTGCCGGCGACGCGGAAGCGGTCGGCGCCGAGCCGGCTGGTGACGATTTTCGCAGCTTCATCGAGCAGGCTTACGGTCGGCGCAGCGTCGCGGCTTTGCGGCGCATCGAGCTGCACCGTGATCGAATAACCCTTCACCGGATAGACATTGACGCGGTCGTTGAGCATGCCAGCGAAGTGGCGGCTCGCGACGCCGGCGCAAATCACGATCCCGTCGGCCTGCAACTCATGTCGCGTCGCGAAGTCGGCATCATGCGAAGCGGCAGCGTTCCAACTGACACGGAAGCCATCGTCGCCGCGCGCGATCGCATCGACATCGGCTTCGTGGATGAAGGCTGCGCCGCGGCGGATGCAGGCGTCGGCAAGCCCGCGGGTGAACTTGTGGATATCGCCGGTCGCGTCCGACGGCGTGAAGAAGCCGCCATAGCAGGCCGTCTGCAGCGCGGGCTCGAGGCTGCGGATTTCGTCAGCGGTCACCGGCCGGCGGTCGAGCCCGCCTTGCTGCAGCAGCGTGTTGACCCGCAGGCCCGCTTCGAAGGCGGCCTTGTCGTGATAGACGTGCAGGATGCCGCGGCGTTCGAGATCGAAGGCGATGTTCTCGCGCTGTGCGATCGAGAACAGATGCTTGCGCGCCTCAATGGCGAGCCGCGTGGTCTCGATGGTGTTGCTGCGATAGCGGCCGATGTTGCCGACGAACTCACTGATCCAGGAATACTTGTGCCAGCTCGGCTTCGGGTTCATCAAGAGCGGCGCATCGCTCCTGAGCATCCAGCGCAGACCCTTGAGGATGGTTGCGGCGCTGTTCCAGACTTCCGCGTTGCTGGCGGAGAGTTGTCCGCCATTGGCGAACGAGGTTTCCATCGCGGCGTAGCGATGCCTGTCGAGGACAGTCACCCGGTAGCCGCGTTCGAGCAGGGCATAGGCCGTCGTCACGCCGGTGATGCCGGCGCCAATGATCGCAATGTGAGGCATGATGGTCTTCAGGCTCCCGTGGGTTAGAGTCGCCGAACCACCGGTGAAACCGGCGTCGGCGCCCCATCTGTCACGGTACCTGAGAGCTTGATCCGCATCGGGTCGGAGCCCAATAGCGAACTATCCCCTTCGGTGGACGTCACGGCCCTTGATGTGCGGCCATGTCCGTCTCTCTCCAGATCGTCCTGACGATACAGTCCTTCTGCCTGAGAGTTTCCGGGGCGGTTGCTCCGTCGGCGCCGAAGCCAACAACACGCATGTTGTCGCTTCGATCTCTCCCGCATCGTCGTGTTGGACGGCCGGACCGTAGGCGAAGCCTGAAAATTGGACAAGGCTAAATTTCGATCCGGCAGTGCCAACGTGTTGTGCAGTGCAAATCGATGTCAGTCCAGCGTCGCCAGCAGCGCCGCCATCAGGCGGCCGCGCTCGGCGAGGCTGTCGACCTCGATATGTTCGTTGAGCGTATGCGCGTCGGCGCCGCGAACGCCGAGGCCGTCGAGCGTGGGGATGCCCATCGCACCGGTGAAGTTGCCGTCCGAGCCGCCGCCGGCGCTGCCATGCGGCAGATCGAGGCCCATCGCCGCCGCGAGGCCCTTTGCCTTTTCATAGAGCGCCATGGTGCCGGCATCCGGCTCCCACACCGGGCGGGTGACGCCGCGCGTCACGTTGAAGGTCACGTCGTTGGCGGTGCCGGACAGCGCCAGCATGCGCTCGACGCCGCGATCGAGATCGGCCTGGCGCTTGGCCATGCTGAGCGCTTCACCGGTGCAGGTCGTCGCAACGCAATTGACCCATTGGCCGCCATGCACGACGCCGACCGAGAACGTGCAGTCCTCGGTGGTCATGCCGTCGATGGCGATGATCTGCCGCGCCATCTCGCGGATCGCGGAGCGACCCGAAGACAACGTCGCGCCGGCATGGCTCGGCTTGCCTGTTGCTTCCAGATTGAAGCGCGCGATCGCGTAGCGGCCGGTGACGACGCCGTTATTCGGACGGCCGGGCTCCGGCACTAGCACGTATTTGTTGCGCGCGGCTTCTGCCTCGATGATGTCGCGCGTCGACGGCGTGCCGACCTCTTCATCGGGTGTGAACAGCACCGTGATCGGCAGCGGCGTCGTGAAGGCGGCGCGCGCCAATTGTCTGATCGCCTCGACCGACAGGTAGTTGCCGCCCTTCATGTCGAAGATGCCGGGCCCGAAACATTTGTTGCCTTCGCGCCGCCACTTCAGCTTCTCGATGGTGCCGACCGGGTGCACGGTGTCCAGATGACCTGATATCAGGATGCCGGGCTGGCCTCGCTTCGGATGAGGAAAACGGGCGCGGACGCAGCCGGCAAAGCCCTGGCGTCCCGCGATGCGCTCGATCGTCGCACCCATGATCGCCATCTCGCGCGCGGCAAGGTCGAGCATGCGTTCGACTGCCGCCGAATCCCAGGTCGGGCTCTCGCATTCCACCCAGCCGCGCAGGCCCTGCAACATCGCTTCGGAATCAAAGGGAAGATTGGCTGGGTTCATCGTTTTTCTCTCTTGTTGTTTTGATCGCGCCGGCATCGCGCGCGCGTTACGAAAATCTCAGCCGACGAATTTGTAAAGCCAAAATCTGGCGCGCGGCCTCATTCGTTTGTGTACGTCCGATCTCGCCCGAAACCGATTGACGCGCATTGCGCTTGGTGCAAGTCTCGATTTCACAAGCCATACAGCATGTTAGTTCGCCTAAATAACGAACCTCATGCATAACGAATAAGCCGGCTTTGACCAGTTTCACGTCAGGAGAGATTGCATGTTCCCTATCTCGCGTTGGAAGCACCGCACGCTCGCGGCTGCGTTGACGGCGCTTGCACTGTCGTTCGCGCCGCAGGAATTGTCATTTGCACCGCAGGCGATGGCTGCGGGCAAGACCATCACCGCGGTGATGCACTCGGATCTGCGCGTCATCGATCCGATCATGACCACCGCCTACATCACCCGCGATCACGGCTACATGATCTATGACACGCTGCTGGCGACGGATTCCAACTTCAAGATCCAGCCGCAGATGGCGGACTGGAAGGTCTCCGACGACAAGCTGACCTATACGTTCACGCTGCGCGACGGCCTGAAGTGGCACGACGGCGCGCCGGTCACCGCGGAAGACTGCGTCGCCTCGCTGCAGCGCTGGGGCAAGGTCGACGGCATGGGCCAGAAGCTGATGGACTTCGTCGCGAGCCTGGAGGCGACCGACGCCAAGACCATCACGCTGAAGCTGAAGGAGCCCTACGGCCTCGTGCTCGAATCGATCGGCAAGCCGTCGTCGCGTGTACCGTTCATGATGCCGAAGCGTCTCGCCGAGACGCCGCCGGACAAGCCGATCCCGGAACAGATCGGATCCGGACCGTTCAAGTTCGTGCAGGCGGAATTCCAGCCGGGCGTGAAGGCGGTCTATGAGAAGAACAAGGACTACGTGCCGCGCAAGGAGCCGGCGAGCTGGACCGCAGGCGGCAAGGTCGTCAAGGTCGACCGCGTCGAGTGGATCACGATGGCCGATGCGCAGACCGCGGTGAACGCGCTGCAGTCCGGCGACATCGATTTCATGGAACAGCTTCCGTTTGACATGCTGCCGGTGCTCGAAGCCAATCCGGATCTCAAGATCGACGTGCTCAACAAGTTCGGCTTCCAGACCCTTGGTCGCATGAACTTCCTCTATCCGCCGTTCGACAATCCGAAGGTACGCCGCGCCGCGTTCCTGGCGATGAACCAGAAGGACGTGCTCGACGCGCTGGTCGGCAATGCCAAGTACCAGAAGATCTGCGGCGCCTTCTTCGTCTGCGGCACGCCGCTGGAGACCGACGTCGGTGCCGAGACCTTGGTGAAGGGCAGCGGCATGGCGGAAGCCAAGAAGGCGCTTGCCGCGTCCGGCTATGACGGCACGCCCGTCGTGATCATGGGGCCGGGCGATGTCACCACGCTGAAGGCCCAGCCGATCGTCGTGGCGCAGCAGTTGCGCGATGCCGGCTTCAAGGTGGATTTCCAGGCCACCGATTGGCAGACCGTCGTGACCCGCCGCGCCAGCCAGAAGTCGCCGAAGGAAGGCGGCTGGAATATGTTCTTCACCAACTGGGTCGCAGCCGACGTCGCCGATCCGATCGTCAACGCGTCGATCACCGGTCGTGGCAAGAACGGCGGCTGGTTCGGCTGGGCCGAAGATCCGAAGATCGAGGAGCTGCGCGACAAGTTCGCGCGCGCTGGCTCGGCCGAGGAAAAGAAGAAGATCGCCGCTGACATCCAGACCGAGGCCTACGATCAGGTGATCTACATTCCGCTCGGCCAGTACACGGTTCCGAGTGCCTGGCGGAAGTCGTTGACCGGTGTCCTCGACGGACCGGCGACGCCGATCTTCTGGAATATCGACAAGTCCGAGTAGGCTTGCGGTCTTGCTAACGACGAATGGCCGGGCGTTGTCCCGGCCATTTTTCGTTTCGAACTGTCGCTTCTAGAGCTCCGGATCTGATTGAATCAGAACCGAAGCTCTAGCTCCTTGTTTGACGCGTTTTCTTCACGCGAACCGGTGCCCACTTCGCTCGAAAACGCTCTAGTGTCAGTGACCCGATTTCGCGTCGCTCGCACTCGACAGGCTGGAGAGCTGTGTCGGCCCGACAGCCGCGCCGTTGATCCAGACCGCTGTTCCTGCGGCGAGTGCTAGCAGTCCGTACAGCATGATCGCGCGACGAATCCATCGCCGGTAGATCACGCGCTCGTCGGGCGTCGCGTCGTGGAATGTCTGGGCATTGAGCCCGTTGCTGCAATGGGCCGCGTCGTCGCCATGCTCGAGAATGGAGGCGCCTTGATCGCGCGCCCTGTCGCCAGCAATTCGATTGCAGTTTGCAATCTCCATCACCGATCTCCGACCAAAATTGATTTCGAAATGCGACGGCCGCGAAATATGCGGCCGGAATTTCCATCGCGCCAAGACAATGCATCGAGACTACGACACGCCGCGATCCCGGCTTGTGAACCGCGCCACAGCCCGGGAAACACGATCAGGTGATGCTAGCAATGTGATACCGCGCCTGCCGCCCAAGCCGTCGGCAGGCGCGTGGCATGCCAACGCGGCTGGCGATGTCTTAAGGTTCCCGTCAGAATCGCGTCGTAACCTGACCGCCAGCGTGTGTACCGATCGCGACGGGTTCATGGCCGACGACGATAGCAGGCCCGCACCAGCTGGCGGGCAGCAGCCAAAGCCGACCGATGAGCGGCGCAGCGGCTCCCGTCGCCGCGTCCTCAAATCGGGGGCGATCGAGTTCGGCAATGAAGCGATACCCTGCACGGTCCGAAACCTTTCTCCGCAGGGGGCCTGCATCGAAGTCAATTCGCCGCTGTGGTTTCCCGACCGCTTCGTCCTCGCCGTCGACGGCCAGCGGCACACCTGCCGGGTCATCTGGAAGAAGGAGCGGCGGATCGGTCTGGGGTTCGCGTGAGGCTCGGCCTGCCGAGCCGTAGCTCGCCGCAACCGCATCGCTTTCGCCTGGCTGGCGGTGGCGCCAACGCTATTCATTTCGCGAGCGAAGGCTGGTGCGGGCGGTGGGAGTCGAACCCACACGACGTTGCCATCGAGGGATTTTAAGTCCCTTGCGTCTACCAGTTCCGCCACGTCCGCATTGCGCCAGGCGCGCCGATTTCTAGCGCGTTTGAGCGCGAAGTGGAATTGTCATTATCCGGTGCTAACAGGTGCGGTTTCAAAGACTTAAACAGTGGCCTGCAATTCCATTTGCTTCGGCCGCCCCGCATTGGGATAAGCAGCGCGCCGCCGCGATTGAGCCTCAATCCGGACACCGGTGGCTGGTTTAGGCAATCTCAACACTGTCTGACTAAGAAAGCCGAATGTCTGTTCGTTTCCCACGCCGCTCAAAGCCGTCGCGCGCGGCGGCCGTCATTGTGCTGCTCGCCTCGGCCGCGGGCGTTTCCGGCTGCGCGCAGATCGGCGATACCATGTCACCAGCGTTCGCCGATCCCGCCAAATACGACCTCTATGATTGCAAGCAGCTCGAGACCGAGCGCAAGAGCCTCGCGACCAGCGCTGCGGATCAGGAAAAGCTGATGGCCAAGGCGGAGACCGGCGTCGGTGGTACCGTGGTCTCCGAGATGGTCTATCGCAACGAGCTGATCTCGATTCGCGCCCGGCAGAAACTTGCCGATCAGGCCTGGCGCAGCAACAAGTGTCATGAAAGCCCGCCGGACGAGACCGCTGCGGCCGCAGCGCCCGCCGCGCCGGCGCCGGCCGCGAAGGGGGCACGCGCCCCGCGGGGCGTCGTCCACTAAGCTCAGCGCTTTCGAGCGAAGCCGATCGCCGGTCGCGCGCTCAGCTGACGGCTCAGACGCGCCAGTCGTAGATCCAGTCCTGCCGCGCCAGCATGCGCTGCGGACCGATGGCGCGGATCGCGAGATCGCGCGTGATCGCGAGCGGCCCGCGCAAGTGATAGATGCGGCCCTGCTGCCGCGCCATGCGCTGGACCTTCAGCACGCGCCTGCGCCGCATCTCGGCGTAGCGCTTCAGCGCGGCGGGAATGCCTGAGGTGTTTTCCCCGGTGCAGTCGCTGAGCGCCTTGGCGAGCACGGCGGCATCCTCGATTGCCATGCCGGCGCCCTGCGCGGCGAACGGCAACATCGCATGCGCGGCATCGCCGAGCAGCGTCACCGCGCCTTCGCTCCAGCGGCCGATGTCGGGCAGGGTGAATAGCGCCCATTTGCGCCAGCCGTCGACGGCGCCGATCAGCATCCGCGCGGTTGCGGGCCAGCGCGCCGTGGCGAACGCGCCCTTGATCTCGTTGATGTCGCCGGGTGCGCTCCAGCCCGGCCGGTTCCAGGTGCCTGAGACGATCGCGACCACGTTGATCTGGCGCCCACCCGAGATCGGATAGGCCACGAGATGGGCGTCCGGCCCCATCCAGAGCTGGACGCGCGGTGCGGTGTATTCACGCGGCAGGGCGGTTGCGTCCAGCGTGCCGCGCCAAGCGATCAAGCCGGAGAATTTCGGCTGTACATCCGGAAACAAATGCCCGCGCACGGCGGACCAGATGCCGTCGGCGCCGATCAGCGCGACGGCCAATTCCTCCTGCCGTGCATTGCCGCGGCGCTGCACCACCGTCAACCCCTTGGCGTGCTTTGTGACATCCTCGAACTGGCAGCCGAGCCGCAGGTCGATATCGGGATGGTCGTTGACCGCGGCCTGCAGTGCGGCTTGCAGGTCGGCGCGGTGGATCACCCAATAGGGGGCGCCGGCGCGGAACTCGGCCGCCTGGCCGAGCGGCATCCGCGCGATCTCGCCGCCGGCCCGCGCGCTCAGAATGTTGACGGATTCAGGCGTGACCGCGCGCCGCGCAAGTGGTTCCTTGAGCCCGAGCCCGACGAGGATGCGGCTGGCATTGGGAGAGAGCTGGATGCCGGCGCCGGCTTCCTCGAGCCGCTCGGCCTTCTCCAGCACGACGACGCGAAAGCCTTGTGCGGCCAGTGTCAGCGACGCCGTCAGTCCTCCGATCCCGGCGCCTGCAACGATGACGGTTCGCGTCAGCGCCACGGAGCGGTCAGGCGACCTTGTCTTTCAGCACGCATTCGGGCGGCCGCGCCTCGCCGGCAGCGAGGTCGGGCGCGAAGCGATACAGCGTCGAGCAGTACGGGCAGATGATCTCGCTGTCGTTGCCGAGGTCGAGGAACACGTGCGGGTGGTCGAACGGCGGGTTGGCGCCCACGCACATGAACTCCTGCGATCCGATTTCGATCACCGAGACACCGGCATCGTTATGGAAGTGCGGGACGACGTGGTCGGACATATTCTCACCTTGGTGGCAACGATGGGCAGACGCAATCGACAGCATGCGGCATCGCGAAATGCCGCGCACCATACTGGCGGGAACAGTTGATTCCTAGAGCCCAGACGGCTCATTTGCTCATGCAAATTCGACACAATCTTGTCGTCCCAGAGAAGCCCTTCTTTGGTCGGAGCCGTTGTGTCGCAAAAACGGCACACTATTTCCAAGGCGAGTTAAACTTGAGGTTTCAAGCGGAATGAACGGGGTTCGCCTCAGTTTTGCGGTGGCCGGTCTGGCAATGAGCGCTGCCATCGGCGCGGTCATTTGGCCGCATGCCCGTGACGCCGGCACGATCCTCGCCGCGCGGGACGATCCCGCTGCGCTCGCCGACCTCAGGATCAATTCCGTGCTGCGCAACAACCCGGCGTTGATTTCGGACAATATCGAGGCGGCGCTGGCCGCGGGGGATGCCGACCTTGCGACGAGCTTTGTCGCGCTCGCCGCCGAGCAGGACATCGCGCTCGGCGATGATCTCACAAGGCGGGTCGACGACGCGCGCGCCGAGCAGTCGTCCACCACGCATTTCGCCAAGGGGTTCGCCACCGGCTTCGTGACCGGCAACGCCGACGATGTCGCAAGCCTGTCCGGCACGGTCGCTGGCGACCTGTTCGTGTTCGGCGATGTCAGGGACGTCGTGCGCGAGGGCAAGCATCTCGTGATGGGCGAGGACACCGACCAGCTGGTGCTTGGGCTTGCGGCCGCCGGGCTCGCGGTGACGGCGGCGACCTATGTGTCGGTCGGTGGCGCCGGGCCGCTGCGCGCCGGGCTGACGCTGGTCAAGGATACGCGCAAGGCGGGACGGCTGAGCGAGGGACTGATCGAATGGGCCGGGCGTTCGACCCGCGAGGTCGTCGACCAGCCGGCGCTGCGCGAGGCGGTCGCCACCGGCTCGGTGCTTCGCCCGGCAGAGACCGCAACCGCGATCCGCGCGGCGTTCCGCGCCGAGAAGGCCGGGGCGCTGGTGCGCGTCGCCAAGGACGTCGGACGCGTCGGCGAGGCCGCCGGGATTCGTGCCGCACGGGACACGCTGAAGGTCGCTGAGAACCCGCAGGAGATCGCGCGCGCGGCCCGCCTCGCGGAGGCGAAGGGCGGCCAGACCCGCGCGATCCTCAAGCTGCTCGGCCGCGGCGCGCTGCTGCTTGCGGTCGGCACGTTCAATCTCACCATGTGGCTGTTCGGCGCGCTGCTTGCGCTGTTCGGCTTCCTGTCCTCGATCAAGGCGATCACCGAACGGGCTACCGCGTGGTGGCTCAGACGGGGCAAGGCGCGGCGCCTGCGGTGGCAGATGTCCGCTCAGGTTGCGCTGGCGGGTTCCGCTGCCCAAGGCTAAGCTCGCGGTCGGCTTTTCGATCGCCAAACTCAATCCCAAAAAAACAACGGAATGGATGATGCCGAGTTTCCATCACGGCGACGTTGAAATTGCCTATATCGACGAAGGCGAGGGCGAGCCGATCGTGCTCGTGCACGGCTTCGCCTCGAGCAAGAACGTCAACTGGATCTATCCGACCTGGGTGTCGGATCTCGTCAAGGCCGGCCGGCGCGTCATCGCGCTCGACAATCGCGGCCACGGCGAATCCGCCAAGCTCTATGACGCCGCGCAGTACGAGATCGCGATCATGGCGAGCGATGTGATCGCGCTGATGGATCATCTTGGGATCGCGCGCGCCGACATCATGGGCTATTCGCTGGGCTCGCGGATGACGGCGATCCTTGCGCTCGAAAATTCCGATCGGGTGCGCTCGGCGATCCTGGGAGGCATCGGCATCGGGCTGATCGAGGGCGGTGGTCCCGGCGAGACCGTAGCCCTCGCGCTGGAGGCGCCGGCGCTCGACGATGTGACCGATCCGGTCGGCCGCACCTTCCGCGCCTTTGCCGATCAGACCCGCTCCGACCGCCGCGCACTCGCCGCCTGCCTGCGCGGCTCGCGCCGGCTGATGACGCGCGTGGAGGCGGCCGGCATCCGCGTGCCGGTTCTGATCGCAGTCGGCAGCAAGGACGAGATCGCCGGCTCAGCGGCGGCGCTCGGCAGGATCATTCCGGGTTCGGAGGTGCTCGACATCCCGAACCGCGATCACATGCGGGCGGTCGGCGACAAGGTCTACAAGACCGGCGTCATCGACTTCCTGTCGCGGCGTAAATAGCTCGTCGGCTTCGTTCTCCGCATCGTCTTTGGCGAAGGCGCGCGCCGCCGCGATCAGCACCACGAAGGTCGCAAGCCACACCATGCGCGCGCCGTAGCGGTCGTGCGGACCCGAGATCACGCCGCAGATCGCGGCATTGCCGAGCAGCGCGAGCGTGACGGTGCCGGCGAGCAGCGTGAGGTCGTCGAGCCGCCGCTGCCACAGCCCGCGGCCGAACAGGATCACGACCACAAGCATCGAGGCCAGTGCGACCGGCACATGGATGCGGTTGATGGCGGTGAAGTCGAGGCGCCAGCGCTGCTGTCGCGCGGCGCGCATCGGCGCGACCTGTTTGGGAATGTAGCGCGCGATGATGCCGTAGGTGTGCGGGATCCAGCCCGAGGAGCCTTCGCCGGTTGCGACATGCATCAGCTGGTCGACGGTGGCTTCCAGCGCCGCCTTGGCCTGCCATCCCGGATATTCGGCCAGCGAACGCTCCACGATATAGCCCATCTCGTCATTCAGTCCCTGGAAGCGGCCGAGCGTGTTGAACATGCTGTGGCCCCACAGGAAGTCGTCGGCGGTCGCCGGCAGCTCGTCGCGATAGGGGCAGAGCTTCAGGTTCTCCTTCGCGCAATGGTCGCGCAGATATTGCGTCACGATGCCATCCTGCAGCATGCGGCCGAAGGCGACGCCTACGCCGCCGGGCGTCCAGGCAAGCTGCCCGGACAGCGCGAAATTCGCCGCCAGCAGCATCGCCGCACCGGCGACGGCGGTCAGGCTGCCCTGCACGAGGCCCGCGATCGGGATGCGCCGGCCGAGCCACGGACGCAGCATCCAGCCGGCGCAGCACAGGCCGAGCAGCACGGCGAGCGTCGCGCTGTGCGTTGCGGCCGAAAATGCGATGAAGCCAAACAGCACCGCCTTCTCCAGCGCCGAAATCCGTTCGCCATGCAGGATGAGGATGAAGAGTGCGAGCACCGCAAGGCCGGCAAAGATGTCGGTCAGCAGCATGCTCGCGAGCCATGGCAGGGCTGTGGTTGCGACCAGCGCGAGGCTGATCGCGATCAGCCGGACCGGCCGGGCGAGGTCGAGCACGCGCAGCGTCAGCTGCAGGATCCACAGCGTCGCCAGGGTCTGGATGCCGAGGTTGAGCCAGAAGCTGGATGCCTCGCCGACATGGAGGTAGATGCCGAACACCGTGGACCGGCTCGGCACCAGATAGCCCTCGTACCAGCGCGCCAGATAGCCGCCGGTATCCCATTGGAGCAGCGGATAGCCGTTCCAGAAGGCAGGGGCGAGCAGGAGCAGGGGGATGGCGATGGTGGCGATCCAGACCGACCGCGCGTCGGTCACGCGGGCGCGTAAACTCCGGGTATTGATGATGTTGCCCCCTTTTTATTGGGGCCGACCATGCCCAAAACCACACTCGCGACGAAATCCGCCAATAGTTGCAGAAGCACGGCTTGATTTCGGCAAAATCCCGACCAACTCCCTTAGACGTCGGCCCGGGGGTGTTCGGCTGAGGTTTACCGTACCGAGCCATCCCGGGACGCGCTGGGTCCATCGTGCTATAACGCACATCAGAACAACCGAATTGCGAGAGCAGCCATGGCAGTTCATCAGGTCAGTCCGCAGGGGGGAAAGCTGGCGGCGCTCGATCCGATCTGGGATCGAATCCGCGGCGAGGCGGAAGACATCCTGCGGCGCGAGCCGGAACTCGCATCCTTCATCTATGCGACCGTGCTGCATCATGAGCGCCTGGAAGATTCGGTGGTCCATCGCATCGCCGAGCGGCTCGATCACGCCGCGCTGTCGGGCGACCTGATCCGCCAGACCTATGACGAGGCGTTGCGCGATGCGCCCGATATCGGCAACGCCTTCCGCGCCGACCTCGTCGCCGTCTATGATCGCGACCCCGCGACCTCGCGCTTCATCGATCCCTTGCTCTACTTCAAGGGCTTTCACGCGCTGCAGACCCATCGTCTCGCACACTGGCTGCATCAGAAGGGGCGCAAGGATTTTGCGTTCTACCTGCAGAGCCGCTCGTCGGCGGTGTTCCAGACCGATATCAACCCGGCCGCCAGGATCGGCCGCGGCATCTTCCTCGATCACGCCACCGGTTTCGTCTGCGGCGAGACTGCCGTCATCGAGGATGATGTGTCGATCCTGCATGGCGTCACGCTCGGCGGCACCGGCAAGGAGAACGAGGACCGCCATCCGAAGATCCGCCACGGCGTGCTGATCGGCGCCGGCGCCAAGATTCTCGGCAATATCGAGATCGGTCATTGCGCGCGCATCGCGGCAGGCTCCGTCGTGGTCAAGCCTGTGCCGCACAACGTCACGGTTGCGGGCGTGCCGGCGAAAATCGTCGGCGAAGCCGGATGTGCGGAGCCGTCACGCACCATGGACCAGATGCTCAACGCGATCGGTCTTTGATTTCACTCGTTTTCTGACCGCGGCGCGTTTTTCAGCGAAGTGGGCACCGGTTCGCGTCGGGAAAGCGCGCCAAACCAAGAATCGTGTGCGCAACATCACGTCGCCAAAGCCTGAAAAGGCTCTGGCGATCTTTGCCGTCTCGTCCTAAAACTCCCCCGAAAATCATCGACCCGATTGGAGACGGCCGTGGACGTTCAGGAAGTCAGGAAGCTCGACGCGTATCTCAAACGCGTGTTCAGCAATCCCAAGATCCGCGTGGTGCCGCGGCCCAAGAAGGACGACTCGGCCGAGGTCTATATCGGCGAGGAGTTCATCGGCGTGCTGTTCGTCGACGACGAGGACGATGATCGCTCGTTCCAGTTCCAGATGGCGATCCTGGAAGAAGATCTGAGCGAGTAACGGCCGAACGGCCTCGCTGCCTGTCACGCTGTCACGACGGGGCGCGCGAATGCGCGCCCGATATCAGGCTTCTCTCTGCTCGCAATGACGAGGAGGCTAGCCCTTCGCGCTGTGCATCTGCGCGGAGAGGCGGTTCATCGCGGTGGCGATGTCGCGCCATTGCCCCAGCCAGCCGCGCGGAAAGCGGAAGGTCAGATCGGCGCCCTCGATGCGCTGCTCACTCAGGCACATGCCGGGCGTCGAGCTATCGCGCGTGCAGCGCGCGGTCAGCTGCGGCTCGCTCGCGGTGAACAGGTCCTCGCCGCCATAGGGCGTGCCGTCGCGGAACGCGCGCGCCGTCAAGCCATCATCGGTATTGGCGCGCTCGTCCAGATAGCGCGGATAGATCGTGCGCAGCCGCATCTCGGGTGCGAGTGAATCGTGGTGCGCCGCGATCGACACGAAGATCCGGTCGATCGGCTGCACCTTGTCCTCGACAGTGTCGGCACTGTAGTGCTTCGGCGCGGCAGGCGCCTCCAGCGACGGATAGAGGAAGCTCAGATCGACGCGCTCCTGCGGCCCGGAATGGCGCTGGATCTTCATGCGCACGGCCATGGTTGGCACGTTGAACAGCGTGCCGCCGACGCTCACCGGCAGCCGCGACGGATCGCTCGGCGGAGCGGTGGTGTAGGTCGGCCACAACAGATAGGCGACGAGCGTGATCGCGCCGGCTGCGATCACTGCCGAGGCGATGATCGGAACGAGATGCGCGCGCGGGTTGCGGCGGGTGTCGCGGGCGAGATGCTGGGCCGTCGAAAGAAGCGTCATGGGCGAAGCTGAGAGCAGGCCGGGAGTGGCCGAATCACCTGCCGAATATGCCACGAGGCGAGGAATTTCCGTACGATTCCAATGGAATCCCAAATTGATGGGCCATGCGCAAACGCCACGTCGGGGCAGTCCGGTTAACCTTTCCTTAAGGATGATGTGGCGGCCGGCCACCAATTCTGCGAAGCAGGGTGAGTGGCCTGTTGCGTAGCGGAAGTGCCGATGTCGCCCGATACCCTGAATTCCCTGTTCTCGCTTTTCATTGGCTTCGCGTTCGCCGGCGCACTGGCCAGCGGCTATCAGGCAATGGCGGAGCGGCCGGCCGGCTTCGGCCTGCTGCAGGAGGGCGTGGCGCCGAAGACCTTTGCCGCGGTCCCGTTCCTCGTCTTCGCCGCACCGTTCATCATCATGCGCAACACGCTGCGCGGCGCCCGCATCGAGCGCCGCCGTTTCGAATTCGTGATGATGGCAACCGTGATCTCCGGCTTCTGGAGCCTGATGTCCGGCACCTTCTTCATGATGACGCTGCGCGCTGCCGGCGTGCTCGCCTGATCCGGTCGCGATCCGCGCCGGATCAATGGCTGCGGTTGCTTGAAACCACATCCGCCGCTGTGCCAAGGTCGCCCTGACCAGAGCTTCGGTTCTGACTGTATCAGAACACGCTCGAAGGAGACCTTCATGGCGATCTACGAACTCGACGGGCAGGAGCCCGATCTTCCCGCTGACGGCAGCTATTTCATCGCCGACAATGCCGTCGTGATCGGCAAGGTGCGCCTCAAGTCCGCGGCGAGCGTCTGGTTCGGCGCCGTGCTGCGCGGCGACAACGAATGGATCGAGATCGGCGAGGGCTCCAACGTCCAGGACAATTCGACCCTGCATGTCGATCCCGGCTTTCCCCTGACCATCGGCAACCACGTCACCATCGGCCACAACGCGATCGTGCACGGCTGCACGCTGGAAGACCGCGTGTTGATCGGGATGGGATCGATCGTGATGAACGGCGCGCGCATCCGGCGCGGCAGCGTCGTCGGCGCCGGCTCCGTCATCACCGAGGGCAAGGAATTTCCGGAATACTCCCTGATCATCGGTGCGCCCGCGCGCGTGGTGCGCACGCTCGACGCCGCCCAGATCGAGGCGTTGTCGCGGCCGGCGAAGTCCTACGCGATCAGGGGCCCGCAGTACAAAGCCGGGCTGAAGAAGATCGGCTAAAGCATGGTCCGGAAAAGTGCGAAGCGATTTTTCAAAGAGATCATGCTTAAGCAAGAATCAGGGCGCGTACTCATAAACTGGGCCCGCTTTCAGGGGCGAAGCAGACACGCGACGTCAGGGATATCGCCTTGTGACCCATGGCGGTCCGCAGCCACAACGCGGCATCACGATGCGCGGTTTCATCCCGGCGTTACGCTTCACCGTCCGTCAGGGGAACGATCACCACTTCCCCCGGAATGCGATCTGTTTGGCGTGATCGCTGTTCACCACCAGTATGGCCACCGCCACCCCTCATAGAGGCGCCACGACGACACCAAGGGCGGGGCGTATGGATCGACCCGGTCGTCTTCAGGGCGATAACGATATCGTGGAACAATATAATAATCCCACGGAGTTGGCGTTATCACGGGCACCGAGATAACAACCCTCCTTGGTTCATGAACGACTTGTGCCTTCCGCGCCCGGGCTTCAGCACCAGACGTCCCGAGGTTACACAGCACCAGGGCCGCTCCGAGAGCGCACGCGACGGTAATTATCTTCATGCATCGGCCTCCTTGCCTCAGAGTGCAAAAGGACTCAAAGCAAGGCAAGCTAATTCGCTCTCGACTGGCTTGAATGACCGCTTATGGCCTTAGCCGACATGACCAAGCGCGCCTCTTTGTCCGCTTCTGACGGTAATGCGGCCGTCGTTCGGCGGGCGGATTTATCGGTACACGCCCTGGAAGCGCGATGATGATCCAACCCAATCTCATCGCGCTTTAGCCCTCAACGCTTCCGGCCCTGCTTGCGCGCGCGCTTTGGTGCTGCGCCGCCTGGCTTTGCTGCCTCCTGCAGGCTTGCCGCTCCCTGAAGTCTTGCGCTCTTGCGCAGCGCATCCTTCAGGTCGATCGGAATACCGTGCTTCTTGAAGAGGTCGGCGAAGGCCTCGTCGGCGAGCTCCTGCAGGGTCGCCATCCGGTCGCGGCCAAGCTGCTTCAGCTTGTCGAATGTGTCGTCGTCAAACTCGATCAGCTTGCGCAAATTGCATTGCTCCCAAACTGTATTGCTCCAACGCATGCCGAAACCGGGGTTTTGCGGACTCGTTGATGTCCGCAAGGGAGAATTCCATGCGCAAATTATCCGCCACCGCCGCGTCAGCGACAATCGCCATTCTGCTGACGCTGCGGTTACCGTCGCCCAAAACACTGGGAGCGGCAGCCCCTCATCAGCCAGCCCGGCCTCGCTGCAGGTCACGTCGCCGCCACCCGGCACCAACAGAGCCGGCACGGCGCAATCCTCCGGCCGGCTGAACGGCGGTGAAGGCGTCACCACCGCGTCGACCGAAAGCATCGACAAGGCAATCGCCGACGAGAACAGGATGGTCGATCGCCGGATGAACAGCATCTGCGGCGGCTGTTAGCTTTTCGCCGGCCGCGTCTTCGACGAACGATGGTCGCGTAGAAGTGAGTGCGACAAAGGCGCGCGGCGGAAGCTGCGGTCCTACATTGAGTTAGCATGCGCGGGACGCGGCGGAGGAGGCTTGAAAAGAAAAGCCTTGGAAAGAAGGAGTAACGGGTGATGTTGCGTAAAACGATGATTGCCTTGCTGGCTGCGGCTTCGGTCGGCCTGTTCACGGTCGACGCCGCGTCGGCGCGCGGCGGTTTTGGCGGCGGCGGCTTCCACGGTGGTGGTGGCGGCTTCCGCGGCGGCGGCGGTTTCGGCGGCTTCCATGGCGGCGCCTTCCGCGCCATGGGCGGAGGCGGCGGCTTTCGCTCGGCTGCGATCGGCGGCGCCGGTTGGGCTGGCCGCGGTTGGGCCGGCCGCGGTTGGCACGGCGGCGGCTTCCGGCGCGGCTGGGGCTATCCGCTCGCTGCTGCAGCGGTTGGTTTCGGCCTCGGCTACGGCGCTTACGATTACTATGACGGCTACTACGGTGGCGGTTATCCGTACAACGCCGGTTACGGCTACGACGACGGCTATGGTTATGGCAACGGCTATAGTGACGGCGGCTGCTACGTCGTTCGCCGTCGCATGCTGACGTCGTATGGCTGGCAGATCCGCCCTGTGCAGGTTTGCAACTGAGCCATCCATTGACGCATGGCCAGTCCATTCGATCGCCATGGTGATGGTCTTGGAATGGTTGGCGCGGCCTCGGTGTTGCGATGTTGGGGCTACGTTGGCTGTCGCGCACTGGTATGCGGCTTGCATCGCATTGCGGCAGTTGATGCGTGAACGCGTCACGAAAACAAAGGGCCCGGCTGCGATTTGAGCCGGGCCTCAGAGGATATCAGAGATGCTGACCATTCCTGATCTGACATTGCTGTTCATGGTCGTTGTGTCGAGTCTCGCCGTTGCGTTGATCTACATGCTCCATCAACTCGAGCCGAAGCTTGCCCGGCTGAGGCTGAGAGTTGATCGGGCCCGCCGCGAACGCATCGGTTAAGTCCGCAATGCTGCACGCGGGGGTTTCGATCAGCTCGAGCCGGCCGCGGCGCTGTTTCGCGCCGTATTTCTTTAGCCACGCCTGCATCTGATTTCAGCCGTCGGCGGCCGCTTGCGCATCGCTGCGCGGGTGTACCTGTCCCGAGCGCGCCGATGATAGTCGGGAAGGGCGGGCCGCATTCCAAGGCCCTCAAAAGAACAAGGCCGTCGACGTAGTATACCGTCAACGACCTTGCCAGCCCCGGATATTGAAATCGGCTCACGCCATCCGGTGACTGGAACATGACTCGGATTCGAAGTCTGATATGTGAACCAGTTCACAAACTCAGGATTAATTCCCGCTAACGGGCACTTCGTCGGTTTTACGGAGTTTTACGGGGCCGGCCTATTGGGGAGCGACGTGGATATCTCGCGAGGGATCAACCGCGCGATCGGTGGCGCTTCCGGCTGGCCTTCGAGCGCTTGCGCGGGGAGGGCTCGACGGCCGGCTCGTTGGCCTGTGCGCTCGCCAGTGACTGGCGCAGGCCCTCGACCTGTTCGGTCAGCGCGGCGACCTGATCGGACAGCTTCTTGGCGTTGGCCTGCTGCGCCGCGAACTGCTTGCGCATGGTCTGCAACTCGTCCTGGACCAGCTGCAACTGGTCGATCGCCTCCTGCTGGGTCTCCTCCATCCCCTTGGTCTTCTCCACCAGGGCCTCGGAGACCTGCGCGGTCCGGGCCTGCAACAGACGGGCGGCGACCATGCGGTCGGTCTCGGGCACGCTGCCGGTGAAGCTGCGCCACAGCGCGATCGAGCCGATTCCGAACAGCACGAGCACGAGTGCCACGGCGCCGATCGCGATCGGCTGCACGCCAATCAGGCTGCCGACTGGTGAATTCCGGGGGGCAAGTTCGACCATGCGACCAGAACCGGACATCAATTGAAAGATTTTGATTAGCACAACCGCGGCGCGGGCAAAACCCGGGGCCCGCTAGGCCCATGCGGCGACAGCGAAATTTGCCGAAAACTGCACGCGCTGCCCCAAAACGGGACGGCTTCCGACAGGCCGACGGGCCTGCCGCCGCAGGTCAAGTCGCGGGCGCGACGAGGCCAACCCGCATGTCCTTCGCGACATAGACGCAGCTGCCGTCGGCGAGCACGCGGCCATCGGCGATGCCGAGCACGAGCCGGCCGCGCCTGACCTGGCGGATGTCGACCTCATAGCGGACCAGCCGGACGTCCGGCGTGATGTGGCCCCTGAACTTGACCTCGCCGACCCCAAGCGCCCGGCCTTTACCCGGCGAGCCCGACCATCCGAGCCAGAAGCCGATGATCTGCCACATCGCATCGAGACCGAGGCATCCCGGCATCACAGGATCTCCGGCAAAGTGGCAGGCGAAGAACCAGTGACCGGGTGCGATGTCGAGCTCGCCGGCGACATGGCCCTTGCCGAAGGCGCCGCCGTCGAGGCTGATTTCGGTGATGCGGTCCATCATCAGCATCGGCGGCGCCGGCAGCTGCGCGTTGCCGGGGCCGAAATAGCCGCCGTCGCTCGATCGCAGCAGATCCGGCTTTGTGTAGGATGATTGCGGTGCGTGAAAATCGTGCGGGTTGAACAAGCTGGCCATCGAAATTGCGGTTATTGTTGAACGTTAGGGCGGCTTTGCCGGATGGTCTTTGACGGCCCGGATTGAGCCTCGACAGGGAGCCGCAGCGCGGCCGCCATGAAGGCCCAGATGTCGTCGGTCAGCTGTGCCGGATCGGGCCGCTGCTCGCCGGTGAGTGCGCCGATCAGCGCCTGGCGGATGCCGCCGATCATCAGCGCGATGGTGAGGTGAGGGTCGATGTCGCCGGATACGATCCCGTCGCGCCGGGCGGCTTCAAGCATCCGGGCGCCGGCTGCGAGCTGGCGGCTGGTAAAGGCAGTCTCGACATCGAGGACCTCGGACGCGCGGCTCAGCGGTCCGATGACCAGCGGCGCAAACGGATGATCGTAGTGAAAGGCGACGTAGGCCCCGATCCGCTGCATTTCCCGGTCCGCCCAGCTCTCGGCTGACAGTCTGGCACCGGCGAATGCCGCTTGGTCGAGCCGGCCGTAGAACTCCTCGACCACGGCGGCGATCAGGCCCGCCTTGGAGCCGAAGTGATGATAGGCGAGCCCCACCGACACCTGTGCCCGCCTGGCGACGGCCTGCATCTCCAGGTGCCCGTGGCCCTCGATGAGCTCCTCTTGCGCCGCCGCGAGCAGCCGTTCCCGTGTCCCAGGACTCGTCGCGCTACTCGCCGCGTTCATTGGTTGCTCACCGCCTGCTGAATTGAATTCAATTCAATAACGCTGCCGCCAGCATGTCAAGGCTCCGATGCCTGATGGCGCAGTGAACCGGTGGAGGGCCTGCGATGGCGTTTGCGATCAAGACCGGGATCCCCGATCCACGGGCGAAGGCGTTCAGCTTCACCGCGCAGAAAACCAGCATAGCGGCGGGCAAGTCGACGCCGACGATATCGTGGACCTGTTTGCCAGCGAGAGTGGGGCGGCCGCGAGCTCAACTTTAAATTCTATCGCCAGGCCACCAACGAGATCGTCGGCATCACGGACGAGGCTGCGTCCTTTCTCGATCGCTTCTTCTGAGGCCTGCGGTCGGGAACCGGGCGTCACCCGAGGTCCTACTGATTGCAGGAGGCCCCGCCCGGAGTTAGAATATTGGCCAGTTAGCCCGTCCTATTCGTGAGAGTGCGTTTTTTAGTCCGCTTGATGTGGCCGCACATCTGCTCTGACGAGGCGCGCGGGATTGCCTTCGGCTTTTCACCGCCTGACCGACCCGTACTTTGCAACGCGCTTGAGGTGTAGGTTGGGCGAACGGGGGGCGGATGCCCCGCCGGTCAAGGACCGAGCGGCAGCAGCGCGCCTGGCAAGCCGCGGATCAGGTCGGCTTCGGGACATGCCGCGGCAAACGCAAGGCGAATGCGGCTCGTGGTCTCGACGACACGGGCAGCGAGTTTCAAGAGACGAAGACGCAGCGTCGCGAACTCGGCTGTGGCCAATTCCCGGGCTTTGGGAATCGCGTCGCGCACGGTCAGCATCAGCCAATAAGCGGCGGTGTGGAGAACGAGGCGGACTTGATTGGCGAGCGCCGAACGGCAGCTGGTGCGATCGGAGGCGAGCTGTGTCTTATGCAGCTTGATCAGATTCTCGGCTTGGCCGCGCGCGCAATACAGGCTGTCGTAGATCCACTCGGCCGAGCCGACATCGAGGCTGGTGACGACGAAACGGATGTCGAGGCCGAGCATCGTCGCCTCAATACGGGCGACGGTACGCCGTTCGCGATCCCAGGACTTGGCCTTGTGGCGCGTCTCGGTATAGCCACGCAGAACCGGCAGGTTCTCGATGGCGCGTCGCGTGCGGATGTCGTCGGCGGCCTCGTCGAGTTTTCTGGCGAGCGGCTTGGTGCCGGACAGACCGAAGATGTAGTCGATGCCGTTGGTCTCGCACCACGCCATGGCCTCCGGCCGGGCATAGTGCCCGTCGCCACGGAACGTAATTCGCGTGTTGTGCCACCGCGTCCGGATATGCCGGATCAGGCGGCGCAGATGGGCACGCACCTCGACGCCGCCCGGCGTCTTGCCGGGCCGCAACACGACCGCCACGGGCCGGCTCTTCTCCGTGTCGTAGACGTGGATCGGCAGGAAGCAGCGTTCGTCATAATGAGCGTTGAACAGCGAGAGCTGCTGATGGCCGTGGACGACATCGCAGGTATCATCGATGTCGAGCGTGACGGATGCCGGCTCGCGCGGGTAGCTATCCATCCATGCGTCGACCAAAGTGTAGGTCAGTCGGATCACGTCGCGCAGGCGCGGAGCATTCTCCAGCCGCGACAGCGTCGGTTGGGAACACAGATCGCGACCCGTGTCCGGCAGCCGTCCGCAGGCCAGCTTGAATGCGGGATCGGACCGCAGATGATCGAGGTCGTCGGCGTCCTCGTAGCCGCAGCAGATCGCGAACATGCGCGCGCGGAACATATCGACAAGGCTGTGCACGACCCGCGTCGGATCGCGCCGATCCGGGAACACCCGGGCCAAATTGTCGGCCAAGCCGAGACGCCGCTCGGCCATCGCCAGAAGCATCACGCCCCCGTTCGAGGTCAGCCGACCGCCATCGAAGGCAGCTGTGACTTTCTTGGCGTGAACGGCTGGAAACGAGAAGGGCAGAATCGTATCGTCGGTCATGGCGGGCGTGGCGTTCGCGGTTGAGGTGATGGGGTTGGCTTCGCAACCGAATCCTACGCCGCATCAGCGCTTTACACCACGCTCGCCAGCCTCTCAGGCGCACTCTGACGAATAAGACGGGTTAGTACCTTTTTCGATCAGGTTTTTAAGCAGGCCTTCTGCAAAGCGGGCCCTGCGACGTTCTGTTAGCACGCTGGGGGAAGCGATGGGCGCTGACAAGGTTCTGTTGCCAATTTTCGTTGTCTACGCACTTGGCTGCATCTTCACGATCGGCGCCTTCTACCGCGATCGCGAGCACGCGATCGGCGTCAAGCAGATCATATGCACCCTCATCTGGCCGATCTGGTGGCCGGTCGCGAACGGTTTCGGGCCGATGCTCGATGCCATCGATAATGCCGTGACGGCGACGGATGGGCGGAAGAGCATCTCGTTTGCGCTGGGGCTTTTCGCTGCCGGTCACTGCCTGTCGAGCAGTTGGGGCGATTGCGGCGGCGCTGTTGCCTGCAGCGGAGTGCTTTTGAAGAGCACAGCGATGTTCTTTCCACCGCTGAACTTCGTCTATGTGACCTGGCTGGTTACGCAATTCGCGTAGCGACGCGCGCCTGCCAGCATTGCAAGCCTCGATCACCTTCATCCGGAGTCTCAAGGCTTTCCAGCCTCCAAAAAGGTTGCGGCCAGGCTTTGGGGGAAGCCTGGCCGCGCGCGAACCGGTCTGGGACGGGGAGGGGTGGGGATGTGACCGGGTCGCGAACTCGAAACTCCTTGCTCTGCTCAGCGCGAGCTTGCCGTTGAAACTGCCGGGCGGTTGTCACCGAGCGAGACCCACACATTGGGATCGCTCTGCGATTGCCGCTTGACGAAGCGGTAGCCGGTGTCCGTCCAGGCGACGATGCTCTCGTTCTGGTTATCGAGCACGAACTCGCCCTTGTCGGTCTTCACCGTCAGCACCGCGTGACCTTCGCCCTTCTTGTCGCGGACCACCGTGATCAACAGCGCCTCGCGGGGCCAGCCGGCATCCATCAGCATCTTGCGCTTCAGGAGCACGTAGTCCTCGCAGTCGCCGTAACCGTCTGATGGCAACGACCATTTCTCGATCACGCCCCAATGATCCATGTCGGTCATCGGCTTGATGGATTCGTTGACCCACTTGTTGACCCGCACCAGGTCGCGCCAGGCGGTCTGCGACAACACGATGTCGCGTGGTTGCGTCGCGCCGCCGCGGCAGTCGCCCGGATTGTCGGCGCAGAATTCGACCCAGCCGATCGGTGAACGCGCGACGTCACCCAGGCTGGCGTAGACCACGTCGCCGGCCTTGGCCGACACGCACGTCGCAAACAGGATGGCGGCAACCGCCAAACCTTTCCCCTGTCCCCTGAACCCAAACATTGTGGCCCCCGTTCTTCTTGTTGGGACCACGTGTCGCACAAAGCTTTTTCGCCGCCGCTAAGTACGCAAAGTAGATTTGACGCGAATACTCGTAAAACCTGCGGCAAATTCGATCTATACTTGAATCAAATTCGCGTAAAATTTGAAACAACTGCAATTGATTCAAATTTTATGCATTAACCCGGCGCGCGCTGCGCCTGTGCGGTTTGTTGCGCCAAACGCGCCGGCCGTTAACCGCCGATTTCACCGGCCCAAACGCGGCGAAGGCGGCCACCGGTACACCGGAGGCCGCCTTCGCGGGCTGAAAACGGGGGGCTTGAGCGGCTTTTCGCTTTACCTCGCGGTAACGCTCTCTTCGAGCGTTTCCGCGGACTGCTCGTGGACGAACTCGAGCGCGAAGCCTTCCTCGAGATTTCGCACCACGCGGGACTGCACCTTGCCGAGCATCACGAGCGACTTCAGCGGCGGACGGTTCTCCGCGGCAATCGCGGCACCGGACAACGAAAGGTCGATGATGCGGCAGGTCATCCGCGTGCCGTCCTCCTGGGTGAGCAGGGCGATCGGGTTGCGCGGCACGATACGGTCGTGGCGGCGATCCTCGGGCAGGTTGAGGATGTCGCGGTTGGCGAGCCAGGTCAGCTGGGCGGCGAGCTTGTCGCGCTTGCGCGCGGTGGCGCCGATCGTCATCGCAAAGCCGTTGTCGATGATCCGGGTGATGCGGCCTTCGACCCGGCCGATATGGTCGAGATAGGCGATCACGCGGTCGCCGACATTGCCGATGCCCGGCGCCAGCAGCGCGAGGCCGCCCGGGGACATATTGATAATCTGGCAGGGAAACTCGCGCCGGTCGGGCAGCATGTAGCGGCCGAGCAGATGCACCTTGACGCGCTGGAAGCGCCGCCGCTCCTCGGCCATGGGGACGACGGTAGTTTTCTTCTGTGCAAACGACATCACAACAAACCCGGCCGCCGTCCATTCGGAGCCCCGATGACCCTAAGGCTGATAGGGTTAACGGGGCGTTACGGTTGTGGGAGGGAACCCGGACACGGCGCGAGAGAGATTCTCGCGCCGTGTCCGGGGACTTAGGCACCTTCATGTGCCGCGTCAGCTTCGCCGAACCATCGTGCAATCGCTTGAGCGGCGTCCTCGAGGTGAGGGGCCGCGTCGGTGGCCCAGGTGACGAAGCCATCGGGGCGCACCAGCATCGCGCGCAAGCCGAGTCGATCCCGGGCGTCGCTTGCGACATAGGTGATCCGCTTGCTCCAGCGAGCTGCAACGGCTTGTAGGGAAGCGCACGCGTCGAAGTCGAGCAGCAGGCCGCGCCCGTTCCTGAGCAGCTCGCCGAGCCTGCGCCCGCAGGCGAGCTCGAAGTCGGGCGCGCTGCGGCCGACCAGCGGATGGCTGCCGCCAAGGTCGTAGCGCAGCGAAACACCCCACACACGCTCGGCAAAGTAGGTCGCGCCGTCGGGCGTCTCGATCAGATCGCGATCTGCCTGTGCGGTTCATGCGGACTTATCCACGGCCGCTATGTCCCGGCGACTGCATCCGCGCTGCCGACCCGGCGCGCGCCCGGGCGCGGCGCAAGATTGTCCGGCGTGTTGATGTTGGTCGCGAGTCCTGCGGCCTCGAACGTTTTGATCAGCCACCAGCCGAGATCGATCTGACCGGGCAGCAGCCCGAGCTTCGCGGAGCTCGGATAGGCATGGTGATTGTTGTGCCAGCTCTCGCCCATGCTGATCAGCCCGGCGATGCCGACATTGTAGCCCTGGGCCGCGACGCCTTCGATGATCCAGGTCTGTCCGCCCTTGCGATGCGAGTAATGACCGATCAGCCAATGACCGGTGACGCAGACGGCGACGCGGACGCAGATGCCCCAGACCAGCCAGCTCGACGATCCGATCGCAAGGAACAGCAGCGCCCAGGGTAATTGCTGCCACATCCAGGTTCGATCGACCAAGGCGTAGAAGCGGTCATTGGCGAGCCGCGGCTCGAGCTGGAAGACCGGCGGGTGTTTCAACACGAGCGCGCAGTGCAGCTGCCACCAGGCATCGCGCCAGAAGCCGGCGCGGTGGCAGGAATAGTCGTGACACGCGGCCTGGCGTTGCGCCCAGTCGCGGAAATCATGCAGCCGTACCATGCCGTAGGGGCCGGCCATGCCGACCAGCGTGCCGAGATAGACGCAGAACCGTTCGAGCCACAGCGGGCAGTCGAAACTTGCATGGATCAGGCGGCGGTGCATGCCGACGGAATGCCCGAAGGACAGGGTGATCGCGCTGGTCACGATGAACAGCGCGAATGCGCTCCACGAGAATGTCATTGGTCCAAACATGATCGCGACCGCGGTCATGGTGCCGAGCCACAGCGATTTCGCTGGCGCCCATCGCACCTGTCCGTCCAGCGGATCGGTGCTGCTATCCGCGAAGAGTCGTTCGGAGCCGGGCTGCAGCTTCATTCCATCACCTGAGGTTGTGTCGCAGGTTGCGGTGAAGCGATCGTCGCTGTCAATTAGCCGCGCACGTCCGTCATGTCGCAGCCGACATTGGCATCTCCGGCGGTCTTGTCAGAAGCCGCTCAGTTGCTGCTGAGGTTTGTCCTGACGATCTGTGTCAACTGCTCATATCCTGTCCTTGTCAGGTGCAGCAGGTCTTCGCGGTAGTTGGCGCAGGGCGTGCTGTTCTGGCAGGCGATCGCCGATGCATCGAGGACGCGGTACTTCTGCACCGACTTCTCTCGCGACGAGAGCGATGCGTTGACGGCTGAAATGTTTTCCTTTGCGCCCGTCATATTCGGGCCGCGCGGCAAAATGAGAATCTGGACCAGACGAGCCTTTGGCCATATCCGGCTGATGCGGTCGAACAGGTGGTCAAAGGCAAGCCGGACGCCGCACGGCTTGTCCAGGTAAATGTTGTTCGTGCCAAGCAGCAGGATCACGGACTGAGGTTGGATGCGTTTGAGCTGTTGTTCGAATGAGGTCAACAACCACAGCGTATTCTGGATGCGATCTCGACCGACCCCGAGGTTCAGGACGGGACGTCCCGCAGCGAGCGAGGAGGCGAGGTCTTGCGGCCAGGCTTCGACCAGCGAGTCGCCAAGCATCACGATCGAGGCTTCGGCAGGAAGCGAGCTGACGTTCTTCAGGTCGCGCCGAAGTGCATTTGCGGAGTCAGGGACCGTCGGCGTCGACGCAATCTGCTGGTCCGCCTCGTCGCATGCGGGCCCGCTCAATGGCGCGGCACTGGTTGATGAGATGATGGCCATTGCAACGATTGACAATGCAAGCGGGATGGTTCGATGTCGAAGTCTGAGCATATGCTGACAGCCGTTGGGGAGTGGAATGACAACTAGGATCGCGATTTTGGGTCAATCCAACAGCATTCTCAAGGAAGGCTTCTTCAACAAATTTTTAGATCGCCATCAGCCGATTGAAGTGGTGTCGATGGGACGCGTGGGCGCCAGCCCATCGCTGCTTGGCCCCTATTTTGCTAGCCGCTCGTTCTTTCGGAATGCTGAATTTTGCATCATTGACATGTGCGCGATCGATTACTCGCTGCTGTCGGCCGGTGCAATCGGGCTTTACGACGTGGTGAAATGGATCGAATGGATCGGGCACAGCGCCAAGAAGAATGGATGCGAACCGATCTTCGTCTGCATCCCGGTCAGCACCGTGGAGCTCTCCAGGCATTTGATCGCGAACTGTATCTCGGTGTTTGAACGAAACGAATGGTTCTATCTGGATGTTCGCGATTGCATCACCCACCTTCTTGAAGACGGAACCAGACGTCCCGAGAACCTCTACAAGGATCCCAGCCATCCCGGCGTGGAACTCTCGGAACTCATTGCCGACAGCCTGAAGGAACTGATCAGCGCAATTCGCGCGATGCCGATGATCGAGGTGGACAGGATGTTCCCGATCACCCGGTTCGAGGTGATCAACCTGCAGGATCGGCTGACGGCTTCCCCGGCAAACTACAAGACATCCCTGATCGAATTCAGGGGCGTGCGTCTTGAACGAGGGAAAACCTATGAGCTGAAGGTCGGAAGCATCAGCGCATTGAGTGGCATGATGCTCAATTCCGCGGCGTGCAAGGGCGTGCTTGAAATCGAGGGCGACCGGAAGTTCTACAAGAACCTCCGGCTGCGGGCCTACCATCCAACGAATTTTGAGGTGCGCCTGGTTCCGATCTGCAAGCCGCTCCGGGATGGAGGGGGAGCAATTGCGTTGACGATTGCCGATGGCGCCCCAATTGAGAGCGACACGACCTTCCACAGCGTCAAGACGCCGGAAGACGATCTGGGCTTCGTCGAGGCGTCGGAAATCATCGTGGAAAGGGGCTATGACCTCTTCACTTACAGGTCGAGGCGCCCGGCAAATGGGCACATGACCCGTTGGACGCCCAAAAGCGCAAACAAGCTCGCGCAGGTTATTTGGGAATGATGACTGGGTTGTGTCTGACAAATCGGCTCGACAGGTTGTCGGGCCGCACCGTCATCTGATCTCGGCGCCGATTGATCGCGGCGTTCACTGCCTATTCAACAGTCACCGCTTTCAGGACCTTCCTGTTCGCCGCGCGGACCTCAAGCTCCAGGGGCGGCTGGAACGACCCGCTCGGCGGCACGAACACGAAGGCGTGGTGCCCGTCACCCTTGTTGAGCTTGAGAAGATCATTGCGGAACTGATCGGCGACGACTTCGGCAACGTGGTCGCCGTTGAAGTAGATATCGATCCTCACCCGTTTGTCGGGGCGCTGGTCGTAAAGGGCCCAGCCGGCGATCCTGTTTTCGTTGAAGGCGTCGACATGGCCAGTGATCTCGCCCGAGAGGCTCTCGATGCCGGCCTCGATCACGTCGAGGTCGCTCCTGTAGATCGACCGCGTCACATCGAAGCTGAAATGCTCGGTATCGACGCATTGGTCCAGCAGGCCCTGCCGATGCTCTTTCATCCGTTCGAGCGTGTCCAGCTCGCCCAGCTTGACGTACATGCCAACGATACCTTCGATACCCGGATTCATCGTGCCTTTCTCCGCGATGCTACTAGCCCGTCTTATTCGTCAGAGTGCGCCTGAGAGGCTGGCGAGCGTGGTGTAAAGCGCTGATGCGGCGTAGGATTCGGTTGCGAAGCCAACCCCATCACCTCAACCGCGAACGCCACGCCCGCCATGACCGACGATACGATTCTGCCCTTCTCGTTTCCAGCCGTTCACGCCAAGAAAGTCACAGCTGCCTTCGATGGCGGTCGGCTGACCTCGAACGGGGGCGTGATGCTTCTGGCGATGGCCGAGCGGCGTCTCGGCTTGGCCGACAATTTGGCCCGGGTGTTCCCGGATCGGCGCGATCCGACGCGGGTCGTGCACAGCCTTGTCGATATGTTCCGCGCGCGCATGTTCGCGATCTGCTGCGGCTACGAGGACGCCGACGACCTCGATCATCTGCGGTCCGATCCCGCATTCAAGCTGGCCTGCGGACGGCTGCCGGACACGGGTCGCGATCTGTGTTCCCAACCGACGCTGTCGCGGCTGGAGAATGCTCCGCGCCTGCGCGACGTGATCCGACTGACCTACACTTTGGTCGACGCATGGATGGATAGCTACCCGCGCGAGCCGGCATCCGTCACGCTCGACATCGATGATACCTGCGATGTCGTCCACGGCCATCAGCAGCTCTCGCTGTTCAACGCTCATTATGACGAACGCTGCTTCCTGCCGATCCACGTCTACGACACGGAGAAGAGCCGGCCCGTGGCGGTCGTGTTGCGGCCCGGCAAGACGCCGGGCGGCGTCGAGGTGCGTGCCCATCTGCGCCGCCTGATCCGGCATATCCGGACGCGGTGGCACAACACGCGAATTACGTTCCGTGGCGACGGGCACTATGCCCGGCCGGAGGCCATGGCGTGGTGCGAGACCAACGGCATCGACTACATCTTCGGTCTGTCCGGCACCAAGCCGCTCGCCAGAAAACTCGACGAGGCCGCCGACGACATCCGCACGCGACGCGCCATCGAGAACCTGCCGGTTCTGCGTGGCTATACCGAGACGCGCCACAAGGCCAAGTCCTGGGATCGCGAACGGCGTACCGTCGCCCGTATTGAGGCGACGATGCTCGGCCTCGACATCCGTTTCGTCGTCACCAGCCTCGATGTCGGCTCGGCCGAGTGGATCTACGACAGCCTGTATTGCGCGCGCGGCCAAGCCGAGAATCTGATCAAGCTGCATAAGACACAGCTCGCCTCCGATCGCACCAGCTGCCGTTCGGCGCTCGCCAATCAAGTCCGCCTCGTTCTCCACACCGCCGCTTATTGGCTGATGCTGACCGTGCGCGACGCGATTCCCAAAGCCCGGGAATTGGCCACAGCCGAGTTCGCGACGCTGCGTCTTCGTCTCTTGAAACTCGCTGCCCGTGTCGTCGAGACCACGAGCCGCATTCGCCTTGCGTTTGCCGCGGCATGTCCCGAAGCCGACCTGATCCGCGGCTTGCCAGGCGCGCTGCTGCCGCTCGGTCCTTGACCGGCGGGGCATCCGCCCCCCGTTCGCCCAACCTACACCTCAAGCGCGTTGCAAAGTACGGGTCGGTCAGGCGGTGAAAAGCCGAAGGCAATCCCGCGCGCCTCGTCAGAGCAGATGTGCGGCCACATCAAGCGGACTAAAAAACGCACTCTCACGAATAGGACGGGCTAGCCCATTCGCTTTAGGCTGCCGCTTTAAGCTGCCTTCATGACATCCCGATCGTCCTGACCTAAAGTCGGCACGGCCGAACCCGGCCCAACGACAAGGACAAGGACAGGGAGGACGAACCGATGGAGCAGATCCGCGTCTGCACGCATGAGGGGCCGGGCGCCAAGCCGGTGATCCGCACCGTGCCATGGCCTGATGTCAGCAAAAAGGCGGCTCTGATCAAGGTCGGTGCCTGCGGCGTCTGCGGCACTGACCTGCATATCCTGAAGGGGCACTGGCCGAAGCCGCTGCCATGGCCGTTCACGCTCGGCCATGAGCTCGGCGGCGTGATCGTCGAATGCGGCCCGGAGCTTTCAGAAGATTTCATGAGCAAGCCGCTGCAGGTGGGATCGAAGGTGATGATCCCGCCCTTGATGCCGTGTGGCCGCTGCTATTACTGCATTCACTACCCGCAAAGCGCCAACAAGTGCCTGACGCCGGTGTATTACGGCCGCTATCTCGGCTTCGACAAGCCGCCGCACATGTGGGGCGGTTGGGCCGAATATGTCTATGTCGATCTCGACATGCTGCCGGGCACCAAGATCTACAGATTGCCCGACGACATGTCGCTGCGGCTGGGGGCGCTCTCGGAGCCGTTGACCTCCTGCATCCGCGCCTTCAACCGCGCCACGCGCGCCGGCGGCTTCAGCTGGGGCGACACGGTGGTGATCCAGGGCTCGGGCCCGATCGGCATCCTCGCGGTCGCTGCCGCGCAGGAGATGGGGGCAGGGCGCGTGATCTGCGTCGGTGCGCCGGAGACGCCGCGGTTGGCGCTGGCGCGCAAATTCGGCGCCGAGGCGACCGTCGATATCGAAGCGCTCAAGACGCCGGAAGAGCGCATCAAGGCGGTGCGCGACATCGTCGGCGGTTTCCGCGCCGACCTCGTGATGGATTGCTCGGGCCATCCAACCGCCGGCCCCGAGGGCATCGAGATGCTGCGCGACGGCGGCACCTACGTCGAAATGGGCCAGTTCACCGATGCCGGCTCGATCAACACGTCGTGGCACCGCATCTGCACCAAGGATCTCAACGTGCTCGGCTCCTGGGGCTTCACCGGCAACGACCTGCCGCTCGGCGTCGACATGCTCTACCGCACCCGCAACAAATATCCCTGGCTCGATATGCAGACGATCTATCCGTTCACCGAGGAGGGCGTCGCGCAGGCGGTCGCGGACGCGATGGCCATGAAGACGGTGAAGTCGACCATCGTGCCGTGGCCGGAATTGGTCGAGTGAGCCCGGCGAATGCGGTGCTGCAAATCCTGTTGCAGTGCTCCCAACAATAGTGGCGAGGGTGAGGCCGGTATGGCCTGATATCGCTCGCCGGGACGGCGGCCCGGGGCTAACATCGGAGCATGCAATCGAACCGCGTGCCGCCGAGTGCAACGTCTGCGTGGGGAAACGTGTCCGATGACTTCCCGCTGTTCAGAACGCTCAGCGCGGAGCAGCGGCTGATCGCCATCGGCGCAATGACCCGGCAAGACCTCGTGCGTGGCCAGTTGCTGGTCGAGCAGGGCGGCCCCTCGGACGCATTGTTTCTGGTGTTGCACGGCGCGCTCGCCGTGTACAGGACCGATCATCCTGAACCGATTGCGGAGCTTCGCGCCGGCGAACTGGTCGGCGAGATCGGATTCTTCGCCAACATCCCGCGCACGGCCAATGTGATCGCGATCCGCGATAGCAGCGTGCTGGCGTTGACGCGTGCGGCCTATGCGACGCTTGTGCAAGAGACGCCTGAGATCGTCGAGGCGCTGCTTGCCGCTCTTGCTCAACGGTTTGCCATCCAGACCGCGCGCCTGTTGCCCGCCCGGGCGTCACCGAAGGCGCGCACCGTCGCGCTGATCTCCGGCGGACGGGAGCCGGTGCCTGCCGCCTTTGAACAGCGCATGCGTCAGAGCCTTGCCGCCGCCGGTGCCGAGATCGTCGACCTCGCGCGGGTCCAAGCCATGTTTCCCGGCCGCCCGCTGGATGCATCCGAAGTGGCCGATTGGCTCAACAGGATCGAGTATGACGCGCCGCTGGTGGCCTATTTCGGTGGAGCTGACGCATCGGAGTGGGCGCGAAAAACCATTCGCCAGGCTGACCTCGTCGTATTCGCCTGCCGTGGCCATGCGCCTGCGCCTGATCTGACGGAGATCGAAAGGTTCGCCTGCGGGGTGCATCCGGCGTCAACGCGGCGCCTCGTTCGTGTTCATGATATCAGGCGCAACGAGGTCAGCGGCACCGCGGCCTGGCTGATCCGGCTGCCCTGCTTCATGCACCACCATGTCGCGCTCGAGGACATGATCGATATCGACAGCCTGGTCCGCTTTCTCTGCGGCCGCGCCGTCGGATTTGTCGCCGGTGGCGGCGGCAGCCTCGGCACGGCGCATGTCGGAATCTACAAGGCGTTTCGTGAGCGCGGCGTGATGTTCGACATCTTCGTCGGCACCAGCGTCGGTTCGGCGATGGCGGCGGGCTTTGCCAAGAACTACGACGCCGAGCATCTCGAGCGCGGCACCCATGAGATCTTCGTCTCCAGCCGCAGCTTCCGCCGTCCGACCTGGCCGCGCTACGCACTGCTGGATCACAAGGCTTTCGATTCCGCGCTTGCCGATCAGTACGGCCATCACTGCCGGATCGAGGACTGCTGGCGGCCGTTCGCGGCGGTTGCGACCAATCTTTCGACGCACAGCCTCGAATTGATCCGGACCGGCCTGCTCTGGCAGGCGGTGCGCGCATCGAGCGCCATCCCCGGCCTGCTGCCACCGTTTTACACAAGGGACGGCTTGATGCTGGTCGATGGATGTCTCGTCGACAACGTTCCGCTGGCGCAAATGCATCAGTTGAAGAGCGGCCCGAATCTGGTGGTCCATTTCGGCGAGCCGGCCAGTGAAATGTTCGACGTCGACTATGCCAAGTTGCCGGGACGGTTTGAACTGCTTGCGTCCCTGCTGACGCCGTTCCGGAGGAAGTCGCTCCCGGCCGCGCCGAGCGCCGTCAACGTGCTGTGGCGGAGCCTCGTCGCCCATCAACGCTACGATACGTTGCCGACCACGCCGCTCGACATGGTGATGCGCCCGCCGACGCCTGACGGCATCGACGTGACCGATTTCGACCGCCATCAGGAGATCTTCCAATCCTCCTACCATTGGGCCCGCGAGACCATTGCTGCCTCGGAGGCGGAGCATAACCCGGCTATTGCGGCCATCGTCGCGTCGGCCAAGGCGGCGGATGAGGATGCGGACAACAGCGCGGACGAGGCGACGGTGACCGCGCCGCTGTCCCAGGAGGCCCGCGCCGGCTGAGCCGCTTGCGGGCTTAGGCGATCTCGACCATCGTGCCGGACTGGAATCCGGAGATGACGATGCCTTTCGATTTGATTCTGCGCGGCGGACGTGTGGTCGACCCGTCGCAAAAACTCGATGCCGTGACTGACGTGGCGTTCTCGGGCGGCAAGGTTGCTGCGGTTGGACAGCGGCTTGTCGCCGATCCCGCAACCCAGGTGCGTGATGTCTCCGGGTTGATCGTGACGCCGGGGATCATCGACCTGCACACCCATGTCTATTGGGGCGGCACCTCGCTCGGCATCGACGCCGAGGAATTCTGCCGCAACTCCGGCGTCACCACCTCGGTCGATACCGGCAGCGCTGGCCCCGGAAACTTTGCCGGCTTCCGCAAGCATGTGATCGAGCCGAGCCAGGTCCGCATCCTCGCCTATCTGCATGTCTCGCATGCCGGCATCTTCGGCTTCTCGGACCGGGTGATGGTCGGCGAGAGCGAGGAGTTGCGGCTGATGAACCCGGTCGACGCCGCGCGGGTTGCGGATGAGAACCGCGACCTGATCGTCGGCATCAAGGTGCGGGTCGGTCTGTTCGCCTCGGGCACTTCGGGGCTGGTGCCGCTCGAGATCGCGCTGGAGGTTGCGGAACAGGTCGGCATGCCGCTGATGGCGCATATCGACCATCCGCCGCCGAGCTATGAGGAGGTGCTGGCGCGCCTGCGCCCCGGCGACGTGCTGACCCATGCGTTCCGTCCGTTCCCCAACACGCCCGCGACCGCGCAGGGCACGGTGAAGAAGGTGGTGCTGGAGGCGCGCGAGCGCGGCGTGCTGTTCGACATCGGCCACGGCAAGGGCTCGTTCGCCTTCAAGACCGCGCGTGCGATGCTCGCCAACGGCTTTTACCCCGACACCATCTCCTCCGACATCCATCAGCTCTGCATCGACGGGCCGGCGTTCGACCAGGTGACGACGATGTCGAAGCTCCTCTGTATGGGAATGTCGCTGCCGGACGTGATCGCGGCGTCCACGGTCAATGCTGCGATGGCATTGCGGCGTCCGGAGCTCGGCAGCCTGAAGCCGGGCAGCGTCGGCGACGCCACGCTGATCTCGATCAGGGAAGGTCGGTTCGACTATGTCGACGTGGTCGGCGAGCACCTGACGGGCGATCGCAGGATCGCATCCGAAGGCGTGGTGATCGGCGGACGCTGGTGGCATCCGAGATAGGGCGCGTGCTCATAAAACCCGTGTCCGCTTTGCTCTCAAGAAAGCAACATCGAAGCCGGTCGCCCGTGAGATACAATCAGACACGGCAACGGCTTTGGGCGAGGTGTCCGCATGATCCTCGGCAACCATGTCAATGGCGGCCATCGGTAGAAATCCCTTTGACCCTCAGTGGCCAAGTTCGGATATTTCGGCTAGTTGAGTATGCGTGGTAACGCAATTGGGACGGGATGTCCGTCCTCGAGAGGACATGGTCATGAGATTGTCGTCAAGGCTTGTCGCGCGCTCAGCCGTCGCTTTCTTCTCAACTGTCTTGCTGTGCGGCCCGGCAGCGTCGCAAACCCCAACAGACTCCGCCAACCCGCTTCCCGGCATCACGGTCGATGCGCCGAAGGAGGCAGCAAGACCAAATAGGCCGAAGCAGGCGGCAAACACAGGGGCATCTCGCCGGACGTCGTCAACCGGTCGAACGCCATCCGCTCAAACGTCATCGTCAACTGCTCGAACGCCATCGCCAGCGCCAGATTCAATATTGGGGAGGATTGCCAGGCTGGAGAAAGTCGCCAGCAATTGCAACGGTGGTTGTGAATCAAGCCTCCCACACGGCAAAGACCCTTGGGTTGGATGTAGCGAGTCGGCGGGCGGACAAGCACATGGGCCTTTCTCGTCGACGTGCAGAGACAACCTCACCTACAAATCCTACGTCGACTGCGTCGAGACCAAAGTGTTCTTGGGCGACTACCGAAACAGAGCCTACTGGGTTTGCAGCAGCCTGGACGCCGCCGGAAAGTTTCGAGTCGCCGAACTCAAGCGACCAAGACATCCGCGCTAAAGCATGATCGGAAAAGCGCGAAGCGGTTTTCCGTCGCGACAAACGCGGAACGCGTTTGCTTAGACAAAGAGCTACAGCGCGATGACAATTCGACCCAATCGCATCGCGCTTTAAGGCGTTTTCCAGCGAAGTTGATGCCGGTTCGCGCAAGGAAAACGCGTCAAAATAACAAGCTGGAGTAAGGATCTGAGTCAATCAGAACCGATACTCTAGTCGGCGACGATCGGCCCGAACGGCTCCCATCGTTCGCCGCTGAAGCGCATCATCCGGAACTCCTTGATCACGCGATAGTCGGTGCGGCTGGTATTGATGGCAAGACCCGGCAGCAGCAGATCGAGCTTCACATTCTTCAGACTGGCGGCCTGGCGCATGATGTTGTCGCGCGAGACATCGTCGCCGCATTGCTGCAGCACATCCACCAGCAGCTCGGCGGCACTATAGCCGTAGACCGTGAAGAGGCTCTTCCTGTCGCCGTCCGGATAGTAGGAGTCCATGAACGCGCGCCATTTCTTCATGCCCGCATCGTCAGCCCAGGTCGGGTCGGCGGCCTCCTTGAACGAGCTCGCCGAGATCAGCCCTTTGGCATTCTCTAGTCCCGCCGGCACCAGCACCGCGTCGATCGAGGACGGACCGACGCCGAGCAGGTGCAGTGGTTTCCAGCCGAGCTCGGCCGTCTTGCGGATGGCCTGGGCGGCGAATTTCGGCGCGGCCATGTCGATCAGCACGTCGACCGCTGCGGCCTTGAGCCGGACCACCTGCGAGTCGATGGTCGGGTCCGTCGCATCATACGGGGCTTCGGACCCAAGCATGTCCGGCGCCCGCGCGCCGAGCGCGTCCTTGAGCCCCGCGAGATATTCCTTGCCGCTCTCGTCATTTTGGAAGAGCAGGCCGATCCTTGCGTTCGGATAATTGTCGAGAATGAACCGCGCATAGACGCGGATTTCGGTCCGCAGGTTCGGCGCGAATCCCATGGTCCAGGGAAAGCCGACCGGATCCTCGAACCGCGTGGCGCGCCCACCGGCGAACAGCTGGGGGATATGGCGGTCGTTGAGATACTTCTGCACCGCGATGTTCGAGGCGTTACCGACGCCCTGGAACGTGAACAGGACCTCGTCGCGCTCGACCAGTTTGCGAGCCTGCTCGACCGTCTTGGCCGGCGTTGCCGCATCGTCATAGGAGATCAGGTTGATCCGGCGGCCGTTGATGCCGCCGCCGTCGTTGATCATCCGGAAGTAGGCGGCCTGCACCTTGCCGATGACGGAGAAGGCCGACACCGGGCCGCTATAGGGCATCGTCTGTCCGATCTTGATCTCGGCATCGCTGGCGCCGGGATCATATTTGCGGCCTTCGGCGCAGAGGTCGGCCGCAGCGAACAGAGCGAGGCTGATGATTGCGGCTCCGGCTGCCGGTCTGTACCAGCTCTTTCGCATCACGCGGCTCCACGGCCGTCGGTGTTGTCGACGGGACGTCCCGCGCACCGGGTTGTGGCGGGCGTGGTGCGACCGTCGACCAGGCGCCGACTCTCGGCCGCCTGCTGCCGCGCAAGCATTCCCTCGTGGTAGAATCTGCGTGCTTCCATGCCGGTTCTCGCGCCGCGCCGGTTCAGCAAACGGACTCCATAGCATTGGCACGCGCAGGCGGTCTCGCGATGTCGTTGGGCGTTTTGCCCGAAGCGGCGTGGAAATATTCCCGGCTGATCAGCGAGCCACGTTCCTGTAAGGCGTGAGCTCCTCGTCCGGGACAGCGCGCCTCTTGCGCACCATCGCCGCGTCAAGCGCGGCGCACCCGTACGCTGCGAGTGATGCGCAATCGCAGCAAATTGATCGCGCCAATCGATGTCACGCGACTCGATCGGCGGTTCATCCTGTCATCAAAAAAAGATTGGCCGAGCGAACAATATTCACCGCCTTGCGCGGATAAAGCCGCGCACCACATTTCCGCACCGCAATTCTTGGGTGCAGGTTTGGGCTCCCAAACTGCCCAGTTGCGAATTGTGGAGATGGACTATGGACTTCCTCGGTTTTCTTAATGGTTCAGGTTCAACCCAGCCTGCCATTTGGATCGCTGCAGCGGTCGCATGTGTGATCCTGCTGCGCGTATCAAACGTGTTTCGCTACATTCCCAACAATCAGGTCGGCATCGTCGAAAAGCTGTGGTCGCTGAAGGGTTCGATCGACGACGGCTTCATCGCGCTGAACGGCGAGGCCGGCTACGAGCCTGAAGTGCTGCGCGGCGGCCTGCATGTGTTGTTTCCGTTCATGTACCGGATTCACCGCTCGGATCTCGTGACCGTCGGCCAGGGCAAGATCGCCTATGTGTTCGCGCGCGACGGCGCGGCGCTGGAGTCGTCGCAGGTGCTCGGTGCCAATGACACCGAGGAGAAGTCGGACTTCCAGGACGCGCGCCGCTTCCTGCTCGGCGGCGGCCAGAAGGGCCCGCAGCGCAAGGTGCTGCGCGAGGGCACCTATGCGATCAACACCACCCAGTTCGCGATCATTACCGACGAATGCGTCTATGGTTATGCTCTGAGCGAGCGCGAACGCGGCGTGCTCGAGGGCATGCAACTCACGATCACCGAGCGCTGGGGCTTTGCACCGGTCGTGCTGGCGGCCGATCACGATCTGGTCGGCATCGTCACCGTGCATGACGGCCCCTCGCTGCCTCCGGGCGAGATCATTGCGCCCGAGGTCGGCATCGAGCTGCGCGACGGCGAGACGTTCCACAACAACTTCCAGGAGCCCGAGAAATTCCTGCGCGGCGGCGGCTATCGCGGCCGGCAGCTGCAGGTCATCGTCGAGGGCACCTGGTACATCAACCGCCTGTTCGCGACCGTCGAGGCGGTGCCGAAGACGGTGATCCCGGTCGGCAATGTCGGCGTCGTGATCTTCTACACCGGCCCGCGCACCGACGACGTCTCGGGCGAGCAGTATCGTCACGGCGAACTGGTGCTCAACGGCAGCCGCGGCGTCTGGAAGGACCCGCTGTTGCCGGGCAAGTACGCCTTCAACACCTATGCCGGCAAAATCGAGATCATCCCGACCGTCAACTTCATCCTGAAATGGGTGCGCGGCGAGGTCGGCGCGATGAAGCTCGACGAGAACCTGTCGGAAATCTCGCTGATCACCAAGGACGCGTTCGAGCCGACGCTGCCGCTCTCGGTGGTGATGCATATCGATTACAAGAAGGCGCCGATGATCATCCAGCGCTTCGGCGACGTGAAGAAGCTGGTCGAGCAGACGCTCGACCCGATGGTCAGCGCGTTCTTCAAGAACATCGCGCAGAAGATGACGCTGATCGAGCTGTTGCAGAACCGCGCCGCGATCCAGGAGGAATCGGCGCAGGTGATGAAGGCGAAGTTCGAGGGTTATTCGCTCGACCTCCAGGAGGTCCTGATCGGCACGCCGCGCGCCGCCGCCGGCGACCACACTATCGAGAACATCCTGATTCAGCTGCGCTCGCGCCAGATCGCGCGCGAGCAGATCGAGACCTATCAGGAGCAGGAGAAGGCCGCGGTGCAGGAGCGCGCGCTGAACGAGGCCAAGGCGACCGCGGCGGCGCAGTCGGCGAGCAGTCCAGGCTCGAAGGCCAGGGCGAGGCTGACCGGGTGCTCGCGGTCGGCACGGCCAACGCGCAGGCGACCAAGCTGTCGGTCGATGCCTATGGCGGGCCGGAGTACCGGCTGGCCGAGCAGAATTTTGCAAAATTCGCCGACGCCCTGACGCGGATCAATCAGCCCTTGGTGCCGCAGTTCTTGATGTCCGGCGGTGCCGCGCAGGAGAACAGCAATGCGGGCTTGATCCCGACCGCAATGCTGAGCTCGATGTTCGGGCAGATGATGCCCGGCGCGCTGGAGAAGCTGAAGGACGAGGCGCCAAAGGCCGCACGCCGGACCAACGGCCAGTGAACGGCGATAGTGCGGTGAGATAAGGTCGGACAAATCGCCGCGAAGAAAGTGCACTCCCTCTCCCGCTTGCGGGGGAGGGCCGGGGTGGGGGTGTCACCGCGAGTCGCATTGTGGAGAGAGCCCCCACCCGGAACGCATCTGGCATGCGTTCCGACCTCCCCCGCAAGCGGGAGAGGCGAAGCGAATCTGCGGACAGGCCGATCCTATTCGGTCTTGTCGACGTTCCAGAACACCGGCGGCGCCGGACCGTCCAGCACGCCGCTCAGCGATTTGCGCCAGGCGCTCGGCATCCGGAACTGGCCGAGCGGGATATAGATCACCTGCTCATAGGCCTCCGTCTGGATGTCGACTGCGAGCTGCTTCTGTGCTTCAGGGGCGGTCGCGCGCGCGAAGGCGTCGCGCATCTGCTCGATCTTGGCGTTCTCCGGCCAGCCGAACCAGGCGCGCTTGCCGTTCGCGGCGATCTGGTTGTTGACGATCGGGTTCATCGTTTCGGTGGCGCCCGTGAAGGTGAAGAACATGTTCCAGCCGCCTTCCTTCGGCGGCTTCTGGCTGGCGCGCCGGCTGACCACGGTCTGCCAGTCCGTCACCTGCGCGTCGACATTGAAGCCGGCCGCGCGCAACAGCTGCGCCGCGACGGTCGGCGGTCCCTTCAGGGTCTGCACGTCGCCGGGGATCATGATCACGACCGGCGTGCCGTCATAGCCCGAGGCGGCCAGCGCCTTTTTGGCTTCGGCCATGCCGTTGCCCTTGATCAGGGTCTCCGCGCCGGCGTCGCTGGCGAGCGGCGTGTCGCAGGCAAAAAAGGCGCCGCAGATCTCGTAATATTTGGAATTGCCGACCGTGGCGTCGAGCACGTCCTTCTGGTTCATCGCCAGGAACGCGGCGCGGCGGATCTTGGGGTTGTCGAACGGCGGGTGCAGGAAATTCATCCGGCCTTCGATCTGGAAGCCGAACTTGTTCAGCACGGCCACGGTCAGATCGGGATTGGTCTCGAGCACCGGCACCATGTCGATCGACGGTTGCTCCAGGAAATCGATGTCGCCGGATTGCAGCGCGTTGATCGCGGTCTGCGCGTCGGGCATCGTGAGCCATTCGACGCGATCGACCTTCGCCACCTTGCCGCCGGAGGTCCATTCCGGTTTCTCCTTGCGCGGCACGTAATCGGCGTTGCGCTCGTAGACCGCCTTGACGCCCGGCTGGAATTCGGCGGTCAAGAACTTGAACGGGCCGGAGCCGATCTGTTCGGCGATCTGCTTGCCCGGCTGCGTTTCGGCGAGCCGCTTCGGCATCATGAAGGCGACATAGGAGGAGGGCTTTGCGATGCTCTCCAGCACCAGGCCATAGGGCTCCTTCAATTTGAGCACGATGGTCCCGGGTCCGGCGGCCTCGAGCGCCGCCGTGAAGTCCATCAGCTTCTGTCCCGTGCCGTCATTGGTGGCCCAGCGCTTCAGCGAGGCGATGCAGTCCTCCGCCGTGACAGGCGCGCCGTCATGCCATTTCAGTCCGTCGCGCAAGGTGAAGGTGTAGGTGAGCTTGTCGTCGGAGATCGTCCACTCCGCCATCTGCGGCCGGACCTTGAAGCTTGCATCGATGCCGAGCAGCGTGTCGTAGACCATGTAGCCATGGTCGCGGGTGATGTAGGCGGTGGTGAAACCGGGATCGATGATGCGCAAATCCGAATGCATCACCGCGGTGATGGTCTTGCCCTTGGCCGCGGCGATCGCGCGCGACGGGAGGATGGCCGGGACCGCGATCGCCGGCGGCACGCTGGCCGCGAGCTTGAGGAGCGTTCTGCGCGAAACATCGACCATTCGCCGTCTCCCGATTTGTCGTTGCGCCGGCACGCATGCCACAGCGACCGGCATGCTTCACCAATCCGCTGCTCAACGCAAGCAAGCCCCATGCCGCCGGTCTCGGATGCGCACAAGCCGGATTCCGGCGCCGGATTCGCGCGGGCTCTGGACGTGAACGTTCCATGACCGCCGCCGTGGCGCGGGCTGCGCCGGGGCCGCGCAAGCGCGCATCCTGCATAGGAGCCTGCGCTTTCCACCGCACCTCGACGGCTGTTCGGAGCGTGCTCTGCCGTGTAGGCTTGCGTCCTGCCGGCCAGCAATAAGGCCATATCCCGCAAAGGGAACAAGCAGCCGAGGGAGTCAAGAAGAGCCACATGACCGATATCCGATACGTAGCACCGCGCTCGCTTGATGAAGCGATTGGCGCATTCGCTGCCGCCGGGAGTGCCGCCCGCATTATGGCAGGGGGTACCGACTTATTGGTGCAAATGCGCGCCGGCCTGGTGCGGCCGGGATTGATCGTCGACATCAAGAAGATCGGCGAGATGACCGAGATTACCGAGGCCGCCGACGGCGGTTTCCGCGTGGGTGCTGCCGTCTCAGGCATGGAGCTCGCCGAGCACGCACGCTTCGGCAAGGTCTGGCCCGGCGTGCTCGAGGCCATCAACCTGATCGGCTCCAAGCAGGTGCAGGGCCGGGCATCCGCCGGCGGCAATCTCTGCAACGGCTCGCCGGCCGGCGACAGCGTGCCGGCGATGATCGCGGCGGGCGCAATCGTCACGGTGCAGGGCCCGAGCGGCCGCCGCGAGATCAAGGTCGAGGACGTGCCGGCCGGGCCGGGACGGACCAACCTCAAGCCGGGCGAGATCCTCGTCAGTTTTGCGCTGCCGCCGCGGCCCGCGGGCTCCGGCGATGCTTACTTGCGGATGATCCCGCGCACCGAGATGGACATCGCCGTCGTCGGCATCGGCGTCAGCCTGACCTTGAAGGACGGCGTCTGCACCGCGGCCCGCATCGGCCTCGGCGCAGTGGCGCCGACCGTGCTGCTGGTCGCGCCGGCGGCAAAGGCGCTTGTTGGCTCGAAACTCGACGCTACAGCGCTGGAGGCCGCCGCCGCTGCCTGCCGCGCCACCTGCCGTCCGATCGACGACAAGCGCGGCACCATCGCTTACCGCATCAAAACCGCCGGCGTGCTGCTCAAGCGCACCGCCGCGATCGCCGCCCAGCGCGCCGGAGGACACTAGCACCATGGCGAAACTGCACGTCACCACCTCGGTCAACGGCGAGCCGGTCGAATTCCTGTGCGAGCCCTATGAGACCATGCTCGACGCCTTGCGCGGGCAATTGGCGCTCACCGGCTCCAAGGAGGGCTGCGCTTCCGGCGATTGCGGCGCCTGCTCGATCACGCTCGACGGCCGCCTGATCTGCTCCTGCCTGATGCTCGCGGCCGAGGCCGAGGGGCATGAGATCCGGACCATCGAGGGCATGGCCAGGGGCGGCGAGCTGCATCCCCTGCAGCAGAAATTCCTCGAACATGCCGCGCTCCAGTGCGGCATCTGCACTTCGGGGATGCTGGTCGCCTCCGAGGCGCTGCTCGCCAAGAACTCAAATCCGACCGAAGAGGAAGTCCGTTTCTGGCTCGCCGGCAATCTCTGCCGCTGCACCGGTTACGACAAGATCGTCCGCGCGGTGATGGAGACCGCGGCTGAAATGCGGGAGACTGCTCGATGAACGTCGTCAACAACAAATGGATCGGCCAGCGCACCATCAGGCCCGATGGCGTCGACAAGGTGACGGGCCGCGCGGCGTTTGCCGCCGACACCACCATGCCCGGCATGATCTGGGGCAAGGTGTTGCGCAGCCCGCATCCGCATGCCCGGATCAGGTCGATCAACACCGCCAAGGCGGAGGCGCTACCCGGCGTCAAGGCGGTCGTGACCTCGCGCGACATCGTCGACTTCACGATCGAGAAGGGCGCCGTGATGCTCGGCATCCAGGACATGCGCTGGATGTGCCGCAACGTGATGGCGCGCGACAAGGCGCTGTTTCCCGGCCATCCCGTCGCCGCTGTCGCCGCGACCACGGAAGCGATCGCAGCCGAAGCCTGCCAGCTGATCGAGGTCGATTACGAGGTGTTGCCCTGGGCGATCGAGATCGACGACGCGATGAAGCCTGATGCGCCGATCTTGCACGAGTTCAACAAATTCGACGGCAAGCCCTCGAACATCATGGGCCGGATCGAGTCCAAGAAGGGCGATATCGCGCAAGGCTTCAAGGACGCCGATGTCGTGATCGAGCGCTCCTTCACCACCCGCCCGGTGCACCAGGGCTATATCGAGCCGCATGCCTGCCTGATCTCGGTTGCGGCCGACGGCAAGACCACGATCTGGTCGTCGAGCCAGGGCCAGTTCATGGTGCGCGCGATGACCTCGATGCTGACGGGCATCCCGCAAAGCGACATCCGCGCCATCCCCGCCGAGATCGGCGGCGGCTTCGGCGGCAAGACCATCGTCTATCTCGAGCCGCTCGCGACCTTGCTCGCCAGGAAGTCCGGCCGCCCGGTCAAGATGGTGATGACCCGCGAGGAGGTGATGCGCGCGACCGGGCCGACCTCGGGCTCCAAGAGCACGGTGAAGATCGGCGCGAAGAAGGACGGCACCATCGTCGCCGCCCACGGCACCTTCTATCTGCAGGCCGGCGCCTTTCCGGGTTCGCCGATCCGCGGCGCGGTCGGTTGCAGCTTTGCGCCCTACGACATTCCGCATGTGCTGTCGGAAGGCTTCGACGTCTGCTCCAACCGTTCCAAGGTCGCGGCCTATCGCGCGCCCGGCGCGCCGATCGGCGCCTATGCGGTGGAATGCGTGCTCGACGAGCTCGCCGATAGCCTCAAGATCGATCCGCTGGAGTTGCGGCTGAAGAACGCGGCCAAGGAAGGCACCAAGGCGGCGCACGGCCCGGTGTTCCCGCGCATCGGCTATATCGAGACGCTGGAAGCTGCCAGGAACCATCCGCATTACGCCGCGCCGCTCGGCAAATATCAGGGCAGGGGCGTGGCCTCCGGCTTCTGGTTCAACGCCGGCGGTGAATCCTCCGCGCAGGTCAACATCACCGAGGACGGCAACGTCGTCGTCACCACCGGTCACCCCGATATCGGCGGCTCGCGCGCCGGCATCGCCAACATCTGCGCCGAGCTGCTCGGCATCGACTACAAGCGCATCTCCGTCATCATCGGCGACACCCAGACGGTCGGCTTCTCCAACCTCACCGGCGGCAGCCGCGTGCTGTTCGCCTCCGCAATGGTGGTGACGCAGGCGGCCGACAAGGTGATCGCGACCTTGCGTGAGCGCGCGGCGAAGATCTGGGAGATCGACCCCGAAGCCGTGAAGTGGGAGAACGGCGCCGCGCATCCGGTCAGCCCGAATGCCGGCCAGTTCGAGCCGCTGACGCTCGCCGACCTTGCCGAGAAGGCGCCGTCGCAGGGCGGCCCGATCGGCGCCAGCGTGCAGCTCAACACCCAGGGCGCGGAGGGCGGCTTCGGCACGCATATTTGCGACGTCGAGGTCGATGTCGATCTCGGCATCGTCAGGGTGATCCGCTACACCGCCGTGCAGGATGTCGGCCGCGCCGTGCATCCGAGCTATGTCGAGGGCCAGCTTCAGGGCGGGGTCGCGCAGGGCATCGGCTGGGCGCTCAACGAGGAGTACATCTACAACAAGGACGGCAAGGTCGATAATCCGGGCTTCCTCGATTATCGCATGCCGGTCTGTTCCGACCTGCCGATGCTCGATTGCGCGCTGGTCGAGGTGCCGAACCCGAAGCACCCGCAGGGCATCAAGGGCGTCGGCGAAGTGCCGCTGGTGCCGGTGATGGCCGCGGTGGCGAATGCCGTGCACGACGCGCTCGGCAAACGCTTCTACAGCCTGCCGATGTCGCCGCCGAAGGTGTCAGAGGCGCTGGATGCACCGACGCAGCTGGCCGCGGAGTAGGAGTTTTCGACGACGTGGCCCGGATGGGCAATGGGTATCCGGGCGACGTAGTCACGCCTAGCGCGGCAATCATGAGGGGACTTGTGCGTTATTAGTTTGAATTGAGCAACTTTTGATTGCATACTCCGTTCTCTTTTTATGAGAAGGGGGCATTTATGGCTTCGTTTTTTGAGATGATCGCCAAGGTGCTGGATCGGGCTTACGAAGAATTAGAATCTGCCGACAAGGACAAGCTGATTAGCGATAGGTTGGACGAGTTGTCAGATCACTATGCGAATGTGCTGACGAACGGAGGCCCAGCCTCGCTACCGTGCGCTAGAGGGGGTGGCAATCGAACTACGAAGTATAGTCCGCTCGGTTGTGAGCCCGCTGATGAGAAGTATGGAGGGTGAGCTTACTCAACGTGTTGTTACACGACGAGTGCTTCGGCGAGACGGTCTTGCAGCTTCAGGTCGAACGGAGCGAACAATCGAAGACATTCTTGTCGCACGTGAAATGATGCGGATAGATCTTGGTCTGGACGTAGTGATTGCTCAACCAAAAGAATAGACCTCTGATTGAGTCACTGCTCACCGCAACTCCATCCCCAACTGCCGGAACACCGTCTCGCAGGTCATCAGATCCAGATGCCCGCCGCCGGCATTCTTGAAGAAGGTGATGTCGTCGGCTGACAGCCGGCCTTTGACCGCACCGCCGGCGAGGTCGTAGTGGTCGCCGAGCACGTCGCTCTCCTTGATCGCGCCGCTTTCGATCGGTTGCAGGATGTCGCCGACGCCGTCGAAGGCGGATTCGCGGCGGTCGACGAAGATGCGCGCGCGCCGCGCCGCCTCGTCGTCGGACTCGCGGGTGTCAGGCGTGAAGCCGCCGACCAGATCGAGATGGGTGCCGGGCCGCAGGTTCGCGCCCTTGACCAGCGGCTCGCGCGCGCGAGTGCAGGTGGTGATGATGTCGGCCGCGCGGGTCGCGGCGTCGAGATCGGTGACGGCCTCGGCGGCGATGCCGTCGCCTTCGAGCAGCGTCGCGAGCTCCTGGGCGCGCGCGACCGTCCGGTTCCAGATCCGCACCCGCCGCAGCGATGGCCGCACCGTGCGGTGGCCGCGCACCAGCCAGTGCGCCATCTCGCCGGCGCCGACCACCAGCAGCGTCTCGGCATCGGGCCGGGCGAGGTGTTTGGCGCCGAGCGCAGAATCCGCGGCGGTCTTCCAATGGGTGATCTCGGCGGCGTCCATCACCGCGAGCGGCCGCCCGTCATTGCCGTCGAACAGCACGCAGACCGCCTGCACGGCCGGCAGCTTGCCGTGCGCGAGATTGCCCGGAAAGCTGGTGTACAGCTTGGTCATCATGAAGCGGCCGGCATCGACCGCGCTGCGGGTGACGAGCTGCTGGCCCTTGTCGTCGCCGAGATAGCCGTCCTTTACCGCGATCTTCGGTCGCCGGTGCGCGGCCTCGATCGCCTCGATCAGGATCGGAAAGGTCAGGACGCGGTTGACCTCGTTATCGTCGACAATATGCACGTGTTGCTCTCCCAGGGCGCCGTTGCGCTCCTCCCAGGCGCGCCCGGCGCGCCAAAAACCGGTCCGGACTGGATAGCGCGTGGGCAAGGTTAGTCAACAAGGCCAGTCAACCGGACATGCGCCGCCGCCCGTCACTTGCTATCCTGCTGACTGATTCTCTCGCAGGTCTTTGCAAGCCGTGGTTGCAGTCGTCGTCGCTATCCTGATTTTCATGCTGTTGAGCGGCGCCGCGCTTGGGACCATGGCGATCCATGCCCGGCTCAAGGACCATCACCGCAGCGACGAGACCAACACCTCGGTGCGGCTGGTCGCGACGCTGTTCGTCACCATGCCGTCGCTGCTGCTTGGGCTGATGATGAACAGCGCCGCCAACACCTATGTTGCCGTTGACCGCAACCTGCACGTGTTCGCCACCGACATCATCCTGCTCGACCGCGGCCTGCGGCCGCTCGGCCCCAGTGCCGACGAGCCGCGCCGGCGGCTGCTCGCCTATGTCGAGCAGGTGCTCAGGGACGTGCCGATCTCGCGGGCGAACGAGGTGTCCGAACATCTGCTCGACGAGGTCGGCACCAGCCTCCGCGAGCTGCGGTTCGACGACGAGCAGAAGGTCGCGCTGTGGAACGACGCGCGGTCGGTGTATCGGCAGGCGGTGCAGCAGCGCTGGACCTTCGTCGAGCAGTCCGACAGCTCGTTTCCGTCGCCGCTGATCTGCATCCTGGTCGCCTGGCTGACACTGATGTTCGCGACGCTCGGCTTCCGCGCGCCGCGCAACGCGGTGGTGATCGCGACCTACATCGCCGCCGCGGCGCTGATCTCGGCCGCGATCTACCTGATCCTTGAAATGAGCACGCCGTTCTCCGGCCCGATCCAGCTCTCCGACCGCCCGCTGGTGCGCGCCGCCGAGGAGATCAGGCGGTAGAGCGTTTTCGAGCGAAGTGGATACCGGTTCGCGTGAAGAAAACGCGTCAAACAGGAAGTTAGCGGTATCGGCACGCGCTCTCGGCTTTATTCCCCTTACGTCCGTCGCTCGGCCCAAAATTCTTCGCGCGGCGCCAACGGAATATGGTGCGGCGTCGGGCGTCCTTATGCATGCAAGCCATTTGCATTCGAAAAGGAGACATCATGAAGACATCGATCTCGCTGGCGCTCGCCACCGCCGTTTCGTTCGCACTCGCGTCTGCGGCCTTTGCCGCGCCGCCGACCAAGACCGGCACCACCGCGAAGGGCTCGGTCCTGACCGATACCAAGGGGATGACGCTCTACACCTTCGACAAGGATTCCGAAGGCAAGTCGGCCTGCAACGGCCCGTGTGCGACGAACTGGCCGGTGCTGAAGGCTGAGGCCAGTGACAAGGCCGAAGGCGGCTACACCATCATCTCGCGTGACGACGGCTCCAAGCAGTGGGCCTACAAGGGCAAGCCGCTCTATACTTTCGCCAAGGACCAGAAGGCCGGCGACATCACCGGCGACGGCTTTCTCAACGGCGCCTGGCACCTCGCGCAGCCGTGAGGATTTTGCAGGTTCGAAGGGCGGGTTAGCGCAAGCGTAACCCGCCATCGCTCGGCGCATTCAATTCGCGGGCGCGGATTGTCGCAGCAGCAGCACGATCGGCATGATCGCGATCAGCAGGATCCCGAGCATCCAGAAGCAGTCATTGTAGGTCATGACCAAGGCCTGCTTCTCGATCAGTTGCGACAACTGCGAGATCGCGCAATCGGGCCGTCGCGGCATCGATCCCCTGGGCCAGGCCGTCGGCCGCCAGCCGCGCCTGTCCGAGCAGGGAATTGGCCGTGACGGATTCGCGAATGGTGTCGGAGTGCACGGCGGTCCGCACGTCGATGAACAATCCGCTGAGCGCGAGCCCGATCGAGCCGCCGAGGTTGCGCGCCATGCTGTAGATGCCGGCACCGTCGGCGGCGTTCTCGCGTCCGATCGCCGCCATCGCGACCTGATTGAGGGGCATGACCGCCAGGATCTGACCGATCCCGCGCATGATCTGCGAGAGCGTGAAGTCGCCGCCAGCGCTGTCGGGGCTGAGGTGAACGTCGACGAAGCAACTCGCGGCGAAGAATGCCAGCCCAAGCGCGGTCATCAGGCGCGCATCGAGCCGTCCGACGATACGCGGCAGGACCGGCATCAGGAGCATGAGGGGAAGGGCCGACAGGGCCATGATGTTGCCGGCCTGCCGCGGGTTGTACCCGGAGATGCCGCTCAGGAACTGCGGCACGACATAGGTTGTGCCGTAGACACCGGCGCCGATCACCAGCGTGATCAGGCTCGTGCTTGCAAATGTCTTGTTGCGCAACAGCGTCAGGTTGATCACCGGCTTTGCGCTGGTCTTCTGCGCGATGAAGAGTGCGGCAAATCCGGACAGCGAAGCCAGGCAGAGATAGACGATCTCCGAGGACTCGAACCAGCGTTCGCGCTGGCCTTCTTCCAGCACGACCGTCAGGCAGCCGAAGGCGATCGCCATGCCGACGATGCCAAGCCAGTCCGCCTTCGCCAACTGGTTGAGGTCGGGCTTCTGCGCGGGGAGGCCGAGGCTGAGCAGGGTGACCAGCGCGATGCCGACCGGCAGGTTGAGGAAGAAGCACCAGCGCCAGCTGACTTCCTCGGCAAGATAGCCGCCGATCACCGGCCCCAGCACGGGCCCGAGCACCACGATGATCCCGAAGATGCTCATGCCGATCGGCATCTGGCGCAGCGGCAGCCGGGTTCGGATGATGACCTGCGCCGTCGGAATCAGCGCGCCGCCGAAGAAGCCTTGCCCGACGCGGCCGATGATCATCTCCGCCAGACCGTGCGACACCCCGCACAGCATCGAGAACAGAACGAAGGCGCATGTCGTGATGATCAGGAGCTGACGCAGCCCCAGCATCCTGGTCAGCCAGGCCGTGAGCGGGATCATGATGACTTCGGCGACGAGATAGCCGGTGCCGATCCAGGTGCCTTCGGTGCCGCTTGCGCCGACCTCGCCCTGGATCTGGGGCAGCGCTGTGTTGGTGATCGAGGTGTCGAGCGTCGCCATGAACGCGCCGAGCGCGCCGGCGAGCACCGCGACCCAATCGACGAGGCTGGCGGACTCCGCCGGCGCGTCAGTCCCGCCGGTGCCGGCCGCGGCCGACCCGCTCACGAGGCGCCTCCGCCGGAGTGCACCGCTCCCGGCTTGGTGTTGACGGAGACTTCGATCGACAGGCCGGGGACAAAGGCCGGTGCCGCCGCGCGGGGGGCATCGACGCGGATCCGCACCGGCACACGCTGGACGATCTTGGTGAAGTTGCCGGTGGCGTTCTCCGGCGGCAGCAGCGCAAACCGGGCACCGGTGCCGGGCGCGAAGCTGTCCACCGTTCCGGTCAAGGGCAGGTTCGGATAGGCATCGACGCTGATCTCGGCCGGCTGGCCGGGGCGCATGTTCTCGACCTGGGTCTCCTTGAAGTTGGCGACCAGGTAGATCTGCCCGGTCGGCACCACCGTCAGCAATCGTGTCCCGGGTTGGGCGAACTGGCCGAGTTGCACGGTGCGATCGCCGACCCTGCCGGCGATCGGGCTGCGTACCACCGTATCGCTCAGATCGATCTCGGCCTGGGCCAGGTTCTCCTTCGCCGCGGCCAGTTGCGCGTCAGCTTGCGCCAATTGCGCCTTCAGCGTTGCGACCTTCTGGCGCGCGGCATCGAGGATGGCTTGCTTCAGCGTGACGGTGGAACGCGCCTGCGCCAACGTGCTTTCGGTTTGATCGTTCTTCTGTTGGGTCCCGAATCCGCGCGCGGCGAGCGATGACGACCGCTCGAACTCCTTTTCGGCGAGACTCGAATTGACCCGTGCGGTCTCGACGTCGGCTTGCGCCTGCGCGATCACGGCGTCCTGCTCGCGGAGATCGGCTGCGCCTTTGGCAATGTCGGCCTGGCGCGCCTCCACGGTTGCCAGGGACTGTCGAACGGTCATCTCGTAGCGGCGAGGGTCGATCTTCACGAGCGGCTGTCCGACGGCGACGTCCTCGTTGTCCTTCACATAGATTTCCGAGACCTGGCCGGCGACACGCGGCGCCATCGCCACCTGATCGGCCCGCAGATAGGCGTTGTTGGTGCTCTCGATGTAGCGCCCGACCGCATACCATTGCCGGGCGTAGATGCCGCCGCAGGTAATTACCAGAAAAGCGATGATTCCCAACAGGATACGCGCCCGGCTGCGCTTCTTCGCAGGGGTCGTTGGGGCCACCTGTTGCCCGGCTTCGGGGACGTCGCCGACCTTCTTCAGGGCTGTGATGCTGCTCATGGCAGGCCGCTCTCCGGAGATTTATTCCACTTGCATAAATTATTCCGATTGGAATATTTATGTCAACTGGAATAATTCATGAGCCGTGCTATGGATGAGTGCGGAGGATTGAATGTGGTTCTGAGACGGCGGAAAACGGAGAGCGGATATCCGCGTGGCGAGGAGACCCGGGCGCGGATCATCCGGGCGGCCTTGGCCTTGTTCGGGGAACGCGGCTTCGACGGCGTCTCCACCCGGGACATCGCAGCGCAGGCCGGCGTTCCGGCACCGTCGTTGCAGTATTATTTCGAGAACAAGGAAGGGCTCTACACCGCCTGCATCGAGGACATTCAGCTATCCGCGAACGCCGCCGTTGGCCCGGCGCTGGAAGTCGTCGAAGCGCTGCTGCATGACAAGGCGAGCGCCACTGCGATCATCGATGCCTATTGTTCCAGCCTCGACGGTCTTGCCGATTTCCTGTTCGCCTCACCGGATGCGAAGAGCCGCGCGCTCTTCATCGCACGCCGGGTCATGCCGATGAAGGCCACCATGATGCGCTCCGATCTTTCCAAGGGATCGGGCTCGCGGCTGCATGATTGCTGTAGCAGGGCTATCGCGCATATTTCCGGCGGCGCGGTGAGCGAGGACGATGCCAAGATGATGGCCGTCGCCATCAACGGCCAACTGCTCACGTTCCATTTCGCGCGGGATCATCTCAAGCACCTGTTGGGCTACGACGAGATCACGCCGGAACGGCTCGCGGATCTCAAGGCGATGGTGCGCAAGCAAACGACCCTGCTGCTGAAGGCCTGCAAGCGATAGCCGGTGCTGCGATCTGAACCGAAGAGGGCGCCTACGTCCTGCTCTTCAGCGCCATGCCCATGCTGATCCAGCTGACGCCGGCGCAGATCAGATCGACGCTGAGGAAGATGCCGAGCACGTAGAGGCTCGACACCGGCCAGCGCGCCAGGATCATGACGCCGAGCACCAGCGTGATCAGGCCGGAGATCGCGACCATGCCCCACGGCGCCGCCGAGTTCATGCCGAAGGCGAGGAAGATGCGGACGATGCCGGAGACGACCAGGGCGATGCCAAGGAACAGCGTCAGCGTCGCCGCGGCGAGCAGGGGATTCTCGAAGGTGATGAAGCCCGCCACGACATAGAGCGCGCCGAGCAGCAGCCAGAACAGGAACTTGCCCCACGACTTGAACTGGAACGCGTTGACGATCTCGGCGGCGCCCGCCACGATCATCATGGCGCCGACGAACAGCACGCTGACGACGGTGGCGAACAACACGCTGCCGAAGGCGAGCACGCCCGCGATCAGATAGATCACGCCGAGGGCGACGATCCAGCCCCACTTCGCGCGAAGGTTGGCAAGCCCGGATCCGAGGCTGTGAGGAGGTGTAGCGGGTGAGCTGGACGCGCTGGACATCGTATCGCTCCCGAATGCTGAACCAAAACCATGCTACCATAGGTGAAGGCACGGACAAGGTCGGGTGCCGGGGTGGCACGAAATGCATGCTTGGTGGCACCAACGGCGCCCGGAGACGTTGATTCAAATCAATCGATGTGTTGCCGCGCAGCATTCGTCCCGCCCGGCGGCAGCCGGTCCGCATCGGACAACGGACTGTCCGGATCGGAGAACATATTGTCCGGATCGCGCATCCACCCAAGGAGGTCGACATGCCCACCACGCACGACACGGATCACACCTACAAAATCCTGGAACTGGTCGGATCATCGGACAAGAGCATCGAGGCCGCGATCGAGAACGCCGTCACCCGAGCATCCAAGACGATCCGCGAAATGAAATGGTTCGAGGTGGTGCAGACGCGCGGCCATATCGAAGACAACAAGGTCCGGCACTACCAGGTGACCTTGCGGGTCGGCTTCACGCTGGAATAGGGCGCCCAGACGAGCTTGCTGCGCGGCCTCTCGGCTCACAACGGCCGTCTCTGGAATACTGGATCACCTGCATGCGCGGGTGATGACACCGAACAAGCTGTTTACCCATCACCTCCGCGACAGCGGTGCTGGCGGGGGCGGGGCGGTGGCGCCGGCGGCAAGCGAGCGCTGCACCATCACGGTGTCGGACCAGCGGCCGTAGCGATAGGCGACACCCGGCAAGTGTCCGACGCGGACGAAGCCGAAGCGGTCGTGCAGCGCGAGCGATGCAGAATTGTCAGAGTCGATATAGCCGATCATCTGGCGGAAGCCGGCCGCCGCGCAGGTGTCGACCAACTCCTGCAGCAGCCGCCCGCCGACGCCCTTGCCGGTGAATCGATGATGCACATAGATCGAATGCTTCACCGTGTAGCGATAGGCCGGGCGTTTGCGGAACTGCACGACATAGGCGTAGCCGACCACCTCGCCGTCGCACAGCGCGACCAGATGCGGCAGGCGGGTGTTGCGCAGATTCTTGCGGCGGTCGCGCAGATCGTCGGGCTCGGGCGTGCCGCTATCGTCGACGCTCTCGTCGATGCCGTGGCGGATATGGTGCCGGTAGATCGACAGCATCGCGTCGACGTCGCTGTCGCGCGAGGCACGGACGGTGATCTTGTGATCATTCTCCATTGCGTTGCGTCCGTTCGCCTATTCGGACACGACATAGGTGTAGAAGCGGACGCGGCCGGAATCGTCGATTTCCTTGTAGATGCCCTGCACCTCGACCTCGAAGCCCGGAAACGCGTTGAAGCTCGCCTCGAACATCTTGAGGTAATCGATCATCGGCTTGCTGCGTTCCGACAGCCGCTCGCCGGGCACGATGGTGGCAATGCCGGGCGGATAGACCACGAACGGCGTCGCGGCGATGCGGCCGAAGATCTGGTCGATCGGCAGATAGTCGACGTCGTTGCGGATCAGATATTGCGCCGCCTCGCGCGGCGACATCGCGATCTCGGGGAGATGTTCGGGCAGGAATTGCTTGGCCTGCAGCGTGCTGACTCCCCCGTCGCGGAAGAAACGGTGCATGTCTCCGCAGAGGTCGCGCAACCGCACCCCGGTGTAGCGTTGCGGGCGGCGACGGAAGAATTCAGGGATGACGTCCTCGACGAGCGCGTTGTCGTCATGCAGCTTCTTGAAGGCGACGAGCCCCGACACCAGCGTGCCGGCCTTGCTGGCCTCGACGCCGGGCGTCAGCAGGAAGAGCAGCGAGTTGAGGTCATTCTTCTCGGCGACGATGCGGTTCTCGCGCAGATATTGCGCCACCACGGGGGCGGGGATGCCGTGGTCGGCATAGGCACCGGTGGCATGGTCAAAGCCGGGCGTCAGCAATGTGAGCTTGTTCGGATCGGTCATGGCAAAGCCCTCCGTCAGCTCGGGGAAGCCGTGCCACGCCTCGCCAGGGTTGAGCTGCCAGTAGGACGGATTGGTCGCAAGCTGATCGGTCGAGATGGTCTCCCAGGCGACATTGTGCACGCCGTTCTCGCGCGCGACGTCGGGGATCATGACGCGATCGGGCACGAAAGGTTCGAAGAACCAGCGCCGCTCCGCGCGCGTCTCCTTCTCCTCGAACTCGCGCTTGACGGCACGGATCTTCTTGCGCAGCTCGATGCCGAGCCGGATCGTATCGTCCCACAGCACTTCACCGGAGCGCCCCTTCATCATCTGCGCGCCGACGTCGAGCGAGGCGAAGATGGGGTAAAACGGCGAGGTCGAGGCGTGCTGCATGAAGCTTTCGTTGAAGCGGCGGTGCTCGACCCGGCGCTTTTGGCCCTTGATGTGGCGGTCGCGGATGTGGATCTGCGAGGCTTGCGAGAAGCTCGCGAGCTGCTTGTGGGTCGATTGGGTGGCGATGATGCCGGGCGCCTCGGGGCCGAGATCGGACAGCCCCATCGCGAAGCGCCCGGAATAGATCGGGTGGAATTTCATGAAGCCGGCCCAGGCCTCGTCGAACAGGATGTAGTCGCAGAGATGGCCGATCCGCTTCAGGATCATCTCGGCCGAGTGGATGGTGCCGTCATAGGTGCACTGCTCGACCACGGCGACGCGGAACGGACGTTCCTTCTTCCAGGCGTTCTCGTCCTTGACCAGCGGGTGCTTGCGGATGTGGTCGCGCAAGCTGCCCTCGTCGAGCAGGTCCCAGCGCATCGGGCCGATCAGGCCCCAGGCGTTGCGCACGGTGGGCACATAGACCGGGATGCCGCCGCCGATCAAAAGCGCGCCGTGATGCGCGGCCTTGTGGTTGTTACGGTCGAACAGCACGAGGTCGCCATCGGTGACCAGCGATCCGAGCGCGACCTTGTTGGAGGTCGAGGTGCCGTTGAGCACGAAATAGGTCTTCTCGGCGCCAAAAATCCGCGCCGCCTCCTTCTGCGCCTTCAGCGCCGGCCCCTCATGGGTGAGCAGGTCGCCGAGGTCGAGCACGGAATTGTCGAGATCGTCGCGAAACACGGCTTCGCCGAGATGTTCGACGAACACCCGGCCGATCGGGCTGCGGCTGTAGAACACGCCGCCATTATGGCCCGGGCAGGTCCAGAGCTGGTTGCCTTCCTCGGCATAGTCGACCAGGGCGCCAAAGAACGGCGTCTTCAGGTTCTCGGCATACTGCTTGAGCCTGGAGATCAGGTTCTTGGCGATGAAGGGCGGGGTTTCCTCGGACAGGAACACGTAGCCGTCGATGAAATCGAGCACCTCGACCGGCAGGTCCTCGAACCGCTTGCGGCGGATCAACAGGATGATCGGGAAGTCGAGGCCGCGCCGGCGCATCAGGTTGATCAGCCCCGCGGTCTTGCCTTCAAGGCCCTTCTTGCCCCAGTCGACCACCATGCAGCCGATCGCGGCATCGGTCTGCACCGCAATCTCGGCGTCTTCCAGCTTGCGGGCGCGGACCACCTCGAAGCCGGAGCGCTCGATCTCGGCGATGATCTGGTTGAAGCGGATGCCCTCGAGGTCGTCGGCCTCGAACACCGGCGCGGCGAACAGGAAGTTGAAGCGTTTGAAATAGTCCATGCGTGTCCCCGAACTGGTCCGGCTGAACCTGTCGGCACAATTCATGACAATCAGATGACAATGGGCGGGATGGCTCCGGCGCAGCGAAGAATCCGCATGTTATCCCGCCACCGGCACCAGGCCGTAGCGCAGCATCGTTTCCTTCATCTTCGCCGGATCGGGTGCGCCGCCGGCCATCAGCGCGGCCATCTCTTTGAAATATTGCGGGCCCAGCGCACCGGGGCTCAGCAGGCACAGACAGGTCGCCGGACCGTTCGAGCGGTTGGTGAAACCGTGCACGATGCCGCGCTTGATGAACGCGGTCTCGCCGGGAGCGAGGTCGATGTCCTTGCCGTCGACCCGCCAGGTCGAGACCCCGGACAGGCCGTAGATCGTCTCGTCCCAGCTCTCGTGATAATGCGGGATCGGCATTCGCGCATTCGGCGCCAGCGTCATCTCGAACAGGTCGATGCTGCCGCCGGTCGTGTCCCTGCTCTCCAGGAATTTGAGCTGCAGCGGCCCAAAATCGATCATCTCGGCCATGGAGGTCTCGCGCTTGGTTGGCGGCCGACGTTAGCGCATGGCACGCGGCGCGGCGAATCGCGCTGGGCGGACGTGCTATCGTCTCGGATACTCAAGCTGCATGGCGACGACGTCCGCCGTGCTCCGGCCATAGCGCGTCTCGATCCCCGCCAGCGCCTGGTCGAGCGCCTGCGCCGGCGGCGTCGCGCCGACCGCGGGCAGCAGGCGATCCGCAGGCCAACTGCCCGCCACGGCTTGCGGATAGATGCGCAGTCCGTTGCGCGTCGTCACCGCGTCGCCAGTCGCGGCGAACGTCGCAGCGTGGGAGCGGTAGGTTCGCGACCAGCTGTCTCCGACCAGCGCCAGCGAGACTTCGTCGACACCAGGGACAAGTGCGAGGCCGAGCTGCTCCCGGTTCCAGAACGCCAACGTGTTCTGGATCGCAGTCAAGGCGAAGGGGCGGGTGAACTTGAAGGCATTGCTGTCATGCCGCGCGTCCCAGCTGGGCAGGCCGATCTCGCGGGCGACAGCCTCGGCCTTGCCACGGCCGGCGATCGTCTCGATCAGGGTCAGCGACATCGGCATCGAGGCCGAAATGCCGGTTGTCGTCGCGACGCCGCGGTCGACCACGATGCGGCGGTCGGCGACATATTGGATCGCGGGATGATTGGCGCGCCAGTCCTTCAGATAGAACCAGTGCGTGGTGGCGCGCCGGCCGTCCAGCAGGCCGGTCGAGGCGACCACCTTGCCGCCGGCGCAGACGCCGACGATCACGGCTCCTTGCTCCGCCTGATGCCGGATCCATTGCATGACGGCCGGATCGTCGTCGCGGCTCATCGCCGGCACGATGACGTATCGGCGCCGTCGGGATGCGCCGCGTCGAATGCGGCAATCGTCGCATCAGGCTCGACCTTCAGCACCGGGAACAGCGTGACTGGCCCGGGCCCCGTCGCCAGCGTGACGACGTCGGCAACATCGGCGCGCCTAAGGATGCCGTAGGGCATCAGATAGTCGGTGGTCTCGGTCATGTCGTTGATGCCGATGATGGCAATCAACGGTCGGGTTCGCTTCGGCGGCTTCAGCGCCGCGAGCATCGCATCGCGCTCCTCATTCGCGATCGCAGGCGGAACCCGGAACGCCGATGCGGCGGGCAGGCTGAGCAGCCAGATGCCGACGATGATTGGAACCAGCGCAGCGACGGCGATGCCGCTCCACGCGAGAAGCCGCCAGGTCATGATGATCGATCTCGTCGTATCCGCTTGCGTCGCCCGGCACGCAAACTATCGGCGGATCACGTCGATCAAAACGGCGAAATTCCCGCAAAAACGGACATGCGGACTGCGCGGCTCAAAGGCGTAGATGGGGTAACGGGCCGGCCGCCCGCTCGCTACGGCGCGATTTGGAAGCGCGCTCGCGAGCGGCCTGTTGGTTGGAAGGCGGTCGTCCCTCAAACTGATGGTGTCAACGGAGTCGGGCAAGCCCGCTCCAAGCATCATTAAGGGACGACCATGTACCACTATGCAGGAATCGACGTGTCTTTGGAATGCTCGAGCGTCTGCCTTGTCGATGGGACGGGTAAGATTTTGCGCGAGGCGAAGGTTGCGAGCGAGCCGGAGGCCCTGATCGGCTGGTTCCGGTCGCTGGGGTTGGTGCTGGAACGGATCGGGCTGGAGGCTGGTCCGCTGTCGCAATGGCTCTACGCAGCGATGCGGGATGCGGGCCTGGCAGTCGAACTGTTGGAGACGCGGCACGTCCGCGATGCCTTCAAGGCGATGCCGGTGAAGTCGGACCGCAACGATGCCCGCGGGATCGCGCAACTGATGCGGCTGGGCTGGTTCCGGCCGGTGCACTGCAAGTCGATCGAAGCGCAGGAGACGCGGGCGGTTCTGACGGCACGCAAGCTGCTGCAGTCGAAGCTGCGCGACATCGAGAACAGCCTGCGCGGCGTGCTCCGCGGCTTCGGTCTGAAGGTCGGCCCGACCACCGAGCGCACGTTCGCCGAACGCATCCGGGAGCTCGTAGCGGGCCATCCTGGACTTGAGGTGGTGGCCCAGGCACTGCTCGAAGCCCACGCCGTGCTGCGGCGCGAGTTCAATGGCCTGGATAAGCACACCCAAAGGCTCGCCAGGTCGCACCCGCAGGCGAAGCTCTTGATGACGACACCGTCCGTCGGCCCGATCGTGGCGCTCACCTATGCCTCGGCGATCGACGACCCGAAGCGCTTCCGGTCATCGAAGGCGACGGGAGCGCATTTCGGCCTCACCCCGAAGAAGTACCAATCGGGCGAAACCGACTATACCGGCCGCATCAGCAAGATCGGCGATGCCTCCGTGCGCGAGGCGCTCTATCAGGCGGCTCATGTCATGCTGACCAAGCCGGTCAGGAACTGCTCGGCGCTGAAGGGCTGGGCGATGCGGATCGCCCGGCGCGCAGGCATGCGCAAGGCCAAGGTGGCGCTTGCACGCAAGCTCGCCGTGATCCTGCATCGCATGCTCGCCGACGCCAAACCGTTCAACCCGATGGCCAAGGCCTCGGCAACCTAAGCAAGGAGCAGCAATCGGCTCTGGGCGGGCCACGACACCAGGCTCTCCCTGAGCGAGGTCCCTTCGCCGGGACGATGGATCCGGTCAGGCCGCCATCCGGGAAGTGGCTCACAACCACGCTTCCGTAGATTGGCCGGCCGGCTCCTCAATGCACCCCATCAGGCGACGGCCACCGCGCCGATCCCGTACAGAAGCAAGTGCCCGGCGAGTGGATCACGCAAAAAGGGATTGACTTACCAAGGCCCGTTACAGAAGTCCGGATGAGCGCCAGCGATATCCGGAGCGGTCCTTCCCCGCATGTCGTGGAGCCTGTCACCGGGCGCACTTCGCGCGACCGGTTGGCTCATGCGGGCTACATGCTACACGCCGGCGCGCTCAGTAGACCAGATTCGTACCCGGCGGCTTCTCCAGCGCCGCCGCCAGCGTGCGATACTCCTCGCAACCGGTGCCACAGATCTCGGCGATCCGGCTCAGGTGATATTGCGCCTGATCGCGGTTGCCCTGTTCGATCTGCCAGAGGCCGTAATAGTTCCACGTCAGCACGTGGTTCGGATCGGCCTTCAGCGCGCGCTCGTACCAGACTTGCGACTGCTTGTAGTCGCCGAGCTTGCGATAGGAATAGCCGATCAGATTGGCGACGTTCGGATGATCGTCGCGGCCGAGCGCGTGGAGCTGATCGATCGCGGCGGCGTAGTCGTTGCGTTCGTAGATCGTCGCATAGGCCGCGCGATAGGCGTCGCGGAATGCCGGATCGTCGAAGCCGGATTGCTTGGTCGGCTTCTTGGCCCGGTGCGTGCTCTTCCTGCCTTTCTCCTGAGGGTAGGACGGCGCCGGAGTGTCGTAGCTCGATCCGTAGGGATTTCCGCCGCCACCTCCGCCTCCACCACCTCCGCCGGCCGCGACGGCGGTCTGCGGTGGGAACAGGATGATTGGCGCTGTCAGAAATGCCGCAAGCATTGCGAGCTTCATCGGTGACTTGATCATGCACACCTCCCGATTCGACGCGGACAGTCGTTGTTCAGAAGCACTAACTCCCGATCGCGGGAGACATTCCGCTCGTTCTGAAAGATTGTCCGTGACAGCCGGTGCGGCAATCGCACTGTCGTTTCAGGACGTCGCGGCTGCACATGCGTGCTGGCCGAGTGTGTTGTTCGCGCCATCGAACCGCGGAGTCGAAACTAACATCGGTGTTAGAATTGCGCCGGTCGTGCGAGGTCTGTGCGAAGGGCGAGCCAGCGTCAATGCGTGCAGCCCGGATGAGCGTAGCGATATCCGGGGTCTCTCTTCGCCGCATATCGCGGAGCCTGTCATCGGGTGCGCATTCGCGCGACCCGTCGGCTCATGCGGGCGACAACCGTCGCTACTTCTGCTCCATATGCCAGGCGCCGTCCCAATCCGCGGCCGGCGGATTTTGCATGAAGCCTGCGACACGCGTCTTCATGGCGATCGACGGCCCATCGCCCGGCGCCGCAGCCAGCGCGGCAGTGAAAGCTTGCTCGGCGTCATCCCAGCGCCGCTCGCGATAGGCGGCAAGACCGTCCGCGTAGTGCTGTCGCAACTCGGTCTGCGCCGGCGTCAGCTCGTCCTTCTTGCCCATGATCTCGAACACTGCGACCGGCTGGCTCTGGCCCATCACGACGAGACGGTCGATCTCGCGCAGCTCGATGGTCGCGGCGCAGGCGCTCGCCGTGGCCTCCGAGATCAGGCTGCGGCTGCCGTAGAACTTGTTGGCGCCTTCGAGCCGCGAGGCCAGGTTCACGGTATCGCCGAGCACGGTGTAGCTCATCATGAACTCGGAGCCGATGCTGCCGACCAGCGCCTCGCCGGTGGCGATCCCGATCCGGATATCGCAGTCGGCCGGGATCGTGCGCACGCCGAGCAGTTCGGGCAGGTCCTTGCGCAGCTGGCTGACCTGGCCGATCATGTCAATGGCGGCAAGCGCGGCCAGATGGGTCTGCTCGGCCTCCTCGACGAAGGGGGCGCCCCAATAGGCCATGATGGCGTCGCCGATATATTTGTCGATGATGCCGTGATGCGCATGGACCGGCGCGGACATCGTCGACAGATAGAGGTTCATGATCTTGACGAGGCCGCTCGGCGTCACACCTTCGCTCAGTCTGGTAAAACCCTTCATGTCGCAGAACATCACCGTCATGACGCGACGCTGTCCTTCGGTGGCGGCGATCGCCGGCTGCTCGAGCAGGCCCTCGGCGATCCGCGGATTGATGTAGCGGCCGAAGGTCTCGCGGATGCGCTGGTTGTGGCGCAGCGTCTCGATCATGCGGTTGAAGGCGGCGGAGAGCTGGCCGATCTCGTCCTGGGTCGTGATGGCGATGGCGCCGTCGAGGCGGCCGGCCTCGACCTCGCGGGTGCCCTCCAGCAGGCGCATCACCGGGCGCGTGATGCCGCTGCCGACCAGCATTGCGAACACGAAGCCGAGGATCGCGGCAATCGCGGTGACGACGCCGGAGATGATGATCGCCCTTTGCTGGGCGGACATCACCTTGGCCGCGGCCGAGCCGACCTGCGCCAGCATGTCGGAACGGATGCCCTCGATCCTGGCATTGAACTCGTCGCGCAGCGCGTCGGCGCGGAGCGTGGTCTGTCGCGCGGCCGTAAAGTCCTTGGCGTCGAGCTGCCCGAGCAGCGTCTTGTTCTCGGCGTTCAAGCGCATCAGCAGGTCGTTGACGGCATTGTCGATGCGGTCATCGAGGCGCCCGAGCGCGGCATTGTCGGAGGGGGTCGAGGGATCGGCGATGATCGCATCGATCAGCACCCGCGCGGCATCGGCCTCGCGCTTGATCAGCGGCTCGATCTCGTCGAAGGTCTTGCGCGCGCTGTCGTAGCCGCTCTCTTCGCCGGGCGCCTGCATCTTCGCCATCATCATCCGGCGCATCGCCAGGGACCGCTCCAGCGCGCGGATGTTGACGCGGGCGAGATGGCCGTAGGCGGGGATGTAGCGGTTGGTGAGCTCGTCGAGGAGATGGCCGACCTGGCCCGCCATCACCATCGACAGCAGCGAGGTGATCACCGCGAGGATGATGAGCCCCGTGGCGATGCCGACGATCTTCTGCCTGATCGAATTTCGAAACATGCCCGGCCCAGCCGCGGCTGCAATAGGCGGGTGTATCCCGCCGTGGCGGCGAAACAGCTAATAGAGTTCCGCGGGCTGCGGTGCAAGCGACCGGCGCCCGCTATCCCGTCCCGGTACCTGTCCCTGGGCCGGGTTCGGGGCGCGGGGCTAGCGCAGGCCTTCGTAGACCATCAGGCCGCGGGCGATCGCGAGCTTGCGCAGGGCCCGTGGCACAAACCGTTCCTGGGGATGCAGGTAACGCCACGAGGTCAGCACCAGGTCGCGCAGCCGGGTGACGTCGTCCTCGAACGGGGCGAGCAGGCCGGTCAGGCTCGCCGGCGTATGGACGCGGGCGGTGAAGGGGAGCAGCAGCAACTCAAGATGCGCCTTGGACCCGGTCTCGGTCGTGGCGGTGATGCCGGCGATGGCCGGCAGGGTCTCTTCGACGACGCAGGTGATGATGTCCTCGATCTCGCCGCGGCTCTCAGCGGTGAACAGGGCGGAAAAACTGCGGTTCTTGAGGTCGCAGCCGAGCAGGGCGGAGGTGCGGGTGCCGGCGACGCGGAACGGAAACCGGGTTTCGCCGTCATAGGCCAGCACGAAGATGTCGGACAGCAGCTCGCGCACCGCGGACGGCTCAAACTCACTCCGGTCAGGTGCACGCGCTGTGCCGCGCTTCGCAGTCCAATAAGCGAAGTACTCACGGCTGGAGCTGTGTTTCATCTAAAGAACCTTGCCCGGCGCCTGTCTCGGCGGGACACATCTGTCCCGGTTTTGCTCAGGCGCCTTCCCTTCTCTGTTTTGCAGGGAAGGCTGTGCAGCGTCCATGCCGCGGCCGCGCTTTGGGCGGCTTATCGGCAGCTTTGTGTTGTTAACGTAAATTTAACTATGTCCTTGGCGCCCGTGGAACCTCCGAGTAGGGTCCGCGCGTTCCCGTTCGCCGGCTGCCCCAAGCGCCGGCGTGGTTGGTACACAGGTGGTGTCAAACAGCTTGGTCATCGTGCGGGGAGGGGTGGGGATGTTCTCCCGATCCCTCTGGGACACGAGAAGATCAGCCGATCAGGGAGGACGTTCTCAGCGTCCTCCCTTTTCTTTTGTCTCGAGCTCTTTTGTCTCGATTCTCGCGCCGTGCGACAGCTGATGTCCGATTTCGGGATTGTGCACTTGCACAGTGGTGTCAAAGCCGCCTATCTCTGATTCACCGCCGCATGCGAGGTCGCCGACCCCTTGGACTCCCATCCCGAATCCCCGCTCGCGCCGCCGCCGGAGGCGCCGCGCGAGCCGATCCTGACCTTGCCGCCGGCGCTCACCGCCTACATCCTCCTGATCGCGGTGATCCATCTGCGGGTGCTGCTGCCGCCGGAGATGGAAAACTGGACCATCGACGTCTTCGGCTTCATCCCGAAGCGCTACGATTCGACGCTGCTCGACATCACCTTCCCGGGCGGGGACGGCGCCAAGGTCTGGACCTTCGTCACCTATTCGCTGCTGCACGCCAACCTCACCCACATCGCCTTCAACGTGCTGTGGCTGCTGCCGTTCGGCAGCGCGCTGGCGCGGCGCTTCGGCGCGCTGCGCTTCTTCGTCTTCATGGCGGTGACGGCGGCCGCGGGTGCGCTCGCGCATCTGCTGACCCATGAGCACGCGATCGCGCCGATGATCGGTGCATCGGCGTCGGTGTCGGGCACGATGGCAGCGGCGATCCGCTTCGCCTTCGTGAAGGGCAGCTTCCTGTCGTTCAACCGGGGCGACGCCGAGGCGGCCGCCAAGGTGCCTGCGCTGTCGCTGTGGCGGGCGCTGCGCAACGGACGGGTGCTCGCGTTCCTGGCGATCTGGTTCGGCGTCAATATCCTGTTCGGCGCCACCTCGCTTTCGCTCGGCGGTGAGGGCGCGAGCGTCGCCTGGCAGGCCCATATCGGCGGCTTCCTCGCCGGGCTGTTGCTGTTCTCGCTGTTCGATCCGGTCCCGCGCGCGCGGGACGATGCTGCAGATGCGTCGTCGGTGGATCAGTCGGGGCGCGTCTGATCGCCGCTTGCGGCTCGGATCGAATTCCTCCATCATCTTTGCGACGCAGAAACAAAGCGGGCCGACAGATAGAGCCCAGCTACTCACCGCGCCCCGGAACCGAAATCGGCGCGGAACTGTTGATTGAAGACTCTGGCGAACAGGCGCGACCTCCTCAAAGGGGCGCGGACGGATTCAGGGAGACGACAATGACGGTACGTTCCATTCTCGATGCAAAGGGCCATCAGGTGATGAGCGTCGCGCCAGGCGCGAAGCTCTCGGCCGCGGTCAAGCTCCTCGGCGAGCGCAAGATCGGTGCGGTGCTGGTGATGGAGCAGGGCCGCATGGAAGGCATCCTGTCGGAGCGCGACATCGTTCGCGTGATCAGCGAGCGAGGCGCAGGCGCACTGGACGAGCCGGTGAGCGCGGTGATGACCAGGAAGGTCGTGAGCTGCCGCGAGTCCGACACTGTCAGCGGCCTCATGGAGGTGATGACCACCGGCAAGTTCCGCCATCTCCCTGTGGTCGACGACGGCAAGGTGGTCGGGCTGATCTCGATCGGTGACGTCGTCAAGCGCCGCGTGCAGGAATACGAGCACGAGCAGGAGGCGCTGCGCGACTACATCAAGACCGCCTGAGTGCTATTTCCCTGACGTGCCGGCGCCGGTCGACGGTGGCGCCAGGATCTCGATCGCTTCCTCGATCGCACCGATGGCGCGCTCGGCGGCGCGGATGCCGTGTGCGATCAGGTCGTCGGCGCGGTGGAAGTCGAACCAGCCGATCTGGCCGACCCGCGGCGAGATCAGCATGTCGGGCGGATCGCCGGCGAGGCGCGCGCGGGTGATGCGGTCCTGCATGATGTTGAAGGCGTCGACCATCACGCTGGAGATGCCGGGCCGGCTGGCGCTGCCGAAAAACTCCCGCTTCACAGTGCGTTCGGCCGAGAAGAACCGGCCGAAGCGCCGCTTCGGCGGCTCCGGTTCGATTTCCGCCTCGGCGGTCACCGCGACCGTCACTTCGGGGGCCGGGGCCGTCGCGCCGTGATTGTAGATCGTGGTCGAATGCGCGAACACGTCGCTGGAAAGGTTCGCCGCGATCACGATCTCGGCGCCGAGCGCGCGCGCGGCCGAGACCGGCACCGGGTTGACCAGCGCGCCGTCGACCAGCCAGCGGTCGCCGATCAGGACCGGTGCGAAGATGCCGGGCAGGGCGTAGGAGGCGCGCATGGCGTCGACCAGGGGCCCCTGGGTCAGCCAAATCTCGTGGCCGGTGCGGACCTCGGTGGCAACGCTTGCGAACTTGACCGCGAGATCCTCGATCATGGATTTTCCAAGCGCCCCCTCGATCTCGGCGGCCAGTTTGGCGCCGCCGATCAGGCCGGAGCCGTTGAGGCGGATGTCGAGGTAGCCGAGCACGCTGCGCGGCTGCAGGCTACGGGCCCATTTCTCCAAAGTATCAATATGGCCGGCCGCATAGGCGCCGCCGACCACGGAGCCGATCGAGGTGCCGACCACGACGTTGGGGACGATGCCGTGGGCGAGCAGGGTCTTGATGATGCCGATATGGGCAAAGCCGCGTGCGGCGCCGCCGCCGAGCGCTAGCCCGATCACCGGCCGGCGAACCGTGCCCAGTCCTACCTTGTCGGGGCCGTCGGAGCTCTTGTGGCCTCGGCCCATCCAGCTATCCAACACGACAAATCTCCTGCCAGCGCGAGACTAGGCCCCGCAGCAGGGCTGCGCCAGCGTCGTCCAACTTCATGGTTATTCCCCGCAGGCATTATTCGTGCCTAGCCCGTTCGCGGTAGGCAGGGAATGTGACTGGACCACGACCTTGCGGCTAACATCGGCTTGATCGGCCGGTTCCAAATGGGGGACGGCAGCCCCGGGACTGTGACAAAGCCTTGGACGCCCCTTGGACGAAGGCTTGAATTTGCCGCGTTTTCGTTGAAAAGCATGGGGATGACTTCGAGGGGCAACGGCATCGACGGATGCGGGCGGGGCACGCGGCTCCTTCCGCTGCTGGCGCTTGCGGCATTTTTGATCGCCCTGATCCCCGCTTCCGTCTCGGCGCAGTTCTTCAGCGACCGGCCGCCGCCGATCCCGCCGGCCTCGGTGCCCGAGGTGGCGCCGTCCGGCCCGGCGCTGAATCTGGCGCCGCCGTCCGGGGCCGGCTCGGGGCCCGTTCTGCCCGGTCCGCTGACCCAGCCGACCATCGTCCAGCCCTCGATCGCGACCACGCCGCCGGCGGCGCTGCCTCCGGCCGGCGCCGCGCCGACTGCGGGGCAGGCGGTGCTCTCGTTGACGGCGCGCTACGGCAAGGACCTGCCGGTGATCAATGCCGGGCTGGTGTGGCGGGTGTTCGCCGACAAGCCTGACGACAACGGCACCTACAAGCTGATCCGCGAGGAACGGGGGGCGACGCCCAACCTCGTGCTGCCGCCCGGCAATTACGTCGTCCATGTCGCGCTTGGCCTCGTCAGCGCGGTGCGCGCGGTCAGCCTGAAGTCGGAGACCGACCGCGAGTTCTTCGTGCTGCCGGCCGGGGGCCTGCGGATCGAAGGCCGGGTCGGCAGCAGCAAGATCCCGGCCAACCAGATTTCGTTCGCGATCTACAAGGGCAGCCAATTCGACGGCTCGGATCGCGGTGCGCTGGTGCCCAACGTCGCCGCCGGCGACGTCGCGCTGCTGCCCGAGGGCACCTACTACATCATCTCCAACTATGGTGACGCCAACTCGGTGGTGCGTTCCGACATCCGCGTCGCGGCCGGCAAGCTCACCGATGTCACCGTCACCCATCGCGCGGCCGTCATCACGCTCAAGCTGGTCAGCGAGAAGGGCGGCGAGGCGCTCGCCAACACCGCATGGTCGGTGATCACGCCGGGCGGCGACGTGATCAAGGAATCGATCGGCGCGTTCCCGCGTGTCGTGCTGTCCGAAGGCGAGTATCGCGCGATCGCCAAGAACGAGGGCAAGGTGTTCGAGCGTCCCTTCAATGTTGTCAACGGCGTCGATGGCGAAGTCGAGGTCGTGGCGCGTTGACGCCTGACCGTGCTGCATTTCATCCGGCTGTCATAGTCTCTAATCCGAGCTAACCATCGCGCGAATTTGAGCCGTCACAATCGCTCGCCGCGACGCGCGGCCTCGCTATTTTTACATGACGTTAAGCCGCGGCATGACTTGGATGCCACGGGGATTTGCGTTTGCGTGAACGGGGCGTGCCATGATCATGGCCAACAAGAAATCAGCAAAGACATCGGCCAAGTTCAATTCGGAGATGTTCGCCGACGTTCCGGTCCTGCAGCGCAAGTGGCAGGCCGCGGTCCGTCCCGGCGAGAAGCTGCCGCACTATGAAGACGTCATGCTCGGCAGCCTTGGCCGGCTCGCGGATCACATCGTGCTGCTGCGCAACGTCGACGGTGTGCTCACCGTGTCTCACACCGGCCGCTACGTCCAGACCTGGCTGAACGACGAACGCTGGGACATTCCGCTCAGTGCGCTGCCGCCGGATTGCGCGACCGCGTTGACCGAAGCCGCCGCAAACGCGCGCGAGAACTGCAGGCCCTATCTCGCGTCGGCGCATTGCGTGCGCGACGGTCTGGTGCGGACCTTTGACGTGCTGGCGCTGCCGACGCGGTCGCGCTGGGGCGGCATCCTGGTCGGCGTCTATGTCAACGAGCGCAATGCGCAGTACAATCTTCTCGATACGATTTTCTCGGCCACCGACGAGGGCGTGCTGTCGCTCGCCGCGATTCGCAATGCGCGGGGCGAAGCGGCCGACTTCCAGATCGTGCATCTCAACCAGGGCGCTGCAAGGCTCCTGATGCAGCCCGCGACCGACTTGCTGTGGCGCCGGCTCAGCGCCGGCGGCAATCCGCTTGCGGCGCCATTGGTGATGAACCGTCTGCGTCGATTCGTCGGAAGCGGTCCTGGCGGCCAGTTCGAGATCGACAGCGGCGATCGCTGTCTGCGGCTCGGCGTCACGGCGTTCGGCGACATGCTGTCGCTGACGGTCTCCGACGTCACTGCGTTGAAGCGGCGCGAAGAGTCGTTCCGTCTGCTGTTCGAGAACAACCCGATGCCGATGTGGGTGTTCGCCGCCGACACGATGGAATTCCTCAGCGTCAACGACGCTGCCGTTCAGCACTATGGCTACAGCCGCGACCGATTTCTCGGCATGACGCTGCGCGAGATCTGGCCGGAGGATGAGTGGGGCGTGCACGCCGCGGCCTTGCGCGAGATCGGCGACGTTTATCAATCGAGCCGCGATTGGCGGCATATCAGGGCCGACGGCACCGAGATCCACGTGCTGACCTTCGGACGCAAGGTGACCTTCGAGGGCCGCGACGGCTATCTGGTCGCGGTGGTCGACATCACCGAGCGCCGGGCCGCCGAAGCGCGCATCGCGCACATGGCTCACCATGACGGGCTCACCAATTTGCCGAACCGCGACTTCTACCAGGAGCGGTTGCGCGAGGCGCTGGAGCGTGGCCGGCCCAGTAGCAAGCGCGTTGCGGTGATGTGCCTCGATCTCGACCTGTTCAAGAACGTCAACGATTCCTTCGGGCATCCGATGGGCGACAGGCTGCTCAAGCTGGTGGCGGAGCGGCTGCGCGAGGTGGTCCGCGACGACAATGTGGCGGCCCGTCTCGGCGGCGACGAGTTCGCGGTCGTGCTTGCCGCTGACGTTTCGCCCAACGAGGCGAGCGGCTTTGCCGAACGGCTGATCGACGTGCTGAGTGCGCCCTACAGGATCGACGGGCTCGAGGTCGTGGTCGGCGCCAGCATCGGGATCGCGCTGTCGCCGGGCGACGGCACCACGTCGGAAGAACTGATGCGCAATGCCGACATGGCGTTGTACCGCGCCAAGTCCGAGGGCGGCGGCGTGCACCACTTCTTCGAACCCGAGATGGACCAGCAGGCGCAGAAGCGCCGCGACATGGAGCGCGATTTGCGCGCGGCCTTCAGCAACGGCGAGTTCGAGCTGCACTACCAGCCGCTGGTCGACATTGCAGCCGACCGCATTAGCGGCTTCGAGTCGCTGCTGCGCTGGCAGCACCCGCAAAAGGGCATGGTCTCGCCCGCGGAGTTCATCCCGGTTGCGGAAGACATCGGCCTCATCGTCGCGCTCGGCGAATGGGTGCTGCGCGAAGCCTGCGCCGAGGCGATGAAGTGGCCCACCGACGTCAAGGTCGCAGTCAATCTGTCGCCGGTGCAGTTCCGCAGCCGCAATCTGGTCCAGGCCGTGATCTCGGCGCTGGCGCATTCCGGCCTGCCGGCGCAGCGGCTCGAGCTCGAGATCACCGAGTCGGTGTTTCTGGCGGAGACCGAAGCCAACCTCGCGATCCTGCACCAGCTGCGCGAGCTCGGCGTCAGCATCTCGATGGACGATTTCGGCACCGGCTATTCCAGCCTGAGCTATCTGCGCAGCTTCCCATTCGACAAGATCAAGATCGACCGCTCCTTCGTGAAGGATCTGGCGCGGCGCTCCGACTGCCTCGCCATCGTGCGCGCGATCTCCGGCCTCGGCCGCAGCCTCAAGATCACGACGACGGCGGAAGGGGTCGAGACAACAGACCAGCTCGACTGGCTGCGCGCCGAAGGCTGCAACGAGGTGCAGGGTTTCCTGTTCAGCGCGGCGAGGCCGGCGGGCGAGATCGCGGCGCTGCTGAGCGGCTTTGCGGCGCGCGCGTCGAAGGCGGCTTGAGCCGCTCGTCATGGCCGGCTTGACCCGGGCATCCATCCTCTTTCGAAGGAGTCCTTGGCTTCGATGGTTGCCGGGTCAAGCCCGGCAATGACGGTCCTTTGCTAGATAGCCGCGCCTCCGGGTGAGCGAAGCGGCACCCTGGGGGCGAGGGTCCTGCATGTCGCGGCGCCCATGCGGGCTTGGGATCCCGCCGCACCGCACATCTACCTGCCAGCGCGCGACTGCATCGCCTTCTCGATCTGCTCCTTGACGGCTTCGAGATTGAAGCTCGCGCCCTTCTGCATTGGCGGATACTCGATCGCGGTCTGGGCGAGCTTGCCGACCTCTTGCTGCACGAACTGGAACCGCCAGAACTCGTAAACAAACCAGTTATAGTATGACAGCGACCCCTTATCGCCACTGGGCAGGCCCGTACGTTCGAAGGGATCAAGCCGAATGTTGGTGAGGATCGGCCAATCAACCTTGACCGTGCCGCCTAACCAGCCGCTCGGCTGATCGGTGAAGCGATACTTGAAGTCGTCGATGCGCACCGCGCTCAATGTGCCTTCCGTGAAATAGAAGATCGAGTGGCGGGCAGACGGGCCTTTTCCGGTAATCAGGTCCATCTGGTTGTACCCATCGAGGTAGACCTTGTAGGTCTTGTCGCCGAGCTGCTTTCCCTTCCTCAACTCTTCGGCGATATTCGGATTGCCGGCGGCAGCGATGAAGGTCGGGAACCAGTCGAGTCCGGACACAATGCCGTTCTCGACCTTTCCCGCCGGCACCTTGCCCGGCCAGCGGATCATGCACGGTACACGGAAGCCGCCTTCCAGTGCCGTTCCCTTGCCGCCCGCGAACGGCGTCTGTCCGCCATCCGGCCAGGTGAAGTTCTCCGCGCCGTTGTCGGTTGTGAACGCGACGATCGTGTTGTCGTCGAAGCCCTCGTCCTTGAGCTTCTTCATCACGGCGCCGACGATATCGTCCAGTTGGGCGAACCCGCCCTCGGAAACCGACCAACCGTTGTCAGAATTGCGCATGTTCTCGTATTTCTCCGAGAGGTGGGTGACCACGTGCATGCGCGTGGGGTTGAGCCAGACGAAGAACGGCTTGTTGTCCCGCTTGGCCTTGTCGATGAAGTCGAACGTAATTTTCAGGATTTCATCATCCACCGTCTCCATCCGCCTTGGATAAAGCGGTCCGGCGTCCTCAATCTTTTGCTTGCCGATCTTGCCCCAGCGCGTCTGCACCGTCGGATCATCGACGTTGCTCGCCCATGAATGAACCATGTTGCGGGGACCGACACTGGCCAACAGCGATTGCGGGTAATTGCGGTGGGCCGGATCTTCCATCGCATCGAGATGGTAGAGATAACCATAGAATTCGTCGAACCCGTGCATGGTCGGCAGGAACTCGTTGAGGTCGCCCAGGTGGTTCTTGCCGAACTGTCCCGTCGCGTACCCCATGGATTTCAACGCGGTCGCAATGGTTGGCGCTTGAGCCGGCATGCCGATAGGGGAGCCAGCTTGGCCGACCGTGGTAAGCCCGGTTCGGATTGGCAGTTCCCCAGTGATGAAGTTGGCGCGACCGGCGGTGCAACTCGCCTCGGCGTAATAGTCGGTGAAACGCATGCCCTCCGCGGCGAGCTTGTCGAGGTTTGGTGTCCGGCTTGCCATGATACCCTGGTGGTAGGCGCCGATATTGAACCAGCCGATGTCGTCACCCATGATAAAGACGATGTTCGGCCGCTGGCCGGCCGCAGCGGGGGCGGGCGCCGGTGTCGGTTGCTGCGCTTGCGCAGTGCTGGTCAGGCCAACGGCTGAGAGCGCCGACGCCGCGATGAGAGAACTACCGCTCAACAGCAGATCGCGGCGCTTCAGTCCCGCGTTGGTCGGCTCGGTGCTGGCTTCAAGGCTTTTCGGAATCTTGCCATTGCTCATGACCCAATCCTCTCCCTGTCATGCGCCCACAGCCGACATGACTTGTTGAGGCGCCTCCTTTGAGGGGCGCTGAGGAGTACAGGAACGGAATGGCGCAGTTCCGGGTTGATTTAGATCAAGCCATGTCGGGGCAGACATTCCCAGCCCAGGACGGCACGAAGGCTACTCACTGACCGGAACGAGGGGCGGGATATGGCGGCCTGTCACTCTTGGGACGCCGATCCGGCAATCAAGATCATTGGTGAGTTGGAGGCGAGCTCAAAAAGGACTCTCCGATCAAGCTCGGTACCCCGGACCCATATACGCCGGGAAGTACCAGCTTCCAGGTGGTGTTCTCTCGCGCCAACCAGAAGGCTCATTGGCTTCGATGTCCGCTTTGCGTCATAAGCCGTCTATGGCCATCCTGGGCGACGTCCGCTCTACTCCCGGAAGCTGACGTTCATGAGCGCACACCCTAGAACCGCGTCACGATATCCGACAGCGCCGGGCGCGGGCGATCCTCGCTCGGCTTGGTCGGCGTGCCGATGTGAATCAGGCCAACGAGCTTCTCGTCCGGCTTCAGGCCGAGACCGTCGAGCACGTCGCGGTCGAAGGCAAACCAGCCGGTCAGCCAGCAGGCGCCGTAGCCGAGCGCGGTCGCCGCAGTCACGATGTTCATTGCGCTCGCGCCCGCCGACAATTCCTGCTCCCATGGCGGCACCTTCGGATGTGGCTTGGTAAAGGAGACCACGCCGATCACCAGCGGTGCATCGGTCAGCCGCTTCTTCTCGACCTCGATGTCGGCGGCCGGCGCACCGGGATTCTTCCGGGCGAACACCTTTGCGATCACGTCGCCGGCGCGCGAGCGGGCGTCGCCCTCGAACACGATGAAGCGCCACGGCGCAAGCTTGCCATGATCGGGAACGCGCGCGCCGATCGTCAAAATGGTCTCGAGCTCGGCCGCGGACGGGCCGGGCCCGGTCATCTCGCGCGGTTTCATCGAGCGGCGGGTCTTCAGGAGTTCAATGGCATCGGGCACGGAAATGTCCTTCAGGGGAGTCGTGCCCCCAAGATGGGGACCCGAGCTGTCAGACGAAAGCCAGTTTAGACCGATTGTGAAGATCAGGCGACGGATCGCGCCCGTTTCACGTCCGGCGGCGTCGCTTCGTCGACCAGCGCGGCGATCGCCTCGTCGGTCGGCATCACGGTCTGGCGCTCGCTGCCGAGCCGGCGGACCGAGACCGAATGCGTCTCGGCTTCCTTCTTGCCGACCACGAGCAGGGCCGGGATCTTGGCCAGCGAATGCTCGCGGACCTTGTAGTTGATCTTCTCGTTGCGCAGGTCGATCTCGACCCGGAGGCCAGCGCGGCGCGCTGCCGCCGCCACCACCCTGGCGTATTCGTCGCCCTCGGAAGTGATGGTCGTGACCACGAGCTGCGTCGGCGCCAGCCAGAGCGGGAAGTTGCCGGCGTAGTGCTCGATCAGGATGCCGATGAAGCGCTCCATCGAACCGCAGATCGCGCGGTGCACCATCACCGGCGCCTTCTTCGAGCCGTCGTGGTCGATGTAGAACGCGCCGAACCGCTCCGGCAGGTTGAAATCGACCTGGGTCGTGCCGCACTGCCAGTCGCGGCCGATGGCGTCGCGCAGCACATATTCGAACTTCGGCCCATAGAACGCGCCTTCGCCCGGATTGATCTCGGTCCGGATCCGGTTGCTGCCCTTGGCCTTGATCTCCGACAGCACGGTCGCCATCACACGCTCGGCGTGATCCCACATCTCGTCGGTGCCGACCCGCTTCTCCGGCCGGGTCGAGAGCTTGACCGTAAGCTCGCCGTCGAAGCCGAAATCGGCATAGGTCGACAGGATCAGGTCGTTGATCTTGAGGCATTCGTCGGCGAGCTGCTGCTCGGTGCAGAACACATGGGCGTCGTCCTGGGTGAAGCCGCGCACCCGCATCAGGCCGTGCATCGCGCCCGACGGCTCGTAGCGATGCACCACGCCGAATTCGGCGAGCCGCAGCGGCAAATCGCGGTAGCTCTTCAGCCCGTGCTTGAAGATCTGCACATGGCCCGGGCAGTTCATCGGCTTCAGCGCGAACCAGCGCTTGTCCTCGGCCTCGTCGCCGGCGGATTGCGCCGCGAACATGTTCTCTCGGTACCAGTCCCAGTGGCCCGACGTTTCCCACAGCGCCTTGTCGAGGATCTGCGGGGCGTTGACCTCGTTGTAGTCGCCGAGCAGCCGGCGCCGCATATAGGCGATCAGCTGCTGGAAGATGGTCCAGCCCTTCGGGTGCCAGAACACCACGCCAGGGCCTTCCTCCTGGAAGTGGAACAGGTCGAGCTCGCGGCCGAGCTTGCGGTGGTCGCGTTTCTCGGCTTCCTCGATCTGCTTGAGGTAAGCGTCGAGGTCTTCCTGCTTGGCGAAGGCCGTGCCGTAGATCCGGGTCAGCATCGGATTGTTTGAATCGCCGCGCCAATAGGCGCCGGCCACCTTCATCAGCTTGAAGGCGTTACCGATCTTGCCGGTCGAGGTCATGTGCGGGCCGCGGCAGAGATCGAACCAGTCGCCCTGGAAATAGATCTTGATCGGCTCGCTGCCGGGAATGGCGTCGACCAGCTCGACCTTGAAGGCTTCGCCCTTGTCGCGGAACACCTGCTTGGTCTTCTCGCGATCCCAGACTTCCTTGGTGAACGGCTTGTCGCGCGCGATGATCTCGCGCATCCGCTTCTCGATCGCGGCAAAATCTTCCGGCGTGAACGGCTCATTGCGGAAGAAGTCGTAGTAGAAGCCGTTCTCGATCACCGGGCCGATCGTGACCTGGGTGCCCGGCCATAGCGACTGCACGGCTTCGGCAAGCACATGCGCGGCATCGTGCCGGATCAGTTCCAGCGCCCGCGGGTCGTCGCGGTTGACCAGTTCGATCCTGGCGTCGGTTTCGATCGGATCGTTGAGATCGGCAAGCGTGCCGTCGAGCGCCATCGCGACGGTGCGCTTGGCGAGCGAGGGCGAGATGCCCCTGGCGATGTCGAGGCCGGTGGTGCCTCTGGCGAATTCGCGGGTCGCCCCGTCTGGAAAGGTGAGGGCGATCTTGTGCAAGGGTTCTGCTGGCTTGAGGTTGGAGAGGCTGTACTGGAATCCGGATTCGGATTTGGGCGTGTCAGTCATCGAAGGCTCCTGGAGCTCACTCCTGCGAACGAGCGCAGGTAAGCGGGAAAGCAGCGGTATAGCAGGGGATTTGGCGCCTGCAATCCGGCAATATCAAGAAAATGGGCCTGCGGCCGCACCGAATCGAGGGAAGCTTGCCTGCGCAGGATTCCGCCCAACATTGCGACCGCGGCCATCATCGTCTAACGTCGAAAGCCCGTTTTCCGCTATCGCGCGATCTGCAAGGTTCATGTTTTCCCGTCTCCTGTTTTTCGTGGCGTTGCTTCTGATCCCCGCCGCCTTGCGGGCGGAAGATACACCGGTCGAAAAGGCCGGATTTGCGAAGCGGCTGACGATCTATCTTGCCAGGGGACCGGCTAACGCCTGCGGCGCCGGCTGCGATCGCTGGATCGCCATCGAAGGCGAGATCGATCGGGACGCCGCGGCGCGGATCCGCCGCTTCCTTGCCGGCGTCAAGGATACCCAGCTTCCGATCTACCTTCATTCGCCGGGCGGCAACGTCGAGCAGTCCTACGCGATCGCGCGGCTGCTGCGCGCGCGCAAGGCGGTTGCCCGGGTCGGCCGCACCAGCGTGCCGGCATGTTCCTCCGGTACGCAGGTCGATGCCGCCTGCCTGAAGATCAAGGGTGCGAACGGGGAAGTCGAGGCCGAACTCGCCACGCGCAATGCGATGTGCGTTTCGGCCTGCGCCTATCTGTTCCTGGGCGCGACCAGCCGCGAAGTGGCACCCGATTCGGTGGTCGCGGTGCATAACTCCAAGCTGATGTTCGTGGTTCACGGGCATCCGCCGCCGCAGGTCGTTGCGGACTTCAGGCGGCGCGAGATGGTGAGCGCCGATCGCGACCGCAACGCATTCCTCGCCGCGATGGGGATCAGCCACGAGCTCAGCGAGCTGATCCGGACCGTGAAATACGAGAACCTGCACGTGCTGACGCGCCCGGAGCTCTATCGATTTGGCATCGATACGCGGCCGTTGCCGGAAACCCTGTGGGCGGTGGAGAAGGAAACACGGCCCTATGTCCGCAAGATCGCCCAGCAGAAGAAGGGCGACGGCAGCGCGTTCCGCATGATGGAGTGGCGCCTGCTGTGCGAGAACAAGGACCGCGGGCGGCTGATGTTCGTACGCGAGTTCGACGAGGGCGCCGCCGGCAAGAGCACCGTGGTGATGATGGCCGGCGCCGACAAGACGGTCGCATTCGGCAGATTGCCGGCGCGGTTCGGCAAATACGAGGTCTGGAGCGACGCGGTGAGCTCGGACACCGTCAAGGCGATGCTGGCGGCGCCGCATCTGCAGGTCGGCGAGAGTACACCGTCATCCGATGCCAAATCCGATCCCAAGTCTGACCCCAAGCCCGGCTTGGTGACATTCGACATCGACACCACCGGGCTGGAGCAGGGATGGACGCAGCTGTTGGCGTCGTGCCCGGCGGCAACTGCCGGCCCGAAGCCTGCGAGCGCGTTCCCGGCCGTTGTGTCGCCGAGCGTCAACGCCGCGCCGGCGGCATCGCCGTCGCCGTGAGAGCAAGGGGGAGTGCAAGGCGCGCGCCTCGATCAGGTGCCATGCATTTAGATGCAGTTGCATTGAATTTCGGGTCTGCTATCAACGCGGCGTGAAACGCTTTGCTCCGACTGCATTGATGCTCGGCAATATCGTCACCGGCTGCTCGGTGCTGGCGCCGGCCGGCATGCTGGCGGAGTTGTCCGACGGGCTCGGCGTCACGATCCACACCGCGGGTCTGTTGATCACCTTCGGCGCGATCGTGCTGTGCGTGGGATCGCCGGTGACGGCGTGGCTGACCAGCCGGATCGAACGGCGCGCGCTGCTGACGGCGACGCTTCTGGTGCTGACGCTGACCAATGCGGCATCCGCCTTCGCGCCGGATTACAACAGTCTCCTGATCATCCGCATGGTGATGCTCGCGGTCGGCGTCCTCTATACGCCGCAGGCGGCCGGCACCGCGGCGCTGATCGTGCCGGTGGAGAAGCGCGGCAGCACGATCGCCTATATCTTCCTCGGCTGGTCGCTTGCGGCTGCGATCGGGCTGCCGTTGATCACCTTCATCGCAAGCCGTTACGGCTTTCGCGCGACCTACGGCGCGATCGCGCTGACCGGGCTCGCAAGCTGCCTGCTGCTGTGGTGGCGGCTATCCGGCGGATTGCACGGCGCGCCGGTCGACCTGAGAACCTGGGCCGATCTCGCCCGCAACCCGACCGTCGTCCTGCTGCTGTCGATCACGACGCTGCAGATGTCCGGCCAGTTCGTGGTGTTCACCTTCATGGGGCCGCTGCTCGCCAAGCTGACCGGCGCCAACGCGGACGCCGTCGGCATCGTGTTCGCGCTCTACGGCATCTTCGGCTTCGTCGGCATCGCGATCGCAACCCGGATCGTGGATTCCTGGGGCGCCTGGAAGACCTCGGTGCTGTTCACCGCACTGCTGCTCACCGGCGTGTCCGGCTGGGCGCTGAGCGCCGGCGCCTATGTATTGATGGCGGCCTCGGTTGCGGTGTGGGGCCTCGGCTTCGCATCGACCAATTCGATGCAGCAGGTGCGCCTGGTCGGTGCGGCGCCGGCGCTCGCCGCGGCGTCGGTCTCGCTCAATACCTCGGTGCTGTATATCGGCCAAGCCATCGGCTCCGCGATCGGCGGATTGCTGTTCGCGCGCGAATGGCTGCATAGCGCGGGCTATGTGGCCACGGCGTTCGTCGCGGCGGCCCTTGTCGTTGTGCTCATCACGCGGCCGCGGTCGGCCGCGCGCGCTGCTGCTGCCGAGTGAGCTTGCTGTTTCGACGCATGTCTTCGGCCGAGCCGGCGCATCACCACTTCACGCTTTGGCTGGGCACGATGAACGCCGTCGCGCTCGGCTTGTTCGGATTGTGGGTGAAGTAGCCGTAGGCGGCGACGATCATGACCAGCAGGGCAAGCACGGCCAGCAAATCGATCTGCCTGGGATCGTGACCGTTGTCGCTGATTTTCCAGCGCATTGTTGTTTCCTCCCCAGGGGGGCAATGAAGCAATGCACCAAGTATCGCCATAGTTCCGCCGGAACAGCCATGCGTGCTGGGTTTAGGAGCGCCGCAGCAACTCCTCAATTCTCGTTGACGCCGGCGTCAACCCTCGTTGACGCCGCGCCAGCGGCCATAGCGCCATGGCAGATACCAGTGTGCCCCAGGAGGCCTCGTCTGCGGGACGTTATCGATCCCGGAGGTGCCCCAGGGCTGGCAGCGCAGCAGTCTTGCCAGCGTCATCCACCCGCCACCCCACAAGCCGAAGCGTTCGATCGCCTCATCGCCATAGACCGAACAGGTCGGCAGATGCCGGCAGTTGTAGCCGACCAGCGGCGACAGCGTGTGCCGGTAGATCCAGATCAAGGCGCGTCCGAAATTGCGCGGCAGGCGGCGCATGGAGGTGGCACAGTCCATGCATTGCGGATGGTGTGACGTTGAATGATCTGTCGGCGGCATACGCAAGTATGTACGTAGTCTTGCGGGGGTTCCAAGCCAAGGAACTGTTCTGTTGCAGATATTTACGCCACAGTTCGCAATTATCGCACAGCGCGGGTCGCGCCGCAACAAAGGGCTCTATGGACGGTCCGGGTCAGCAACGCTACCGTTCTCATAACGCGCCGATGACAGAATCGCGGCGCATTGCCATGGGGCCATTGCCGCCGCTCGCGTCACCAGGGGCTTGGGGGAAGGAACCAAATTGAGGCTCGTGAACTCGCTTTCGTCGCGCAGTCGGGCGCTTATCGGCGCCGTTGCCCTTTGCTTCGCAGCTACCGGTTCCGTGACGACGCCGGGTCAATCGGCGCAGGCTGGCTCGACCCTCGAAGAACGCAAGCTGCCGATGAAGTTCAGCTGGATCGCGTGCCAGCCGAATTGCCGGGGCTGGGTGTCGGCGGTCGGCATCATCACGGCCGACAGCCCCAAGGATTTCGACGAGTTTGCGCGCGGGCGCCAGCTCAGCGGCGCAACCATCGTGCTCGACTCCAGCGGCGGCTCGGTCAACGACGCGATCGCGCTCGGCCGCCGCTTCCGCGGTCTCGGCGCGCTCACCACGGTCGGCACCAGCGTCGTCGATCAGGCGGCGGCGGGTGACCGCGCGAGCGTGCTGCCGGATGCCTATTGCGAGTCGATGTGCGCGTTCCTGCTGTTGTCGGGCAAGACGCGTTACGTTCCGCCGGCCGCCCATGTCCGCGTGCATCAGATCTGGATGGGTGACCGCGCCGACGATGCCAAGGCCGCGAGCTACACCGCCCAGGACCTGATGATCGTCGAGCGCGATATCGGCCGCCTTGCCAAGTACACCTTCGATATGGGCGGCGCCGGTGAGCTGCTGTCGCTCGCGCTCAGCGTGCCGCCGTGGGAAGACCTGCATGAATTGTCGGCGGCCGAATTGCGGCTGACCAATCTCGTCACCACGGATGCGGTCGCCGACGTGCTGCCGCGGCAGGACAGTGCGATCCCTGTCGCCGAAGCGAAGCCGAAGCACGGCGATCGCTTCGTGAGCAGCGCCATGGAAGGTGAGGCGCAGCCGCAGGTCGCGAAGGCGACCAAGACCGCCGAGGCCGTGGTGCCGACCGGCGGTACCGCAGCGCCGGCGCCGGTCCAGCCGTCGCAGTAAGGTTTAGGCTGGCAGTAGGGGTTACGCCGGCTGTTTTGCCTTGGCCTCGATCTGGCCGATCGCATCGACCACGGCATCGAAGGTCAGCAGCGTCGAGGCGTGGCGGGCCTTGTAATCGCGCACCGGCTCAAGCAGCGCGATGTCGGCCCATTTGCCGCCCTGCGGGGGCTGGCCATTTTCCTTCAGCATCTTGCGGACGGTCTCGCGCAATTCGCGCAGCTCGTCCGCGGTCGACCCCACCACGTGGCTCGCCATGATCGAGGAGGAGGCTTGGCCGAGCGCGCAGGCCTTCACGTCATGGGCGAAGTCCGTCACCACCGGGCCGTCCATCTTGAGGTCGACCTTGACGGTCGAACCGCACAATTTGGAGTGGGCGGTGGCACTGGCGTCCGGCTCGGCCAGCCGTCCGAGGCGCGGAATATTGCCGGCCAACTCGATGATCCGCTTGTTGTAAATGTCGTTCAGCATGGGGACAGATGCCTGGTTCCGGCGGCGCCGGGCGCTCTTGGCGGCTGGGTTTCACCGTCCTATATATGGACGGCAGCGCCGGAAACATAGCCCGGCGATGCAGCGACCGCGGCACAGCTGCGCCGCGGCGGTGCTATAACAATGGGACTCAGGCGCCCGGCGGCTCGACGATCCGCCCCGTCTGCCCGGTGACACATCCGGCCCCGAGGGCAAATGCCAGGGCCGGTCGAACGGAGAAGACATGGACGCCTTGATCAAATCGATCCGCCCCAACAAGCCGACCGACGCCAAAGCCAGCGAGCTCGACCCCGCAGAATTCATGGCGGCGGCCGTTCGTGCCGACCAGCCACGCCCGTCGCGGGCGGAAGCCGAGGATGCCGTAAAGACGCTGCTTGCCTATATCGGCGAGAATACCGGCCGCGAGGGTCTGCTCGACACGCCGCGCCGCGTCGTCGAGGCCTATGACGAGCTCTATCAGGGCTATCATCAGTGCCCGGCGGAAGTGCTGAACCGCACCTTCGGTGAGACCGCGGGCTACGACGATTTCGTCCTCGTCCGCGACATCGAATTCACCTCGCAGTGCGAGCATCACATGATGCCGTTCTACGGCAAGGCGCATATCGCCTATACGCCGGTGGAGCGCGTCGTGGGCCTCTCCAAGTTGGCGCGGCTGACTGACATCTTCGCCCGCCGCCTGCAGACCCAGGAGCATCTCACCGCCCAGGTCGCGGCTGCGATCGACGAGGTCCTGAAGCCGCGCGGCGTTGCGGTGCTGATCGAGGCGGAGCATACCTGCATGTCGGTGCGCGGCGTCGCCAAGCATGGCGCATCGACCTTCACCAGCCGCTTCACCGGCATGTTCCGCGACAATCCGGCGGAGCAGCAGCGCTTCCTGTCCCTGGTGCGAGGACCGAACCGGTAACCTCGCGTTTTCCTAAGCGAGGTTTTCCGTGTCCGCATCGACCCACGATCACGACCGCGAAGAGGGGCTGGACTTCCAGCCCAAATTCGACGCGGCAGGTCTCGTGACCTGCGTCGCGACCGATGTCGCGACCGGTGATGTGCTGATGGTCGCGCACATGAACGACGAAGCCCTGCGCAAGACGATCGCGACCGGCGAAGGCTGGTACTTCAGCCGCTCACGCAATGCGCTGTGGCGCAAGGGCGAGAGCTCGGGCCAGACCCAGCGCGTGGTCGAGATCCGGATGGACTGCGATCAGGACGCGGTGTGGCTCAAGGTCGAGCAGATCGGCGCGGCCTGCCACACCGGACGGCGCTCCTGCTTCTATCGCGCGGTGAAGGGCGAGGGCGGCGATGTCAGCCTGTCCTTTGTCGATGCCGAGCGGCTGTTCGACCCAGCGCAGGTCTATCGCAAATAGAACGCTGATCTGAATCAAAGACGACGCGTCGAAGTGGTGCACTTCGTTGCCTCCTGTTTTGCGATGTGCCCATCGTCTCGTCGTCGCGCTGGCAGCAAAAACGGTGATGCATCGTTTTTTTACCGCTGACCACGTTTTTTGCGCTGGTCGCTCTGCGTCCCAGCAGGAGGTACAGGCCGCTTTTCAACGACGGGTCCTTCACTGCCCTCGAACAGGATTCGCTCGGCCGCACCCTCAAGATCTTCGTATTGACCACTCTTCAACGTCCACATGAACGAGGCCAGCCCGGCCAGGCCCATCCCGATGGCAATTGGAACAAGGAAGAAGAAGTCGATCATTTGACCGGCCCATAGTTGAGAGCCGCGGCGCGATCGATCGTCGTTGCCATCGGCGGGCTGATCCGTGACCCACCGTGAAGACGTAAGGCGTTCGCCACCACGATCACCGACGACAGCGACATTGCAACCGCTGCGATCAGCGGCGTGACATGGCCGAGCACCGCGACCGGTATCGCGACGACATTGTAGGCAATCGCCAGGCCGAAATTCTGTCGCACGAGCCTTGCTGCGTCGCGCGCAATTGCGAGTGCCTGCGGAACGGCCAGAAGGCTTTCGCGCAGAAACACGAAATCGGCGGCGTTGCGGCCGACATCGGCGGCCGATCCCGGGGCGATCGAGACATCGGCGGCCATTAGCGCCGGCGCGTCGTTCAACCCGTCACCGACCATCAGGACCTTGCGGCCGGCCGCCTTCTCCGTGGTGATGCAAACGACCTTGTCGGCCGGACACGCGGCGGCCGCAAAGGTCACGCCGAGGCGATCGGCGATGGTGCCGACCCGCGTTTCGCTGTCGCCGGACAGGATTTCGACGTGGAGGCCGGAACGTTTCAGTTCGGCGATGGCGTCGTGCGCGCCGGCGCGCAGGGAGTCCTCGAGGCGGAAGGCAGCGATGCAACTGCCGTTGCAGGACAACAGGACGTTGGCATCGCGATACGCAGGATCGAGCGGCCGTTCCGCGACGGCCCAGTCCGGACGGCCCAACCGCAGCACGCCCTCGCTCGACAGGGCCTCCAGACCCGCACCCGGAAACTCGGCCACGGCATCGAGCCGGGTTGGTTTGCCGCCCACGCTGAGAGCTGCCAGCGCCCGGGAATAGGGATGACGCGAGTGCGCCGCGATCGTGCCCGCCAGCGCAAGCGTATTGACGTCGACATCACTGGACGGCGTGAGAAGCGGCCGGCCTGTCGTCAGCGTACCGGTCTTGTCGAAAATGACGGTATCGACGCCGGCGAGCCGTTCCAGTGCACTGCCGTCCTTGATCATGATGCCGAGGTCGAACAGCCGCCGGGCGGCAACGACATGGACCATCGGCACGGCCAGGCCGAGCGCGCAGGGGCAGGTGATGATGAGCACCGCAATCGCAATGGTGATGGCGCGATGCGCGTCGCCCGTGGCGACCATCCAGCCGACGAAGGTCAGTAAGGCCGTGGCGTGAACGACCGGCGCGTAGAGCCGCGCGGCGCGGTCGGCGATGCGGCGATAGGCCGAGCGGCCGGCCTCGGCAGCTTCCATCATCCGCACCATTTCGGCGAGGAAGGAGTTCTTTGCCGCAGCCGTGGCGACGACCGTGAGCGGGGCGGTGAGATTGAGGATACCGGCTTGCAGTTCCATGCCCTCGGCGGCCGGTTGCGGCGCACTTTCGCCCGACACCAGCGCGTAGTCGAGTTCGGAATGCCCGCCGATCACGCGGCAGTCCACGGCCACGCGTTCTCCTGCCGCCAGCAGGATGGTCATTCCCGGCTCGATTTCATCGACGGGTAGGTAGATCTGCGCGCCATCCGGCCGCTGCCAAAGCGCGCCGCGGGCGGACAGCCGCGCCAATCCGTTCACCGCCTGACGCGCCCGCTCGCGCATCACATGGTCGAGCGTGCGCCCGATCAGGAGGAAGAACAGCAGCGACACGGAGGCGTCGAAATAGGCGTGCGGGCCGTGTCCGATCGTTTCCCAAAGGCTCATGCTAAAGGCAAGCAGGACGCCAATCGAGATCGGAACGTCCATGTTGGTTTGGCCGCGGCGCAAGCTGCGCCAAGCTGATCGAAAGAACACCTGCCCCGAATAGGCCAGCGTCGGCAGCGCAATCGCTGCGGAAATCCAGTGAAACAGGTCGCGCGTCCCGGCTTCCGTACCCGACCAGTTCGCCACCGATAGCAGCATGATGTTGCTCGTGGCGAATCCCGCTACCGCGAGCGCCAGCAACAGCTTTGACAAGGCCGGGTCCTTGCCGTCGGCACCGACATCACGGATGTGCGCCTGATAGCCGATCGCCGTCAGCGTCGGAATCAGCGGCGGCGGCGTGTCGCCACACCATTGAATCGTGACGCGACGGGCAGAAAGATTTGCGCGCGCGTAGGTGACGCCGTCGAGCTTGCTGAGTGCGGCCTCTATTCTTTGCAGGCAGCCGCCACAGTGAATGTCCGGTACTGACAGGTCGGTCTGGCGCAGGCCGTCGCGCAGAGTCCGGCTGGAAAGCAGGATCTCCTCGTTCGAGGTGCCGGCCTTATCGAGACAGAGGTCGGCGCCGGGTGCGCAGCAACTCATGGAACGGCTCCATCTCTCAACCGCGAAAGCCGCGCTATGCGCCGGCCGGTTGCGCGGCCCGATAGGCGTGCCAGGTGGCATGCCCGAGCAACGGATAGATGACGACCAGTCCGAGCATGCAGGTCGCAAGACTCATCAGGAACAGCGCGAGCACGATTACAGCCCAGATCAGGAGGACGCGCAGATTGTTCCAGACCAGCGCCATGCTGCTGCCCATCGCGGTAAAGGCATCGACATCCTCATTCAGCAGCATCGGGATGGAAAAGACGCTGATCGCGAATGAGAACGCGGCGAACAAACCTCCGACCGCAGTCCCGACCACTAGCATCGCCCACCCGGTCGGGGTGGAGAACAGCATGGGTACGATGCGGTCGAGGCCCGGGAACGGCAACAGACCGAAGAACAGCGCGTAGATGATGACGGCCGCGCGCATCCACACCATCGTCAACAGGCAGAGCAGCACGCCCGTGAACAGGATCTGACCGCCGGAGCGCGGCTTGACGAAGAACAGATTCTGCCACTCCAGGGGCTCGCCAGCCTCGATCCGGCGGCTCTTCTCGTACAGACCGACGGCCAGGATCGGGCCGACCACCATGAATCCTGCGAACGCCGGAAACAGAATGTAGTCGCGTTCAGACGCAATCAGGCCGCCGACGAGCACCACCGAGATCAGCAGAATGAGGATACCGTAGGCCAAGCTCATCCAGGGCCGTGTCATCAAATCCTGCCGGCCCCGCGCCAGCCATTCGAAGGGGTCGGCCGGCGTCAGCGAGCGCGCCCATCGATTGGGGGGGGCAAGGGGTGCTGCAACCGGAGGGATCATCGGCATGGCGTGTCTCCGCTCAGGAATGATCTGCGTTGGCCGGCGGCGACGGCGAACAGGACGATTGCGCGGCGCTGAACAGTCCGCGTGCCGTGCCTGCCTTGCCTTGCTTCAGATGCGCCACGCAGGCGGGTTGCGACTTGGTCGCGACATAGATGAGATGGGCATTGGCGCCGATAAACGCCGCGACCGCGACGGCGATCAAGAGCCAGAGACGAATCGTGGGTCTTGCGCGCGCTTGCTTGTCTGACATGACAATCTCGTTCATTTCGATGCTCTCCGCTTGTCGAGCAGATAGAGCGTGAGGATCTTGCGGTCGAGATCGGACAGGCGACCTTCCCAGGTCGGCATGCGACCCTGCCTGCCGCCCCAGATCGAGGTGTCGATGCTCTCCAGGTCGCCCCCATAGATCCAGAAGCTGTCGGTTAAGTTCGGCGCGCCCAGCTCGATATTGCCCTTAGCATCCTCGCCGTGACAGGAGACGCAATTGGCGGCGAAGATTTTCTTGCCGGCCTCGACATTCTTGGGATCGATGTCTTTCGCATCCGGGTGCGCGAGCGAATAGACGAAGGTGGCCGCCTTGAAGACGTCGGCCCGCGGCAGCATCTGGTCGCGCCCGAACGCCGGCATCTGGGACACATGCGTGTCGGGATGTGAGGTATTGATGCCGACGCGGATCGTGTTGAAGATTTGCTCCGGCGTGTCCCCCCAGAGCCAGGATGACGTGGTCAGGTTGGGAAATCCGGGGCCGCCTTTGGCATCCTGGCCATGACACGCCGCGCAATTATCGCCGAACAAGGTGCGGCCCGCGCCGCGCACGATCTCCATCAGTTTCGGGTCGGACTGGATCGCAGCAAAGCTCTCGGTCTCGATCTGCTTGCTCCAGACACTGCGATCGGCCGCCGCTTCCTTCAGCGATGCCGCAACGACCTTGCGTTGATCGATGCCGAGCAGGCCTTTGGTGTAGGTCACGCCCAGAGGCCAGGCCGGCATCAGGATCCAGTAGCCGATCGAGAACAGGACGGCCAGCGCCAGGAAGAAATAGACCACGCGCGGCACTGGCGTGTTCAATTCCTTGATGCCGTTCCATTCGTGGCCGGTGGTAAGATAGCCGGTGTAGCTATCGCGGTCGTGCTGCTCTACCGCCATGGCTTGTCCTCACCGTCAAGAATGGATCGGGCTGCACGATCGAATCTCGGCTTGTTGGCCGGCCAGAACGCATAGATCAGCGCCGCGACTGATAGCGCCATCAGGTAGAACAGGCCGAACGATTTGGAGATTCCGACAAGAAGGTCGTGCTCGACGCTCATTGGCTCGCTCCCGCCTCGGCCGTCGACTTGTGGGCTGCCCCGGTGAGACGACCGAGCACCTGCAAATAGGCGACCATCGCATCCATTTCCGTCAATCGGCTGGGGAGCCCGTCGAACGCGCGGACTGTGGTGGCCTTGCCGTAACGCCTGGTCACCCCATCGGCCTGCGGTGCGTCCGGGCTGGACTGGCCGTAGGCATCGACAGCCGCATTGGCGATCATGTCGTCGGTATAGGGCACGCCGACCGCGCGCTGGGCCTTGAGATGAAGGCTGAGGTCGTCGGTGCGCAATTCGGTGGACAGCAGCCAGTCATAGGCGGGCATCACCGAAACCGGCACCACGTCGCGGGGATTGATCATGTGAGCGACGTGCCACTGGTCGGAATACTTTTCGCCGACCCGCGCGAGGTCCGGTCCTGTGCGCTTGGAGCCCCACAGCATCGGGTGGTCGTATTTGGATTCGACCGCAAGCGAGTAGGGGCCGTAACGGTCGACTTCGTCCCGCAGCGTCCGGATCATCTGTGAATGGCAGGCATAGCAGCCCTCGCGGATGTAGATGTTGCGACCGGCGAGTTCGAGCGGCGTGTAGAGCCGCATGTCCGGCGCATCCTCGACGGTCTGGTGGATGGTGAACAGCGGCGCGATCTCGACCAGGCCGCCGATGCTCGATACCACAATGATCCCAAGGACGAGGCCGATCGCCTTGCGCTCCAGCCGGTAGTGAAATCCGAAGATCGACATCACGGTTACTCCGCCGGTTGCGCGGCAAGCTTCGGTTCGGGCTGCTTCGCAGCCAAGCCGGGACTCCTGATCGTCATCCAGATGTTGTATGCGCCGAGACAGGCGCCGATCAGGAAGAACAATCCGCCGACCGCCCGCGCGATGTAATACGGACGCATCGCGACCAGGGAATCGACGAAGGAATAGGCGAGCGTTCCGCTCTCATTGTAGGTCCGCCACATCAGCCCCTGGATGATGCCGGAATTCCACATCGCGAACACGTAGATCACGGTCCCCGCCAGCCCGAGCCAGAAATGAGCCTCGACCAGCTTAGCCGAGTACATGCCGTCGCGATTCCAGAGCCAGGGCACGGATGCGTAGATCGAACCGAAGGTGATGAATGCAACCCAGCCCAACGCGCCGGCATGAACGTGGCCGATCGTCCAGTCGGTATAGTGGGACAGCGAATTGACCGACCGGATCGCCATGAACGATCCCTCGAAGGTGGTCAGGCCATAAAACACCGCCGCGACCATCATGAAGCGCAAGGTCGCGTCGTCGCGGACCTTGTGCCAGGCGCCGTTGAGCGTCAGCAGCGCGTTGCCGGCGGAGGCCCAGGACGGGACCAGGAGCATCAGCGAGAAGGTCATGCCAAGCGTTTGCACCCACTGCGGCAGCGCCGTGTAGTGCAGGTGATGCGATCCCGCCCACATGTAGAAAAAGGTGATGCCCCAGAACGAGATGATCGACAGGCGGTAGGAGAAGATCGGCCGACCCGACCGCACCGGCAGGAAGTAGTACATCATGCCGAGGAAGCCAGCGGTCAAGAAGAATGCCACGGCGTTGTGACCGTACCACCACTGGGTCATGGCGTCCTGGACGCCTGAAAACGCCGAATAGCTCTTGGCGTGACCGAGGGACACGGGGACGGCGAGGTTGTTGACGATGTGCAGTATCGCAACGACCAGGATGAAGGCCATGTAGTACCAGTTCGAAACGTAGATGTGCGGCTCCTTGCGTCGCGCCAGCGTGCGCAAATAGATCAGGAAATAGACGACCCAGACGACGACCAGCCAGATGTCGGCGTACCACTCCGGTTCCGCATATTCCTTCGATTGGGTAATGCCCATCATGTAGCCGGTGACGGCAAGCAGGCAGAACAGATTGTAGCCAAGCAGCACGAACCAGGGGCTCAGCTGATCGGGCAGTCGCGCGCGCGACGTCCGTTGCAGCACGTAGAGCGAGGTCGCGATCAGGCCGTTGCCACCGAACCCGAAGATCACCGATGTGGTGTGGACCGGCCGGATCCGGCCAAAGCTCGACCAGCCGCCGCCAAAGGTCAGATCCGGCTTGACCAATTGCCAAGCCACCCAGTCGCCGACCGCAAGGCCGAAGACGGCCCACGCCATTGCCAGAATGATGCCGGCCTTGCTGGGGTCATCGTAATATTGGCTAAAGCGTTCATCCGACGGCTCCGGGGCGTAATAGTCCCGGCCAACGACGAGGATCGCCAGCAATCCGGCGATGAAGATCAGCGCTCCATGAAGGCCGATCGGATCGTCTGCGCCCGCCAGGCCGAGCAGCAGTCCGCAACCTGCGACCACAAGGCCGATTTGAATCGCGCGCTGCCGTTCATTCCGAGTAAGCTGGGCAATCATGGGACGCCTGCGAGAGTTGAGGACGGAATCGCATCTGGCTTGATCCCTCTGATCGTAAACTTCTGGCGATCAAAACCGGCGGAGATTGGGACCTGACTTTAGGGCAAGCTTGCTGCCATTCGCCAACATGAAAAAGCCGTTGGCGTTGATCCAGATCAAAGAGGGAGATGTCGGCGAGGTCAGAGAACCCATAAGGCTGCACAAAGGATCGGCGTTGAACTACCACGGACGCTGCTCGCCCGAGCCGACGAAGTGATCGAATGGCTTGGGATGCGATCTGCAGCGCGGCCGGTGTTCCGCGCGCCGCCGTGCAGCCGGCTGCCGTCAAGTCGGACTTCAAGGCCTCCAATGTCATCATGACGTCGGAGATGCTGACCAAGGTGAATCAAGTCTCGGTCGGGCGGGGCGCGACGTTGGCTCAGCGCTGCGCGATCTGCCACGGACCGCAGGGCGTCAGCGACGCCCATTCACCGAACCTCGCCGGGCAGTTTGCCGCGGTGACGTACAAGGAGCTCGCCGACCTCAAGACCGGCGCGCGAGTAGCGTGGTGATGAGCCCGTTCGCGACAGCCATGAGCGATCAGGACATGAAGGACGTTGCGGCCTATTACGCCTATCTGCCGCGGGTGCCTTCGAACAATCTGGAGACCGGGCGCGCCGCGCCGGCGATCGTGGTGACGGGCGCCCCGATGCGTAACATCCCGGCCTGCGGCTCCTGCCACGGCGATATCGACAACAAGGCGGGGGAGCCCTTGGCTCGGCGGCCAGTCGGCGGTCTACATCAAGTCGCAGCTCGACGCCTTCGCGTCGGGCACCCGGCGCAACGACATCATCCAGCAGATGCGCAACATCGCCCGCCAGATGACGGCCGAGGAGATCGACCAGGTCGCGCACTACTACGAGGTCCAGCCCTGAGCGGGATGTTAACGTGCCGTTAACCATAATTACGGCAGGTTGACATGACATGGGTGCCGATTGCCGGCGCCCGCAAGGCACCGGATCGATGGCGGTCGACCTCTACAATGCCACGGCTGCGGCAGGTGTCGATTCCTCGCGCCTGAAAGTTGCAAGCTCGATCAAGCAGGCGGCCGCGACTACCGGCACGAGCTTCGAATATCTGCTCACGACCGCGAAGATGGAATCCAACTTCAATCCGCGGGCCGGCGCCACCACCTCGTCGGCGCATGGGCTTTATCAATTCATCGACCAGACCTGGCTCGGCACCGTCAAGGAGGCCGGAAGCCAGCTCGGCTATGGCCAGTATGCCGACGCCATCACCAAGAATTCCGACGGCAGCTATTCGGTCGGCGATCCCACCGCTCGCAATGCGATCATGAAGCTGCGCGACGATCCCGATGCGACGTCGTCGATGGCGGCTGTGCTGACGCAATCCAACAGCTTCAAGCTCACCGGCAAGCTCGGCCGTCGCCCGACCGACGCCGAACTCTACATGGCCCACTTCATGGGCGTGGGCGGCGCCGGCAAGCTGATCTCGAGTGCAGAGGATAGTCCGAGCGCCAGCGCAGCTGCGATGTTTCCAAAGGCGGCGGCGGCGAACCAGTCGATCTTCTACGACAAGTCGGGCAGCGCGCGCAGCGTCTCGCAGGTTTATTCGGTATTGACCACGCGCTATGCCGCGGCCGCGAATGCGGCGGATACGCGCACCGCGTTTGCCGCGGCGGGCGGCGACACCATGAGCCCTTACGCGATCGCAAGCGCGGCGCCGACACCAGCGCTGACCATGGACACCGCGTCCTATCTCTCGACCTTCCCGGACGCCCGTTCGACCACGGCGGTCAACGCGACCTCGACCGTCGCATCCGCGCAGCCGGCGCCAGCGTTCCGCTCGCTCTACCAGGGCGGCGACCGCTCACAGCCGATCTCGCCGGCGGTGCAGGAGCTGTGGGGCAGTTCCTCCGCGCTGACCAGCTCGGCGACGCCAAAGGTCCGCGCGCCCGGGCGGCTTGATCTGTTCAGCGATCCCAACGGCACCTATAGCAGCGGCTAGCGCCGCCTTGCTGCGCGCGAAGCCTGCGCGCCGTTGCCGTCTTAACGAAACGTCAATAATCCCAAACGTTTATGGTGAACCCTTTGTTAAGCGTCATGGTTTATTTTTCCTTGTAGTTGGCGTCGTAAGTCGACGCCGTTTCGTTGCGTAAGCCGGAAGGACCATGATCGTTCGGCAGTTCATTAGTTGGATTAGGACCGCTCCGGCAGGCGAGCGGGCAGAGGCGACGCGGGCGTTGGCCCGGGCCTGGCTCATTTCGGATCTCGCCGAGGAGGATCGCATCGCAGCCGAAGGCGCGCTGCTGATGCTGCTCGACGACCCGTCGCCGCTGGTGCGCCAGGCGATGGCCGAGGTGTTTGCCCACAGCGCGGGGGCGCCGGCAGCGATCGTGCAGGCGCTGTCGGCCGACCAGCCGGCGATCGCGCTGCCGGTGCTGGAACATTCACCGCTTCTGATCGATGCCGACCTGGTCGACCTCGTCGCGACCGGCTCCGACGAGATGCAGTGCGCGATTGCGCGCCGCATCAACCTGCCGGCCTCCGTCGCCGCCGCGATCGCCGAGGTCGGCTCGGCGGCAGCCGCGCTGGAGCTGATCGAGAACCCGTATGCGGGCCTCGCGCCGTTCTCTTGGGACCGCATCGTCGAGCGCCACGGCCATCTCGCGGCCATCCGGGAATCGATGCTGCAGCTCGAAGACCTGCCGTCCGCGACGCGGCTGGCGCTGGTCGCAAAGCTCTCCGACACGCTGGCGCAATTCGTGGTCGCGCGAAACTGGCTCGGCGCCGACCGGGCCGACCGCATCGCCGGTGAGGCGCGCGAGCGCTCGACGGTGAATATCGCCGCGCGCGCTTTCGGCGACGACATGCATGGCCTGATCACGCATCTGCGCGCCACCGGGCAACTGACCGCAGGCCTGATCCTGCGCGCGCTGCTGTCGGGCAATCTCGATCTGTTCGCGGCTGCGCTTGCCGAACTGTCCGGACTGCCCTATGGCCGCGTCTCCGCGCTGTTGAACGACCGCGGCGGCAACGGCCTGCAGGCGCTGCTGCGGCGCGCGGGGCTGCCGGAATCCACCTATGTCGCGTTCCGCGTCGCGCTCGAGGCCAGCCACGAGGTCGGCTATGTCGACAGCGGCGACGGCGCAGCGCGCCTGCATCGCCGTATGGTCGAGCGCGTGCTGACCCATTGCGAGACCGACCATTCGGCGGCCGAGCCGCTCTTGATCCTGCTGCGCCGCTTTGCGACGGAATCGGCGCGCGAGGATGCGCGGATGTTCTGCGAGGAGCTCGCCGCGGAAGACGGGATCGCGGTGCTGCCTTGCGACGATCTCGTCGCGGCCTAGGCAGCTTTTCTTCTATGCATGGATAGCTGAGGGCTGCCGCGGCCGCCGGCCGCGCGGCTATTCGCTCGGTGCGATGCTCGGCGCGAGGATCGCCTCGAGATGCTCGGGCCTGTCGCGGTTGGCGTGGGTCAGGAATTCATCGGTGATGCCGCGGAGCTGCTTGCTCAGCACGCCGGCGACAACAGCGGTGTCGAGCTTGGTGCGCTCGCGCACGATCGCCTGCACCGCGTTGATGTGGTGGGAAATCAGCTGCGGCGGCACTGCGCTAAGGTCGGGCGCGTGCTCGATGATGCGGCACAGGCTCTCGGCGGCTACGGCCGCCGACGGATAACCGAATGTTGCGGCATCGCCCTTGATGTCGTGGGCGGCCCGGAAAAGCTCTTCGCGGGTCTTCTTGTTGAAGCCCTCGCGCTGCACCGCGGCGTGCGCGGCGGAGAGGCGGTCGGCCTCAATCGTCATCCATTCCTTGAACTCGCCCGACAGCCCGGCGAGCGCCTTTTCGGCGCGTCCGACCGGATCGTCGAGATCGCTCTCGGGGACGCGCAGCAGCATGTTGCGCAGCGGGTTCGGCTGCGTGATGACATGGTGCGTGCCGAAACTCTTGACCTCGATCGTCCCGGGTTTGTCTTTCGCCATGATGGTGTCCTAGATGGTCGAGCGCGCCTTTTCGAGCAGCGACGGCTGTTGCAACACTTCCACTTCGCCGCTGCCGCGGCGCTCGGGGCCGATATAGGTGTTGGTGGTGTTGCGGCGGCGGTCGGGGCCGAAATAGGTCTTGGTCTTGATGAACGGGCGCGGGTTGGCGACCACGTTCATGATGCGCTGGTAGAGGCCCTTGGCCGAGATCGGCTTGGCCAGGAATTCGGTGACGCCGGCATCGCGCGCCACCGTGACACGGCGCTTCTCGGAATGCCCGGTCAGCATGATGATCGGCGCGTAGGGATTGCCCTTGGATTCCGGCTGCCGGATCATCTGCGCGAGCTCGAGCCCGTCGAAGATCGGCATCGACCAGTCGGTGATGACGATGTCGGGCACGTAATGGGTGTACATCTCGAGCGCGGTGGCGCCGTCCTCGGCCTCATAGACCTCGCGCGCGCCGAACGAATGCAACAGCGTCCGCAGGATGCGGCGCATGTGCGGATTGTCATCGCAAATCAAAAATCGCAGCTTGTTGAAATCGATGCGATACATGGTCCGGTCCCGAAAGGGCATACCGGGCCAACGCGGTATTACCCGACGTTAACCATATCCTGCCCGGGGTTAATGATTGGTTGCCGGGCAGGGGAGCAAGGGGCAAGCCGCCGTTCTCAGTAGCCGAACTGCTCGCGCAGGATGCGCTCTTCCAGCGAGTGGCCGGGGTCGAACAGCATCCGCATCGCGATCGTCTTGTCGGACAAGACCTCGACCCGGCGGACGTCGCGGACCTCGTCATGGTCGGCGACCGCGGCGACCGGGCGCTTCTCGCCCTCGATCACCTCGATCACGACGAAGGCGGAATTCGGCAACAGCGCGCCGCGCCAGCGCCGCGGCCGGAACGCGCTAATCGGGGTCAGCGCCAACAGCGCCGCGTTGATCGGCAGGATCGGACCCTGGGCGGAGAGGTTGTAGGCGGTCGATCCGGCCGGCGTCGCCACCAAAATGCCGTCGGCCATCAGCTCGGGCATCCTCTCATGCTCGTCGATCAGGATGCGCAGCTTGGCGACCTGGTAGGTCTGCCGGAACAGCGCGACCTCGTTGATGGCGTGATGCAGATGCACGGCGCCGTGGATGTCGGTCGCGCGCATCAACAGCGGATTGATCAGCGACTCCCGCGAGGCCGCAAGCCGCGTGCGCAGATCATGCGTCGAGTATTCGTTCATCAGGAAGCCGACGGTGCCGCGGTGCATGCCGTAGATCGGCTTGCCGCTGCGCATGTTGGCGTGCAGCGTCTGCAGCATCAATCCGTCGCCGCCGAGCGCAACCACGACGTCGGCGTCAGTGGGTGGATGGTTGCCGTACATCGCGGCAAGCTCACCGAGCGCCGACTGCGCTTCCGCACTCGCGCTGGCGACGAAGGCGATCTTGTCATACCGCTTGGGGCTGGCCATCGCTCACGAACTCGTTTGGCACGGAATACGCCGCGCTCGTCTATACATCCCCGGCGGCCTTGTCGAGATGGTCCGAAAACGGACCGCGTGGCTTACCGGTGCCGCCAAACTAGCGCAGTTTGCCGCTGGATTGCGTAAACATGGGCCCAGGGAGTGAACGACATGGCTAACAGTTTTGCGACACGGTGTGCTGCGGCGCTGTTGGTGGCCTGTCTTGCGACCGCGGCGCGGGGCGATGACGAGACCCCGCAGCCTTCGCCGTCGCCGAGCGCGCAGGCTCCCAGCGGCCAGAAGGGACGAGGAGGACGCGGCGAGGCCGGCTCCGGCGCCAACGCCGCGGCCAGCACGCCCGCCGCCGAGCAGCATCGCCTGCCGCCGGACTCCACCACAAAGCAATCCGTCGCGCTGCCCGGCCGCACGCTCGCCTTCAGCGCGACCGCGGGCTCGATCCGCGTGTTCGACGACAAGGGCGAGCCGCTCGCCGACATCGCCTACACCTCCTACCAGCTCGACGGCGGCGAGAAGGCGAACCGTCCGGTGACCTTCCTGTTCAATGGCGGTCCGGGCTCGGCGTCGGCCTGGCTGCAATTCGGCAATGTCGGGCCGTGGCGGCTGCCGTTCGATGGCGACGGCGCGGTGTCCTCGGCCTCGCCCGAGCTGCAGTCGAATGTCGACACCTGGCTCGATTTCACCGATCTCGTCTTCATCGATCCGGTCGGCACCGGCTACAGCCGCTTCGTCACCACGTCCGAGGATGCGCGCAAGCGCTTCTTCACGGTCGATGGCGACGCCAATTCGGTCGCGCTGGTGATCCGCCGCTGGCTGGAGAAATACGACCGGCTGACCTCGCCGAAATATGTCGTCGGCGAAAGCTATGGCGGCATTCGCGGGCCCAAGGTGGTGCGCAACCTGCAAATGCAGCAGGGCGTCGGCCCGCGCGGCCTGATCCTGATCTCGCCGGTGCTCGATTTCCGCGAATATACCGGCTCCAGCCTCCTGCAATATGTCGCGAGCCTGCCGACCATGACGGCGGTCGCGCGGCAGGCCAAGGGGCCGGTGACGCGCGAGGATCTTGCCGATGTCGAGCGCTATGCGCAGAGCGATTTCCTGCTCGACCTCGTCAAGGGCCAGGCCGATGCCGAGGCGACCACGCGGCTCGCCGACAGGGTCGCGAGCCTGACCGGCATTGATCAGGCGGTGAGCCGCAGGCTGGCCGGCCGTTTCGACATCGGCGAATTCCGCCGCGAGTTCGATCGCAAGAACGGCAAGGTGACCGGCCGCTACGACGCCTCGGTCGAGGGCTTCGATCCCTATCCGGATTCCAGCTACTTCCATTTCAACGATCCGTCCGGCGATCCCTTGATGGCGCCCTTGACCAGCGCCGCCGTCGACCTCACCACGCGCAAGCTGAACTGGCGGCCGGACGGCTCCTATCATCTGCTCAGCGAGAGCGTGAACAAGGCCTGGGAGTTCGGTCACGGCATCAGCCCGGCGGAGTCGGTGACGCAGCTGCGCCAGATGCTGGCGCTCGACCCGAAGCTGAAGCTCCTGATCGGCCACGGCCTGTTCGATCTCGCCACGCCATACTTCGCCTCGAAGATCATCCTCGACCAGCTGCCGGCTTTTGCCGGCCCGAGCCGCACCAGGCTCGTGGTCTATCCCGGCGGCCACATGTTCTACTCCCGCGACGGCTCCCGCCAGGCGTTCCGCAAGGAGGCCGAGGCGCTGATGAGGTGAGGTGAAGGAGGCGTGGATTGCGCCGCCCGCCGCAAATGTTGTCGTCGTCCCGGCGAAGGCCGGGACCCATAACCACAGGATTAGGTTAGTGAGGAAAGCTGTGGCCCCGGCGTCGTGCAACAATCACCTTCGGTGGTTATGGGTCCCGGCCTGCGCCGGGACGACACGGAGTTTGTTGCGCGGCCAGTGAATCATAAATCCGCGCTCTCGCGACATGATTTGCCCGAGGCTTGCATCTCGTTTCGCCCTCTCTTGCAGAGGGCGCAGGGAAAGCCGGGTGCCGATCGCACCCATGGGCCCCGTGCAAAAGGTAGAAAGCACGGGGGTAGGACCACAGGTGTAACCGGAAACAACCCGGCTTTCCCTGCGCGATGGGTTACGGCTTATTTCGCGCTCTCCCCGGCGAGACTTGGCTTTTTTGTCACCGCCTTCGCAAGACGCAATTGCGTCTTCCAAGGGGACACCGGCCACTAGGGCGTCAGGACCACACGACTTCACCGTCCGCCTCACGTGCTTCGTCAGTCGCACGCTGGGCGTCCACCGCATCTCACCGCAACACCCGTGACGATCGCGAAGCGCCCCTCGATCAGGTGAGACGAGCGGACCATACACCAAGTTTCGCTTCCGAAAAATCGAAATATTTTTGTGGAGCGGGCTTGCGCCGTCGGGCAACTCAGTGATTGAATTTCGCGGGGCGCACTCGGCATGCCGTACCCGGTCACCCATACGTCTCCACGATGAAGTCGATCAGCGCCCGCAGCTTCGGGGTCATTTTGCGGTTCTTCGGCCACAGGATCTGGCGCGCGCGGCTTTGCGTCGTGTAGTTCGGCAGCAGCGCTTGCAGCCGCCCCGCGGCGATATCGTCGGCAAGCAGCTCGTCGCGCATCAGCACGATGCCTGCGCCGGCGAGCGCCGCATAGCGGATGCCGAATGCGCTGTTGATGGTCAGGCGGCTCTCGACATCGACATGCACCTCGCCCTCCGGCCCGAAGAAGGTCCATCGCTGCCCGTCCGACCAGCCGGGGTAACGCAGGCACTCATGGCTGGCGAGATCCGCCGGATGGGTCGGCGTGCCGTGTTCGGCGAGATAGCCCGGCGCGGCGCAAACCACGCCGGTATAGGGCGACAGCGAGCGCGACATCATGGTGGAGTCGGTCAGCGTGCCGACCCGGATCGCCGCATCCAGCCCTTCCTCGAGCAGATCGACCATCTTGTCGCTGAGGACGAGGTCGACCGACACTTCCGGGTACGCCTTCATGAAGCGGACGAGCGTGGGCGCCAGGCTGTACGATCCGAAGGCGACCGAGGTCGCGATGCGGAGTTTGCCGCGCGGCGCGCTCAAGGCCTCCTCGACCAGCGCGTCGCCGGCCTCGGCCTGTTCCAGCAAGTGCTTGCAGTGATCGAGATAGCTGCGGCCAAGCTCGGTAAGGCCCTGCCGCCGCGTCGACCGGTTGATCAATTGCGAGCAGAGCCGATCCTCGAGAAACCGGATATGCTTGCCGATCATGGTCGGCGACATCCGCAACTCCTTGGCGGCCGCGGTGAAGGAGCCGAGATCGGCGACGCGGGCGAACACGGACATGCTGGTCAATCGGTCCATGATTATAAACCAATGGTTATTTCATTGCGGATCAAAGCGCCGCTTATAGGGCGCAGCATTTGTATTTATTACCACGAGTGAGCAATCAGCGCGAATGGGCGTACGATCGCTTTGGAAATGTGGCCGGCTGCGCCCGGACGGGCGCAGTCCGCGCGGGTCTCGAACCAGGACAGGAGTGTCACGATGCCTTTCCAGCTCACGATCAATGGTCTCAGTCATTCGGTCGAAGCCGACGGCGATACGCCGCTGCTGTGGGTGCTGCGCGACGTGCTCGGCATGACCGGCACCAAGTTCGGCTGCGGCATGGCGCTGTGCGGCGCCTGCACGGTGCATCTCGATGACGCCGCGGTGCGGTCCTGCATCACGACGATCGACAGCGTCGGGAACTCCAAGATCACGACCATCGAGGCGGTCGGCACCACGCCCGCCGGCAAGAAGATCCAGGACGCCTGGCTTGCACACGAGGTGCCGCAATGCGGCTACTGCCAGTCGGGGCAGATCATGTCGGCCTCCGCGCTGCTTGCGGCCAAACCGCAGCCGACCGATGCGGATATCGACGACGCGATGTCGGGCAACATCTGCCGCTGCGGCACCTATGTCCGCATTCGCGAAGCCATCAAGCAAGCCGCGCAGTCGGGAGGTTGATCATGACGCTGATGGACAATGTGTCTGAGCGCTCCGCCGATTTGTCGCGGCGCAACTTCCTCCGCGCGAGCGCGATCGCAGGCGGTGGCCTGCTGCTCAGCGTGAGCCTGCCGTTCGCGGGCCGCGAGAGCGAAGCCGCGGCCGCCGATGGCTTCGCGCCGAATGCCTTCATCCGGATCGGCGGCGACGGCAAGGTCGTGCTGACCATGCCCTATGTCGAGATGGGGCAGGGCACCTACACCTCGATCCCGATGCTGATCGCCGAGGAGCTCGAGATCGGGCTGAAGCAGGTGCAACTCGAGCACGCGCCGCCGAGCGATAAGCTCTATGCCAACCCGCTGCTCGGCGTGCAGGCCACCGGCAATTCGAATGCGATGCGCGGCGGCTGGCAGCCGATGCGGAAAGCCGGCGCCACCGCGAAGGCGATGCTGGTCGCAGCCGCGGCGAAGCGCTGGAACGTCGAGCCCGCTTCGTGTCGCGCCGAGAACGGCGAGGTGCATCATGCAGCCTCGGGACGCAAGCTGGGTTACGGCGAGCTGGCGACTGACGCGGCGCAGATGCCGGTGCCGGAGAATGTGACGCTGAAGAGCCCGGCCGAGTTCAAGCTGATCGGCACGCCGGCCAGGCGGCTCGATACCCCCTCCAAGATCAACGGCTCGGCGGTCTACGGCATCGACGCACGGCCGCCGGGCGTGAAGATCGCGACGCTGGCGCAGTCGCCGGTGTTCGGCGGGCGGGTGAAGCGCGTGGATGACGCGGCGGCAAAAGCCGTCAAGGGCGTGCGCCAGATCGTGAAGCTCGATGACGCAGTCGCCGTGGTGGCCGATCATATGGGAGCGGCGAAGAAAGGTCTCGCGGCGCTCGTGATCGAGTGGGACGAGGGGCCCCACGCCAAGCTCGCCACGTCAGATATCGCGCGCGAGCTCGAAGCCGCCACCACCAAGCCGGGCACGGTCGCGCAAAACATCGGCGACGCCGACAAGGCGATGGCGGGCGCTGCGACGAAAGTCGAGGCGACTTATCAGCTGCCGTTCCTCGCCCATGCGACGATGGAACCGATGAACTGCACCGTGCACGTGCGCCCCGACAGCTGCGAGATCTGGGTCGGCAGCCAGGCGCTCTCGCGTGCCCAGGCGGTGGCCGCGAAGATATTGGACCTGCCGCCGGAGAAAGTGGTGGTGCACAATCATCTGCTCGGCGGCGGCTTTGGCCGCAGGCTGGAGGTCGATGGTGTCATTCGCGCCGTGCAAATCGCAAAGCAGGTCGATGCACCGGTCAAGCTGGTGTGGACCCGCGAGGAGGACATCCAGCACGACATGTATCGTCCCTACTGGTGCGACCGGATTGCGGTCGGACTCGATGCATCCGGCAAGCCGGTCGCCTGGAACAACCGCTTCGCCGGCTCGTCGGTGCTGGCGCGATGGGCGCCGCCGGCGTTCCGCAACGGTCTCGACCCCGACACGACGGAGGGCGCGATCGATCTCGTCTACGACATCCCGAACTTCCACGTCGAATATGTCCGGGTCGAGCCGCCCGGCATTCCGACCGCGTTCTGGCGCAGCGTCGGTCCCTCGCACAATGTGTTCGTCACCGAAAGCGTGATCGACGAGATGGCGGCGGCCGCCAAGCAGGATCCGGTCGACTATCGCAAGGCGTTGCTCGGCAAGTCGCCGCGCGCCAAGGCCGCACTCGAACTCGCCGCGGCCAAGGCCGGCTGGGGCGGGAAGCTACCTGCCGGGCGCGGACGCGGCGTGTCGCTGCAGTTCGTGTTCGGCAGCTACCTTGCGCAGGTTGCCGAGGTTGAGGTTGCCAAGGACGGTTCGGTTCGCGTCCACCGCGTCGTCTGCGCGATGGATTGCGGCACCGTGGTCAATCCCGACACGGTGCAGGCGCAGCTTCAAAGCGGCATCAATTTCGGCGTCACTGCCGCGCTCTATGGCGAGATCACGCTGAAGGACGGGCGCATCGAGCAGACCAACTTTGACAGCTACCAGATGTTGCGCATCGATCAGGCCCCGGCCATCGAGGTCCACATCGTGCCGAGTTCGGAGCCGCCCGGCGGCATGGGTGAGACCGGGACATCGGGCATCGTGCCTGCAATCAGCAATGCGATCTTCGCGGCGACCGGCAAGCGGCTGCGAAAGATGCCGGTCGATCCGGCATTGTTGAAGCAAACGTAAGCTACCGGCCGTCATGTCCGGGCATAGGCGAGCGGAAGCGACGCCGTTCTTCGGACGGCTATGCCCGAGCATAGGCAAGCGGAAGCGACGCCGTCCTTCGGACGGCTATGCCCGGGCATAGGCAAGCGGAAGCGACGCCGTCCTTCGGACGGCTATGCCCGGGCATGACGGAATGCCGGCGCGATCGTGAAGCCGGGCGGATTTGCGCCCCGCATTGATCCGACAAGCGGGAATGCATGTGAGGCGGTTCGCCAATCTCTGGCTCGCGCCGGTATCACTAACGCTCACGGCTCCACGGGAAGAGAGAGGCCGGGAAATCGGCCGCGTAGCGGTGACCGATCGGCGGGCGGGGCTCTTCTTGCGGGGGATTCGGGTCAGGCTCGACCACCTTCCTGTAAAGATGCCAGGTCGCATGACCAAGCACCGGCAGAACGACGCAGAGACCGACGAAGAATGGCAGTGAGCCCACGGCCAGCAGTACCGCAACGATCAATCCCCACGCAGCCATCTCAACTGGATTCATCTTCACGGCCCGTATCGAGGTGCGGATCGCATCGATCGCCGTTGCATGGCGGTCGAGCATCAGTGGAAATGAGACGACGCTGACGCACAGGGCAATCAGGGCAAAAAGGAAGCCGACGCCGCATCCGATGATGATGAGCGACCAGCCTTCGGGCGTCGTCAACACGCGCTGTGCGAAATCAGGGATGCTCGCAGCCGGAGCATAGCCGAAAGTCGCAACGTAGATCGCGTTCGCGGCGGCGATCCAGACCCCGAACAGAACGAACAGGAGAATGCCAAGTTCGAGCATGGCGCCGAACGACGGCGCGCGCAGCACCTGCATTGCGTCCCAGGCTCCCGGCTCCTCTCCCCGCTCGCGGCGGCGGCTCAGTTCGTAGAGGCCGAGTCCGGCGAAAGGACCGATCAGGGCGAAGCCGGCGGCGAGCGGAAACAGCAGCGGCAGCACCGAATAGCCGATCACAAGTCTGAACAGGAAAAGTCCGAGGACGGGATACATCACGCACAGGACGATTGCGTGGGTCGGGATGGCCTTGAAGTCTTCCCAGCCGAGGCGCAGCGCGTCGCCCAAATCGGAAAGGCTGATCTTGCGAACGACAAAGGCGGTAGAGACGCCAAACAATTGCAGTTTGGGCCGTGCGAATACTGTGGTCATGGTTCCGGCCTCCTTGCTGGTGGTCGCAGGGGAACGGAGCGCCCTCAAAACACGCACATCCGCCTCATGCGCGAAAATCGCGACCGAGTCCGGCAAATCAGATTCAACCAGAAGGAGCTTGCCGGACGACATCTGTCGCAACCGGTCCAATCAAACTAGTCCGATACGCGGCAGAAGCAAGATGGCGAACGCGTCGGGAGAATTGTGCAAGCGCACAAGGCAGGTTTTGCGATGCACCATCCGATGGTGGGGGCCGATCGGCGCTCTCCGGCATGCGATGCATTCGCGCCAACGCGCGCCGGACAGAGGCGGGACATACTCCTCTATTGACGCCGGGCCCGACGAGTACCATCTTGAATGCACTGAACGCCCCCAAGCTCCGATGAGATTGCGGTCGTGACGTTGACCCTTTGTCATGATGTCCCAGCGTCGCGATCGGCAGAATGGGCGAGGCAAAAGGCACGGTGATGGTGTACGTGACACCATACCTTGACACCATACCTTTGACGTGAGCTCCGCCCTTTCGTTCGTCTCCGCAGCCTTCAATGGCAAGGAGGAATGAGGGATGGCTGTCGCGCTCGTACTGCTCCTGGTTGCAGTCGCCTCGGTGCTGTTTCACATCTACAGCCCGTGGTGGTGGACGCCGATCGCCTCAAACTGGCGCTACATCGACGACACGATCAATCTGACATTCTGGATCACCGGAGCGGTTTTCTGCGCGGTCATCGTGTTCATGGCTTACTGCGTGTTCCGCTTCCACCACAAGGAGGGACGGCGGGCCGCCTACAATCCCGAAAACAAGAAGCTCGAATGGTGGCTCAGCATCGTGACGGCAGTCGGCGTCGCAGCCATGTTGGCGCCGGGCCTGGTCGTCTGGCACCAGTTCGTCACCGTTCCCGACGACGCGACCGACGTCGAGGTCGTCGGACAACAGTGGATGTGGAGTTATCGGCTTCCCGGAAAGGACGGCCGGCTCGGCACGTCAGATGCGCGCCTGATCAGTTCCGACAATCCACTCGGGTTGAATCCCAATGATCCGAACGGACAGGACGACGTCGTCGTTCAAAACGAGGATCTGCATCTGCCGATCGGGAAGCCGGTGAAGGTGCTGCTCCGCTCGATCGACGTTCTGCATGATTTCTACGTGCCCGAGTTCCGGGCGAAGATGGACATGATCCCGGGCTCGGTGACGTATTACTGGCTCACGCCCACGCGTACCGGAACATTCGACGTCCTCTGTGCGGAGCTGTGCGGCGCCGCGCACGCGCAAATGCGGAGCAAGGTCGTCGTGGAGGAAGAGAAGGAATATCACGCGTGGCTCGAGAAGCAGCGGACGTTCGCTGAGTTGTCAGGCCAGCGCGACGTCGCGAAGGCCGCGTACAGGACCGGTAGCGAATGAACATGCCGACGAGGATGCGCCGGATGTTGTGAAGCGAACTCGTCGCTGAGCAGAAGACCAAGGAGGGAATTCCGATGGTCGATATCCCGTTTGATCGGGTCGCAGGCATACCGCCCGCCGAAGTAAGTGAGGTCGAGCTCTATCACCCGAAGAGCTGGTGGACGCGGTACGTCTTTTCGCAGGACGCCAAGGTGATCGCCGTCCAGTACTCGATCACGGCAATGTCGATCGGAATGGTGGCGCTGGTGCTGTCGTGGATGATGCGGCTGCAACTGGGATTTCCCGGTACATTCTCCTTCATCGATGCCAATGAGTACCTTCAGTTCATCACCATGCACGGCATGATCATGGTGATCTACCTGCTCACCGCCTTGTTCCTTGGCGGCTTCGGCAACTACCTCATCCCGCTGATGGTCGGCGCGCGGGATATGGTTTTCCCCTACGTGAACATGCTGAGCTACTGGGTCTACCTGCTCGCCGTGCTGGTGCTGGCCGCGACGTTCTTCGTGCCGGGCGGGCCGACCGGCGCCGGCTGGACGCTCTATCCGCCGCAGGCGATTCTCTCCGGCACCCCCGGGCAGGACTGGGGCATCGTTCTCATGCTGGCCTCGCTGATCCTGTTCATCATCGGCTTCACGATGGGCGGACTTAATTACGTCGTGACGGTGCTGCAGGCCCGCACACGCGGCATGACGTTGATGCGCATGCCCCTGACGGTGTGGGGCATCTTCACGGCCACCGTGATGGCGCTGTTGGCCTTCCCGGCGCTGTTCGTCGCCTCGGTGATGCTGTTGCTGGACCGCCTGCTGGGAACCAGCTTCTTCATGCCGACGCTGGTCGAGATGGGCCAGCTGACGAAGTATGGCGGTGGCAGCCCGATCCTGTTCCAGCATCTGTTCTGGTTCTTCGGCCACCCCGAAGTCTACATCGTCGCCTTGCCGGCCTTCGGCATCATTTCCGATCTGATCAGCGTCCACGCGCGAAAAAACATCTTCGGCTATCGCATGATGGTTTGGGCGATCGTGGCCATCGGTGCGCTCAGCTTCGTCGTGTGGGCGCACCACATGTATGTGAGCGGCATGAACCCGTATTTCGGATTCTTCTTCGCCACCACGACGCTCATCATCGCGGTCCCCACCGCCATCAAGGTCTACAACTGGGTGCTGACCCTGTGGCGCGGCGACATCCATCTCACGACGCCGATGCTGTTCGCCCTCGCGTTCATCATCACATTCGTCAATGGCGGTCTCACAGGGCTGTTTCTCGGCAACGTGGTCGTGGACGTTCCGCTGTCCGACACGATGTTCGTTGTCGCGCACTTCCACATGGTGATGGGGATCGCGCCGATCATGGCCGTGTTTGGCGGAATCTATCACTGGTATCCCAAAATCACCGGACGCATGCTCAACGAGGCGCTTGGGCGCTTCCACTTCTGGGTGACGTTCATCGGGGCCTATGCCGTGTTCTTCCCGATGCACTATCTCGGCCTGCTCGGGATGCCCCGCCGCTATCACGACATCGGCGAGACCTCGTTCGTCCCGGCATCCGCCCATGACCTCAATGCGTTCATGAGCGTGGCGGCGCTGATCGTCGGCTTCGCCCAGCTTGTCTTCCTGTTCAACATGATCTGGAGCCTGTTCAAAGGAAAAGAGGCTGGCGGCAATCCCTGGGGAGCCGCCTCGCTGGAGTGGCAGACACCGGAAACCCCGCCGGGACACGGCAATTGGGGAAAGGAACTCCCGATCGTCTATCGCTGGGCCTACGATTACAGCGTGCCCGGCGCTGCCAAGGACTTCGTGCCGCAGAATGAACCGCCGGCCGGATTGGTGGCGCAGGGAGCCCACCCGTGAGTGCCATCATCCTGTTCATTGCTACAATTGCAGCGATCGCGGGATGGTGGCTCTCGCAGCAGCGGCTGGCGGCCAAACCCTGGCTGGAGCAAGGAGTGGACGTCGACCTTCGCGGTGAGAGCGGTTCGTCGGTGCCGACGGCGAAGATCGGACTGGGCGTGTTTCTCGCGGTCGTCGGCTCGTTGTTCGCGCTCCTGATCAGCGCCTACTCGATGCGCAACGGCATGGTGGACTGGCGGGAGCTGCCCCTGCCGAGGCTGTTGTGGTTCAATACCGGCATCCTGGTCATGAGCAGCGTGGCGCTGCAATGGGCGCTGATCGCCGCGCGACGCGACGACATTGACGGCTTGATCGTCGGCCTGCTGATCGGTGGAACATCCGCCGTGACGTTCCTGGCCGGGCAGCTATGGGTGTGGCAGCAGCTGAACGTCGCCGGGTATTTCGTCGCGTCCAATCCAGCCAATTCCTTCTTCTACCTGATCACCGCGTTGCACGGACTGCATCTGACGGGCGGACTGGTTGCGCTCGGCAGGACGACCGCAAAGGTGTGGCGCGGCGCGCCGATGATGCAGGTGCGCCTGAGCGTGGAGCTCTGCGCGATCTATTGGCATTTCCTGTTGTTGGTCTGGCTGGTCTTGCTCGGTCTGCTGACGGGCTGGACCGACAATATCGTCGACATCTGTCGCCAGTTGCTCAGCTAGCGAGGGCAGGAAGCGATGACGGAAACCACACTGGCAACCCCCAACGCGCCGCCCGGAACGATACCCGGATGGCGAGGCATCGCCGCAGACTGGGCCTCGGACCAGCGTGCCTTCAAGCACGTGTCCTGGGGCAAGGCCATGATGTGGATCTTCCTCTTGAGCGACACCTTTATCTTCAGCTGCTTCCTGCTGTCGTACATGACGGCGCGGATGTCGACGACCGTGCCGTGGCCCAACCCAAGCGAAGTCTTCGCGCTCAATATCGCGGGCCAGCACGTCCCGCTGATCCTGATCGCCATCATGACGTTCATCCTGATCTCGAGTAGCGGGACGATGGCGATGGCCGTCAATTTCGGTTATCGCCGCGATCGCGTCAAAACGGCGGCCTTGATGCTGGCCACCGCGGCGTTCGGCGCAACCTTCGTCGGAATGCAGGCCTTCGAATGGACCAAGCTGATCATGGAGGGCGTGCGGCCATGGGGCAACCCGTGGGGCGCGGCGCAGTTTGGTTCATGCTTCTTCATGATCACCGGCTTCCACGGCACGCACGTGACGATCGGCGTGATCTTCCTGATCGCGATTGCGCGCAAGGTCTGGCGGGGAGATTTCGACGTCGAGCGGCGTGGCTTCTTCACGAGCCGGAAGGGGCATTACGAGATCGTCGAGATCACCGGCCTGTACTGGCACTTCGTCGATCTCGTGTGGGTGTTCATCTTTGCCTTTTTCTATCTCTGGTGAGGTGGTGCATGACAAACGCAGCGGTACATGTGGAAGGGCAGGCAACGCAACATGCGCTCCACACTTATGTGCATGACGCAGTCGCATCGGGAGCCACGCACGTCGAGGGCCAGCAGCACCCGATCAAGCTCTATCTCGTGGTCTGGGGATGGTTGTTCGTGCTCAGCACCTGCTCCTATCTCGTCGACTTCTTTGGCATCCATGGCCATCTCCGTTGGTCACTGATCCTGCTGTTCATGGTGCTGAAGGCCGGCCTGATCGTCGCTGTGTTCATGCACATGGCCTGGGAGCGGTTGGCGTTGGCCTACGCCATCCTGTTGCCGCCGGTGCTGGTGCTGGTTTTTGTCGCGATCATGGTGTTCGAATCCGACTACACGCATCTGCTTCGGGTCATGTTTTTCGCGTCGGCGAGCTAGAAGCAGGACGGTTGTGCTGCGAACAAGGCCTTCAACCGATGGCCTTTTGAGTATCGAACTGACGAGGAATCAATCTCGTGCAAATCAATCGTTCAATTCTTCGCCGGAGCTATGCCAACATCGGAGACTACGTCGCACTGACGAAACCGCGCGTCATGTCGCTGGTCGTCTTTACCGCACTGGTCGGTCTCATGGTCGCGCCAGGCGGCATCGATCCCGTCACCGGCGTCGCTGCTCTCGTCTGCATTGCTGCGGGAGCCGGCGCCGCAGCTGCGCTCAATATGTGGTACGACGCCGACATCGATGCGGTGATGGCGCGTACGGCCATCCGTCCAATTCCCAGCGGCCGTGTATCGCGCTCGGAAGCATTGGCCTTCGGATTGATGCTCGGCGCGTGCGCCGTCCTGGCCCTCGGCACTTTGCTGAACATGGCCGCTGCTGCGCTGCTTGCTTTCACAATTTTCTTTTACGTCGTCGTCTACACGATGTGGCTCAAACGCCGAACACCGCAAAACATCGTCATTGGCGGTGCCGCCGGTGCGCTCCCTCCGGTGATCGGCTGGGTTGCGGTCACCGGACAAGTTGGGCTCGAGCCGCTCATCCTGTTTCTGATCATCTTCCTGTGGACGCCACCGCACTTCTGGGCGCTGTCGCTTAATCTTGCCGGGGAATACGCCCGCGCCGGTGTGCCGATGTTGCCGGTCGTGGCCGGCAAGCCCGAAACAAAGCGCCAGATTCTTCTCTATAGCGTGCTTTTGGTTCCCATCTCACTGCTGCCTTGTGCACTGGGGTTCGCGGGAGCCATCTATGGCGCGGCCGCGGCGGTGCTGGGAGCGATCTTGATTGTTCTCGCATGGCAGGTACGTCGGAGCGACGACAAGGAATGGCGGCCAGCTCGTCGCCTGTTCGTGTTTTCGATGCTCTATCTGGTCCTGCTTTTTGGTGTGCTGCTGATGAATGCTGCACCCTACGCTCAGTCCCGCTGACGGGACGCACCCGAATCGACAGCCGCAGGGCTTTCTTCGTGCCGGGGACGTCCCGATACGCCATCGGGCGAGGTCAAGCTGGCGGAATCGTGAATTTGCAGGTTGCATTGATCCGTGCGACAAACGGGTATGCATGTGAGGCGGCTCGCCAATCTCTGGATTCTGCTGCTCGTCGCGGCCGGGCTGTTGCTCGCGCCCGTGGCGCCGGCATTTGCCCGGATGATGCCGGATGCGTCGGCCATCGCCATGCAGGCGATGTCCGGCCACAAGGCCATGTCGGACCAGGCAATGTCCGACCAAGCCATGTCGGGGCAGGCGATGGCGGACGACATGCCGTGCTGTCCGGACCAGACCAAGAGCAAGGGCTGCGACGACTGTCCGTTCCTTGCGCTCTGCATGCTGAGCGTCTCGCTGCCGCTTCCTGCCGGAGCCGTGTCGCTGATCGCACGCGAACCATCGCAAGGCGGATTCGTCGCGCGCGATGACCGCCTGCTTGACGGCCTCGGTGCCAAACCTCCCGATCATCCGCCTCGAACCCACGTCTGACGGGCGCGCAAGCGCCTGATCGCTGACGCGTGCGCCTGACGGCGCGCGTGTCGTCGCATGCCGCTCACGCGGTGCATCAGACGTATCGAGGATCATAACCATGAAGACTTTCCACCTGGCGTGCGCCGCTGCGGCCGCGCTGATCGGCGTTGCCCTGGCGGGTGCGCCCGCCCGCGCCGAGATCAAGAACTACGAATTCCAGCTCACCCAGCCGACGGTCAAGGCCGGGGCCGATCGCATCGTCACGGTGCGGCTGGTCGACAAGACCACCGGAAAAGCCGTTCCCGACGCGGTCATTTTCTCGACCCGGCTCGACATGGCGCCCGACGGCATGCAGGAGATGGCCACCACGGTGACGCCGATGCCGGGCACCGAACCCGGCACCTACCGGTTCAAGGCGACCTTCGGCATGGCCGGCCGCTGGCAATTGTCGCTCGGCGCCAAGGTGCAGGGCGAGACCGGCTCGGTCGAGAACAAGCTCGTCGTCACGGCCGAGCAATGAACCGCCTCGCGTGGGCCCTCACTTGGGCCGGCGCTGCTGCTGCGATTGCCGCAGCGGCAGGCGCCGGGTGGACCGGTCACGGCCTGCCGCCGCGGCCCGCGACCACCATCGTCTCCGCCGCGCAGGCGGCGGAGAGCGCTGCGCCGATCTATTACCGCGATCCCGACGGCAAGCCGTTTTACTCGGCGACGCCGAAAAAGACGACGGACGGGCGCGACTATCTGCCGGTTTTTCCGGATGCCGATGCGCAATCCGGCGCGCCCGAGCGGCCGGCGGACATCAAGGCCGCGGCCGCGAAGGGCGAGCGCAAGATAAAATATTATCGCAACCCGATGGGGCTTCCCGACACCTCGCCGGCGCCGAAGAAGGATTCCATGGGGATGGACTACATCCCCGTCTATGACGGCGACGACAGCGACGACGGCTCGATCACGCTGTCGCCCGGCAAGATCCAGCGCACCGGCGTCAAGTCCGAAGCGGCGGAGATGCGCCGCATCCGCACGCTGGTCCGCGCCCCCGGCACGATCCAGCTCGACGAACGGCGCGTCTCCGTGATCGCAATGCGTGCCGAGAGCTATGTGCAGAAGGTCGCCGACGTCACGACTGGCAGCCGGGTGACCAAGGGACAGAAGCTGATGGAGATCTACAGCCCGGCGGTGTCCTCGGCCGCCGCCGAATATGTTGCGACCATCGGCTCGAAAACGGCTGCGGGGATCGATCCATACGGGCGGGGCTCGCGGCAGCGGGTGATGAACCTCGACGTGCCCGAGGCCGTGATCGCCGAGATGGAGCAGAGCCGCACGGTCCCGATCGCAATTCCGTGGTCGTCGCCGCGGGACGGCATCGTGCTGCAACGTGCCGCGATCGAGGGCATGCGCGCCCAGCCCGGCGACGTGCTGTTCCGGATTGCCGACGTCTCAATGGTGTGGGCGCTGGTCGATGTCGCCGAGCGCGATCTCGGCAACATCGTGGTCGGCCAGAAGGTCACGGTGCGCGCGCGCAGCTATCCCGGCCGCGCGTTCGCCGGCCAGATCGCCATGATCTACCCGCAGGTCAACAAGGAGACGCGCACCGCGCGGGTGCGGATCGAATTGCCGAACGCCGATCTGGCGCTGCTGCCGGACATGTATGTCGACGCCGAGATCGATACCGGCAGCCCGGCGCCGGTGCTCACGGTGGCTGACAACTCCATCCTCGATACCGGAAGCCGCCAGACCGTGCTGCTCGACCGGGGCAACGGACGGTTCGAGCCGCGTGAGGTCAAGCTCGGCCGGCGCGGCGACGGTTATGTCGAAATTCGTGACGGGATCGCCGAGGGCGATGCGGTCGTCACGTCAGCGACATTCCTGATCGATGCCGAAAGCAATCTGAAGGCGGCGATCAAGGGCTTTGCCGGGGCCGGCGCTGCGCAGGCGGCGGGCGAGGGCGAGATGACGGGAGGCAAGCAATGATTGCTCGCGTCATCGCCTGGTCGGCGCGCAATCTGCTGCTGGTGCTGTTCGGCACCGGCTTCGCGGCGGCCGCGGGTCTTTACGCACTGCTCCATCTGCCGCTCGATGCGATCCCCGATCTCTCCGATACCCAGGTCATCGTCTACACCGAATATCCCGGCCAGGCGCCGCAGGTGATCGAGGATCAGGTCACCTATCCCCTGACCACGGCGATGCTGACGGTGCCGAAGTCGAAGGTCGTGCGCGGCTTCTCGTTCTTCGGCGTCTCCTTCGTCTATGTCATCTTCGAGGACGGCACCGACATCTACTGGGCGCGCTCGCGCGTGCTCGAATTCCTCAACGGTGCGGCGTCGCGGCTGCCGGCCGGCGTGTCGCCGACCATCGGCCCCGACGCGACCGGGGTCGGCTGGGTCTACCAATATGCCGTGATGTCGAAAGAGCTGAACCTCGCCGACGTCAGAACGATCCAGGACTGGAACCTGAAGTTCGCCCTTGCCAGGGCCGAGGGCGTGGCCGAGGTCGCGAGCGTCGGCGGCTTCGTCAAGCAGTACAATGTGATCCTCGATCCGCAGCGGATGCGCGATCGCGGCATCACCATGCAGCGGATGCGCGACGCGATCCGCGCCAGCAATGCCGATGTCGGCGGCCGCACCGTCGAGCTCTCCGAGTTCGAATATGTCATCCGCGGCAAGGGTTACCTGAAGGACATCAACGATCTCGGCAGCATCGTGCTGAAGACCGACAACGGCACGCCGGTGCTGCTGCGCGACGTCGCCCGCGTCGAGCTCGGCCCCGACGAGCGGCGCGGCATCGCCGAGCTGAACGGCGAGGGCGAGGTGGCGAGCGGCATCGTGCTGCAGCGGTTCGGCGTCAACGCGCTCGACGTCATCGAGAACGTCAAGAAGCGCTTCAAGGAGATCGCGACCAGCCTGCCGAAGTCGGTCGAGATCGTGCCGGTCTATGACCGCTCCAACCTGATCTATGCCGCGATCGCGACGCTGAAGCGCACGCTGCTCGAGGAGAGCATCGTGGTCGCGCTGGTCTGCTTCGTGTTCCTGCTGCATGTCCGCAGCGCGCTGGTGGCGATCCTGATGCTGCCGGTCGGCGTCCTGATGGCGTTCGGTGCGATGAAGCTGCTCGGGATCGGCTCCAACATCATGAGCCTCGGCGGCATCGCGATCGCGATCGGCGCCATGATCGATGCGGCGATCGTGATGATCGAGAACGCGCACAAGCACCTTGAGCGCGCCGAGCCCGGCCGGTCGCGGGTCGCGATCCTGATCGAGGCCGCGGCAGAAGTGGGACCGGCGCTGTTCTTCAGCCTGCTGATCATCACCGTATCCTTTATGCCGATCTTCACGCTGGAATCGCAGGAGGGGCGGCTGTTCTCACCGCTCGCTTTCACCAAGACGTTTGCGATGGCGGCGGCGGCGCTCTTGTCGGTCACGCTGGTGCCGGCGCTGATGGTGATCTTCGTCCGCGGCAGGATCGTTCCCGAGCACAAGAACCCGATCAACCGCTTCCTGATCTGGATCTACCGTCCCGTGATCAATGGCGTGTTGCGGGCCAAGACGCTGGTGATCGTGCTGGCGCTCGCAACACTCGCCGTCACGGTCTGGCCGGCGCGGCAGCTCGGCACCGAGTTCATGCCTGACCTCAACGAGGGTACGCTGCTCTATATGCCGACCACGCTGCCTGGTATCTCGGTGACCAAGGCGGCCGAACTGATGCAGACCCAGGACCGCATCATCCGCGGCTTTCCGGAAGTCGCCTCGGTCTACGGCAAGGCCGGCCGCGCCGCCACCGCAACCGACCCGGCGCCATCGGAGATGTTCGAGATCATCGTCAACCTCAAGCCGAAGGAGCAATGGCGCAAGGGCGTCACGCTCGACGGCCTGATCGCCGAGATGGACAAGGCGCTGCAATTCCCCGGCGTCTCCAACGCCTGGACAATGCCGATCAAGGCGCGGATCGACATGCTTTCGACCGGGATCCGGACGCCGGTCGGCGTCAAGGTGATCGGTCCCGATCTCGCTGTGATCGACAAGCTCGCCCGCCAGGTCGAGGGGGTCTTGAAGGGCGTGCCCGGCACCTCGTCGGCCTATGCCGAGCGCGGCCTCGGCGGCTATTACCTCGAGATCACGCCGAACCGCGAGGCATTGTCGCGCTACGGCATCGCCGTGCAGGACGTCCAGGACACGATCGCGACCGCGCTCGGCGGCCAGAGCGTGACCACAACGGTGGAGGGGCGCCAGCGCTTCACCGTCAACATGCGCTATCCGCGCGACCTGCGCGACAATCCGGCTGCGATCGCGAGCGACATTCTGGTGGCGATGCCGGCGGGCGGGGCGGTGCCGCTCGGCGAAGTCGCCGATATCAAGCCGGCGCGCGGGCCGACCACGATCAGGACCGAGAACGGGCAGCTCGCGACCTACATCTATGTCGATATCCGCGAGCGCGATCTCGGCAGCTATGTCGCCGACGCGCAGCGCGCGGTGCAGGCTGGTGTGCAGTTTCAGCCCGGGACCTATGTGATCTGGAGCGGGCAGTACGAATATCTCGAACGCGCCACCGCGCGGCTCAAGATCGTGGTGCCGGTGACGCTTTCGATCATCTTCCTGCTGCTCTACCTCAACTTCCGCTCGGTGGCGGAGACCATGATCGTGATGCTGTCGCTGCCGTTCGCGCTGGTCGGCGGGCTCTGGCTGATGTGGGCGCTCGGCTTCAACCTGTCGGTTGCGGTTGCGGTGGGCTTCATTGCGCTTGCCGGCGTCGCCGCCGAGACCGGCGTCGTGATGCTGATCTACCTCAACCATGCGCTGGCCGAGGTCACGGCGCGTCGCGCTGCCGAGGGACGCACGATCGGTCGCGACGATCTGCACCGTGCGATCATCGAGGGCGCGGTCGAGCGTGTTCGGCCGAAGATGATGACGGTGGTCGCGATCATGGCCGGGCTATTGCCGATCATGTGGAGCACCGGCACCGGCTCCGAGATCATGCAGCGCATCGCGGTGCCGATGATCGGCGGCATGATCTCGTCGACCCTGCTGACGCTGATCGTGATTCCCGCGATCTTCGCCATCGTGAAGGGTTTTGAGCTTGGAGCGAGGGGGTCGGCGGGATCGGAGACTGCTCCGTCCGCCGCGCGCCAGGGCGCAGGGTTATGACAGGACAGGGGCCTGTTTGCCGATGCAAATCAAACACAGAATGGAGAATCCCGTGAATCACCTCACCAGGATCGGCATCGCGCTCATTGCGCTGTCAATCACCGCGGCGCCGTCGCGCGGTCATGAAAAACACGGTCATCAATCCTATTCGGCCGGCGAGCCCGGCGATCCGAGCAAGCCGTCGCGCACGGTCGAGGTCGAGATGAAGGAGATGGAGTTCACGCCGTTCCGCATCGAGGTCAAGCGCGGCGAGCAGATCCGCTTCGTGATCAAGAATGCCGGCACCGAGGATCATGAATTCCTGCTCGCGGCCACCGAGGAGAATTTGAAGCATGCTGAGGTGATGAAGAAGCATCCGCATATGGAGCATGACGATCCGAACGGCGTCCGCCTCGCGCCGAAGAAGAGCGCGGAGATCGTCTGGAAGTTCACCGAGGCTGGAACCTTCGAATATTCGTGCCTGATCCCCGATCACCGCGACTACGGTATGACCGGCCGCGTCATCGTGAAATGAAACCAGCGACGAGAGAACAGACAGCAATGATGAACAGGATGATCCGGATCGCAGGCGCCACCACGCTCGCGCTGGCGCTCTCATTTGGCTGGGCATGGAGCGCGGCCTTCGCGCAGGGCGCCGACATCAACGGCGAGGTCAAGAAGATCGACGAGGGGGCGGGCAGGATCACGCTCAAGCATGGTCCTGCCAAGAGCCTCGGCATGGATGAGCCGATGACGATGGTCTACCGGGTCAAGGATTCCGCGCTGCTGAAGCAGGTCAAGGTCGGCGACAAGGTCAAGTTCGAAGCCCAGGAGGGCGACGGCGGCTACACCGTCACCGCGATCCAGAAGGCGAAGTGAGGCGAGGGCCCGCTTCAGTTCCTGAGCTGATGCGCGGATTGGCCCTGTTCCACGCGGACAGGGTTGAATCCGTGGCATCGGCGGTCCTATCCTGTTCGCCGAAGGGAAGATCGATGAGCGATTGCTGCGAGCAGAAAACCTCCGAATGCTGTGCGCCACCGCCGCTGACGCTGCCGAACAAGGCTGGCCGGGCGCCCGCAGTGGCCGACGCATGCTGCTCGGGCGGCGTGCCGGTCTTTGACGGCCTCAACCCGCGCTACAAGCGCATTCTCTGGACCGTCATTGGCATCAACGGCGCGATGTTCCTGACCGAGATGGTCGCAGGTCAATTGGCCGGCTCGCAGGCGCTCAAGGCGGATGCGCTCGACTTCCTCGCCGATACGGTCACCTACGGACTGAGCCTTGCGGTGATCGGCGCCAGCTTGCGGACGCGTGCCTCCGCGGCGCTGCTGAAGGGCGTGTCGCTGAGCCTGATGGCGTTGTGGGTGTTCGGCTCGACCGTCTATCAGACGTTCGTGCTCGGCGTGCCGAAAGCCGAGGTGATGGGCGCAATCGGTGCGTTGGCACTCGCCGCCAATGTTGGGTCGGTTCTGCTGCTGCTGCCGTACAAGGACGGCGACGCCAATGTCCGCTCGGTCTGGCTCTGCTCGCGCAACGACGCGATCGGAAACCTCATCGTGATGGTGGCGGCCCTCGGCGTCTGGGGAACGGCCACGCCATGGCCGGATCTCGCGGTTGCCGCCGTGATGGCGGCAATATTCCTGACCTCGTCGGTGCAGATCCTGCGACAGGCCTGGGCCGAGTATCGCGAGGGGGCGTTGCGCGGCGCGACGGCGGCGCGCGGTTGATCGAGCCGCGAATGCCTGTGCTGCCTGCCATTGGCCGCGACAGGGTACAGAATTCGCCTCGCATTTACCTTAAATGAGGGCGCCGGGGGAACGTCCGGGGCAGCCGCGAAGGCCCCCTCCATGACAGTCAACGCGGCAATACTGATGGCGGCCTTGGTGCTATCGGGAACCGTGTTGGCACAGAGCTCCGGCCCTTCGACGGGCTCGGCGGGGGCTGGCCAAGCGGCCAATTTGACCACCATCGGCCAGGCGCTGAACAGCAACACGAAGACCGGCGACAGCAGCCCGCCGATCGAGAGGGCGGCGCGTCCGGCGAAGCCGGACGCCGGCACTGCCGGCGACACGGTGGGTTCGAGCCGCCCGCCAAAGCCCGACCGACGCCTCGAGCACTATCCGTAATCCCTTGATCCGTAATCCCTGGGGATGTCGCCGGGCCCGAGCCGGTCTGGACGGCGCCGGTCATGATACCGTCATACCGCGTCGGTTAGCGAAGGCGTTTGGTTGAAACGCGGCGGGTGGGAATGGCGAAGGCGAACCGGGCACGGTTCCTGGGAATGGATCGAGACATCGCCGGCGTCCTGCTCGTGCTGGCCATTGCGCAAGTGTTCGGGTGGGGGACCCTCGGCCTGCCGGCCATCGTCGGCCACCGGATGGCGGCCGACCTTGAGATCGCCCTTTCCACGGTGTTTGCGGGGACATCGACCTTCTACGTGACCATGGGCCTGTGCGGCCCACTGCTGGCGAAGCCGTTCCGGCGCTTTGGCGCGCGGCGCGTCATGATGACCGGCAGCGTGATCGCCGCGCTCGGCTTCGTGGTGCTGGCCTGCGCGCGCGAGCCGGTGCTGTATTTCATCGCCTGGACCATCCTCGGTGCCGCCGGCAGCGCGGCACTGAGCACCGCCGCCTACATCATGCTGAACGAGGTGGCCGGGCGGAACGCGAAAGGCGCGATCGGCGCGCTGATGCTGGTCACCGGGCTCTCCAGCAGCATCTTCTGGCCCACGACAGCGTTTCTCGCGGAGGCCTTGGGCTGGCGCGGGACCTGTCTGGCCTATGCCGCGGCGATGGCTCTCGTTTGCCTGCCGCTCTACAGCTTCGGGCTGCCGCGCCGGGCGGTCGGCGAGGCGGCATCCGCATCGCCATCGGACCGGTCCGGTGCGCCGCCGCCGGCCGGCAGGAGCACGTTTTTTCTGGTGGTCGCGGCGATCGGGCTCAACGCCTTCGTCAGTTTCGGCTTCAGCGCGGTGCTGGTCGAGCTTCTGAAGGCGCAGGGGCTGCCGCCGGCCGAGGCGGTCGCGTTCGGCTCGACGCTCGGCGTCGTGCAGGTCTCGGCGCGCGCGATCGACTTCCTCGGCGGCGGTCGCTGGGACGGCATCACGACCGGGCTGGTTGCCGGCACGTTGCTGCCGGTCGCGATGCTGATCCTGATCGTCGGTCACGGCACTTACTGGGCGATCGCGGCCTTCATCCTGATCTACGGCCTCGGCAGCGGCGCGCTTGCGGTCGCGCGCGCGACCATCCCGCTGGTGTTCTACGACAAGAGCGAATTCGCCAAGGCGACCTCGCATATCGCGCTGCCGCTGAACCTGATCTCGGCGGCGTCGCCGCCGCTGCTGGCCTGGCTGCTGACGCGGTCCGGCAGCAATGCCGTGCTGGAGCTCGCGCTCGCCTGCTCGATCGGAGCACTTGTGATGCTCGCCATTCTCGGCCGCCGCCGGCGCGAGGTCGGGATCGCCGCGACGTCGTAAGGTTTCGAAGGTCCGTTGGCTCTGCCCATCCTACCGCAGCACACGATCCTTCGTCGCGGGCACGCTTCTTGCTTGACATTGGTTGTGATGCGGCAGCGCGCACGCTCACGACATGACCCAGGGCATTCACATGACCCAGCAGGTGATCGGCTTTGTCGGCTTCGGCGAGGCGGCGCAGTGCTTCGCGACGCATCTCGCAGCCAAGGGGCGCGTGAAGGGTGGTTCCGCGCCGCTGGTGTTTTGCGACGGCAAGACCAACCGTCCGCCATATTCGGAAGCGTTCCGGAGCATGGCGTCCGATTGCGGGGTCGAACTGGTCGACAGCCTGCCCGCGCTGATGGCGCGCGCCGACATCGTGTTCTCCGCGGTCGTGGTCGCGACCGCCGTGCCGGTCGGGCAAGCCATCGCGAGCCTGGTTCGGCCTGACATGCTGGTGGTCGACGTCAACGCCTCCACGCCCAAGGCCAAGCGGCTGGTCGGCGATGCCGTCGCGGCGCACGGCGGTGCCTTCGTCGATGCCAATTTGATGGGCGCGGTCAGCATCTACGGCGCGGCGGTGCCGCTGTACTGTTCGGGCGATGGTGCCGCGCGCTTCGCCGAATTGTTTGCGCCGCTCGGTTTCACCATCGAGCAGGCCGGCCCGGAGGCGGGCACGGCAGCCGCGGTGAAGATGCTGCGCAGCGTGGTGACCAAGGGCATGGAGGCGTTGATCGTCGAGGCGCTGACGGCAGCCTCGCTCGCGGGCGTGCGCAGCGAAGCGCTGCGCGGCATCTGCGAGCCGATGGATGCGACGCGCTACAGCAAGTTCGTCGACATGTGCGTGCGCACCGACGTGCTGCATGCCGAGCGCCGCGCGGTCGAGATGGACGGCATCGCGGAGGGACTGCGGGAGATCGGCCTGCAACCGATCATGACGGAAGCCACCGCCGCGCGGCTCTGGACATCGGCGAGACTCGGCCTGCGCGATGATTTCGCGGCACGCCAGGCCTACAGCGCCGACGACGTGCTCGATGCCTATGCCGCAAGGGCGGCCGATCTGCCGCGTCGGTAATCGGTAGTCGGTAGGCTGGGTAGAACCAACGGGTCCGCGCAAAGCGCGGCCCGATGATAAACTCCGCGAAACCCATCATCGACACCGCCGATGCGAGCGATGGGTTTCGCTTCCGCCTTCGCTCTTCGAGCTACGGCGGACAAGTCGCTCTATCCATCCTACGGAGCAGCAAAAAGCCGGCGCGGTCCTCGTGATCGCGCCGGCTTGATGTCAGGACGATCGGCCGCTCAGTAAACCAGGCCGGTGCCCGGCGGCTTTTCCAGCGCGGCGGCGAGCGAGCGATATTCGTCGCTGTTGGTGCCGGCGAGCTGGGCGATGCGGTTCAGGTGATATTGCGCTTGATCGCGGTTGCCCTGTTCGACCTGCCAGAGGCCGTAATACTGCCAAGTGCGCACATGCGCCGGGTCGGCCTTGAGCGCGCGCTCGTACCAGACCTGCGAGACCTTGTAGTCGCCGAGCTTGCGATAGGAGTAGCCGATCAGATTGGCGACGTCGGCACGGTCGTCCTGGCCGAGCGCCTTCAGCTGCTCGATCGCGGCGGTATAGTCGTGCTGGTCATAGATCGTGGTGTAGGCGGTGCGATAGCCGGCGAGGAACTTCTGATCGTCGATCGCGGAGCTCTTGTCCTTCTTGGCCTTCTTGCCCTTGCTGGCGCTGCTGTCGGAGGCCGGCGGTGAAGGATTGTCGCTGCCTGCGGCGTAGGCCGTGATGACCGGCCCGGCGGCGAGTGTCATCGAGAGCACTGCGAGGCCCAAAAACTTCCAACGAAACTGCGGCGTCTTGCTCATTCCTGGTTGCTCCTGATCGTTCCTGATCGTGCTCGGTAATCTTACACCGAAGCCTGCTGACTTGAACACCCAGGGCTGCGGAACATTCCCGGCCGTTTCAACGATTACGTGATCTCGCGCCGGCACGGGCAACATGACAAAGAAGTCATTCACATGAATGAATTCCGTCAGCGCTCTTCAGAACAGGTTCAGTGCGCGGCCCATAAGGTCACGTGCATTGATCGGTGAGGCCGACCATCCGGCCGGAGACCTCTCGATCCCGAACAGGAGGACCACCATGTTCAAGACGATTTCCGCCGCGCTGCTCGCCATCTCCGTGATCGCAGCGCCCGCGCTCGCCGCCGAAACCGGCAAGGTCGCAACGCCCGCGCCGGTCACCAAGACCGCTCCCGTGATCAAGAGCGAGCAGCTGCCGGCGAAGGTGCGCAACGCCAACGCCAAGATGGGCCGCCATCACCAGAAGCACTATCGCCATCATCGCCACCACAAGCATATGGGCATGCTGAAGGTGAAGGCGCCGAAGCACGCCTCCAAGCATGTCCGGGCGAAGGTCGCGATCAAGCACGTCGCGCCGGCCAAGCGCGGCTGAATCTGATCCGAGGGGCGTAGTTCGATCCACATTGCCCCGCTGCGCCCTTGGGATGTCAGCCCGGCCCGTCCGTCCATTGCTTCCCCAATGGCCGGCGGGCCGGAGTGCGTTTGCGTTTCAGTTGAGCCCGACACTACCAAGATAGTTTTCGAGCGCGCCGATCTCGCGCGAGGCGACGATCGCACCGACGTAGCCGTCAGGGCGCACCAGCACCCAGTCGCCGGCGTCCAGATGGTAGGCTTTGCGCAGTTCGCCGGTCTCGTCGACGATGTCGCCGCGCGGGCCGATCGTGTGAATGTGCAGGCGAGGGCGGGGCGCAACCGCGTCACGCGCCACTTCGTTGCCGAGCAAGGTCCAATGCTGTCCGTTGAAGAGCTGGAACAGCCGTGCCGGCTGGCCGGCGGCGCCGCGGATCGGCGCATCGGGGGCGCGGTCTCCCGCCAGCAGGCCACGCTCACGTTCCGGCATCTCCAGCGCGAGCGACGACCCGGCATAGCCGAGATCGAGCTGCTGCACCTCGCGGCCGCGCCGCATGTCGCCGCGTTTGCCGGCCTCGAGCAGTTTGGTGGATAGGCCGAGCATGCAAGCGGCGATCGGGCGGCGCTCCTCTTCATAGCTGTCGAGCAGAGCAGCGGGCGCACCCGCGATCACCGCGGCGAGTTTCCAGCCGAGATTGTAGGAATCCTGCACGCTGGTGTTGAGGCCCTGGCCGCCGGTCGGCGGATGGGTGTGGGCGGCGTCGCCGACCAGGAACACGCGGCCCGTGCGATAGCTGTCGGCGAGCCTCGCGTTCATGCTGTAGGCCGAGGCCCACGACACCGCGTGAACGCGAATGTCGTCGCGCCCGGTGCGCACGGCGATCATTTTGGCAAGTCCGGCGGCCGACAGATCAACGTCACCTTCCGGCGGGATCGGAGCCTGCAATTGGAACAGGTCGGTGCCCGCGAGCGGACAGAGCGATATCTGGCGCTCCATCGAGCCGTCGTTGAAGCGGTGCCATGCATCGCGTTCGAGCCCTGTCAGTTCGAAATCGGCGACGACGGCACGAACGCCCAGCGTCTTGCCGGGAAAGCCGATCTGAAGCGCGTGCCGCACGAAGCTGCGGCCGCCGTCGGCGCCAACCAGATAGCGCGCCCGGATCGTCTCCTCGGTGCCATCCTGCGCAAGCCTGGCGGTGACGCCGTCGCCATTCTGCGCAATGCCGACGAGTTCGCAGCCATGCTCGACCTGATGGCCGAGTTCGGCCAGCCGCTCGCGCATCAGGCCTTCGGTGAGAAATTGCGGGAGCATCAGTGGGGTGCGGTACGGCTCGGCCGGCGTTGGCTCCTGACGTTCGATGAAGTCGGACTCGACGAAAGTACCGTCGGCGCGGTGTTCGCGCTGCGGCGGATAGGGGCCGCCCGCCGCGACGATGCGGTCGACGATGCCTAGGTCCTCAAAAATCTCCAATGTCCGGGGCTGGATGCCCTTGCCCCGCGAGCCCTGGAACGGGGCCTCCATCCGGTCGATCAGACGAAAAGGAATGCCGCGCCGCGCGAGCTCGATCGCCAGCGTGAGCCCGGCGGCGCCTGCGCCGCTGATCAGCACGTCGGCTGAAAATTCTTCTGTCATGGCCATCTCCATATGTGTAATTTGCACATAATTGGAGACCCGTGATGCCGTCAAGAAGAAGCGTGCAAAATACACACAATCGTGAAACGATCCGGGCGCTGCACGAGTCGCTGATCGACATCATGCGCGTGCTGAACCGGCCCCAAGGCGACGAGCGCATGGTGCGGGAGGCGGGCATCCCGCTGGAGCGAGCGCTGTTTCCGCTGCTGGTCATCATCGAGCGGCGTGGCCCGATCGGCGTGGTCGATCTCGCTGACGGGGTCGGGCGCGACCACACCACCGTGAGCCGGCAGATCGCGAAGCTCGAGAGCCTTGGCCTGGTCGGGCGGCAGGCCGGCGCTGCCGATCGCCGCGTCCGCGAAGTCATCGTGACGCCCAAGGGCAAGGCGATGACGGATGCCGTAGACGCCGCTCGTGAGCGATTTGGCGAGATTATCTTCAAGGAATGGAGTGAGCGCGACGTCCAGGAATTGGTCCGTCTGATGCGCAAATTCGCCGACAGCATCAGCGGTGCCGCGTTGGACGATCCGGCGCCGCACCTCCAGTCAACGGACGAGCGACGCGGGCAGGGATAACCCAGTTGCGAATTCCCTTCCGCCGCCCAGCAGTTTATGAGACGCGACCGGGGACCCATGAGACAGCGACGTTTGCGGACTTCATCAAAACTGGCGGCGATCCTGCTGCTCTCGATTCCGCTCGCCGGCTGCCTCACCAGCGATGACAGCGGCGGCGGGCCGACGACCTTCACCGATGATCGCGGCGTGGCCAACCAGCCGTTTCCGGACCGGTACCGCGACCAGATCCTGGCCTTCATGCGGACCTATCTGAACAATCCGGTCGGGGTGCGCGAGGCGGCGATCGCCGATCCGGCGCAGCGCACGGTCGGCGGCCGGCTGCGCTATGTGGTGTGCCTGCGCTACAGCGCGAAGGAAACCGACGGCAATTACCGGCCGGCGCGCGAGCGTGGGGTGCTGTTCGTCGACGGCCGGCTCGACCGCATCCTGGATAATTCCGCCGAGCCTTGCGCCGGCGCGTCCTACGCGCCATTTCCAGATTTGGAAAAGATGTCGCGCTGACCGCGGCGGCCCGTCGCGGCAGGCCTGACCGGATCGTTAGCAAACCCCGATCACTTTTCGGGGAGCGCTGAACCTCAGCTTAGGCATTTGCGACATCCATACAGCCGAAATGCGGCTGCTTAACCGGTGAAAAAACCTTCTGTGCCAAGGAACAAACGGGCGTTGTTGCGACCCTGTCACAGCTCGGAAACATCACAGGTCTGGCACTGCCCCAAAGCAACCTAATTGGCGTCACGTTGTTTGGTTTAACAGCGCAGCGTAAGTCACGGGGATCAGAGATGAAGAAGTTTTTGCTCGGCACGGTCGCGCTGGCCGCTCTTGCGAGCCCGGCGTTTGCGGCCGACATCCCGGCCCGCACCTATACCAAGGCACCGCCGCCTACCGCTCCGGCGCTCATCTACAACTGGACCGGTTTCTATATCGGCGGCCATGTCGGCGGCGCGTTCACCGACGGCAACAACCTGATGGGCAGCGACGCGCGCTTCATGGGTGGCGTGCAGGGCGGCTTCGACTATCAGTTCGCCCCCAACTGGGTGATGGGTGTCGAGGCGCAGTACTCCTGGCTGCCGAGCTCGTCGAACAACGGTCTGGTGTTCCCCGCCGGAACGGTCGTGACCGGGAATACCGACCAGCTCGGTTCGGTGACCGGCCGCCTCGGCTACACCTGGGGCCCGACGCTGCTCTATGCCAAGGGCGGTTACGCCTGGCGTGACAACAACAACATCACGGCGTCTGTCGCCGGCGTGCCGGCGGCGTTCACGACCGACGGCGGCCGCAAGGACGGCTACACGGTCGGCGCGGGCCTCGAATACATGTTCGCCCCGAACTGGTCGGCGAAGGCCGAGTACCAGTACTACAATTTCGGCAAGACCACCTTCACCAGCGGTCCGGCCGACATTGTCGGCACGAGCTTCCGCAACGACGAGCAGACCGTCAAGGTCGGGGTCAACTACCGCTTCGGCTGGGGCGGGCCAGTGGGCTCCCGCTACTGATCGCGTCATCGCCGCATCGAGATCAAAGGCCGACCTTCGGGTCGGCCTTTTTTATTGGCCCGACGCTTGCTTATTCAGCGGATATTCACGCCGGATCGTGCAATGCAAAAAATAATTCCTGCATTGCACGGAACTTTCATCGTGATGCGTTATTATGGGATCGCCGGGGCTGGTGGACAAACGAACATGCGTAGCTTTGCGTTAGGGCTGATCATCTCTGCGGTCGCTGTGCCGTGCCTTGCCCAGACGATCCTCAAATCCGAACCCCTCGTGCTTGCGCCGTACGAAGTCGTGTTCGTGCAGGACGCGTCCTGCACCGCCGGCAAGGTGCTCAAGGTGACGGGGTCGATCCGGGGTCTGCATCGGCGGAAGATCTGCGTGTCGCTCGCGGCCGAACAGGCCTCGCTGGCGACGGCGACGCCGTAAGGGCGGGACGACCGCTTTTGCATCCGGCCCGCGACGCGTGCCGGCCGGTCTGCTGTTTTTTAGTTCAACCGCGGCTCCAGGCGCGCTTCGCGATCGGCGTCGGCCTTGTTCTTGACCGGGTCCTCGTCCGGCTCCGCCTGGCACGGCCGGATCTCATAGTTATTCTCGAGCAGCGGGCGGAGCGAGGACTGCTCCTCGCCGGAAACGGCATCCACCACCAGCCCCGATTTCCTGGCGAGCTTCCAGACATCGGCTTCGGTTGGATAAGTCTTGCTCAGCTTGGCGTCTTGATAGAACAGCGCGTATGGCATTCGTCGTTTTCCCCAATCCCCGACAACGCGAGCACCCGTCCCGGGTTTCAGGCAATATCACCGTTCCAATCACGGAACCGTGAGCGGGACCCCGGGCCAAGCATCTGAAAATATGAGTCATTTCGGCCCTTTCGCCGAGGGCCCTGAGTCCTTAACGGGTGGTAAACCCCGGAAAAAAGAATCCCCGGGACTCCACGGGTAGAATCGCCGGATGCTTTCCCCATGAGAGCGATCCTTCAGACCCCCCATGAACGCGTGCACTTCGTGCTCGCGCTCGCGCTGTTCGCGGCCTGCGCCGCGAACGTGGCGCTGGTCTGGTCCTGGCTCTAGCGAAATTTGGCTCTAAAGCATGATCCGGAAAAGTGCGAAGCGGTTTTCCGAAAAGATCATGCTCAAACAAAGAGCTAAAGCGCGATGACGATTCAACCCAATCTCATCGCGCTCTAGCGACCCAAGCGAAAACGCCGTGGCCGCGCGACGGCTGTGGCGATTGACGGCCCCAGCATTCCTTCCATCATTGCCGGCAGAACAAGTGCCCGCCGCGGCCAGCGCGGACGGGCCGCATCGGGGAGCGAACATTGATCGAAACGCTGAAGGAACGGGTCAATTGCGACGCCGGCCTGGTGCGGCGCGGCCGCTTTCTCACCACGACCTTCCTGCTCGAGATCGGCGCGGCCGTCTGGCTGATTTCGATCCATGAGGGGCGGATCGTGTCGGTGACCAAGGGGCCGTTCGTGATGCCGTCGTCGTCCTTTGCGCTGCGCACCTCGGAGGCGGAGTGGGACCGCTTCTGCGAGCGGCGGCCGCCGCCGGGCTCCAACGACCTGATGGCGCTGATCAAGCGCCGCGTGCTGAAAGCCGAGGGCGAACTGCAAATCTTCATGGCGAACCTGCGCTACTTCAAGGAGGCGCTCGGCAAGCTGCGCCGCGAGGGAGCCGCCGCATGAGCGCGACATTCGAGCCGATCATCGGCCGCTACATGCAGCTCGAACTGTTCGGCCGGGCGCACCGCGTCTATGTCGAGGAAGCCGGCGAGGGTACGCCGCTGCTCTGTCTGCACACCGCCGGCGCCGACGGCCGGCAGTATCGCGGCCTGATGAACGATGAGCGCGTCACCCGCAACCATCGCGTCATCGCCTTCGACATGCCCTGGCACGGCAAGTCGTCGCCGCCGCAGGGCTGGCACGACGAGGAATACCAGCTCACCTCAGCGCAATACACGACGATGATCCTGGCGGTAGTCGACGCGCTCGACCTCGACAGGCCGATCGTGATCGGCTGCTCGATCGGCGGCCGGATCGCGCTGCATCTCGCACTCGAGCATCCCGAACGCTTCCGTGCCATCATCGGCCTGCAGGCCGGCGCGCATGTCGATCCGTATTACGACCTGAATTTCCTGCACCGGCCGGACGTGCATGGCGGCGAGGTCGCGGCCGCCATCGTCTCGGGGCTGGTCGGGCCCGACGCGCCCGACAAGGAGAAGTGGGAAACGCTGTGGCACTACATGCAAGGCGGTCCCGGCGTGTTCAAGGGCGACCTCTATTTCTACAAGATCGACGGTGATATCCGCGCTCGCATCGCCGAGATCGACACCAAACGCTGCCCGCTGTTCCTGCTGTCAGGCGAGTACGATTATTCCTGCACGCCGGAGGAGACGCTCGCGGTGGCGAGCAGCATTGCCGGCAGCGAGGCCACCATCATGAAAGGCCTTGGCCATTTTCCGATGAGCGAGAATCCGGGCGAATTCCTGAAACATCTGCTGCCGGTGCTGGAGAAGATCAGCGGCCGTTAAAGCGAGATGAGTGAGCTATCGCCGGATGCGCGAGACAGCCGCTCGGCCCAGCCCTCCGAGAGCGAGCCTCGCTCGTCTCCACCCCGTAAAAGAACGGGAGAGGGTGTGTAGCGCCGTCGCAGTCGCTGCTCGAAGTAACGTCGTCGCGCTTGAGAGCCCCCTCGACCGCGGGCGGCGTGGGTGACACACTGCGCATCCGCACGATTGGCGTGAACCGGTTGCGTAGGAGGTCCTGATGCTTCCGAAAGCTGAAGTGGCCTATTTCGCGATTGCCGACATCTCCGGCTATACGAACTTCCTCGCGGCGGTCGAACTCGACCATGCGCAGGACATCATCGCCGATTTCATGGACGCGGTGGTGAAAGCGTTGCGCCCGCCGTTTCGCCTCGCCAAGTTCGAGGGTGACGCCGCGTTCGTCTACACCACCGCCGAGACGATAGACGGCTCGCTGCTGCAGGACGCGATCGAGGGCGCCTATTTCAAGTTTCGGCGGCGCCTGCGCAGCGTGCGCCAGGCCTCGACCTGCGAATGCAAGGCCTGCGTTGCGATGGGCGATCTCGATTTCAAATTCGTCGTCCATCATGGCGAGATGGTGAAGCAGAGGATGGGCGGGCGGGAAGAGCTCGCCGGGCGCGACGTCATTCTGGTCCACCGGCTGCTCAAGAACACGGTCGGCGCGAAGCTCGGCGGGCGCGCCTACGCGCTCTACAGCGACGCGGCGATCCGCGCCATGGGCGTCGATCCGGTGGCGCAAGGTCTCATCGCGCATCGCGAAACCATTGACATCATCGGCGACGTGACGCTGTGGGTGCGCGATCTCGAGGCGGCGTGGCAGCAGGACGACGCGCAAAGGCGGGTGGAGGTGACGCGCGCCGACGCCCACGCCATGCTGGAGTTCGATATCGCCGCGCCCCGGCAGACGGTGTGGGAGTTTCTCACCGTGCCCGGTCAGTGGCAGCAATGGTGGGACGCCGACACCATTGTCGAGGAATCCGGCAAGGGACGGCGCGGCGTCGGCACGAAAAATCACTGCATGCACGGCACCCATACCGTCGTCGAAGAGCTGCTCGATTGGCACCCGGCCGATAACTTCACGGTGGGCATCACGCTTCCGGTCCCCGACGCGCCGCGGATCGTGATGACCCGCGCGGTTCTGGACGGTCCAGACGGAACGACGCATCTGGAGCTGCGGCTCGCCAAGCCGAAGCCGAAGGACAGGGCGTTCGTCGACGGCGCCTTGGCCAAATACGCCGAGCGCATGACCCAGGCGATCGCCGGCTTGCGATCGATGCTGGAAGGAAAGCAGCCCGTTTCCGACGCAGTGGAGGAGCCGGCGCTGACGCGATCGAGCGGACGCTTCCTGACCGATCCGGTGAAATCGGGCGCGCCGCGCTGAAGTCCGATCGACCCCGGCGGACAAGCGCGGGGGAAGGCCATCAGGTGAACAGGTCGCTGGTTACTTGCCGGAGCGCGGCAGTTCGCTGTTGTCGCGGATCGCGGCGCGCACCTTGGCCATCGTCGTGGTGCAGTATTCCTCGCGCTCCCTGAGGAAGCGCTGCTGCTGGGCGCGGAAATTGGCGACCCGCTCGCGCACCTCGGACCCGAAGTCGCCGCTGATGTCGAGTTTTGCGAATTGCGGCGGCTGCGCCGGTGGCGGTGGGACCTCGACGACGGTCACTGCCAAAGGCGGCGGAGCCGGCAGCAGGCCCTCGATCACGGTCGGCACCGGGAGCGGCGGCGGCACGACCGCGGGCCGCGTCTCGGCCGCAGGCTTGGGCTTGATGTCGAATGTGGCGATGGCCTCGGCCAGGGCCTCCGCAGCGGCAGCGAGTGCCGGCGCGGCGGGTGCGGGCGCAACAGCAGGCGGCGTGGCAGTCTGCTGGGCGGCCGGTGGCGCTGATGTCCGCGGGGCAGGCGCCGGCATCCCGGCGTCGGGCTGCTTGCCCTTCACCGACTCCACGAAAGCCATTGTCTGCGCGATCAGGAGATCGCGTTCCTTCATCCACTTCATGGCGCACCTTGAGCGGGCGGATTGCAGCAGAGCAACCGCGCGGAATCAAGCACTCGCCATCATGATGGTTGACGAAGACGCCTGTTTTGCAGGCGCGGTGACAAAATTGTGACGTACCCGGCGTGCGAGGCGGGTCAGCGCTGGCGGGGATTGGTGTTCGGGGCGAACGGGGTGCCGACGATCCGGACCGGCGTCAGGTCAGGGGCCGGCGCTTGATTGGGGGCCGGCCTAACCGCGGCGTTGGCCGGCGGGGGCACCGGATCCAGCACCGCAACGATCCCGGCGGCAGCCACGCTGAGCAGCGTGAAGGCGCCCAGAAGGAGCAAATTGCGGTTGGGTTCGCGTAGCCTCATGCGAGGAAAATGTAAGCGCTCCTTTCTACGCACCTATGCAGTTGAGCGCGGGGATGGGATGAGGTGTCCACCATGAGCGAGGTGGACACGATCGATGATCACTCCAGAAGAACCTTTGAGACTTGAGACGGTCGGCGTGTTGCGCAATGGCCGGCGTCGCTATGATCCGGCCAGCAAACAGCGGCTGGTCGAGGCCTGTCTGCAGTCTGGCGTGTCGCTGGCGGGGCTTGCGCTGCAACACGGCGTGAACGCGAACCTGCTGCGCAAGTGGGTGGCCAAGCGACAACTTCAGAACGGGGATGGCCAGCCGGAGGCGCGGGCGCCGATTGCGCCAGCCTTTATTCCGGTTCGCGCGCCGTCGCCGTCGCCAACTCGATCTGCTGGCGCGATTGCGGTTTGCGCGACGGAGCGATCCTGTGCAGGGCGGCTGACGGCATCGATGCCCAACGGCGTGACGCTTTCGCTGGAAGGCGGCGACGCGCAGTTGCTGTCGGCGGTGATTGAAGCGCTGGGGCGTTGCGATGTTCCGACTGGCGTCTGATCTTCGGGTCTACCTTCACCGCGAACCGATTGACTTCCGGGCGGGCATCAACAGCCTGGCGATCGTGGTCGAGCAGTCGATGGGGCTGGATCCGTTCCAGCGCGCGGTGTTCGCGTTCTGCAATCGTCGCCGCGACCGGATCAAGCTGCTGATTTATGATCGGTCAGGATTTTGGATGCTGCTGAAGCGGCTGGAGGCCGACAGATTCCACTGGCCCCGAAGTCAGGAGGCGGTGCTGACGCTGACGACGGAGGAGCTGCACTGGCTGCTTGACGGCATCAACATCGCGGCGGTGCGTCGTCATCCGGTGCGGCAATATCAGAGCGTGGGCTGAGCGTGTTCGATGCGGGCGGCGTCATCGGGCTTCGGCATGGCCGTTCTCAGATGACGCGGCCGAAGACATGACGAAGACATGGGAGCCCGGTTGACGCGGCGGCATGACTTCGATTCAAGACTCCGATGAGTCGCAAGCCCACGACGCACGAACTGGAAGCCTTGATCGCGGCGCACGCGGCCGAGATCGCGGCGCTGAAGGCCGAAAACGAGAAACTCGCACAACGCGTGCTGCATCTAGAGGAGCAGTTGCGCCTGGAGCGCCTGCACCGGTATGCGCCGAAGAGCGAAAAGCTCAAGGAGCGCATCTTCAACGAAGCCGAGCAGGCCGCCGCTGAAAGCCGGGACGACGACGATGTCGAGGCGGTCGCCGTGCCGGACACGGGATTGCCGGAGGCTCCAAAGCCGGCGCCGAAGGCACGCGGCCGCAAGCCGCTGCCTGACGATCTGCCGCGCCAACGCGTCGAACACGATCTGGGTGAGGATCAAAAGGACTGTCCGTGCTGCCATAATCGGATGCATCGGATGGGCGAGACCGTCACCGAGCAGTTGCACGTCGAGGTCAAGGCGTCGGTGCTGCAACATGTGCGGTTCAAATATGCCTGCCGTCACTGCGAGCGCACCGCGCTGAACACCCCGATTGTGACCGCGCCGATGCCGGCGCAGCCGCTGCCGGGTAGCGTCGCCACGCCATCGACGCTGGCGCTGGTGCTCGCCAACAAATACGTCGACGGCACGCCGCTGTACCGTGTGGCGGACGCGCTGGGGCGCGCCGACGTCAGCATCAGCCGCGGGACGCTGGGCAACTGGGTGATCCGGGCGAGCGAGTTGCATCTGCATCGGGTCTATGACGCGCTACAGCAAAAGCTCATGTCGCAGCCCCTGGTCCACGGCGACGAAACCTGGGTCCAGGTTCTTAAAGAGGACGGCCGTGATGCGCAGGCCAAATCCTTCATGTGGGCCTATCGCAGCGGCCAGGACTGCGCGCAGCCGGTCGTGCTGTTCGATTACCAGCCCGGTCGCGGCCAGCAACATCCTCAGGCCTTCCTGGCCGGCTATCGCGGCTTGTTGATGAGCGACGGCTATGACGCCTGGCGCACGCTGACAGGCGCGACCCATCTCGGCTGTATGGCGCATGCGCGCAGGAAATTTACCGATGCGCTCAAGGCCAGGACAAAGCCTGGCGGTCCGCCATTGCAGGCGCTCAAGTTCTTCGAGGCGTTGTACGAGGTCGAGAGGGTGGCGCGCCAGACGCCGCCCGACGGCGAAACGCGCGCCGCATACACCTTGCGGCTGCGCCAGCAGCATAGCCTGCCGGTATTGGCCGCCTTCCGGACCTGGCTCGACGACCAGGCGCCGAAGGTGCTACCCGAAAGCTTGACCGGCAAGGCGATCGCCTATGCACGCAACCAATGGGATTATCTGACCCGTTACACCAGTGACGGTCTCGCCCCGATCGATAACAATGTTCTGGAGCGCGACATCAGGCCGTTTTGCACCGGACGAAAAAGTTGGCTGTTCAGCGACACCGTTGCCGGCGCCAAGGCAAGCGCCGTGATCTACAGTTTGGTGCTGACATGCCGGGCATGCGGCGTCGATCCCTATGCATGGCTACGTCACGCGCTCACCGAATTGCCCCAACGCGCGCCAGACGCCGATATCGAAGATCTGTTGCCGTTCAATTGCACCGCTCAAAAAAACCTGCCAGCTGACAACGACAGCGGCTGACCGTCAAACGCTCAGGATCAATCAAGCCGTTCCGATGATCCCGCTGGGCCCCGGCGCCACGCGACGCCGCGGCCAGCCGCGCGCGCAGCCTGTGCAGTAAAATGCGCGCTTACAGGAAAATCGCGTGAGGGGGCATAATGTGCCGAACAAATCCTCAGGCGGTTTCGCGGGGATTTGGAGCTGCGCTCAGAAAGCGCGTCAGGAGCGGACCTGAAGGTCTTGGGCGTGCTGATCAGGGGATGAGCCGGCCGGATGGGCGCAGCGTCGCGAACGGGGCAGGGGCTCAGTCTAGTGCGCGGCCGCCGCGGCCGGCGCTGGTTCGGTGCTGCGGGCCTCGATCAGGTCGGCGTAGCGGCCATACTCCTCGGCCATTTCGAGCAGCTGCTGGCGGACCGCGGCGTCGGTGACCTGGCGGGCCAGCCGTCGTGCCTGATCGGACTGGAAGCGGTAATGTGCTGTATCGGACATGGGACGGCTCCTCACATATGTGTAAGGGCCATCAGGCAAAGGTTCATCAAGCCGTCATTAACGGCGTCATTGAAGGGAAGGCGCTATTGAAGGGTCTGTGAGCGATCGGTCAGCGCGGCCGCCGCTGCGTGCTCCGCCTTGTCCTCGCGGACCTCGACCTCGAACCAGCCCATCTCCTTCAGCTCGCGCGCCTTCTTCTCGGCCGCATCTTCGCTGTCGCGCTTCAGCACGATCTGGCTGGTGCCATCACGGGCAAGGATCAAATAGGTCATTGGCTGAGTCCCATCCCGCATTCTGCATACCCCATTCTGGGCTGCAAGGACAGAAACAAGGCGGCGGATGGGTGATCCTACGGGAATGATCCCACGATTCCTGCCAAGGCGCAGGGCGTCGCGGGTGTCTCCGACCCGGCCCTCCAGCGTGAGCCGGTTTGAAGGGCGATCTAGCCTAGGAGCCCGTCCAGATATGTTTTCGTGACGGGCATTTGTTGTAGAGTAGCAGGCTCAGGCTGCGTTTGCGAGGTTGAACAGCTTGAGGAGGTTATGGACGGTGCAGATCATTGTCCACTCGGCGCGCACTTTCTCGATGCCCCGCAACAGGAACTGGCGGAAGCCTCTTGCCTGTTTGATCTGCCCGAACACCGGCTCCACCACTTGCTTTCGCAATCGGTAGGGTGTTTCGAAGCCGCCATCGTCGATCTTCTTTCGCATGGCCTGTGTCAGCGGGCCGCCGACTTTTCCGTTCGCTACTGTCGGGTGCTTGGCGCGTCCGGGCGCGACATAGCCATCGATGCTGCGTGTGTCGAGCGCTTCGAGATTGGCTTCGCTGCAGTAGCCGGAATCCGCTGAGGCCTGCCGCGGCTTGCGGCCAAGATTGCTCTCGATGGCCTCGATCAGGGGCACCAACTGGCCCTGATCGCTGCCGTGCTGGGTCAGTTCTTGCGCGACAATGATCTGGGCATGTGCATCGACGGCCGCCTGGGCATTATAGGCCTGAACGAAGCCATCCTTCGACTTCATGATGCGGCTTTCCGGATCGGTGAAGTTGCGTTGCGCCTTGGGATTGGGTTCCTCCGATGGCAGCGCCGCCGGTTTGCCCGGCTTCTTGCGGCCTTCGGCCTGGCGCTGCTGTTCCTTTTCGGCCTCGATGCGGCGCTCTTCCTCCGCCGCCAGTTTGGCGTCCGCTTCCAGCGCCGCCATCGCTTGCTGGATCTTCGCCAGCCGTTTCTGCTTGTCGACGGTCCAGTCCGGCAGTTCGTCGCTGTTGCCGAAAGTCTCATCCTCCGAGGCATCCGCCGCCTCGGCGGCCGCCAGCATGCGAGCGACCTCGGCCTTCAATTCCGCCTCGCGCTTCTTCATGCGCTCATAACTCATCGCCTTGTGTTTCGACGCGTTCGCCTTGATCTTCGTACCATCCAGCGCGACATGACCGAGCTTGACCAGCCCGGCCGTCTCGCACAACTTCAGAACCTGCACGAATAGCGCGCCGAGCGCCTTCAAATGTCGCTTGCGAAAGTCGCTGATCGTCCGAAAATCCGGCGCATCCAGCGCCACGATCATCACAAAATCGTTCCGCTCCCGGCAGGCCTTGGCAATCCGACGCGACGAATACAGCCCACTCGCATAGCTATGCAGCAGCAGCGCCACCATCATCCGCGGATCAAACGGCGGCTGCCCAAGCCCGCTCACATAGCTGCCCATGATCTCCCTGAGATCGAGGCTCTCCCGCACCAGATCAACCATAAACCGCGAGACATGGCCTTTCGGCACGAAGTCCTGCACATTCGGCGGCAGAAGCAGCGTCTGATCGATGTTCCAAGGCCGAAAATACTTGCTCATCGCCCAATGTTGAATCAGACCCGACCAGATTTGAACAGCGACTATCCAGACAAGCTCCTAGCGCTTCACCACCACGTTGATGTGGCGGTTGTTGTGGCCCGATCGGCCGCTCACTTGCAGAACGAGCGAGAAATCGAACTGGCTGGTGTAGCGAGACGGGAAGGCGAAAGGTCACCGCGGGGATGGTGTGGGGACTTGGTCCTTGCAGGCAGTGGGATCCTGAGTGGGGACCCAACTCCCGCTGCTGCATTGGAGACCGCGACCTCCGCCGAGGCAGATGAGGGCCCCCTGGGAATAAAACGCGTTGTTGTAGACACAATTCCTCGTCATGGAATCGATCTTCTGGGGGTCCGGCAGGAAGATGTCCTGCGCCGATGCGACACGCGACATCACGCAGGCGATGACCGTGATTGCCAGAGCTGATCTCCACATTCGCGCTCTCCTTCTCAGCAATCGGGAATCTTGAGATGGCCGCGGTGAGGCGGATCGCCGGAAGGTAATTGTTTCGTATGACGGCTCAGCGTCGGTCGGCGCGTAGCGTGCATCGGGGTGCCGTCAGCGCGATCGATGATGTGGAGCGCCGCCCGACAACCGGGAAAATACGGCCTCCTGTGTACGTTGTGGGTAAGCCGCAAGGCGCTTTGATTGAGCCGCAAATAAATGCTCGGCTTGGTCCAACACAACTCGGCTTAAGCCGTGTCTATCTGGATGGAGGACTCGATGCCCAGGCACTTCGGTTTGAAGGCAACAACGGCGGCAGGACGGTCGGCATTCACGGGGTCATCAAGAGACTTGCAGGAGCGGACGGCATCGGCGGCAGCGTCGAAGAGCCAATCTCCGGCCAGTCCTGCAGCGACAAGGCTCGCGTCCCCAAGCTCGGAGCTGCCATATTCTCCTGCGAGCTGGCGGGGCTGCTGTGGTCGACGGACCATCTCGGCAAGCTGAGGTCACGTCCCGGTGAAGGCCAGCGCAAAGAAACGACGCGCCGAAGAACTTTAGGAATCTGGCTGTGGACATCGATAAGGCGATGGCAGATCGCTCGGAGGAAGGCTGCGTCAGTTGGCGGCCTACCGTCGAGCCACAGCAAACGTTCCGGCCCATCATTCCTTGGGCGCCAATCATTCCGCGAGTTGCGACAATAAGCCTGAAACAAATAGCTCGCTATTCGCTCCAGACAGGCACACAGTAAGTCCATCACCGCCCGAACCCGTGGCTTATATCGGTGATGAGAACGCTCGATCGCGCTCCCGCCTTCCTCTAACGGAATGGAGCGTGTCATGTCCTTGAAGCGACATCTCATACACACTCAATCACTTGAACAGCGGCTTGGCATCCAGGCAGAGCGGCTCCGCAAGGAGGCCCGGGGGACTCCCCCAGGCATCGAGCGCCAGCGCCTGGTCCGCAAGGCTCGTCTGGCCGAAACCGGCTCGCACTTGAGCGAATGGCAGCGGTCCCCGGGTTTGCGAGCGCCGACGTGATGGGTCGACACCCATCCCATGCAGATATCGGCGTGAAGAGAATAGTTGATTTCCGCAGGCGATGGGCAAACAAGAGCGACACGGTAATTAGAACCGCCCTGAACCACTTCTGGAGCAAACAGATCAACAGAAGTGCTGCCGCCATGCAGAAGGAGAAGGACAGGCTCCGCAAGTAAAGAGGTCATCGCACTCGAGAAGTGCAGTATCCGGGATTTTGTTCGTACCCTCTCGGGGCTAGGGGAACGCCGTCCGTATTTATTTCAAACGGGCGGCGTAACTTTGTCTGGGCCGCACCCCACCGCGATCATGCGTTTTAAGCAGAACCTAGAACGCATTTCCGGTGCCAACGGCCAGGTAACCAGTGAATTGGCCGCGAGCTTTCGAGAGCTTGTCGATAGCGTCGTGGTTGTGCCCAGGAAGGCCGGGGAGCTCTATCGGCTCGAAACCCGGGATGACGCCGGCCGGATTGATTAGCGGTCCTGGTGGACCGCCAAAGGCCGCACGGGCGCTCTTATCCATGGGTAACCTCCACCCAAACGGATGAGAGCGGAATGTCGGCCAAACTGGTGGTGCCGGCTGAGGGGATTGAACCCCCGACCTTCAGTTTACAAAACCGTTTTTATATCAATAAAATCAAAGCGCTAAACAATCCGTGTTGCTCCGGCGTTGCGGCTAGCCTCCAAGCAGTCGCGCCTGGATATCCTCGGCTGCGCGCTGGTCGGCGTCGCTGTCCTTGAACAGGTGGCCGTATCGGTCGAACGTCAACTGAATGGTCGAATGCCCCATCAGCTTTTGGATGCGTTTGGGGTTCATCCCCTGCTCGATCCACAGCGAAGCGCAGGCGTGGCGCAGGGCGTGCATCCCGTAACGAGCCACCGCTACCACCTTCGGCTCGCCCCCGGCGTCCAGCACGGGCTTACCTCCGTCCAGCACAGGTTCAAGGTCAGTCACGCCCGCCGCCACCTGGAGGGGCTCGAAGCCGCGGGACATCATGTTGCTGTGGGACTCGACGCCGCCGGCGCCAGTGGGGAACACCAGCCCCAGCTCACCCTTTGGACATGTGAGTTTCCATTCCCGCAGGCTATTCAGGACGATCGGCGCCATCGGTATCGACCGGTATGCGGCCTTCGATTTCAGGCGGCCGATTTTGTGGAACACGTCGGCGCGCTGTTTGATGGTAATCTCTCGCGTCTCGAAGTCGACATCCATCCATCGCAGGCCGCGCAGCTCACTCGCCCGTAACCCACAGAAGACGAAGACCAGGACGATCGGCCGCCAACGGCCGGCGGCTCCATTGATGATCGCCTGCAACTCCGGCTTCGTCGGGATCACCGGACGCGGATCATCACGCTCAGGAAGGTCGAGATCCAATCCTACCGTGGGGTCGACTGCGGAGAGGCCGCGGCGCTTGGCCTCCCGAAATATTGATCCGAGAGACCGGACGGCCCGCCGGATCATTTCCGATGAGCGGCCTTCGTCGCGCAGCCGGTCTGCGAAAGCGCTGATTGCAGGGGAGGGCAGCTCGGCGAGCTTCTTGGCCCCGATGAATGGCGCAATGTGCAGGTAGAGGTGCTCTTCGTAGCCCTTGATTGTGCCGGCCTCGAGGCCCTTCTCTCGACTTCGCTTAAGCCACAGCGCACCAGCTTCGTTCACCGTCGGCGAAATGCTGTCGGGCGTGTGGATGCCGCGCGCGAGATCGTGGCGAGTTTCGGTCAGCCACCCTTCGGCATCGCCCTTGCGCTCAAACAGCTTTGCGCGGCGCTTGCCGCCTCCGTCTACATAGGAGGCTTGCCACCGCACCAAACCTGACGGAAGCTTCCGCTTACGAATTGTTGCCAACGCTGCCTCCCGGCTTTCGAGACGACTGCACCGCGACCTTCGCCAATCCCATCTGGCGGCAGAGCTCGCTAACATTCACGATCATGGTGCGGCGCTCCGCAAGCAGCCGCGTGATCTTCAGCCCTTCACTGGGCCTGCGCCATTCGGGCTCAAGCGCAACCTTGTCGGCGGCCCAGCCGGATTGCATCAGGTTTGGATGCAAGACGAGGAGCAGGTCATCCGTTTTGCCCGCCGAATATTCCTTCATCGCTCGCTTGAAGTTGGGCAGCAAATCCGACGACCAGTTTTCCTTGATGAACTCGGCGACAGTGCCCGGATCGATACCAAATTCCGCCAGCTCGAGAGCGATCGCCCATTGCCACATCTGCTCTTCGAAATACCAGATCTTGGCACCGCGACCAGGAGAGCTTTCCAGAGGAATGCCAAGGCGCTTGAGGTGCTTCAGCCGAGCGCGAAATGCAGCTTGCTGTACATCGCCGGCACGATGGATGCGTGCAAGGATACCCTCGGCATCCGCGTAGCTCACCGACCATCTAAGTTCCACTTCCATGCCGATTTGCTCCCAATAGCCGCAGATGACAGCAAAGCATGGCCTGTTGATTAGTGCAAGTGCACTCTTGCACTAATCAACTGCGCGGCCGTATCGTTAGTGCTGATTTGCACTAATGGGAGATTTGACAAATGGGTGATCTGGACTTGGCCGGCGACATCCTTCGCGGCATCAAGGCAATCGCGCAATTCATCAACGAGGATGAGAGGGCCACCGGCTACAAGTTGACCACCGGGCAGCTGCCTGGCGGCAAGGACGGGCGCGAGTGGGTGGCATCTAAGCGCGTCATTCGTGACCATTACGCCCGGCTGACCGGCGGGAAGGCCGCATAGCATGGCCGAAATGCAAAGCCCGACCGCTTGTGACGGCCGGGCTCGCGAAACGGTCCTCGCTGGCGCTTTGGATGGTTCGCACCCTACGAAATCACCGATAGAAATTCAACAGGTTGCCCGCCTGCGGCGGCTCTTCGCCCTAACAGCGGCGACGGCCGAGACGATTGCGGCCCTCGCGTGGGGGCTCGCCAGATGAGCCGGAAACGACTTCCCAACAAACGGTTGTCAGTCGCCTTCAGTTTTGAGTTTGAAGGACATCGGTACAGAGCAAGTGCTACCCGCTTCGCAGACGGCGGCCTTGCCGAAATCTTCCTTGATGCCGGCAAGTTCAACAGCCCGTTGCAGCAGCACGCGGAGACCGCAGCGGTGCTGGTCAGCCTGCTTCTGCAGCACGGCGTAAGCGTCGACACCATCAGGCACAGCATCCGCGGTCCGATCGCCATCGCGATTGATTTGGCGGAGGCGCCGTGATGAATGCTCCGGCGCCGATCACCGACGCGCAGCTTGCGCTGAGAAACATCGCGCGCGATGTCGCGATAGCGCCTCGCGGGGAACGTCTTTCCGCATTGCGCACCTCAGCGCTGCGACTGCAGTCCATCGTCGCTGAGGGGTGGATTCATCCAGCGCAAGTCACCGATAAAATATTCGAGGTCGCGCGCTCGCATGGCCTGGCGGGCGAACCAGGCAGCGACGAAGAGGTTTTAATCGGCGACATTGCCTACGAAGTCACCTTGCCGGCAAGCATGCGCGATCCGGAGGAACCGCCGTTTCCCGACAGCCCAGACGCCTACGGGATCCACAGCGAACCAGCACGAGAACCTGCACCGGCCGTGCCACTTGCCCTGATCTGTCCACCGGCATGGCGCGACTTACCGCTTGAGGAGATGCGCTGGTTAGCGACCAACCGCATTCCTGCAGGGGACGCCACGATCCTGTCCGGAGACGGCGGCGGCGGCAAAACCACCGTTGCCTTGCAGCTCTCGATCGCTGTGGAGCGCGGACTTGGCGATTGGCTCGGCACCACCTGCTTGAGTGGCCAGGTCATTTTTTTTAGTGGCGAGGAGCCAGAACCAGAGATGCGCAGGCGGCTCGATCGCGTAGCGCGCAAGCGCGGGCTCGAGCCGTCCGAGATTGCGGGATTGCATTTTCACTTCGCTGATCCCGACGGTTGCCTGCTTGGCTTGTCCCGGCCGAATGGCCCGATCGTGCCGACGCCGCTGTTCGACCGCCTGTGCACCGCCGCGCTCGAAATCCGTCCCGCGCTAATCGTGGTCGACAGCATCGCCGCGGTGTTCGGAGGCAACCAGAACGATCGCGTTCATGCTCGTTCGTTTGTCGGCATGTTCCGGAGGCTGGCACGCCAAGCCGATTGCGCAGTGCTGTTGCTAGACCATCCGTCGCTATCCGGCATCACCAGTGGCACGGGCAGGGGCGGGAGCATGGATTGGCAGAACGCCACGCGCGCACGCCTGCATCTTGAGACCGTGTCCGACGCCGAGGAGGGCATCGACCGCATACTGGAGGTGAAGAAGATTAATTATGGGGCGCCTGGCGAAAAGGTGAAACTGCGCTGGGAGGATGGTTGTTTCGTTCCTGATAGCGCTCCAGCGCTGACGCGTGCAACCGGGTTCAACACCGTCGATCGGGCTTATCTTGCTTGCCTTGATCGATTGACACTGCAGGGCCGTGAAGTCCGTGAGCACCCTGGCCGGGGATATGCACCCAAGGTGTTTGCCGACATGCCAGAAGCAAACGGCATCACCGCGCGTGCCTTCAAGGCTGCGCAAGAGCGGTTGTTCAGCGCTGGCCTGATCCAAAACGTCACGGAGGGGCCGGCGTCTAAACGCACCAAACACATCGCTCGCGGCAATACCGATGGGGCCGACGCATGAGTCTTCGATCGCCCTTCGATCCCCGATTTTCGCCCTTCGATCGCCCTTCGATCAGGCATGTGATCGCCCTTCGATCGCCCTTCGATCGTCTTCGATCACCCTTCCTTCTATCCCCCTATAACCCTAGGGCGGATCGAAGCGCCCGCCGCGGCCCTTTGGGCGGGCCGCTGGCGCTCCGCTCGCTGACGGTGCTCGCGTGACCGTGGCCGTCGACCTTCACCGCCTCGCGGAGGCGATCGCCGCCGGCGCCGACCTAACATCGGAGGAACGCGCCGCTGCCGCGCAGGCGTTGCGCGCGATCAGCAGGCCGCGGAATGCGACCCGGGACGAGATCCTAGCCGACGGCATGGCGCGCTTCTGCGGTCACCTGCCGTCTGCGCGCGCCCAGGCTGAGGCGTTCGGCGCGGGTTGGCGGCGATATGAGGCCGGCGCCTGGCTACACGAGCGGCTGCTCGACCAGCCACCGGCGCGGAGGGTCGGCAAGATCGAGTACGTTTATTGGCAAGCCCTCAAAATTTATCCACACGTTCTCGGCGCTGAGCGGCTCCGGCGGCTCGTGGGTTAAGTGACTTAACCCAGAAAACGACGAATCGTTAGCTCGACACCAAGCGAGGAATTCTCATGGTCACCGGCCCCGCCACAGCCTTATCGAATGCCACCGCCGCGGCAGCAACTGCGATGGTCGCTCCCATCGTCGGTGGAGGATCGCAAGGCAAGCTGCCCCACGCAGCGCTGCTCCGCTACGAGGAATTGCAGCAACTGAAAAGGGAGGCTCACGCCAGTTATATGTTGGTGATGGAGGAACTTTTCGAGTTGCGTCAGGAGCGGACGCTGCTGAAGCAGACCATCATTCAAAGGAAATCGGTGCACGGCATCGAAGATGGACATCCCGCACTGGCTACCGAAGCGAACAGAATGGCGGCCATCGATCGCCGCCTTCCATCTCTGCAGAAACGCCATGATAATTTGCAGCCAGTGTGGGCCGAGATAGCAGGATTGACCGGCGCTATCGATGATTGGCTGCGCGCCGCACCCGCCGGGCTGACTGTCTACAACGGGCCCGCTCCGACCTTGAAAGCGAAAGAAACGCTGCCCCAAGCAGTTGAACGTTGCAGGCGTCGTGCTCGTGAACTGGATGCCGACCTTCAGAAATACCGCGCAGCGCCGATCACATCGGCTAAGGCAAAGGAACTGATCCGCGCCGAGATTGACCGGATTGCAGCCGCCGGCGAACCCGACCTAACCAATCTCGTCGACTATGGCGAAGGCATTCACTGGCCCGTTCAAGCCATAGCCGGAGTTGGATACAAGCTATCGGGTAAGGGATCTGTTGGGCCGCATACTGCATTCGACGGCCTCGCGGTCGACATCTGGCGGAATCGGGACGCATACATCGCGAGGCTTGAGCAACTGTTCAATGAAAAGTACGCGGACGACAGCTCAGCCCTTGACGATGCCGACCGTGCGCGCCTGATCTCCGAAGCAGAGCGCGACCTGCTTGCAGCAGCTTATGACGAGGAAAGCTTCATCCGCACGAGCGAGGAAGCTGGCCTCGCTATTCAACGTCGCCGGGACGCGCCCCCTGCGGCGGTACTCGGTGTCGAAGTAGAAGGGGCGGTCTAAATGCCGAGCATTGCACGAAACGGAGAAATCCTTCTGTCCGGCGCTGTCGGTGACGGCTTTTCGGGCGAATTCTTCACCTATCTCGACGTGGTCGAATCTCTCGCCTCCCTTGGCCGAAGCAGAGACGTCACTGTCCGGATCAATTCCGGGGGTGGAAGTGCCGCCGACGGGATAGCTATTTTCAACGCCCTCGATAGTCACAAGGGCAATGTGACAGTTGTCGTTGAATCCATCGCCGCGTCCGCGGCCTCGGTGATCGCCATGGCTGGGCAGAAGATCGTCATGCGAGCAGGCTCAATGATGATGATCCATGATCCGTCCGCCCTGACATTGGGCAACTCTTCAGACCACGCGAAGAGCGTCGAAATGCTCGAGACCATGGCTAACTCCATGGCGGACATCTATGCGGAGAAGAGAGCTGGCGCCGGTTGTTTGGACAGCGCCCCGCGGGATTTAAGTGGATTCCTGCCGGGTTATGCTGAACGCGGGGCCTTACGATTTTGTCGTTGCGTCGGGAGGGCGTAGCCCGACCAGAGCGACGACAAAATCGTCGGCGACGGTCATGCGGCGATCACCATAGCTTGCGTGCCGAAGTAAGCCTCGTCGGGCGTGCGCCCGTCAAGGCTCGAGTGAGGGCGTCCCTGATTGTAGAAGGCCAGATACTTGGCAATTGACGCTCGCGCCTCGGACACGCTGTCGTAGGCGCGGAGATAAACTTCTTCGTATTTGACCGTGCGCCAGAGCCGCTCGACAAACACGTTGTCGCGCCAGGCGCCCTTGCCGTCCATGCTGATGGCGATCTTCGCGTCCAGCAGCACATCGGTGAACTCGAGGCTGGTGAACTGGCTGCCCTGGTCCGTGTTGAAAATCTCGGGCCTGCCGTGCTTCGCCAACGCCTCCTGGACCGCTTCGACGCAGAAGGCCGCCTCCATTGTGATCGAGACGCGATGGGCCAGGACCCGTCGGCTGAACACATCGACGACCGCCGCGAGATAGACGAAGCCACGCCGCATCGGAATGTAGGTGATGTCCATTGCCCACGCCTGGTCGGGCCGCTCGATCTTCAATCCGCGCAACAGGTACGGGTAGATCTTGTGACCCGGTGCCGGCTTACTCGTGTTCGGGCGACGATAGACCGCCTCGATCCCCATGCGCTTCATCAGCGTCGCGATGTGGCGGCGACCGGCGTATACGCCCTCCCGCCGCAGCAACGATCGCTGCATACGCGCTCCCGCGAAGGGATAATCGAGATGCAGCTCATCGAGCCGACGCATCAAGGCAAGGTCCTCGGCCGAAACTGGCCGAGGTTCATAGTAGACCGTGCTGCGAGCCAGCTTCAGGACCTTCGCCTGGCGCACGATAGAAAGATCATGACCGCGGTCGATCATCGCTTTGCGCTCAGCAGGCCCGCCTTGGTGAGCGCGCCGGACAAAAAATCGTTTTCCAACGCCAGCTCGCCGATCTTGGCATGTAACGCCTTCAAATCGACCGGCGTCTCGGCCGACGCCTTGTCATGCCCAAACACGCCGGCGGCGCCTTCCAGGAGCTGGTTTTTCCAGATCGTGATCTGGTTCGGATGAACATCAAACAGTTGCGCCAGCTCCGCCAGCGTCTTGTCGCCTTTGACCGCAGCCAAAGCAACCTTCGCCTTGAATGCCGGAGAATGCATCCGGCGGCTCTTCTTCGTCATCTTCGCTCCTGATTCGCGGCAAGAATCCTCGCCGCTGTCAGGCAGAAAATCCACTCAAGCTACTGTCCGAATTTGCGGAGCCAGCTCTAAGACCGGCCGGCCCGTTGCCGAGATCAGGGCAGAAATGAAGGCCGAAACCTGGATGTCGGCGCAGGAGGCTGTCGCCAAAGGCTACGCAACCAGGACTGATACTGCTCGCTCAAAGGAGCCGAGTGCCTTTGACTACAGATTGTATCAGCGGCCCCCGGACCGCATGGCGGCGCTCGCCGATGCCCGGGGATGGACGCAATCTGGCGCGGCCGTTACCGCTGAACGCCAGCGCGCTGCAGACATCCACGCGGCATGCCAAATGGTAGGCAGGTCAGACAGGGCCACGGCCTTCATAGCCGAAGGCAAGTCGCTGCGCGACGTGACAGCCATCCTTCAAACCGAGCGAGTATCGGCCGAGGAAATCCACACTCGACCAGCGACGAAGTTTGACCAGCCTTCCGCGCTTGACCGGAGCGTCGCTGAGATCAATGCCCGCTTCGACGCCAATCACCTTGTGCGGGGAGTTAGGTAAATGGAGATCGTTCGCAGCGCTTCAGCGAGGGAATGGGTTGGCTTCCTCGGCGGAGCGACTGCGGGCGCGGGGCACGCGCGCCTTGACCGGGTGGTGCGTGCCCCCTCGATTTCGCTGGGGCTTTCCTTGCGATGTGTCAGCCAGACTGGAACGGCGGGGCGAGCGTCTTCGGGCTCTCGCCCCCGAGCCACCCCGCGCGGCAGGCCCGGCCCCAGATCAAAAGGTACTTCCCAGCGCTAGCAGCAATACGGGACAGCGTAGCGCTCGACCTCACCAGAGCCAGACCTCAAAACTTATGCAACGCACAACATGCAACCTGCAACGTTTCGGGACAAAACCAGAATGGCATCAATAGCTAAGCGGGTGTTTGGAAAGTGTAGACGTTGCGTCTACGGCCTTAACTTGGGCCTTAAGTTAAGGCCCGTGGTGAACACCGAAGGTGACAGGGGTGCCACCCAATGAACAAAGCGGAACCGCTCATTCGATCTCGGAGGCGGCCCGGCAGTTGGGTTTGCACAAGTCGACACTGAGCCGGCAGATCGGCCAGAAGCGAATTCGAACGCATGGCGGCAGAGTGCGCCTGAGTGAGGTTAAGGCTGATCGGTCGAACACCATCCCTATGCGGTCGTCGACAAGGGCAGCCAATCGGGCCCGGGCCTACGTCGAGACCTTCAAAAAGCGCCACAACGAAGAGTACATGGAGCTGGCGGAGATCCTGGAGCCTCTTCTCCCGAAATCGAACTCGGGCGACTTCATGAGTGCGTCCTTCTCGCTGTGTCTGGCAGTCCTCGTTTACTGCGTCATCTACGAGGAGACGAACGAGTACGAAACCAGCGGCATCGAGTGGACCTGGCAGGAGGGCGAAGCCGTGGAGAATGGCGCCGCAGCTGGGGCCGCCGCTGCCGTGCGCAGGATCATCAGCCAACATGTTCGGATGCAGCGCGAGTTGATCGCGCAGAACCGCGGTCAACTGCGAAAATAGGAGATCGACAATGGCTGACCGGATCGTCCAGCGCATCTTGCTCGGGACAAGCATGCCACTAAATAGTGGCCCCTTTTGCCAGCCTCTTACCTAAAAGGGGCCACTCGTAATGAGTGAAAGGGACCACTGTTCGGTACTTGCCGAAATAGGCCACTGTTCATCCCAAGTAGGCCAGTGACAAATTCAACAGAATCGTTACAGGTTGCTAAATTGCAAGCTGGACGTGCGATGAGCGGTTCATCAGGGACATTTTCGAAGGTATTAACCTACCCGATTTATTTAGGGTATTGGGCGGTTGGTCTAGGGGCGGCAAGTACAGTTGCCTTATCCTATTTCAACTCTGAACACGCCGACGGCTTTCGGAACATCTTCGGATTTGTTTTGGCTGATCCGAAGGCACTTTGGCTATATGAAAATCGCTACGGGATAGTATTCGCATTCCTTCTGTTGGTAGCCATAAAGTATTTTCTTGATCTAAAAAAAGAACAGTACAAATGGCGGCACATCTTAACTGAAATAGTTGAGAGCAACCGAAGATTTGACGTTCTCGAAGAATACCTCGATGGCAGAAAGCTTACCCCAGCTCTCGCAGAGCACATCAGTTCAGAGCTAACCGGGATCGCAAATTGCATCTGCAATTTGCTGAATCAATACACTGACAAAGAATGCCACGTAGCCATTAAGTTACTCGACCGTAATGGCGGCATCGCGACCATCGCCCGCAGCCAAGCTGGATCAACCCACCGACGTGATGTTGACGAGAATCTCAATGGATTTTGGTACGCGAAAAATAGTGCCTTCGCTTACGTGATCGACCGGAAGAAAGCTCATTACGTCTCGAACTGGCTGTTGTTTCGATGGATCTGTCAACGGTATCACAACTCGCACAAAGGTTGGTTTCGCTACTATCGATCAACCGCGGTGGTTCCGATCACGACTGCCGGCCGTGCCGGCGAGATAGGAATTGAGAACACCTACGGGTTTGTGTGCGCCGATAATCGACGCGGCCATTTCGACCACCACGTAACCCCACTTCTTCTCGCGGGTGCTGCTGCGCGTTGCGTGACAGTTCTTCTGAAACTATCTCAAGTTCAACAATGATCGAGGGCTCAAATGACACGAGCAAAGTTCGCCGAAGGGGATAGCGAGGACCGCATCCCCGGTGCACAGCAATTGACAAATGAGCAGCGGACTTCGCTTGAGGCGGGCCGCGAACGTGTTTTCCAAGCTCTCAAGCTGGGGCGCGAAGGACTCCTAAAGCGAGAGGGGGGCGATAAACCCGAGAGCTTGCCGCGAACTAATCGCGGTCGCTAGGATTTCCCGCCGTCAATTACCGTGAACTTCCGACGCCGTTCCGGATGCGTCTCAGACGGTAGCGCCGGGGCCACAGAGAGCGCCGCGTCAACAAGCTGCGCAATGCTCCAAGCCTTCTCCGTAACGCCCAGCGCCTTCGCTGGCGTCGTGCGTGGGGCTTCATTGAGTGCGGCAAAAGATTGTAGTGGCAGACGTACCACAGCGCGACCGATGTCGGTTCTGTGACTCACTTCAAGGCTTGCCAACGGTCCGGACCGCCGCCCCCGTGTGACCACGACTTCAAGTCACATTACGACCACGCCGGTCACGAGCAATCCTGAAGACTCAGAAGATTATCGGGAAGAAAACGATCGTTCTCGGTCTTGAGGTACTCGCGACCATCGTGTTTTTTGACGATCACCTTGGCTGTCTTGCCCTGCTCAGTGACATCGTAAGCGCTTTTGTCGCGTTTGACGTTTGCAATGGCTGTTTCTTCGTGAGCGTCATGCGGAGACCACGCGCTGAGGGTTGATCTGGTCGGCTAGGAAGATCTCGCGGAATGGTTTGTCGCGAGGTCACAATGTCAAAGGATAGTCGTAAGGATAGCGATAAGGATAGGCATATGCCTATCCTCGAACACGGCGCCGACACGCTGCAGCGTGTCGAGATCATCACCGGGACGGGCCGACGTCGGCGCTGGTCGACCGATGCGAAGGCGGCGATTGTTGCGGAGAGTTTTGCGCCGGGTGCAAGCGTGTCCGCAGTGGCGCGGCGACACGACATCAGTCCAAGCCTGTTGTTTCTCTGGCGTCGCCAGGCTACGCGGGCGCAGGTCGCGGAGCGCGGGGACAGAGGCATGCCACCTGGCTTTGTGCCGGTCGCGATCACCGGCTGTGGGCGCCCGAGTGAGGAGCAGGCGGCGATCGAGATCGAGGTCGGCGCGATTCGCATCCGTGTCAGGGGGACAGTCGACCGGGAGGCACTGTGCGAGGTGCTGGCGGCGGTCGGGACGGTTGGTCGATGATCGGGCTTCGAGCTGGGTTGTCGATCTGGATTGCGACGCAGCCGGTCGATTTCCGCCGCGGCATGGACTCGCTGGCGATGCTGGTGAGCGAGGCCTTTGGAGCCGATCCGTTCGACGGCGGACTTTATGTCTTCCGCTCCAAGCGCCGAGATCGCGTGAAGATCCTGACTTGGGATGGAAGCGGCCTTGTCCTTTACTACAAAAGAATCGAGGGGCAGTTCACCTGGCCGCCGATCAAGGAAGGCGTCATGTCGCTATCTCATGCTCAGCTCTCGGTGCTGCTCGATGGCTCGGACTGGAAGCGTGTGCCGATGCGAGTTGTGGATCAGCCGATGCGAGCTGGTTGATCATTATCAAGAGTCGTTCGTCAGTACGCATACGACGGAGGCCGCCTGATTGACGCATGCGCGCGGGCACGGCGAGGTCTATGATGGCATTGGGTGAAGGGTGAAGGTCAGGCGGCCTGCTGATTGGCTGGCTTGTCGGCCTGGCGCAGGAGCTTCCATTCCCAGGGCAAGAGCTCGTGCAGACGCGATGCGGGATGATCGGCGATACGGGCCAGGACGTCGGCGAGCCAGGCCTTGGGATCGACGTCGTTGAGGCGACAGGTCGTGATCATCGTCAGCATGATGGCGGCACGGTCGGCGCCGCGTTGGCTGCCGGCGAAGGTCCAGTTGCGCCTTCCCAAGGCGATGCCTCTCAATGCGCGCTCAGCGCAATTGTTGGTCAAGCAGATCCTGCCGTCGTCGAGGAAGCGGGCGAAGCCGTCCCAGCGCCTGAGCATGTAGTTAATCGGCTTCAGGACCTCGGAGGAACGCGAGAGGGTTTCGCGCTCGCGGAGCAGCCAGGCATGCATGTCCTCGAGAAGTGACTTACTCTGTTCCTGGCGAGCGGCACGCCGCTCGCCGGCACCGCGGCCGTTGATGGCGCGCTCGATCTCGAACAACGTATCGAGGCGTCTGACAGCCTCCAGCGCGATCGGGGAGACCGGTTTGCCTTTCTTGCCTTCCCGAGCATTTTTCTCGATATCAGCCAGCTCGAAGAAGCCCCGCCGCGCATGGGCCACGCAAAACGCCGGCGTAATCGGCAGCGCCTTCTTCTGCGGGTCGAACAGCGGCTCGAAGCCGCTGTAGCAATCCGCCTGCAAGATGCCGGCGAAGGCGGCCAGATGTCTCTGTGGATGCTCGCCTCGTCGGTCGCTCGAGGCGTAATAGACCGCTGCCGGCGGCGCAGGCCCGGCGAACGGCCGGTCATCCCGCACATAAGTCCAGATCCGCCCGGTCGTGCACTTGCCCTTCGCCAGAATACGGATGGTGGTGTCGTCGCCATGAAGGCGCTCGGCAGCGAGCACGTGGCGTTCGATCAAGTGGAAGAGCGGCATGACGGCGAAGGTCCCGTGGCCGACCTGGTCGGCCAGCGTCGACAACGGCAGGTCGATCCCCTCGGCCTTAAAGCGCGCACTCTGGCGGTTGAGCGGGATATGCATGCCGAACTTGTCGAACAGGATCGTCGCCAGCAATTGTGGGCCGATGAAGCCGCGCGGCGTGGCATGGAACGGCGCGGGCGGCTGGCTGATCTTCTCGCAATCGCGGCAGGTGAACTTCTCGCGTACCGTCTCGATCAGCTTGAAGCGGCGCGGGATCTCCTCCAGCGTCTTGGTCACATCCTCACCGATCTTCGCCAGCCGCGATCCACCGCAGCAGGCGCAGGTCGTTGGAGTCTCAATGACGACGCGCTCGCGTTCGATATCGTCAGGCCATGGCTTGCGCACCGGCCGCTTGCGCATGAAGGGGCGGACGTTCTGCGTCTTCGCCGCTGCGGCCTGTGCGGCAAGCTCATCCTCGCTCGCCGTGGTGACGAGTTCTTCGAGCTCCAACTCCAACTGCTCGAGCAGCCGTGCCGAGCGCTCGGATCGCTGCCCGTGCAGTTCGCGTTTCAGCTTCTCGATGCGCAACTCGAGATGAGCGATCAGCGCCTCGGTATCCGACAGTTTCGCCTGCGCATTCGCGGCTTGCGCCTGCCAGTTGGCGGCCTTCGCCTCGGCTTTCTGTCGCGCCTCACGCTCGGCCTGCAGCGCCGCCAGGGCACTGACAAGGTCCGATGGAAGATCATCCGGCTTCGATATCATGGAGCCATTGAATCAGATCGAGCAGCAGATTCAAACCGTAAAACGACTATCCGACCCGCGTCGGACGCTGGGTTTCTTGAGGGTTGCGCCAATCGATCCCGGACAACAGATAGCTCAACTGCGCCGGAGAGATCGTTACCGATTCACCAGCAACCGATGGCCAGATGAACCTGCCTCTCTCGAGTCTTTTGGTGAACAAGCAGGCGCCCTGGCCATCGTGCCAAATGACCTTCAATAGATCACCGCGTTTGCCCCGGAAGCAGAAAAGACCGCCGCCCATGGCGTCGCGCTTGAGCACTTCCTGCACGCGCAGAGCCAGGCTCGGAAAGCCGCACCGCATGTCGGTATGGCCCGTCGCCAGCCACACCCGCACGCCCGTCGGGATCGGGATCATCGGCGCGCCAGGCCCCGAGCAATTCGAACGACCGCCTCGATATCCGCACCGGGGCCGAAGACCACGCGCAGCCCCTGAGGGCTCACGATTTCGATCTGACCTGTCTCGACAGCTTCCGTCGTTGGCGGCGTACTTGCCGCAACTATCGCAGGGACGAATGTCGGGCCGATCGAATCCTCTTCGGCCGGATCATGACAGGTCCAAGCCTTGCGCCAGCTCAGCAGAAGCTGACGTGATATCCCATACCGGCGAGCCGTCGCCGACACCAGTCGTGGCCCCGAGAAGCTCTCCTCTACGATTCTGAGCTTCTCCGCACGCGTCCAGCGTCGCCGCCGACCGGTCTCCACCAAATCCATGCGGCTCAGCACCGCACTGTCCTTATGTCCGTCCATAAGGACAGTCAGCTACAGATCGGAAAAACTCGCAAGACGGCCGCCCTCGGACGGATACGTTCGTCACTCATGCGGAGTTGTTGTAGAATCGCTCTGCATGAGTGATTTGCCTTCCGATCCAGCATTGCTCCGACAAGCCGTGATGACGCTATCGTCACGGCTTGCGGCGTTGTCGGAGGAATGCAGCACGCTGGCGACCGAGCGTGATGCAGCGATCGCCCAACGCGACGCTGCGATCCAGGAGAACGACAAGCTCCTGATGATCCTGTCCCAGTACAAGCGCACGATCTTCGGTCCGCGCTCCGAGACACTGGATATCGGACAGCTGTCTCTCTTCACCATCAGGGCACAGGCGGTTCGTGCCGCCGCCAACGACGACGTGACCGGAGGCAGGCTGCCTGACGGAGCGGAGGGCCGTGGAAAGCGACCGGCGCGACGCAACCGGGGGAAGCTTCCGGAGCATTTGCCGCGCATCGATGTCGTGATCGATATCGAGAGCCACATCTGCCCTTGCTGCGGCGAGCAGCTGCACAAGATCGGGGAGACCGTCAAGGAAGCCTTCGACGTCATTCCGATGCAGTACCGGGTCAAGCGCATCATGCGTCCACGGTACGGCTGCCGGGGATGCCGCCAGGGTGTTCTGCAGGCACCCGCGCCGGCCCAGGCGATCGACGGTGGAATGGTGACGGAAGCCTTGCTGGCCCACGTCGCGGTGATGAAATACGGCTACCAGCTGCCGCTGTATCGCCAGGAACAGATGTTTGCCGCCCAAGGCATCACGCTCGACCGGCAAACGCTGGCCTCGTGGATGGGCCGCGTCGCCTGGTGGCTGAAGCCGCTTCACGCGCTGTTGCGCCGCGCAGTGATGTCCTACCCGCGGCTGTTTGCCGACGAGACGCCGCTGCCAGTTCTCGATCCCGGCCGTGGCAGAACCAAAGTCTGCCAGTTCTGGGCGATCGCCACCGACGACCGCCCGTGGGGCGGCCCGGCGCCGCCGGCAGTAGTCTACGTGTTCGCCGAGGATCGCAAGGCAATCCGCGCCAGGCAGCTGTTTGGAGACTACGACGGCATCCTGCAGGTCGACGGCTACGCCGGGTACAAGGGGCTGATTAAAAACGGCGGCCGTCTGGTACAACTGGCGTTCTGCTTCGCGCATGCGCGGCGGAAGTTCTGGGACGTCCACATCGCGACGAAATCGCCGATTGCCGCGGAAGCGCTGCAGCGGATCGCGATGTTCTACGCCATTGAGGATCGCATTCGCGGTTTGCCGGCGACGCAGCGAGCTGCGGTGCGACAATCCGACACCAGACCGCTGATCGAGGACTTCAAGCCCTGGCTCGAGGCGCGACTGCTGGAAGTCTCGAAGAAATCCGGCCTTGGCAAGGCGATCCGCTACACCCTCAACCATTGGGATGGCCTGACGCGATTCATCGATGATGGGCGCATCGAGATCGACAGCAATACGGTCGAACGCAGCATCAAGCCGATCGGGCTGGGAAAGAAAAACTATCTGTTCGCAGGCAGTGAGGGCGGCGCCGAAACCTGGGCCACTCTCGCATCACTCATCAACTCCGCAAAGCTTCACGACATCGACCCACGGCACTATTTTACTGATGTTCTCGAGCGCATCGTCTCCGGACGTACCAAGATCAATCAGCTGAACACGCTGCTGCCGTGGAATTGGAAAGCCGAGCGCGATGGTTCGGAGCCAAAGCTCGCCGCTTGATCAGTTCGACGGCACGGCGTCGGGAACTTCCTGCGCATCGCTGGCGTCGTCGTAGATCTCTTCGCGGATCACGCGCAGCGTTACCTCGTGCAGATACACTTGCAGCGCACCCTCCAGCTCGGTGAACTCGGGCAGCAGGACTCGATCAACGAAGCCCCGTGACGCACGGACCATCACCGTGTTACGTCGCTGTCGGCGATAACGAAACGGCCGCAGCCCATATCGGCGGCAAAGCGCCAGAAACAGGTGCCGAGACCACTGGTCGGGAAGTGAGAATTGCTGTTCGATCGGTGGATCGTGGCGAGCAAGTTCCTCGACCCGGGCCCGCACCCGCTGCAGCGCGGCTTCCGCTGCAAGGCGCTCACCAGCAGTTCCGGCCCCCACGAACAACGCCTCGATCTTCCGAAGCTTCTCGCGCAGCTGCGACTCGCTGGTCATTCTGATCCCCGTTGCCCGCTCCGAACCGGGATCAACCCATCACCGCGCGCCGGCGGCGTCAATCATCCCGACCGCGCTATCCAGAGCATTCCGCGCAAGTCAAGCCCAGGCACCCGTGATCCTCTCGTGACGCTCACGTTTCTTCCGAGTCTTGCCATCCTGAACCACCGACTGCTTGAATACGCCGATGGCGGTCTTGATGGTTAGGCAGCTTGATAATGCAGGTAATGCGGCGAGTCATGGCTCACTCCTATTCGTCTCCAGCGGCAGAACGGCATCACAGCAAATCCCCAATCAACCAAGTGAGGATACGGCGAGCAGCCTTACGGCCCGACGTGCGTCACTATTATCCCGACCAGCAGGACGGCGCTTAAGACCGCAAGGCCAATACAAATGCGAGCCGGGATTGAATAAGAACGGAAGTGTGGTTGTTCGAATATGCCACGCACCTCTGAGTTCTTTCTTTGGGCGTCGCGGGCTTCGGGATTGCGGCCTCTCACTGTCGCTTTAGCTCTCCCGCGTCGCGACAAGGTCTCGTCCGAGAATGCCGACCCGTTTGTTCAGCGCGTGGCGCAACGCATTGCCCTCACATGCCGTCATCCTGCCAGCAGACCGCTCGGACATACAATCCATCATGACCCGTTGAATCTGGACTAGCGTCATACTTTCGATCTGGGCAATGCGCTTCTTAACTTCGGCGCGCAAGTTGGCAGTCTCTTTAGCCCGTCCTATTCGTGAGAGTGCGTTTTTTAGTCCGCTTGATGTGGCCGCACATCTGCTCTGACGAGGCGCGCGGGATTGCCTTCGGCTTTTCACCGCCTGACCGACCCGTACTTTGCAACGCGCTTGAGGTGTAGGTTGGGCGAACGGGGGGCGGATGCCCCGCCGGTCAAGGACCGAGCGGCAGCAGCGCGCCTGGCAAGCCGCGGATCAGGTCGGCTTCGGGACATGCCGCGGCAAACGCAAGGCGAATGCGGCTCGTGGTCTCGACGACACGGGCAGCGAGTTTCAAGAGACGAAGACGCAGCGTCGCGAACTCGGCTGTGGCCAATTCCCGGGCTTTGGGAATCGCGTCGCGCACGGTCAGCATCAGCCAATAAGCGGCGGTGTGGAGAACGAGGCGGACTTGATTGGCGAGCGCCGAACGGCAGCTGGTGCGATCGGAGGCGAGCTGTGTCTTATGCAGCTTGATCAGATTCTCGGCTTGGCCGCGCGCGCAATACAGGCTGTCGTAGATCCACTCGGCCGAGCCGACATCGAGGCTGGTGACGACGAAACGGATGTCGAGGCCGAGCATCGTCGCCTCAATACGGGCGACGGTACGCCGTTCGCGATCCCAGGACTTGGCCTTGTGGCGCGTCTCGGTATAGCCACGCAGAACCGGCAGGTTCTCGATGGCGCGTCGCGTGCGGATGTCGTCGGCGGCCTCGTCGAGTTTTCTGGCGAGCGGCTTGGTGCCGGACAGACCGAAGATGTAGTCGATGCCGTTGGTCTCGCACCACGCCATGGCCTCCGGCCGGGCATAGTGCCCGTCGCCACGGAACGTAATTCGCGTGTTGTGCCACCGCGTCCGGATATGCCGGATCAGGCGGCGCAGATGGGCACGCACCTCGACGCCGCCCGGCGTCTTGCCGGGCCGCAACACGACCGCCACGGGCCGGCTCTTCTCCGTGTCGTAGACGTGGATCGGCAGGAAGCAGCGTTCGTCATAATGAGCGTTGAACAGCGAGAGCTGCTGATGGCCGTGGACGACATCGCAGGTATCATCGATGTCGAGCGTGACGGATGCCGGCTCGCGCGGGTAGCTATCCATCCATGCGTCGACCAAAGTGTAGGTCAGTCGGATCACGTCGCGCAGGCGCGGAGCATTCTCCAGCCGCGACAGCGTCGGTTGGGAACACAGATCGCGACCCGTGTCCGGCAGCCGTCCGCAGGCCAGCTTGAATGCGGGATCGGACCGCAGATGATCGAGGTCGTCGGCGTCCTCGTAGCCGCAGCAGATCGCGAACATGCGCGCGCGGAACATATCGACAAGGCTGTGCACGACCCGCGTCGGATCGCGCCGATCCGGGAACACCCGGGCCAAATTGTCGGCCAAGCCGAGACGCCGCTCGGCCATCGCCAGAAGCATCACGCCCCCGTTCGAGGTCAGCCGACCGCCATCGAAGGCAGCTGTGACTTTCTTGGCGTGAACGGCTGGAAACGAGAAGGGCAGAATCGTATCGTCGGTCATGGCGGGCGTGGCGTTCGCGGTTGAGGTGATGGGGTTGGCTTCGCAACCGAATCCTACGCCGCATCAGCGCTTTACACCACGCTCGCCAGCCTCTCAGGCGCACTCTGACGAATAAGACGGGTTAGACATCGTCAGATCCTGATGCTCCACGGAGTCCAGCCCGAAAGGCTAACGACGTTTGACGGTACAGCATCAACATTGGATCGGGCTCCTACCTACTCTAGGGGGGCAGCCGGCCGACCGTCGCGGTCAGACGACACCAGGCTCACATGCTCCTCCATCCTTCAAGCCAGAGGTCCGAAACGCCGGGCTTCGCTCGGTCGCCAGCCTGATCCGGCCGACCTCGCGCGCCTCGTGGATTACGACGTGGTCGTTCTCGGAGCTTATAACCGACTGACCGTGGGCGGAGGAACAGTTCCATTCGTTATATTCCGACGAACGATCGGCAGTTTCGGGCTGGGAACGTTGACTGTAGACGTCCCATAATTGCGGATGATTTACCTAGGAGTTTTCGAGATGACGTAAGCCTGATGTCAGCTGGAAATGTTTAGATACACAAAGACTCCAACGGCCCCGGTTTCGTACCGCTCTGGGGCCGTTTTTTTTGATGGTCGCGGCAAATAGGAAAGACCCCGCCACGCCGCGCTGGGAAAGCACAGCCTCAAGAACAATGACGGGAAAGGCGTGGAGCGGGTTGGAGAAGCAAGCCCCGCGCGATGGGCAATAAAAGTGAGGCGTTGACTTTTTGCACACAATATATGCTGCGCTGTATAGCGTTCAGATTGCCGAAGGGGTTGAAAAATTGAACAAATCCGGCTTTGTTCCGGTTGTGATATTCGTGGAACACCTGCAAAAGTTTAATCTTCGGAACGGCCAGCGGAGTTGACGGTTCTTTAGGGACGACCCTATATTTGGGGTCGGAATAGCCCCCCGTCGGACTTGGCCAGAAATGGTCCCCGGCGGGGTTTTCTTTTATGGCGGCACAAGACGAGCCAGCAATAAAGAACGTGATGGCCTTCTTTGATGGCCAGAACTTATTTCAGCATGCCAAAGAAGCCTTTGGCCACCACCATCCAAACTACGATCCAGCCAAATTACACAAGGCCGTTTGTGCCGCGAATAACTGGCGGGCGACTCTCACTCGCTTTTATACGGGGGTGCCGACAGCAATAGAGTCCCCGATGTGGGCGGCATATTGGTCAAATAGGGTGTTGGCTCTCAAGAGGGCCGGTGTCCTAGTGACAACGCGTCAGCTCAGGTATCGGAGAGAGCAACTATTTGACGGGAATGGGGACCCTATTCTTGAGCCCGATGGGAAGCCCAAAATCATTACGACGCCGCAAGAAAAGGGAATCGACGTTCGCCTCGCACTCGATCTCGTTTCTTTAGCGCGAAAAAAGCAGTTCGATATTGCACTTGTCTTTAGCCAAGACCAAGACCTTCAAGAAGTGGTTCACGAAATAGCCGACATATCAAAGGAACAAGATCGGTGGATACGTGTAGCCTGCGCCTTCCCATCGGGGGGTAATGCATCGTCAGGGCGCGGCATAGATAAGGTTGATTGGTTTCGTATGGATCAAACATTTTATGACGCCTGTCTCGATCCTCGCGACTATAGACCAAAACGAGCGTGAACTAATTCTCGATATGCCGCTGCCAATAGCCGGTGAAGTCCACCCACTTGCCGCCGCTTCTAAGGCTAGCCTGGCAATTCCCGCTTTTTGGCCCGCAATCCTATTGGGTCCCGATCTCACGCCGACGATTTCGTGGCGGTGAGCCAAGAAGATCCGGCAGAGTTGGCAACTGGGGACTCGGCTCGAGACTCGGCTCCGTGGCCGGTTTGTCCTGGCCCTTCGCCTGGTGTCGGCGGCTGATCACAAGGCCAATGAGGCCGACGACTACCAGCACGGCTCCTGCGAGAATGAGCCAGTGCGGTAATTGCAGCCATCCTGTCGCGGTCTTGATCATATCCGCCTACTTCTTGGCCTTCAGCCCGAATGTCGACTACCCAGCGGACGGCGCGTCTGCAGCTACCGCAGCCACCGTGATTGTGGCATCAGCCTTCTCTTTTTCGGCAGTCTTCTGTAGCTTTTTCACATATGCCGCTGCAGCAGTCGCCTCCTCGCTATCGATGAGTTCGCGTTTCACGATTTCATTCTCTAACAGCGAAGACAAATATTCCGAATCCAATCTTATGCCGGAGAGCCGACGAACTTCCTTACGGATCGACTCCACTATCTTTTCAGTTCGTAATACGGCCGCCACTGTATACTTGCTGCTCGTCTGCTTTTCGTTCAACAGCTCCGTCAGCGAGTCTTTCGAATATCCTTCAGAACTGAGGCTGCCAAAGCACCCAATAGTATCTTCGTCTTTGCTATCGCAGGATAGGATATTGATCTCGAATACGAGCGTCTTATCGATCGGCTTCGCAAATCTCAGATTATACAGGCGCCATACTGCTCCATTCGAGAGAACGACCCAAGAAACTCCTTCGTTCGCAGCATAGTCGATGGCCTGCTTGACGTGAGAGTCCTTGAGCTCAACCCCTATTGCTTTTGCCTCGATCAAGAATCGTTTTTTATTGTCGACTGTCACGATGCGGTCGACATAGGTTCCGCGGATTGCGTGCTCGCTAGAAACCTCCTTGTATTTGTCGTAGCCCAATGCATCGCAGAGAAAGTCGGTGATGATGGTAACGGTATCTGACTCGCCGATGTCCCGTTGCTTCGCGGCCCCCAGCACTTTCTGATATTTTTTTAGCTGTGCGGATATGCGCGCAGAAACTCTCGCCGGAATTCCCATGGTACCCCCGCTAAAAACAACTTTCTGAAAGCGAGCATGATCTCGCCTCCTGGTTGTTCACGCAAGGGATTAGAGAGTACTTCCGTGCGACTACGGTGCGCCGGCTTCGCTACTTGCCCTTCGCCTTCAGCCCGATCTCTACCAACCGAACTATTGCAGGTGATCGCGCCGGCGTGTCGTCCTGGCGGCCCGCCCAAGCCTCTATGGCCTCAAGCACATCTTTTGGGATGCGGATCGTGACTGCTGGGTCTCGACCCGTTGCGGGACGACCGCGTCTTTTTTGGTGTACCGTAATTGACTTTCCCATAATAGCGGTGTACCAAAAAAGCAGGCCGGACGGAAGCGGAACTTCCGAGCTGGCCCTAACCAGCAACACGGAGCGTGATCCATGTCACGGGCTAAGACCACAGATACCACATCGAGACGGCGGTTTCTCGCCGGTACCGCCGCCGCGGCCGCCCTGGCCGGCGCTCCCGCGCTTTCGGCCGAGCCACCCGTGGATCCGGCTCTGGACGCCATCGCCCGGCATCGGCAAGCCTTTGCCGACCTCTTGGCGGCGATCGCCGCTACCGAAAACACCGATCCCCACACGGACGCACGTTCCGACGCGGAAGATCGCCAAACCGAGGCCTGCAGTCATGAGACTGATATGGCTTGGGAACTGGCAGGCACGACACCGACGACAACCGCCGGCATCGCCGCCGTGTTGGAATATGTCAACCGGTACGAGACCGCCGGCGAACTGTGGCCAAACGTCCACGACTGCACCGGTCCTAGGAGCTGGCACTTCAAGCTGAGGCAAACCATGGCTCGGGCTGCGGCCAAGCTGAGTGGGGCCGCGGGTTTCGAGCAGGCCCGAAGCGACGACGTCCAGCTGGTGCCGCACCTAGGCACTGACTGATCGCCGCGCCAAACCCTGCAATGAGATGCCCGGGCCAGTCCCGGGCATTTTCATTTTCAGAACAAACGACAAACCGCCGTGTTGCGCTCGTGTTGCGTGGGGCGGTTGGTGATAGTTGGTAACAGCTTGTTTTTACTCGTCTCACGTTGTCGACACATGCAACACGGAAACGGGCAGCTGGAACGTACCGAAAACGCACTATCCTATTGATATAGGTCAAGAAAATCTGGTGCCGGCTGAGGGGATTGAACCCCCGACCTTCAGTTTACAAAACTGCTGCTCTACCGCTGAGCTAAGCCGGCGAAATGGGAATGATTTGCGGGCTCGCATAGCAGACTTGGTGCGCCAGGGCCAGAACCTGAAGAACCGATGTCCAGAACCTGAAGGCGCCGACCGATCCCTTCGCTTCGACCGGAGGGGCACGCAAAAGGCGGCCCGAAGGCCGCCTTTTGCGCCGTCAGCGCTTTGCGTGAGCTACTGGCAGGGATGCTGGAGGCCGTCGCTGCCGCGGAACCAGGTGCCGGGGGTGCAGACGAAGCCGTTCTGCCGGGCATATTCCTCGCCGCCGATCGGGGTGCGGGCGTATTCGGGGCCGCCGAACGGGGCGGTGGCGATCGCAGCCGCCGTGCCGACCGCGCCGCCGACCACGCCGGCTGCGACGCCGGCAGGCCCGGGGTCATACCGATTGTAGCTACCCTGCCAGTCGCGGTCCCGCCGGTAGGTGCGGTCGCGAGTGGTGGTGGCGGTGGTGCCAGGCGCGATCCTCTCGCATCGGGCGTCCGGCCAGGCATTCGAGCAACGGGCGGCAGTGCCGATGGTCTGCTGCGCCATCGCGGGGCTGGCCAGCACTGATGCGAGCAGGGCTGCTGCGCCGAGGATATTCAGTTGTGTCATGCGATATCTCCTCTCGTCGTGGTGAGGGCTAATCTCGCTGCGCGGCGCCTGTTCCGGCGCGGCCGTGCCCTGCGTTCAAACCAGTGTGAAGTTCCGCAACTCTCGCGCATGATGCGTTCCGGATCATGCCTCTGTTTGACGAGAATTGCAGGTACAGACGTGGTCGATCTGATATCGGCGCGGGCGCGGGGGATTGATGTTCGGAATCTTGAGTCTTGGCTTTCTGCTCGGCATGCAGCACGCGCTGGAGCCCGATCACATCGCGGCGGTATCGAGCATTGCGGCACGCCGGACCCATGTCGGCGACATCGTCAAGCACGGCCTGACCTGGGGCCTCGGCCACACCATGACATTGTTCATCTTTGCCGGTGCCGCGATCCTGCTCGGGCGGGCAATCCCCGAGACGGTCGCGCAGCCGATCGAGACCGCGGTCGGCGTCATGCTGGTCGGCCTCGGCGCGCATCTGTGGTGGCGGCTGTGGCGCGACCGCGTGCACTTCCACACCCATTCGCATGGCGACGGCACCGCGCATTTTCACGCCCACAGCCACGCCGGTGAATTCTTGCCGCATGCCCGCGCCGCACACAGCCACGCGCACGGTTTCCGCTGGCGCACGCTGCTGGTCGGCCTGATGCACGGCATGGCGGGCTCCGCGGCGCTCCTGGTGCTGACGGTGTCGCAGGCCCCAAACCCGGTGACCGGGCTTGGCTATGTCGCCCTGTTCGGCGTCGGCTCGATGATCGGCATGGGCGTGCTGTCGAGCGTGATCGCGGTGCCGCTGGCGGCCTCGGCGCGCTGGCTGACCTGGGCCAATCGCGGGCTGCAAATTGCGGTCGGCGCGGTCACGATCGCGATCGGGATCCATTCGATCGTCGAGAACGCATTCACCTGATCCGTCGACGCCGCCTTAGCTCTTGGTTTGAGCATGATCTTTCCGGAAAACCGCTTCGCACTTTTCCGGATCATGCAGTGGCCGTTAACGATTTCTGATCCCGCGTCGCCGCATTGAGCGAATGCCGATGCTTACGCGTTAGGCTTACCGGAAGTTTGGCCCGCGTCCTTAACCCTTCCGCCAAGGGCTTGGATTAGGCTGCGGATGGAACAATTCGGGACGCTGGGTGACATGCGCGTAAGTCTTGCGCTGACGATATTGGCTGCGATGACCTCGACGGCGCTGGCCGGCGGCGGCTTCGACATCGTCGTGCCCAACCGCCCCGGCGTGCCCATCATCATCAACGGTGTCGACGCCTCCTACGCGGTGGTCGAAAGCGCGATGGGCCTTGCCCGCAACGACTCGATGGTGCCGACCGTCTATGGCGGCCGCCCGATCGATCCGGTGCCGAATGTCGGCCACTATTATCCGAGCCTCGGCCGCATGCCGGGTTACGGCCGGCTCGAGATCGAGCCGCCGGCCAACCGCCGGCTGCCCCAGCCGGCCGAGAGCTATCATGAATCATGGTCGGCGCATTCCGCGCCGCTGCCGGCGCAATCCAACGTGCCGGTCGATCCGCCGCCGGTGATCTACGCGCCGCAATTCAACGGGCCGCAGCGGCTTCCGGGACCGGTGCCGCGGCCACTGCGACCGAGAGGCCACTAAATCGGGAGCCCCGCAAACGGGGATCTTTCATAGCCATCAAGAGCTACGCGACGACAACGAGACCACCAGGAGAGAGTAATGCGTCAATTGATCAAAGGACTGATTGCGGCGGTGGCCGTCATGGTGACCGCGCCCGCAATGGCGTGCGGCTTCAACCCGTGCGGCTATTCCGCGCCCGTCGTGAATTACGGCTGCGGCGGTTGCGGCGGCTATGGCTATGGCGGTTACGGCGCGGTCGAACGTCTGCCCGACCCGGATGCCGCCTATCCCAGCGCGGCGCAGCAGTACTATTACGTCAACCAGGGCCCGACCTACACCGGTCCGGGCAACTGGGCGCCGCGTCCGTATTATCGCGAGGGCTATGGTCGCCCGTACGGCTATGGCTATCGCCACTACGGCTACCGTCATCACTATCGGTCGTCGCACTATGGCTATCGCTACGGCTACGCGCATCGCGCGCCGGCCTATCACTACGGCCACCGCGTGCTGCGCCGCTACTACTGATCCGGAGCCGTTTCCGCTCCGATTGAATCGGAGCGGAGCTCCAGATTCTAGTTTTGCGCGTTTTCTTCACGCGAACCGGTACCCACTTCGCTCGAAAACGCGCGAGCGATCTGTCGAAGACATCAGCGCCCGTTCGCATCTCGCGAGCGGGCGCTGCTATTACATCAGCCCGAGCCGGCTGGCGCCGATATAGAGCGCGAGCACGGCGGCGTTCGAGACGTTGAGGCTCTTGATCTCGCCGGGCATATCGAGGCGGGCGACGACGCGGCAGGTCTCGCGCGTCAATTGCCGCAAGCCCTTGCCTTCGGCACCGAGCACCAGCGCGAGCGGCGCCTGCAGCTGAACCTTGCCGAGATCCTCCGAGCCCTCGCTGTCGAGGCCGACGGTCTGGAAGCCGCGCTCGTTCAATTCGTTCAGCGCGCGCGCCAGATTCTGTACCGTGACCATCGGCACCAGCTCGAGCGCGCCGGAGGCGGATTTCGCCAGTACGCCGGTCGCCTCCGGGCTGTGGCGGGCGGTGGTGACGATCGCCTTGACCGCGAATGCCGCGGCCGAACGCAGGATGGCGCCGACATTGTGCGGATCGGTGATCTGGTCGAGCACCAGCACGATGCCCTCCAGCGCCAGCGAGTCGATATCGGGCGAGGGCAGGGGATCGGCCTCCGCCAAAAGGCCCTGATGCACGGCATCGGGGGTGAGGCGCCGGTCGATGTCGCCGGGACGGACGATCTCCGGGGTGACGCGGGTCGCGATGTTTTCCTCGGCGAGCCGCCTTGCCGCGTTCTCGGTGAGGTAAAGCTTGCGGATCTGGCGGTCCGGGTTGGCCAGGGCCGCCGCCACCGTGTGCCAGCCATACAGAATCACCGGCCCGTCGGAACCGGATTCGCGGTCCCGCCAGGCCGGCGGACGGGCGAATTTTGCCCCTTTTTGGAAGGGTTTACCGCCCTTGCCTCGGAAATTGGGTTTGCGGTCGCGATCGCTCATGTGAGGCTTGTGTCACGGCTCCCGAATATTGGCAATTTACACAGCGTTTTCGAGCGAAGTGGGGACCGGTTCGCGTGAAGAAAACGCGTCAAAAACAAGAATCTAGCCCCCGCTTTTGCTTCTTTGGAACAGAGATCGCGCCAGCCCGCAAAAGTATGCCAAATAGACGGCCGGCTTGGTTGACTTTGGGGACCGCCTTCGCCCATAAACGCGCCCGACCGCGCACCCGCTTCGGGTCGGCCGGTTATCAGCGTCATTTCGATGACCCGGTCCGCCGCCACTCGCGCGGCCGGTTCTGATGCTGTTGGACGGGGGAGTGTCCCGAGTGGCAAAGGGAGCTGACTGTAAATCAGCCGCCTCATGGCTTCGCAGGTTCGAGTCCTGCCTCCCCCACCAGCCTTCGCTCGCTTCGCGAGCTACGGCTAGGCAAGCCAGCAACCTCCAGCGTAGCGAAGTGAGCGAAGGCTGCCGCGCCGTAGCGCGGAGGGCGAAGGCGGGCTCTGTCCGCGGATGTTACTCGCTTCGCGAGCACCAGCTGGGCAAGCCAGCAAATCTCCATCGTAGCGAAGCGAGCGAAAGCTGCTGCCGAAGCCCGGAGGGCGAAGGCGGGCTGTATCCGCGAAGCTGTGGCGTTGTCCGATGTGGGCAGCAGACGGGCCCGACCAATCGCGCTCAGACGTCATCGTCTACCAGGAAAGGGGATTATCTCTGGGGCCCGGAGAGATTGACCTCGCGTTCAGCCCGGAAGACGTTGCTGTGAAGGTTGGCGATCCATTGGCGACCGCTGGAGGTCACATTAAGATAGCGGATCGCAAGCTGGATCTGTGGTGCGACATTGGTCCAGTAAAACTGCGGGAATTTATAGACGATATCGGCGGGTGTCGCGTAGCCGAGCTTCTTGTTCAGCCCGATTTCCTCGAACTCGTGGAAAAGCGCATTTGACTTTCGCATGTAATGGGGGTCGCCGAGTTGGCCGATCAGATCGGCGGCGCGCAACAGTAACCCTTCCTCCTCGTTGAGATCGTCCGTGTCGATGTTTGGTGTCGTCGCATAGGGGAAGCGGGTGTACTCGATTGCCCGGGCAATTCGGGCCGCATCGACTTCCTCCACGGCATCGAACCGCTCAATCACAAACAGTTTTGAGCGGTCGACATGGTAGGGCGCAAGCGCGGCGTCGGACGATCCAACCGGCAACTGGACGGTGCGGCCGCTGAGGTCCGCGACATACGCGTCATCCTCGTCGCCCTCGACGATGCCGCGGACGTATCCGATGTCGTGGGCAAGGCAGGCCAGAATGAAGTTCGCGTAGTCGTCGGCCGTGGTGGTTCGCTGCAGCGCCCTTCCGGCCAAGATATCGTTCCCGACCAGGGTCACCAGCATGGTGTGTTCGATGTCGTGATAGAGTGCATCGCTGTTACCGATGCATTCCAGTGTCAGCCTGGCGGCAAAGGGCAGCAGCTTCGTCAAATCGGAATGTGAGGAGCGGAAACGGCCTTCAGTTTCCTTGGCAAGAAATGAGCCAAGGGCTTGTGCGGTCAGTTGAGGAATCGTGATCATCTTGGCATCCTCTCCAGCCTAGCTGTGTCTGCGTCACGATCGACAGGGCTTGTGCTGTGGCATCCTTCAGCTTCCCGACCGGTCACAAATGCCGATCGAAACGACACTATCACCAATCCTTGTAAGTCGGCTCGGTACATCCGCCGCAGACCCAGGGAAATGTCCAATCGGCTGTGCGTTTGGCGCCCGCACGCGCTGGCCGTACATGGCAAATTCAGGGCGCTCGATGCCGTCGTTGCCAAGGGCATGACGAAACAGACCCAGATTTTCGAGCCCACGGGAGCATCGAGAACATTTCCGTTCGGTCGACCTTTCGTCAGGTATTTTTTGCGGTTCTCACAGCACCTTCGTCGCTCCCGGGATTTGCCGCAGTGCGCGCGTGATCGCCCAACTCGCCAAAACCGTCAGGAAGAATCCGATCGGTGCTTTCACGGTCGCCGGCAGATTGAAGTCGAACAGCCAATACTGCAGCCATAGCGCGATCGGATAGTGCACCAGGAACATGCCGTAGGCGTCAGCCTGCATCAGATCGAGAACGCTTTTGCCTGACTGGGCGAACCTCAGGAAGTAGGCCAGGATCAGGAACAGGATGGCGACGCTGAAGACGGTGAAGCAGACGGCATAGGCCCCCTCATACCAGTCCGGCAAGTCTGCCGGATTCCCCAGATTTTCGCGCTTGATGGAGATCAGCACCCACATGAGGTAATACGGAACGATCGTCAGTATCATCCAGTCCCAGCTGACCTTCGCCATCCGGCCGTCAGCTGCGAGCAGCCCGCGATCCATATTCGCGAGGCCGATGCCGGCACCGAAAAAGAAGTAGCTTGCATAGAGCAGCACGCGCCCCTGCTGCACCGAGAACGGCCCGAACTCGAACCAGCTGCCGGCGCCGAAGTGAATCCGCCCGGGAATGTAGAACGCAGCGGTTACGGCAAGCATGACCGCGAAGAACACGGCGGGCCGACGGCGACCATACAGCGAGAGGCGATTGATCGGATCGAGCATGTTGGGTGACAGCCGGTACAGCAGGCACGCAACCATATCGAAAGAAAACAGCACCCAAAGGAACCAGATCGGTCCACTCGGCCACGGGCCTTTCGTGATCGTCGTCCACCAGAACTCCGCAAAGCCGATTTCGGGATGGTGTCGCAACGAGATGGCGTAATAGGCGAGCGGAATGACCGTGAATGCACAGATCAAGAATGGCAGGCCAAGCCGAAGCAGGCGATCCGCCAGATAGCTAACAGGTCCTTTTCGAGCGATGCCGGGCCACACGAACAGCCCCGACAGGAAAAAGAACATCGCCATGAAGAAACTGTCCGTGGCGAGGACGATCATGTCGAAGCCGAAGAACGACCTCGGGTCGGTGTGACCGTAATATGTGTAGGGGATGACAGCGTGATGCAGCAGCACAATCAGCGTCAGGAAGGTGCGGGCACGGTCGAGCGAAAGGTTTCGCGTTTTGGCCTTGGGTACCGGCCGCGTGTTCAGGACCTCTGAATGGGAAATCGATGTCATCTATGCCCCGCCTTTTGTGGCGCTGCCCGATGTGGGCAGCACACGATCGCGACCAATTGCGCTCAGACGCTAACCAATCACCGAGTTATCGTCGAATGCTGAACCGCACCGTTGGGCCGTCCAGCGCGCTGATCGGTTGAATCGTAAGCCGATAGGCGATCAGGTTGGTGCCATCAAATGCCTCGAGCAAGTAATCGCAAACGGGGCAGCGATACTCACCCTTGGCGCCGGGCTCTGACCATAGCTCCAGCCGGCGGAAACCTGCGCCACAGCTCGCACACGTCGCATCCGTTTTCAGCACGTTCATCCTCGCCCTGAGGCGATCCTGCCCTTCACGTGAACACGGCCAAGCGAAGGAAGTTGGAGAAATCACGGCCAGAACGTCACTATCCCCGAACCACTCCCCATTGCCGCATGTCGCCGCCAAAGTGCAAATCGTGCCAAAGGAACATTGCTTGCGGTTCCGAGAGCCGGGAAACACCTGACGTTCGAAAGCGCCACGGCGGGGCGAGTTTTATTCCGGCGCGATTGCATTCCGTTGATCTACATCAATCTCGCGGCGCCAAAGCGCCGCAGCTTCGTCGTTCGCCAAATCGTTCGTTAGAGAAAGGGCGCGCCATGCTTCGTTGGATCCTCGCCGCTTCGGCAGTTCTGCTTCTCGTTGCTGTCTGCGTGTTTCCCGATGATGCCTATGCCCGTCGTGGAGGAGGCGGCGGAGTCCGCGGCGGCGGAGGTGGGTTTCACGGTGGCGGGATGCGTGGCGGTGGTGTGCATGTAGGTGGCGGAAGGGTTCATGGTGGAGGATATCGCGTTGCCGGCCGCCCGCGGCCGTCACACCCGATCGCCGGCCGTCCGGGCTATCCGGGCCGGCCGATTGCAGGTCGCCCTGGCCGCCCGGTCGCCGGCTATCCCGGATATGGCAGAGGTTACTATCGCCCCGGCTGGGGTTATGGTGCTGCTGCCGTCGGCGCCGCGACCGCTGCCGGCGCATACTATGGCAGCTACGGCTATTACAGAAACCAGGGCTGCTATTACGATCAGAACGGTCAAATGGTCTGCCCGCAGTCCCAGTATCAATACTGATCTGGCCGATCGGCCCAGACACAATCGCGATCAGGCAGCTCGCTGTTGGTCAAACCGGAGCGTGCGATCCCGGCGGCACCATGTACAACGTCATGGCAAAAATCGCGTAGATGAGGACAAGCAGGGCGCCGATAAACCATGCCGACCGTCCGCTGTTGGTGATGAAGCAGGAGGTCACGGAGGCGATCATGACCATCGTCACGGCGCCCGGCCAGAACTGCAGGTCCATTGGCTTCGGACCGATGACGTAGCTTAGAAGAACCAGTGCCGGCGCAACAAACAGCGCAATTTGAGAGGCGCTTCCGAGCGCGATGCTGACGCTCATATCGAGCCGGTTCTTGCGCGCCGCAGAAAATGCGACCGCCATTTCTGCCGCAGCGCCGACCAGCGCGACGATGATGAAACCGACGAACGCCGGGCTCAATCCGAGCGTCTCGCCTGCTTTCTGCACCGAACTCACGAATATTTCACTGACCAGGGCAACCAGCACCGTGACCGCGATGAGTGTGCTCACAGCCAGTCCGATCGGCCAGCCGGCGTCGTCACTCTCGTCGCCATGCTCCTCGCTTGCGAACAGCTCCTTGTGGGTCTTGAGCGAGAACAGCAGGCCGAGCCCGTAGGCACATATCAGCAACACAGCGAGGCCTGTGCTCAGATGCTGCGCCATCGCTTCGCCGCGTGCCGGATCAAGATCGGCGACGGCTGCGGGAGCAAGCAGCGCAATCGTGGCCATCAGCAGCAGCGCTGCGTACATCCTTCCGCCGGCCCGATTATACTCCTGAACGTGATGGCGGAGCCCACCGAGCAGAAATGATGCGCCGAGCATGAAAAGTGAGTTGGTGACAATGGCGCCAGCGATAGATGCCTTGACCAGCATGTATTCTCCGGCATGAAGCGCGGCGATCGCGATGATCAGTTCGGTCAGATTTCCGAGGGTTGCGTTGAGCAGGCCTCCGATTGCATCGCCGGTCTTTTGCGCGAAGCTCTCCGTCGCGTGGCTGAGAAGGGCAGCCAATGGCACGATGGCGAGGACAGCGAGTACAAACAGAGCTGTGTGGGCGGACGGAGCTGTGGTTTCGACCACCAGCACGATCGGCACGAAGATCAACATCCAAAGCAGTGGATTATGTCGAATTTCCTTGAGCAGAAGGTGCATGAGATCGTCCGATCGAAGCCGGTTCGGCAGCAATTTCCGAGCGCCACGGGCGGCCCATCTTGATCTAGCTCAATCCGACGTCACTGTTTCGCCGGTGATAGCCCAGGCTGGACCAACCCGTCCGGAGGCGCGCGGCATTTCCTGAACGATCGTGTCCATATTTCCGATTCCGTGCCATTTGACCTAGATCAACCCGCGGCCGATCCGGTTGTGCGCTTCTTCTCGGCGACATCAATGAGAAGCAGCCCAGGAGTTTGTAATGACAAGGATTACAGCTGCCGCAGCGATTGCACTTTTGCTCACAACGTCGTCTCTCACTTGCGCAGCGGAGACATCTCCGACTGCCGGAGCAGCACAACCCAGCGCCGCCGACCTGAAAGCCTTGACGGATATGCGCGTCGGCATCGTCAAGGCCGCCCTGCAATTGACGCCCGACCAAGAGAAATACTGGCCGGCCATCGAGGATGCCATCCGCGCGCGAGCGAAGAATCGGCAAGTCCGATTGGAGCGGATAGCCGAATTGCACGAGAAAGGCCCGACGGGCGCCCTCGGCGACGGCAGTCCGGTTGAACTCATGCAGCGACGGGCCGATCGGCTCATTCAACGCGGGACTGATCTCAAGAAGCTCGCGGATGCCTGGGAGCCGCTCTACAAGACGTTGAGCGACGATCAGAAGAGGAGAATGGCCTTCGTATCGTTTGCCGTCATGCGGGGCATGCGAGACGCAATCGAGCATGACGACGAACCCGAGGATGAGGACGATTAGAGCCAGGCCGAGAGGTGGGCCTGCATGGCCGGCTTTGCCGAAGCTCGGCCGCCGTGGACGATCGCGCCATCTGGAACGTTATTTGGGAAGGCATTCCACATTGTAAGCAATGATGATCTGTGCCGGGTCGGCCTTGCCAACGCTTTTCAGGTCTTCCAGGCCGCTCCTTAGCTTCGCGCCGGCGTCTTTGAGGCTGCCTTCAAGTGTGGCCTTGGCCGCCCTGCATCGCTCCTCGCTTGTGAATTCCTGGAACACCACGGTCGGGAGCAGCCTCCATTCGGCCTTGTCGATCGTAGCGGCCGGGCTGACCGAATAGGAGAACACATACATCAGCACCCACATCAGCGTGCTCCTTTTGCGATGCGAGGATCGCCCGATGCCTGCGCATTATCGCGGGAAAGGAAGCGTTCGGCCGTCACCATCGTGATTTCGTGACGAGAGTCCTGGGGCCGCCATGATCTAGATCAAGGCGCAAGCATGCATGCATGGTTTCTGGCGACCGAGGCGTTCTCTTCCGGATCAACGGCAGACATCCGAACCGCGGCGCTCAGCGACAGTATCTCAAGACCGCATTCGAAGCGGGAGTTCAGCTTTCGTTCGGAAGGCAGCGACGCGTCATGCAGATAATCGGGAGGTGAAGCATGTACCGGCATATTCTCATTCCGACAGATGGGTCGGAACTGGCGGAGCATGGAGTCGCGCATGGGGTAGCGCTCGCGAAATCCCTCGGAGCCAAGGTATCGGTGATCTTTGTCCTGGAGCCCCTTTCAGAGCTAGGGGCACGGTACCGTGAGGTGCTCGCCGGATATGCTGCGATACGCAAGGAACAGGCCGCCAGCGCGCTGGATGGCGCGGCTCGTACGGCCAGGGAGGCCGGTGTCTCCTGCGAGACGATCCAAGCGGAGAGCGGGCAACCGCATCAGGCCATCATCGCAGCGGCCAAGGACAAAGGCTGCGACCTTATTGTCATGTCATCGCATGGACGCAGCGGACTCTCCGCAGTTCTGATCGGCAGCGTGACAAACAAGGTGCTGACGCAGGCGAAGACCCCCGTGCTGGTTTGTCAGTGAACGCGCAGATCGCTCGATAGAAAGCGCTGGCGCCGGCCTCGAGCGCGAAGTTCACGCCCGCAAGATGCGCCGCAGCAGTTTGGCGAAATCCTGCGCCATCCGGGACGGCGCTTCATGCGTCGGGGAGAGAGGATCGCGATCTGGTACCGGATCTTCGGGTTGAACGGGCGGATGGCGAGGCCCTCGGTGAACGGCTTGCTCGCCACCGGATCGACGATGCCGACGCCGCGGCCTTCGGCGACGAGCTCGGGCACGTGGCCGAGAAGAATTCCGTCTCCAACATCACGTTCCAGCGCGCTGACCGCCGGATGAACGTGCAACCGATTGCGGCAACAGACCCGTCAGGGAAAGAAGAAGGGCATGAAGGGCATTCCGCCGTCGCCCCGTCTGCCTGCGTTGGCCTCCGCCTTCGGCCGTGCGGGTCTTGCCAGAACCTCCGCCTCGCGATCAGCGCCCCTGCGCTCGAGCCTGGCGGACGGGGCATGACGTGCCTTGCGCCTCTCGCATTCGTCGTCGTCATTGAGGAAGTAACCTGCGGCACAGGTAATCTTGACACAGCGATCGCCGTCTCGCTTAAGGCCGGATCCGCAAATCAAGGGACAAACTCGCGCCGTTTTGAGCTTGATCGCGTCAAGCGCATCGGCGTTTGCGGCTTTTGCGTCGAACTTGGTGCCGGCGTTCCGGTTGAACATCTCCAGCGAGCGCCGCGATTCCGTGTCCCATTCCCCGCTGGGCGATCCTGTGAAGCAACCAACCCGGCGCAATTCGGTCTGTAGCAATTTGGCAACCGCGGCTGGTGCTGTTGGCTGCACGGTTGCCTGCGGACTGGGCAGCGCGGCCACCTTGGGACCCGCATTTGCGTTCGTCTCTCGCGGTTGGTCTGGCGCGGAGGGAGCCGCCGGCGCGGTGCCCTTAGCGGCGGTCGCGGCGCTCTCGGCCGCGAGACGCTTCTGTTCGGCCTGAGCCGCTTGTTGTTGCGCGACGTCCTTGGCTGCCTCAGCGGCCGCCCGAGCTTCCTGTGCTGCTTTCAGGTCCGAGGCCGCCTTGGCGAGTTGCGTCTGTTGAGCGCCCTGGTTGACGAGCCGGGCCTGTTCCTGCGCCGCCTGACGCGCTTTTTCGGCCGCCGCGGCTCGCTTCTCCTCCGCATCAACTTTGGCGAGCTGAAGCTTTGCCAGATTTGCGTAGTAACTGTCAGGATACTGGGCGATGAAAAAGGTCAATGCATCCTTGTTGCCGACCTGCAGCGCGAGTTCGTAGTCATACCGCATTTCGGACCGCGGCGTTGGCGCTGGGACGGCTTCCCGGGCAACTTCCCTGGCAGTTTGCTTGGCAGCTTCCTTCGCAACTTCCTTGGCCGGCACCAGCGGCACATCGTCGCCGCCAAGGGTGCCGTAGACGTACGGCTCCTGCCGATTACCTGTTGCTTTCATCACGTCGTCGCGGACGAAACCGAACACCCTGCGCAAATCCAGGCCGGGAGTTCCGATATACTTCACCAGTGCGGATGCGTACGGACTGTTCTTGCTGTTGCCGTCCGACGCCGTCGAGCCCGCCTTGGCGGCGAAGGCCACGAGCGTATTCGATGTCGCGGGCTCAATGCGGGCAAGGCCGCGGCTGATCGCGCGCGAGCCAACCGTTCGCTTCATTTTGTCGGAGAAAGGATTGTTGCGGCAAGCGTCGAGAATCACAAGCCGCAGTTGCCTTGCCGGTTCAACGGCCAGCAGGACCCGATCGAGCGAAAACGCCTCGTCATAGACGTCCGTATCGCGCTCGAGGGTGGCATCGACCGGGATCAGATAGTTCGTACCTTCGATCTCGATGCCGTGACCAGCATAGTAGACGACAGCAACATCCGCGTCGCGAGACTGGTCGGCAAAATCGCGCAGCGTACGTCGCATCTCGACCGCCTGAAGATCCAGTCGAGTTTGAACCACGTCAAAACCCGCATTCTTCAGTGTCGCCTCGACAATCTGGGCGTCGTTGACCGGGTTCGAAAGGGGCGCGGCGTTCTTGTATGAAGAATTGCCAATAACGAGGGCGACACGGTTTGCAGCCGATGCCGGCTGACAGAACAGCAGCACGATAAGAAAGAAGCAAATTTGTCGCAGTTTTACAAAGCAGCGTGTGCGCATGGCAATGCTACTGTTCAAATGAATGTCTAGATATGTGCGGTCACGACCGAAACGGTTCAATCAAATGTCGATGATCCGCAAAGGCATATGCGGAAAGTGGAACCTGGTTGGCAAGATGGCGTGCCCTGGCCAGGCCGATTGACCTTCGCAGGGGCGTGGCCTTTAGTAATCGCGATTTTCGAACGGGCGAGATCAGTGCTGTGACTGACGTAAAGCTCAGCCAGGCAAACTCCGCGACAGCCAGCAACGGGAGCGCCAATTTGGGCGTCAATCCCTGGCTGGACTGGACCGCGAGAACCGCAGTGATGATCATCTACGGCGGGTCTGCTGTTGTCGGCGCCGTTGGCATCCCGTACCTGTTCCCGTTGGACAGCTTTGCCAAGCTGCTGATGATCGCTGCCCACATGGCAAACGTGCTTTTTCTCGGCCTGGTGGCAGTGACGACCATGACCCGCCTGGTCCCCATCATGAAGTCGAAGGGCATTGAGACGCGGATATCAGCCCTGTTGGGCACTTTCCTAAGCGTCGCGCTCGCGTTCCTTCCAAAGGCGGAGCTCGGTCCGATCTGGTCGATCCTGTCCACGGCACTGATCCTGGTGGCGACCTCACTGTGTATTGTGGTCCTTCGCTGGTTGGGCAAATCCTTCAGCATTCTGGCCGAGGCAAGGCGCCTTGTGACGAACGGGCCTTACCGAATCGTCCGGCATCCCCTCTACCTCTGTGAGATGGTTGCCCTGATCGGCGTGACACTCCAGGTGCTTTCACCGCTCGCCGCGCTCATCGCGATTGTGATTGTGACGATTCAATGCCGGCGCATGATCAACGAAGAGCGGATTCTCCGGCTGGCTTTCCCCGAATATGACGCCTACGCTGCGAGAACGCCTTTCCTGATCCCGGCAAGACTGATCCCCACATGCATGGGGCGATTGGCTCGTCACGCGGGCCGGAAGCTGTCGACCAAGGCCGTCGATCCGCAAGCCTAACGCCGCGCTGCGCTGCGAAGCCGATGTCACCTGTAGAGGCTGGGACGACTGAGGGAATCGTCTCGGCAGACCGCGGATACCGGCGAGGGCCAGTTACGGTTTGGCGGCAACGTAGCCGTAATAATTCATAACGAAGTCCCCAATGGGGAGGGGCTTCAGAGCGCCTCCTTTGCTCGGGTGCGGGATCGCGTAATCTCCCTTGCCCCATGTGAAGATCGTTGTCGTCACGTTTCCGTTCGACACTTGTATCTTGTCACGCAAGACGACCCAGTGCCTCGTCAACACGGAGCCTTCATCCGACTGGTCGTCATACTCGATCAGGTTGGCGCTTATGAAAAGGCATACGCGATATCCGCCGGCGAGCAGGGCGTTGGCTTCGTTGACGCTGTCGATGCCCTTGCTGAATTTCAGATTGGTCTCCTCGCGCACGTCGCGGTATCCCGCCTTGCGGAACCATTGCTCCATTTCGCTCGGCAGCGTGATCCCCGCGACGTCGCTTATTCTGCCGGTGTCGTCAAAATCGAGGAACCAGTTTTCGGAGTCGCGGATGGAGGCGCATGTCAGCCAATCGACGTGGTCCAGCGAGTAGGGCGGCGTGTAGTTCTTCACGTCCTTTCCCGGCTTGATCAGCAGGCGGCCGAGGCTCGCCTGCCCCTTCTGATACAGGTCGATGGCGAACCGCGCATACTGCCCCGGCTTGTCGGACGCGTAGCTGAACATCAACGCGGAGGGGCCACACATGCTCGCCTGGTCCTGATCGATGAGGCTCGGCTTCGCAATGCGCCTGAGAATCCCGATCCCGACGCGGTGCGGGTCGAGCTTCGGAAAGAACGTGGTCCTCGTATTCTTGAGGAAATCGCAGACCATCTCCGCGGCGAGCTTCTTTTGATCCGAATTGAGGTCATACGGTCCAACCCCAAGCCACTTCTTCTTTTCGTCGCCGACGAAGAGCGTGATGAGCTTTTTCGAAGTCGGAGATAGCGTTCTGGAGGTGCTCGCAATGGTGGTCAGGTCGTCCAGCTCGAATGAAGTGACCGTGCCGTCCGCGACGGTCGCCCTGATGATATCGACCACTTCCGCGTAATCCAGCTTGGAATCGTCGAGCAAACCCTTACGAAGTGCGGCATCGACGGATGGCGTAGAGATCGCATCCCATTGACCCTTTGGAGGGGAAGGCTTGGCGGCCGTCTTTGTCGCGAGGTCAACGAGCCGGCTGAATGTTGGCCCGCCAGGCCGAATATAGCCGTCGGGCGTGCCCGGGAAGTTTTTCTGCTGGAAATACAGAATCGAGCTGTAGAGGCTGTCGCTGGCATGACCGGTCACGACCAATTGCGGTTTGAGCGTGGTCTCGGCGCCTCCGTCGGAAATGGCGATCTTGTTGAGCAGCGAAATGACCAGCTCCTGGTCTTGTTTCCAGTTCTGGCAGCTGCGACCCGTCGCGGCGAACCTACCGACTTTGTCTTTCAATTGCGGCATGACTGATCACCAGCAATGTGGTCGTTGTCAGTGGCGGAACGTCAGCGCTCGCCTCTCGGCTTGGAGCCCAGCAGATCGTGCGTCCCACTGACGCTCAACGTTCCCGAGCACTCGAATCCGCCGAAAATTCCGCAGGACCCCGTGACCGTAACGCGAAAGTTCTTTCGTTGAAATATGTCGAGCGAAACGCCAAATCGCGAAAAATCGTTGGCGCTGTTCGGCAGGATCAGGTCGATGTGATCGATCGCCCAGCGCGGCAGGTGAGGGTTGCTCTTCCAGAACAGTTCATTGACGGCGTGGTGTCCGAAATTTGGTCCGACCGTGAGGGCGCCGTCTGCGCCCTCGAACACGAAGCCCGTCTCGTCGATGTGAACGTTGACCCGGTCGGGCGCTACTGCGAAATGCAGCGACGTGATGTCTTGCGGCTGCGGGTCCTTGCCGAATTGCGCACTATAGTCGTCGCTCCATTGCCCTCGGCCGCGCCCGAGCCCGAAGCCGTGCCGGCCCGGAAGGTCTCGCGTCGAGAGCGGCCGGTCGGATAGCTTTGGGCGCCAGATCTCCCGAAATCCGGTGCCGATTGTGGCTGCCATCGACAGATCGAGGGCCCAATGCGACGGCTTCTCCGGGCTTTTCCCTTCGGCGAAGGCGTCGAATCCGTCCGACGTCTTGGCAATCCGCAGCACCTTGATCAGGTCTTCCCAATCCTTCGGCAGAAACGTGACGCCGTCGAGCGTGCTCGTCGCGGCCGCCACGCCGTACTTCTCCAGTTGACGTCGGATATAGGCCTTCTCGTCATAGAGGCGGACATTGGGATTCGGCCCGGCGAAATATTTCGACAGATCGATCTGCGGCCGAAGCATAGTTAGCCGCGCGGCGATCTTCCGGTAGGTGTCGGTCGTGGTCGGATCGGTCGTCGTCACGGGGCCGCCCTTCGAGTCAAAGCCAGTCTCTGATTGGTCTGGTCCGGACGGAGCCGGGTTCAACTGAACCTCCCAACCGGAAAGGCCGACCACCATTCGTGGAGCAATGTAAAGAGCAAGGACGATCTGATGTCACTTCGGAGCAGGGTGCTAGACGTGCTCAACGGCCCGGCGGTCGCGCGCATGCGCTTCCGGTTTCCGATCCGTGGCAGCCACGTGACGATTGCACCGCAAACGTTCCATCACGTCGCACGCGCGATCCGGTTGGGACAGGTCAGCGTCAGAGTTCCGACGGACCTCGCGGCAGGGGTTGCGGCACAATATAACGATGTCGAGCGAACACGAGCGGATGGTACCGTCGTCGCGGCGAATACGCTGGAGGTCGTGTCGGCGACGGGGCGGATGGACGAAGCCTATATCGTCCATGAGGCCTTGCATGCGGCTTACGATCTGCTGCGCACCGGCCTTGACGCCAATGCGGAGGAGGCGTCCGCCTATGTCTGCACTGCGCTCTATTGCCGCATGACAGGCCTGCCGCGACCCCGCTGGGCGAACGGCCCGATTTACGGCAATGCCGCAGAGGTCGCCCGAACGCTGCTGTCGCAATATCAGAAGGGTGATCCCGGCATTCCCTGGGTCGGCGAACATGAATGGCGGATGCTGCGCGCCGGTGTGGGCCTTAATTCGGTCTATGCCAGCGGACCCGGCGGCATTCTCACCGGATGGCTGCTCGGCCAACAATACACCCACGACGGCTGAGGGGACGGGGCTGCGTCCGCTCCACAAACTGGCGGGCCGGCCCCGGTGCCGCCAGTTCCTTACCGAGGTCGACGCCGTTGAAAGCGTCAGGCCACCAGCAAACCCAGCTTTCCGACCGTCGCCAGTGAACGGTCAACGCTGTCTCGGGTCGAGAGCAGCAACGGCTCGGCGGGCTGCCCGGCATCATCCACTTGTTTGACCTGGATGGTTGGTCCGAAGAGTTCAGTCATTTCGGCCGCGATTTGCCCGATCGTCCGAGAGCCGTCGAGCAACTGCAGGAACTGGCGCATCCTGTCGTCCTCCAACTGTACGGTCTGGTGGAGCGGATTGGTGACCAGCGGGCCGGTCTGCGCTTGTCTGCGGGCGAGCAGGCTCGCCTGCGGGTGATCAGTGGCTTCCTTCACCAGAAAGGGCGGTGATCTCAGAAAGGAAATCTCTCCGCTACATGCCAGGATATATAGCGCTTCCGTCAATATCCGTTGGTCATCGCCTGTTTGCCGGCCCTCGAGCAGCGTCCGGGCGCCATCGAGCAGTTCAGTGAATGAGAGTGCGCGCGGCCAGGCCCGGCCGAGACAAAGATGCGCAGCCTTCAGGAGCGGCTTGGTCACCGTTACTCGGCTGCCGTCCTGAGTCTCAAATTCCATCTCGGACTCGTCGGTTAGGCAGACGTCGGGGCGACGTGGGCTGGTGGAGCTCAGCAGATAGAACCGGGTGATGAAGTCGAGATCGACCTGGCGGTCAAGGGAGATGCCTTCGTGGCAGAGCAACGTACGCCGAAACCCGTTGCCGTCGATGAAGTCCTGATACTGATCGCGCGCCATGAATTCGCTTTCGGGAAAGCGTTGCAGCGTGGCGCGGACCTCTTCGCTGTAACCGGCAAGATAGCGTCGCGAGAAATCGGAGTCGCTCAGATATTGCAGCCCATGCCGGCCGGCGTCTTCGACGACTTCGTGCAACAGGAAGGCCGTCGCGCCCTGATCGAGATCGTCGTGAAAAAGCAATTCGTCCGGAGCCTTGAGGACGCGGTTGCACTGATCGCGCATGACTGCACCGTGCACCGAGTTGGACTTCGATCCTTCGCTGAGAAATTTCACGATGGCGCGAGCTTGTCCCACTTTTTCCTTCATCCCGGTGATGTGCCTTGTGTGATAGCGCATCATGTCGCGGACCATGTCGCGGAGATGCGAGAACGGGTGCGCGTTATAGCTGACGTAGCAGAGCCCCTGGGGTGCCAGGTTCTGCTTGAAGATGCTCATCATCTTCTCGCGCACGTTCGGGGGTACCCATGAATACACGCCATGCGCGATGATGTAGTCGAACTGTCCGAAGGCAGCGTCGACATCCATGATGTCGCAATGCAGAAGCTTGATGTTGCTCAAGCCCAATGCGGCGATATTTCGCTGGCCGCGCTCGATGGTAGCGCCGCTCAGATCGATACCGATGAACTCGCTGTCTGGATATTGAAAGGCCATCGGCAACAGGTTGCCGCCGACGCCGCAGCCGAGCTCGAGAACGCGGCAGCGCTCGACGGCCGCCGGCTGCATGCCATAGACCGTTGCGATTGCCGCCAGGTGGTTCGGGTGAGTGTGTCCGTAGACGTGCCCGGGATAATACACCTTATCGTATGCCGTGGTACCGGTGGTCGGCTGGCGGTGCTCGGTCTGGATGTTCATCGCAATCAGTTCCACGAATATGCAAACTTGTCGTTCACGATCGAGACGCGCGTCTGCTTGACTTCCTCCTTGGCGAGAGACTTGCTGAGGAATTCACGCGACAGTTCGGGCAGCAGCGTGTTGGTGATGATGTTATCGATCATCCGCCCGCCGGAGTCCGGATCGTTGCAACGGGATACGATGTGCTCGACGACTGCGTCGTCGTAGCCGAAGGCAGCCTTGTGATTATCGCGCAGGCGCTGTCCGATCCGGTCGAGTTGCAATCTGGCGATGCCGGCAAGCATCTCGTCCGAAAGCGGGAAGTAGGGGATCGAAACAATGCGCCCAAGCAACGCGGCAGGGAACACCTTCAGCAATTCGGGCCGCAGCAGCCTGGCGAGTTCTTCCGGCTCGTTGCGATACTTTGGATCGCGCGCCAGGCCCATGATGAGATCTGTGCCGACGTTTGTGGTCAGAATGATCAATGTGTTCTTGAAGTCGATTCGCCGACCGTTACCGTCTTCCATGACGCCCTTATCGAACACCTGGAAGAAAATCTCGTGGACGTCGGGATGGGCCTTCTCCACCTCGTCGAGCAGGATAACGCTGTAAGGCTTGCGCCGGACCGCTTCGGTGAGCCGACCGCCTTCACCATAGCCGACATAACCCGGAGGTGCTCCCTTCAAGGTCGAGACCGTATGCGCCTCCTGGAACTCCGACATGTTGATCGTGATCATGTTCTGCTCGCCGCCATAAAGGGTTTCGGCAAGCGCAAGGGCAGTTTCTGTCTTGCCCACTCCAGACGGTCCGGCCAGCATGAAAACGCCAATCGGCTTGGACGGGTTGTCCAACTTGGCGCGGCTGGTCTCGATTCTCTTGGCAATCATCGTCAGTCCATGGGACTGGCCGACCACGCGGCGATTGAGGATTTCGGGCAGCTTCAGGACGGTCTCGATTTCGTCGCGCATCATTCTGCCGGTCGGGATACCAGTCCAGTCGGACACGACGGAGGCCACCGACTGCTGGTCCACATGGGCATAGATCATCCGCTTTTCCGGATTGATGCCCTCCAGTGTCTCAAATTTGCCGCGCAACTCCACGCGTTTCGTGGCGCGATCTTCGTCTCCACTCTCGGAGAGGATTTCGCGGATGCTGCGGATGTCCTTGACCAGCTCCTGTTCCTTGGCCCAATCGGCCTCCAGGCCGGTCAACTTGTCCTTCAGCGCCGCTATGTCGCCGTCGATTGCGGTAATGCGCTCGGCGTTCTCGTCCCCGAGATCGTCGTCGCTGACCAGCGCTGATCGTTCGGCCTCGCGAGCCGCTATGGCGACGCGAGCGTCCTCGATCAGGGCCGGCGTTGCGCTCTGGCTGATGGCTACCCGTGCCGAGGCTGTGTCCAGCAGGCTGACCGCCTTGTCCGGCAGCTGTCGAGATGGAATGTAGCGATGCGACAGGTTGACCGCGGTCACGATCGCGGCGTCCGAAATCCGAACGCCATGGTGCTTCTCCATCGGGCCGAGGAGACCGCGCAGCATGATGCAGCAGGTCGCGACATCCGGCTCATCGACCTGGATCGGCTGGAAACGCCGTGTGAGTGCGGGGTCCTTCTCGATGTACTGGCGATACTCCGCCCAGGTGGTCGCAGCGATCGTACGCAGCGTGCCGCGGGCGAGGGGAGGTTTAAGCAGATTGGCCGCGTCACCGGTGCCGGCCGCACCACCAGCGCCGATCAGCGTGTGAGCTTCGTCGATGAACAGGATGATGGGGGTAGGGGAATTCTGCACCTCGTCGATCACCGAGCGCAGGCGCTGCTCGAACTCGCCCTTCATCGAGGCGCCGGCCTGCATCAGGCCGATGTCGAGCGCGCAGAGCCTGACGTTGCGCAGTGGCGGCGGCACTTCGCCAGCGGCAATGCGCTGCGCAAATCCCTCGACCACGGCGGTCTTGCCGACGCCAGCCTCGCCGGTGAGAATTGGATTGTTTTGCCGCCGGCGCATCAACACATCGATCAATTGGCGGATCTCGTCGTCTCGACCGAGGATCGGGTCCATCTGGCCCGACTTGGCCTTGGCGGTGAGATCCTGGGAGAACCGGTCGAGCGGTGTTGTTCCCTTGGGACTTGCCCGGTCCGCGCCGTCAGTACCGGCACCGGCCAATCCGGAGCCGTCCATCGGACGCATGGTCTCTTCCTCGGAGCCTGCCCAGACGGCGCGGTGCTCCGCGGCCAATGCGTCTACGTTTATCTTGGCGAATTCCTGCGAGATGTTGTTGAGCGCACGACGGAGCTCATTCGATTTCAGTCCGGCGACCAGGAGATGGCCGGTGCGGATCTGGGTCTCGCCGAAGAACAGCGTGGCGTAGTGCCAGCCCCGGTCGAGAATATCGATGACCGAATTGGCGACCCCCGGCATGTCGGTTTCGTTCTTGCGGAAGCCGTTGATGACGCCTGCGAGGTCCGACAGCAGCCGCGCGCGGTCGAGCTTGTAGTGATCCACCGATAGGCTGAGGTCGGTCCGCTCCTGTTGCAGGATGTGAAACAGCCAGTGTGCGAGCTCGATGTTGCGGTTGCTCGCGCTTTTGGCGTGGCGCAGGGCTTGTATGAAGGCATCGTAGCCAGCGCGGTTCAGTTTTCCAGTCACGGCCTCAAGGCTGATGTCGGTCACGGTGGAGCCTCCTGCTCAATTTCCCCGGCGATGTCCGGCTCATCATGGAAATTGGCTCGAATTCCATGATGTTAGGACAATCGGACCGGTGCATTGGTTCAAATCGGCGGGGCGTCTGTCGCGGCGCTTCGCCGGGCTCTCAGACGCTCGGCAAGGTGAAAGCGAGCATCGCGGCGATATTCCTCGGTCGAGGCCCAGTTCGGTGAAACCCAGCTGGTCCACCCAAGGCGTCCGCTCTGTCCCAGCTTCATCGGGACGACCGCTCCCGCCGGAATAGCGAGTTCCACCTCCCACTCGAGTTCGTCGCCGATATAGAAGTAAACCGCGTCAGCCAGGGGCTCGGAGAGGTTAGGCACTTCGGTGGGCAGGAACTGCTCGTATTGAGCGAAATCCTTCACAAAAACGCGAACCCTGATCTTGTCTTCGACACTGAACACCCGCGAGCCCAGAAGCGCGTCGTGGCCGAGCTTGGCGTGCGCCGCGCCGAGGCGGCTGCAATGGCTCGCGTCGAACGGGAGCCAGGTGCCGACAAATTCGTCGATCTCGACCCTGACATCGAACAGCCCCTGCAGCAGCCGGGCCAGTCGTGACGCGGATTTCGCCCTGGGTGAGACCAGTCCAGCGAAGCTGAGCTTCGCCATGTCCGGTACCGTGTCTCGATTGGCAAAGATATCAGAGCCGAGGCCGGCAAAGGAGCCGACATAGGCGATGAAGCGGTCATCCGATGGCCGGTCGTGCTGCGCGATCGGCCGTGCGTCCGCCCAGGCGCGAAAGAACAATTGCAGAAAGCGTCCATTGAGAAGGTCGAGAAAGCGCGGAAAGGCGTCGTCTCGCATCAACTGCCAGCCGAGGCTCTCATCGGTGGTGGCCAGCGGCAGTGCGCCCTGCGGTCCGAGCAGACCGAGGAATTTGACCAGGATTCTGAGCCTGCCATCGCGGTCGTCGACCGAGCTCAGATTGGACGCGGGAAATTCCAGATAGGGGGTTTGACCGAGGTCAACAAATTCCTCGCGACGCGCAGCGCTGTCGCCGATCCGCGGCCGATCCGGATTGGATCGCTCGAGCTGGCGGAGCGTCTGGAAGAAATCGAACCGCCAGGGCTCGGCCTTCATCTGGTCGATCAGCGTCACAGCGGCCTCCGGGTGCCCATGCGGGCCGGCCAGCGCATGATCTCGCCGCGTTCCGAAGTCGAGATGACGGTTTGGGTGAAGGTGTTGAAGCCCGAATAGTCGGCGAAGAAGCGTTCCAGCACAGCACCTAGCAGGAACACGCCACTGCCCTCGAATGCCTTCTCGTCGAGCGTCACGGTGATCTCCAGGCCACGCGCTGCGCCACTGCCGGTACGCTCTCGCACCCGCCGCACCACGGGCCTGCTCTCGACGCTGCGCACGCCGCGAATCTTTCGTTCCGTAGCGTCGTCGAACTGGTCGGCGAACAGTGACAGCATCTCCCGCAGTGCTCCGGCGTTCTTGCCACCGCTGCGTTCCACGAGGCCGAGATAGTTCAGGCTCAGCATGTTGATCAGGCGCCAACTGACAACGCCGCTATTGGCGATTTCGCTGCGACTGCGCAACTGCGCCACCACCGGCTCGCGTGGCCGGGTGGGACCGGCTATGCACATCAGCTCGAGCGAGGTGTCATCCAACAGGCGAAAGTCGGCTCCGCCCTGGCCGACCGGCAGATGTTCCGTGAGATGCCGGTTGGAGCACAACGCCCGGACGCTCAGCTCGGCGGCGGATCCGTCGCCGCTCAGGTCGCCGGGCTCGAGCAGCGAAAGGAACATGTCCGTCCCGGTGTAGTCGGAGGACGCGCCATAGGTCTTCTCTTCGACGGTGCGGCGCCGCGGTAGCCGACGAACGGTAAAATAAAGTCCCTCGACCGATCCGGCCGTCCGGTCGACGGCGGCGGAGTACAGCGGACGCACGTGCCGCTTGTCCTTTTCTGCCGGAAAGTGCGCGTAAACCTCCAGCACCTGGTGCGGTTCGTACTCGAGATAGCGGCTTCGGTCGGGCACCACGTGGTATTCGTGCGTATTCGATTTGACCGGGATGCGATCGCTGGTTTTCTCGAACAGGTTGATCGCCGGGGCGGTGTAGAGACTGAAAGTCTCCGCCCGGACAGAGGCGGCAAGCCGCGAGTTGTGCTCATCGAACGCGAAGACGATATCGATCGACTTGCTGCGCAACCGCGGCATCACGGCGCGAAGTCCCGTCAGATTGACGCCAAGGAACTTGCGCGGAAACACGAAATATTCCCGCAACAACTCCGAGCCGCGAAAGACCCGGTTATCGTTCGGAAACAGGGATTCGTTCTCGCTGAAGCCGACTTGCTGCACACAGTCGTTCGGAGCCCGGATGACGACCGGATCGCCGAAATCGTCGAGATAACGAAAATAGAGGCCGACGCAGTTCGAGGTCAATTGTTCGTAAAGTGCGATAGCGTCTGACTCGGCGCCGGTCAGATAGATGGGCAGTTCGCTGGCGCGGCAGCCGGCGAACCAGGTCTCTGGTTTGCTGCGAGCCTCCGCGTCCGCCGGCTCTTCGTCGAGCCGCGCGGCGGTACGGTGGGTCAAGGAGAGCCGGAGCCCCGCAATGACCTCTCCGCCAACTGGAATCCCGAGGGCCTGCAATGCGCCAGCGGTCGCGAAATACTCGGCGCCGGTGACGTCAAAGGGCCAAAGCACGATATCGCGGCAGAGCCGGAAACGGCAGGCGAGGCTCCGTTCCCTTTCGCGATAGGTCGCGTCGAAATAGGCGCCGCGCGCAATTTTCTTGCCGTCACGCAATGCCGGATCGGCATAGGTCGGCTGTGCCTTGACCAGCATGGCAGACGGAGTTGGCGCGAGGTAGTTCGGAACCAGCTGCTCAAGCAGGTTCGCCGTGAACTCCGGAAATTCGTGCTTGAGCTTGAGCTGAACGCGAGCGGCAAGGAACGCGGCGCCTTCGAGCAGGCCCGAAATCATTGGATCTGAGCGATCGCGGATCAGGCCGCCGAGGCGCTCGGCGATGCCAGGATATTCCTCGGCAAACTCTTCCGCATGCTCGTACAGCAGCGACAGTTCGCGATTGTAGAAGTCGAGGAACTCGCGATTCATGCTACATTCGATTGATCTGTATATCGCCGCTGTCGAGATCGACGTCGGCGACGAATTCCACGGGCACGTTGAGCGGCTCGCACTTCAGGTCGGTGTGCACGATGAAGCGAAGCTTGAGCTGCTCGGGGCCGACCGAGGTATCACGCCGGACCCGGATCGATTTGCGGTCGAGCCTGGGTTCATAGGTCGTGAGCGACGTGCGTAGGGCATCGCTGAGCTCTTCGTCCGTCACGTCGTCGATCGACCGGTTTGCGATATCGGGAAAGCCGTAGTTCAGGATCGAGGTCCGGACACAGTCGCGGCCTGTCAAGTCCAGGGTCGATTCGAGAGCAATTGTATTGAGAAGAGTTTCGAGATCATGCGAGACCTCTCGCCTCAGCAACGTTTCGGAGATCGGGAAACGGCCGACACTGCGCCGCCCCGCTATGACGCGCTCGCCGAACTGATCGCGCAGCTCGATCTTCTTGCGCGCATCACGGGCCTCGTGGGCCGCGCGAAAGGCCAGCATCAACGGAGGAGAAAGCCGGTCCTTCTTTGGCGTAACGGTCATCGACGGTCCCTATGCCGCCGGCGCCGATTGCCACTATTGGCAGCCGGCGCCGAGCAGGAAGCTAGCGATCAGGCCCATTCCTTGTTGGCCGGAACGTCCCAGCCGAAGGTCGGCGATGCGCCGGCGCCGCCCTTTTCCGTCTGGGTCTTGTAGATCATCTTCACCTTCGCGAAGTTCAAGCTCACGTTTTCGGTGAGACGATCTTCGCCATGCGATCCGCCGGTCGATACGCTGGCGACCAGGACGTGCTTCATCTCGATCTTGAGATATTCCAGCGGATTTTCACCGGCCTTGCGGACAGTGAGGATCGCGGTATCGATGTGCTTGCCGTTGGCGCAGACCTTGAAGAGTTCAGGCGTCGCCTTGTCAACGAAGTGCGTGAAGTGGAGATCCTGCATGTTGACCTTGCCGGCGCCGCCGCCCGAGCCGCTGTGGAAGGTGCCGCTTTGGCTTTCGCCAAACGACCAGCTCAAAATGTCGATTTCGTCCTTGTGTTTGTCGTCGAGCGACTCGCCTTTGATCGGATCGAGTTTCAGAAAGATGTCGACAGCCATAGTATAGTCCTTTCAAAAAACCTGGATGAGTGACGGTTGCGATAACTCGGCGTCAGGAGCTCGGGCCTGGCAGGCGCGAAACAAGGCTGAGGCCGACGTCCATCGCTTCCAATTGAAAATGTGGACGGAGGAAGAAGCGTGCGTTGTAGTATCCCGGGTTCTCCTCGTTTGCTATGACCTCGACTTTCGCAGCGGCCAGCGGCTTGCGCGCTTTCTGCGCCTCTGACGACAGGGCTGGGTTGGCATCAACGTATTCGTTGATCCAGGTCTGCAGCCAGACCGTCAGCTCATCCTTCTCCTTCATGGATCCGATCTTGTCGCGAACCATGCATTTCAGGTAGTGCGCAAAGCGGGACACGGCGAACATGTAAGGTAGACGTGACGACAGGTTGTCGGATGCGGTTGCGTCCACACCCTTCTCGCCGAAGTATTTCTTCGGCTTGTAGAGCGACTGGGCACCGATGAACGCTGCCTTGTCGGTGTTCTTGCGATGGATCAGCGGGATCAGCCCCGATTTTGCAAGTTCGTGCTCGCGGCGATCGCTGATGGCGATCTCGGTCGGGCATTTCAGATCGACGCCACCGTCGTCGGTCGGGAAGGTGTGTGTGGGCAGATTGATCACCTCGCCGCCGGACTGGACGCCGCGAATGCGCGTGCACCAACCGAACTCCTTGAAGGCGCGATTGATGTTGACAGCCATCGCGTAGGACGCATTGATCCAGCCGTATTTGTCCCCGGTATGCCCGTCGGTCTCCTCTTCGAAGGCGAATTCTTCCACCGGCTCCGATTTCGCGCCGTAAGGGAGGCGGCCCAGCACTCGGGGCATGCACAAGCCGAGATAGCGCGAGTCGTCCTGGTCGCGCAGTCCCTTCCAGGCCGCATACTCCGGCGTGTCGAATACCTTGCCGATGTCGCGAGGGTTCGACAGCTCAGTCCATGAATCCATCCCCATCAGGGTCGGCTCGGCGCCGGCGAAGAACGGAGCGTGTGCTGCGCCGGCGATCTTGCTGAGATCGCGCATCAACTGCACGTCGGTCGGAAGATGGCTGAAATAGTAGTCGCCGATCAGGCAGCCGAATGGCTCGCCACCCAACTGTCCGAACTCGTATTCGTAGATCTGCTTGAACAGCGGGCTCTGGTCCCAGCGCGCATCGGGATACAGCCGCAGGTTCCGATACAGCTCGGTCTTGGAGACGTTCATCACCCGGATCTTGAGGTTGGCGTCGGTCTCGGAATTGAAGACGAGGTAGTGGAGACCGCGCCAGGCACTCTCGATCGCCTGGAATTCGGGTGCGTGCAGGATCTCGTTCATCTGCGCGGTCAGCTTTTGATCGATCCGCGCGATCATCTCCTCGATGGTGTCGAGCACGTCAGACTTGATGACGCTGGTGTCCTTCAGCGCCTCTTGAACGAGCGTGGACACCGCGTTCTCGACTTCGGTTGCCGCACGTTCGGTGCGCGGTTTGAAGCTTTGCTTCAGCAGGGCAGCAAACTCGTCAGCTTCGACGGTCTTGACCTGGGTGGTGGTCTCTTTGTGAGTTGCTTCTTTTGCCATGGTCCCCATCCCTTCCGTTAGCTGTTGGTGTCGGCTTCGGTTGACTGGCTGGTCGCGCGCTCGCGCAGTGCGGCCATCAGTTGAGGATCGGCGAGGAGTTTCTTCAGCTGATCCTCGGCGCCCACCTTGCCATCCATGTAGCGGAGCAGGTTGGCGAGTTGTTCGCGCGCTTCGAGGAGCTTTGCCGTAGCCGGTACCTGGCGGGCGACCGCCACCGGCGTGAAGTCGGACATCTTGTTGAAGCTCAGGTTGACGGAGATCTTTTCGTCAGACCCGTCGCTAAGACGATTGGCGACACGCGCCGTCACGCCGGGCTGGATCGCCGCCATGCGGTTGTCGAAATTGTCCATGTCGAACTCGAGGAACTTGCGCTCTTCGACTTTCGCCTTCTCGACGCCGGGGTTGTTGCCGGAAAGATCGGACAGGACGCCCATGACAAACGGCAGCTCGATCAGCCGCTCGGCGTCGTAGGGATCTTCGTAAGTGATGTGCACGCGCGGTGCGCGGTTTCGGCGAATGAACTTTTGTCCGCTGTCGGTTGCCATTGGGTTGCCCTCTTCACAAAATCTGTGCGGAAGCCGACTTGCGCGACGCAGGCTCGGGAAGTGCCTCGGTCTTTCGTCAGCGGAGCTTCCTTCTCTTAGTCCCGTCGAACGGAAGGCGGGTTCAATTCGATTTATCGATCGCCTTCAGAGCGCCCTCGGGCAGGACGTCACTCAGCAGGCTGAGGAAATCTCGTTGTGCGAGTTCGCGCGCGCGATCGACCAGGAACGGGATCGGACTGGACGGCTCCGCGGCGCGGAAGAAAGATGCAACCTTGGTCAGCAAGTCCAACGCCTGCGCTCTGTTTTCTGCTGAAAAAACAGCATCTTGAGCGTCACTTTCGGCCGCGGCTGGGAGCGATGTGGCGAATTCCGCCATGCGCTCGATCGGCAGGTCGAAAACTTTGTCACGTCCGATATTGATGGCAGCGCTCTCGACGTGGGCGGGCATCAGCATCCGCATCACCTCGATAAACGATTTGCCAACCATGTCCTGCGCCTGCCGCACCAGCAAGAGCGCCGGGCTCGACGGTTCCTTCCGAGCGAAATAGTCGGCGGCTGCCGCCAGCGCCGCGGATGCCCGGCCCGGTGAGGTCACTGCGCCGGCCATTTCAATGGGATGCTGCTGGTCGTCTTGAGCAGTTTCGTCCGGAGATGGAGCAGCTGCGGTTGGATCGCGTGCGGTGACCAGGCCCGCGAGCCAGTTGGCCATGCCATTCGCGACACCCGCAAGCCTGTCGAGACTGACGGGTTGCCCCGAGTTCAACTTTTCGTGCCAAGCCGATTTGATGCCGGCAATCTCGGCCGCGACCGCGGAGCAGCGGGCGCTCAACGATTTCAGGGTGTCGAGGTCGGTCTCGCCGATGATGCGCTCGATGGTTCCGAGGTCAGGCGCGTCGACGTCAGCGTCAGCGGCGGGAATTTCGCCCTTGGCAATCTGATAGGCACGGTAGTTGAGGCTGCCGTGCCTGCGATTTTCGATCAGGGGGAGGAATTGGAGCGGGTTGATGACCGTCGGAAACACGTCGATCGCCTCGACGGTGACGGCGCGAAAGGCATAGTCGCCGTCCTCGCCCCTCGGGTGAACCGCTTCCCATTGTTCGCGGAGCAGCAGGGTGGTCGCCTTGAGGCAGGTGAGAAAGCCATCGAGATCGCGGTTCAGGATGGAGAACTTGGCGAGCAGCATGGTTAGGCGCAGATCGCGGGTGCGTGCCAGGAGGGGCTGCGCGGCGGCGAACTGGCCGGCAATGTCGATGGCCTTTGGGTCGAAGCGTCCGCGCTCTCCGTTGGCGTTGACGACCTCGAAATACGACATCGGAAGCAGCGATTCCGCACCTGCGAAGAAATTCAGGTACTGGACATCCCCGGCCGCATCGAGGTCAGGCCCGCAGGGATCGTCCGGGGCTATGGGCTGCGTCAGGGATGTGACATCGAGCATGCAAAGATGGTCCGTCTGCGGGGCCCTGGCCCCCTTTGCCAAGTCCGTCACAAGTGGCGGATCAGGCGGGGATCATGATCCGATTGTCTGTTAGGTCAGAACAACGATGACCTCGGTTCATTCCCGGCGGCCACGACAGTTTCGCGTGAACCAACAAGCTCTTGGAGCCGACTACAAGAGTGCCGGGATGGTTCCCTCGGGCGCGTACTTCGGCGCGTCAGGAGGGGTGACACCGGGCAACTTGTCGGTCATCCCACCGATGGCTAGCTCGGATTTCGGTTGTTTCGTGCTTGACGACCTGATGCGCCGGTGGCGCGGATCGTGCTGTCAACGAAGGAGTTTAACGCCCACATGGGCCAGCTTACCCAGGATACCCGCCTTTGCGAGCTCAAGACCCCCCTTGGCAAGGACGTTCTGGTTTTTGTCAGGTTCGAGGCCTCTGAAGGTCTGAGTGAACTGTTCGAATATCGTATCGAGTGCCTCAGCGAGGACGCCGATCTCGACTTCGATCGCGCAATCGGACAGCAGTGCACGCTCACCATCAAATTGCACGGGAAGGAGCGCGAGTTCAGCGGCATCCTCACGGAAGCGCAGTGGCTCGGGGTCAAGAACGACTATTTCAGCTACCGGATCGTGCTGAGGCCCTGGCTATGGCTGCTGTCGCGCACCACCGATTGCAGGATTTTTCAGGACAAGAAGGCGCCCGACATCATCAAGGACGTCTTCAACGAGCGCGGCTTCACGGATTATGAGTCCAAGCTTACCGAAGAGGGCTCATGTCCGAAGCTCGAGTATTGCGTTCAGTATCGCGAGACCGATCTGGATTTCGTATGCCGGCTGATGGAACAGCACGGCATCTACTACTTCTTCAAGCATGAGGGTGGCAAGCACACGCTGGTGCTGGCTGACTCCAAGTCCTCGCACAGCCCAATCAACGGTCTCGCAAAGATCCCCTATATCCCGCTGACCGGATCCGACCGTCGCGAGGAGCAGCATATCTATGAGTGGGTTTCCGAGCGCCGGTTTCGCACCGGCAAGTTCGAGCTCAACGACTACAATTACCAGAAACCCAACGCGCAGATGATCAGCGACGCCAAGGGCTCCGAGCACTACACACGATCCGAGATGGAGGTCTACGACTATCCCGGCAAGTTCAAGGAGAAATCCGACGGCGAGCGATACGCCAAGATTCAGCTCCAGGCCGAGCAGGCGATGGATCGGCGCCGCCGCGGCAACGGCGACGCCGTCAGCCTGTTCCCCGGCGGACTAACCAAGCTCGAAAAGCACTCGAAAGACTCGCAGAACGTTGAATATCTCGTCGTACGAGCAGCTCACTCATTTTCCATCGAGTCCTATCGCACTGGCGGTCCCGGCGACGGCGGACAGCACGTCTACTTCGGCAGCTTCGAATTTCTGCCAAGCGACCGGCCGTTTCGATCTCCCATGATGACGCCGAAGCCGAGGATCAATGGTATCCAGACGGCCAAGGTCGTCACCAAGGACGACAATTCGAGCGAGGAAATCGACGTCGAGTCGCTCGGCGAAATCTATGTTCGCTTTTTCTGGGATCGAAAGAAGAAGCGGTCGTGCCGGTTGCGCGTGGCCCAAGTCTGGTCCGGCAAGCGCTGGGGCGGTCAGATCATCCCGCGCGTCGGGCAGGAAGTGGTCGTGGAATTCCTGGAAGGAGACCCCGACCGGCCCTTGGTGATCGGCACGGTGTATAACGATGAATACAAGCTGCCCTACGATCTGCCGTCCAAGAAGACGATTGCGGGATTGAAGTCCGACTCGACCAAGGGAGGAGGCGGCTATAACGAATGGAACTTCGAGGACAAGAAAGGGTCCGAGAAGATCACCCTGCACGCCGAAAAAGACCACGACGTAACGGTCCGCGACACCGAGACCAGGACCATCGGCGAAGCCGCGTTCGGCGGCGATACCCGCAAGACCACGCTCAAGAACGGCAATGACAAGCTTGATATCGAATTGGGTGGCCAGCACATCAAGCTGGCATTGGATCAGTCCGTCAATGCAGGGCTGAGCATCACGCTCACGGCCAATGTCAACATCACCCTCCAGGTAGGTCCCAGCCAGATCATCCTGACCCCCGCCGGAATCGTCATCAACGCCCCGACCATCACCATGACCGCGCAGGCCGCCATGGCGCTCGCGGCCGGCGGCCCGTTGGTTGCCCACGGCACACCAACCATTGTCGGCTGACGGCCATGGGTCAGGTTCGGTTCAGCACAGTCCGCGATCTGTTCGAAGCCTATCCGCTGGCGCGCTACGACGTCGGCAAAGCCTCGCCGGACAAGTTGTCGCTGGATTTCCTGCAGGAGGCCGCTGATGCAGGCAACTGGCACCAGGCCGTATCCTTCTGCGCGTATCTGCTCCCCAGGCGCGTGGCCGTCGCTTGGGGATGTCGCTCGCTGCGGCAGATGTTCGACCATTTCGACGGCAACGAAGGCAGGTCGCTCAGCTTTGCGGAGACCTGGGTCCGGCAGCCAGACGAGCAATCGCGTAACAAGGCGTTGGCGGTCGGCAATGCCAACGATCCCGAGCAGCCGGCGACTTGGCTGGCGCTGGCGGCGGGCTGGTCTGGCGGAAGCGTGGTCCCTGCGGAATTTGCCCCGGTCGAAGCCAAGCCAGATCAGACGGCGCGGGCGGTTCGCGCAGCTCTCTTGATCGGACTTTGCCGGCTTAGCCGCGAGTCCAGGGACCGGATAATGACGGCCTGCCTGGAGGATGGTATTCAGTTGGCACGCGGCGAACCGCGCCCTCTGCGCTGACGAGACGATGTGATGGTGCTTCGCTTCAACATCGAGAACGAGCCCAACCTCCCCGATGGCGGACCTGTGTCATTTACGGTCACCGGAAGGCGTTCGGTCGATATAGGCCGCGATCGTCATCTCGATTGGACATTGCCCGATCCGTCTCGGATGATTTCGGGGAAGCATTGCGAGGTCCATTTTCGCGACGGCGGCTACTGGTTGCACGACGTCTCGACCAACGGCACGTTTCTCAATGGGGCCGACCAGCGCATACGGGGAGCGCATCGGCTGCGCAATGGCGATCGGCTCGTCATCGGCCACTATGTCATTGGCGTTTCGCTGGACCTGGACGAGCGTGCCGAGACCATTCCGAGCCATGGCGCGCAGCAACAAGCTCCGCTCGCGCAGCAGCACGCCGATTACCAGGAACTGTGGGCTCCCGGTCGCGATGTGCCGCCGCCAATCGACCCGCAGCAGTTGAGAAAACCGCGCGAGGCAGCGCGGCCCGTCAATGCGGAATTCCTGGACTGGGCGGCGAGCGTTCCGCCGGCGGGCGTCGACCCCGTCCGGCATTCGCCGCAGATGCCTCAACGGGAGCCGCCTCTGCACGACGACATGAGCTGGGCAGCCGGTCCCGCCGCCACGCCAAAACCGCCGGTCGACGTGCTGCACGCGATGCCGACGCCGCGCCGACCATCGGTCTGGGCCGACGATGAGGCGGCTGTCCCGCCACCGCCGGCACCGCCACCGGCAGGGCAGGCGGGAGCGCCGCGGCCGCAGGTGGCCGAGCCGGCACCGGCTACGGCCGCGCCGATCGGCAATCCCGAGTTTGCGCGCCTGGTGGCGCGTGCTGCCGGACTGCCGGACAATTTCTTTGCCGACAAGACCGAGGCCGAACTCGCGGAGCAGCTGGGCATCATCCTGCGCATGACCGTGGAGAACCTGATGGCTCTGCTGCAGGCGCGGACCCAGGCCAAGCAGCTGACGCGCAGCACCAGTCAAACCACCATCCAGGCCATAGAGAACAATCCGCTGAAATTCTCGCCGACCGCGGAAGACGCGATGCGTATCCTGTTCGGGCCGCCGACGCGCAGTTACCTCGATGCGCCGCATGCCTTCGCGCAGGGCTTCAAGGATCTCAAATCCCATCAATTGAAGACCTATGCGGCAATGCAGCATGCCGTCAGCGGGCTGATCGCCAGTATCGATCCGACGCTGATGGCGCGCGAGCTCGAGCTTCAGCGCGGCGCAAGATCCTTTTTCGGCTCGAACAAGAGTAAGTTGTGGGATGAATTCTTGACGCGCTGGAAGGCGCATCTCGGTCGCGACGAAAGCGCGCCGATCGATACCTTCATGCTGCATTTCTCTGAATATTACGACCGCGCAGACAAGTCGGGGTCAAAGTGAACTGTCGGTGACGATGCCGTCGCCGATCATTGCCAAGTGGATGCAGGAATGTCCTGGTACAGCAAAGTTTTCTGGTCGGAAGGTCTGTTTCTGCGGCCGCATCATCTGCAGCAGAACGATCGCTATCTCGAGCATCTGCTGGAAAAGCGCGTTCGTTACACAACTCCGTACCCCTGGGGCTTTGCCCAGCTCGAGATCGATAACGATCTTACTCAACAGAGCAAATTCGCCGTGCGCAGTGCGACCGGCGTCATGCCCGATGGAACGCCGTTCGATATCCCTGCTGACAGTCCGATCCCGGAAGCCATCGAAGTGCCGGATTCGGCCGCAGGCCAGATCGTCTGGCTGATGATGCCGGTCGCGGCGCCCAATACGCGGGAGGTGGATGAGGATCGCACCGACAGCGCAAGTCGTTACGTTCGGACTTCCGAAACGTATATCGATTCAACCTCGGCGCTGCGGATCGAGGAAGAGATCGACATCGTCTATCCGCGGCTGTCGTTCGAGCTGCGCAAGACCAGCAAGCCGGGATACATGGGTCTCGGCATCGCCCGCATCCTCGAAGTACGCGACAAGAATATCCTGTTCGACGACAAATTTGTGCCGCCGATGCTGGTCTGCGCCGCACATTCGGTTGTCGATGGCTGGCTCAATCGCATCATTGGCTGGGTTGAGACCAAGCTCGACGAGCTTGCACGCTACGCGGTCGATCCTTCGTCCGGCGGCGGCTTGCAGAGCGTCGATTACCTGGTGCTGCAGGTACTGAATCGGACCATTCCCGTACTGACTCATTTCAAGCGGTCCGGCAGCGTACATCCCGAGCGGCTGTACGAAGAACTGCTGAGGTTTGCCGGTGAGCTTGCGACCTTCGCAACGACCGAACGACGCGCGCGGGACTACCCGGCATACGATCACGACAAGCTCGAATACGTCTTCACGCCGCTGGTGCGCGACATCCAGGATTTCCTGAGCGCGCGGCTCGGCAGGCGGGCGATCCGTCTGGAGATCATCGAACGCGCCCAGAACGCATTTGTATCGCCGATCCGCGATCGCGCGTTGTTCCGAAATGCGACCCTCGTGCTGGAGGTCGCCGCACGGCGGCCTCTGGTGGAGATTCAGAACGAATTCCCGCACCTGTTCAAGGTCGGGCCCAACACCAAAATGACCGAGATCGTGCACGCAAACCTGCCGGGTTTGACCTTGGTGCATCTGCCGACGCCGCCACCGCACATCCGGGCCATCACAGACCACGTTTATTTCTACCTCGATCGCAAGTCGCCGCTGTGGCCCGAGTTCAGTACTGCGGCCTCGATCGGGATGCATTTTTCCGGCGACTGGCCGGAGCTTGAGTTGTACCTTTGGGCCATCCTGGAAGAGCGGCCATGACCGACAGGGACAAGCCGGTTAATCCTTTCGGTCGGGGTGAGCGGACCATCATCCGTCCGAACCCCGGCGGGAAGATGCCGCCGGCTCCGGCTCCTCAACCTCCGGCGGGCGAGGGACCTGCAAGCCGTCCAGCATACTCGCCATCGCCCGTGGCTTCGCCTGGTGCCCCTTCGTCGCCGTCATTTTCTCCTGTCCCGCAGGGCGCAAGCTACGCCGCCCCGCCGACCAGCCAGCCGTCCGAGGAATGGATTTCGACACCGGCGCAGGCTCAGGCGCAACCGATCCTGCCGCCCGGACCGCCCTTGCGTGTCGACGATCTGGTTGCGCCAAACGCCAACCCGGTGATGCGCGCCGGCGGCCCTTTGCTGCAGCTGCTTGGCCGGCTGCGAGTAGCACTGATGCGGGCGTCATTCGCGAGCCTGATGGAGCAGGTCGCCGACGCCATCAAGTTCTTCGAGAAGGATATCCGCTCGGCCGGCATTTCCGAGCACCAGGCCAATACGGCGAAATATATCCTGTGCGCTACCGCCGACGATATTGTGCAACACATTCCGACCGACGACCGACACGTCTGGGCCCAATACTCGATGCTCAGCCGGTTCTTCGGCGAGCGTGTGGGCGGCGTACGCTTCTTCGAGATCCTCGACCATTTGAAGACTGATCCGCTGGTCAACTACCCGGTGCTCGAACTCCAGCACGCCTGCCTTGCGCTCGGGTTCCAGGGCATTCACCGGACGTCGCCGGGCGGGCTTGCGAACCTCCAGGTGATCCAGCGCAACCTCTATGAAACGCTGCGCCGGGTTCGGCCCAAGCCGACCAACGATTTGTCGCCGCACTGGCGCGGACAGGCCCTGGCGGGTCGGCGGAAGCACTTGCGTATTCCCGTTTGGCTGGTGGCGGCCGTGGTCGCCGCGCTGCTAACGGGATCCTATTTTGTCCTGCGGACGTTGCTGGCTGGCCGTGCAGAGAATGCCGCGGAAGTCGCGCTGGCATTGCATCCCGGCGATCCGATCGAGCTCAAGCGCCGCGTCGTTGCGCCGCCGCCGCCTCCGCCTCCGCCGCCACCCCCGGACCGCATCACCCAGCTGCAGCGCATTCGCAACGCGCTTGCACTGGAGAAGACGGCTTGCGCCATGACAGCGGATCAGACGGCGAGCTTCATCGTGATCAGGGTCTGCGATCTCGCATTGTTTGCCTCGGGTCAGGCAACCATCCTGGATGGTTTCAAGCCGATCGGGGCCCGGGTTGCGGCGACGCTCGACAAGGAGCCCGGCCGAATCCGGGTGGTTGGCCATACCGACAGCTCGCCAATCCGCACCGTGCGCTTCCCTTCGAATTTCGAATTGTCGGTCGAACGCGCCAAGGCGGTTGCCGCCGCGCTGAAACCCGGCCTGGCCGACGGTTCGCGCATCGACGTCGACGGCAAGGGATCGGATTCACCAATTGCCAGCAATTCGACACCCGAGGGACGTGCAAAGAACCGTCGGGTCGAAATCTTCATCGAACGTAGCGAATAGGCGGACGCCACAAGCTCACGCGATAAGCGACAGGTACCGGTAAATATGCTCGCCAAGGACATTCTACGCATCGTTCTCTATGGAGTCGGGCTCAGCTCGCTTGGGGCGGTGATCTACCTTGCCGGTCCCTTCATTGCTTTCGGCGACTGGCATCCGTTGGAAAACCACATCATTCGCCAGATCGCGATCCTGCTGCTCGGCGCCGCGGCAGCAGGTGTCACCGGTTTTCATTTCTTCAAGCGACGCAAGAATGCCAAGGAAATCGCCGACGGCGTCAGCGGTGCGGATCAGGCCGTCAGCGACGAGCCGGTGCTCAAGGAGCGCATGAAGGATGCGCTCTCAACACTTAAGACTGCGAGCGGCAACAAGTCCGGTTATCTCTACGATCTACCCTGGTACGTCATCATCGGTCCGCCCGGTGCGGGAAAGACCACGGCGCTGGTGAATTCGGGGCTCAAGTTTCCGCTCGCGCGAGGGGCAACGCCGGCGGCGATCGCCGGGGTCGGCGGCACTCGCTACTGTGATTGGTGGTTCACCGAGGAAGCGGTGCTGATCGATACTGCCGGTCGCTACACAACCCAGGATTCAAACAGCAAGGCCGACAAGGAAAGCTGGATCTCCTTCCTGGATATCCTGAAGAAAACTCGATCGCGCCAGCCGATCAACGGCGTTCTCGTCGCAATCAGTCTGGAAGACGTGCTGACGCTGCCGAAGCAGGAACTCGCGCTTCATGCCGACGCCATCAGGATGCGGCTCCTCGAACTGCATCAACGGCTGAAAGTGAGCTTCCCGGTCTACGCGCTGTTCACCAAGGCCGATCTCGTCGCCGGCTTCACCGAATATTTCGCGTATCTCGGCGAAGCCGGCCGGCGCCAGGTCTGGGGCGCCACTTTCCAGACCGCCGACAAGACCCAGAACCTGGTGGGGCAGGTCCCGGTCGAGTTCGATCGCCTGCTGGAGCGCCTGAGCGAGGAAACGCTCGACCGTCTGCAGGACGAGCCGACGCCGCAGCACCGGGTGCAGTTGTTTGGCTTCCCGGCGCAGATGGCGCGGCTCAAGCCGCAAATCCACGATTTCCTCAACCAGATTTTTGAGCCGACGCGTTATCACGTGAACGCCAATCTGCGTGGGTTCTATTTCACGTCGGGCACGCAGCAGGGTACGCCGATCGATCAATTGATCGGATCGCTGGCGCGTACATTCGGCGCGGAGGAAGTCGGTGCAGGAGCCTACTCCGGAACCGGCAAGAGCTATTTCCTCGCCGATTTGATTTCGAAGGTCATCATCGGTGAGGCTGACTGGGTTTCGACCGACCGTGCTGCGGTGCGCCGCGCCCTGATCCTGAAAACCGCGGCGCTGTCGGTGATCGGTCTGGTGGCGATCGGACTGATCGGTGCGTGGCTGACCAGCTATAAGCGCAACTCCGACCTGATCGAGCAGAGCTTGCAGGCGGACAGCGAGTATGCGGCCGCCGGTGCGCCGCTCATCAAGCAAACGCTGATCGCCGATCACGATCTCGACAAGGTGCTGCCGCTGCTCTATCGGCTGCGGAACGCCCCTGCCGGTTATGCCTCGCGCAATGAGCCGGTAGCACTCTCGGCGCGCTACGGGCTCAGTCAGCACGCGCGCCTGTTGTCGCCCGCGAAGGCGGCCTATCACACCGCGCTTGAGCGCATGTTCAGGCCTCGGCTGCTGTACCGTTTGGAAGAGCAGCTCAATGCGCGCATCGCCGAGCCTGCCTTCGTCTATGAGGCGCTGAAGGTCTACCTGATGCTCGGCGGCCTGCAATCCCCAGACCGCGAGCTCATCCGCTCCTGGATGCAGCGCGACTGGGCGGACAACCTCTATCCTGGCGCGACCAACGCGGAAGGTCGGCGCCTGCTCGATGAAAATCTCATGGCAATGTTCGACCTCGAAACCGAGCAGCCGCCGCTGGTCGAGCTTGATGGCCGGCTGATCAAGCAGGCCCAGAATTCATTGGCGCGCCTCAGCGTGTCGCAACGTGCCTACGAGTTCCTGAAGTCGGAGGCTCGCGGATCGACCGCCGGCGACTGGATCGCCAGCCGCCGGGGCGGTCCTGACGTCGCAGTCGTGTTCGAAACCACGACCGGGCAGCCCCTGGACAATGTGAGGGTGCCCGAGTTCTTCACCTATAACGGCTTCAATCAGAAGTTCATCGCTCGACTGCCCGGATTGTCGGAGCGCATGAAGCGGGAGCGGTGGGTCTTGGGTGACGCCGGCCAGCAGTCGGCAATTGACCAGCAGTATGACAACCTGGCTGGCGATCTGCTCAGCATCTACTCCAATGATTTTGTGACGGCGTGGCGTACTGCACTCGGCAGCCTGCGTCTGAAGAAATTGCTCGCCGACAAGCCGAAATACGAGGTGCTGAGGGCGCTTTCGGCGCCGACCTCGCCGATGCGGCAAATCCTGGAATCGGTGCGCGATGAGACCATGCTGACCAAGGAACGCCCGAAGCCGGCGAGCGCCGGCACGCCGGCAGTGCCGCCCGCGGTGACCACGCCAGCGCTGTTCAACAATGCCCAGGATGGTACACCGGGCGCGACGATTGAGTCGCAGTTCAAGCCCTACCATGCAGCGCTTGAGGGGGAGAGCACCCGCCGGCCGATCGACTCGACGATCGCAAACCTGAACGACATTGCGCAAAATCTGACGCTGATGATCGAGAATCCGCAACTGACGGCGCAAGCAACTGCGGGGCTTCAGACCCAGGTTGCCGCGCTGCGCAACAATGCCTCGCGTATGCCGCCGCCATTTTCCGATATGCTGCGGGCGGCAGCCGCGGAGTTCGAAGGCAGCATCGCCGCCTCCACGGCCGGTCAAATCCTGCAGTCGTTGCGCGATCAGGTCACGCCGGTCTGTCAGCAGACGGTGACCAACCGCTACCCGTTTGTCCGCAGCAGTGGTCAGGAAGTCCCGCTTGCTGATTTCGCCAAGCTGTTCAGCCCGAACGGCATCATGGACAAGTTCTTCACCCAGTTCCTGGCGCCGTATGCCGATACTTCGCGCTCGGACTGGGTCTGGCGGAAGGAGAGCCCCGTCGGACGATCGTTCTCGCCCGACACGTTGAAGCAGTTCCAGAATGCCGCCTATATCCGCGATGCCTTTTTCCAGACCGGCGGCGGCGTGCCGGCGGTGTCCTTTGCGATCCGGCCGCCGGCTGCCGCCGGACCGGGCATCACAGTCAAGACCGAGATCGGTGGCACGACGATCAACAGCCCCACCACACCAGGACCAGCCGCAGCTCCCTCCATGTTTGGCGCGCCGCAACCCGCTGCTCCGTCGCCGCCGCAGACCAATTCGCCGACGACGGTGCTCTGGCCCGGCCCATCGCCGCGGACGGCAATTTCGGTCAGCAACGAGTCCGGCTCGCCATCCGTGCTTGAGCGCATCGGCCCCTGGTCATTGTTCCGAATGCTGGAGGCCGGCTCGCTGGTCGCCAAGGCGGAAACCGCCAGCGCAACTTTCATTGTTGCCGGACGTGAGCTCAACTATCAGATTTCCACCGGATCGTTGCGCAATCCGCTAAACCTGTCAGTGCTCCGCGAGTTTCGTTGCCCGACCGGAATATGACCATGCGATGCGGCTTATTCGGCAAGATCGGCGCGAAGCGTGATTTCATCGCGATCGCGACGCCACGCAGCTTCCTGGAAGTCTGGGAGCCGTGGGTGCAGGCTGCCATCTCCGCGAGCCGCCATCAACTCGGCGCCGCCTGGCAGGAAGCATTCCTGACCGCGCCGGTTTGGCGGTTCTGGCTTGGCGGCGCGATCTGCGGCACCACCGTCGCAGGAGCGATCATGCCGTCGCTTGACGGGGTGGGGCGATACTATCCGTTGACGTTGCATGCGGTGCAGGATGGTGACGCCGCGCTACCGCCGCCGAACATCGATCCGCAGGACGAGTGGTTTGCCCAAGTGGAGACATTCCTGCTCTCGACCCTGGACCGGGCTGCGACGTTCGAGCAGATCTCCGACGCGCTGGATCGTCTCGCGCTTCCGCGTCTGCGGACCTCGGGGACTGATGGACCGCCAATCGTGTCGCTGAACGACGCGACGCTGGGAATGGTTTCGACGGTCGATGGGTTTGCCGAGTCGTTCGGCGCGCTCTGCGGCGCGAACCCTCAAATCTATGCCGCGGCTAGTTTCTGGTGGACCGCCGGAGGCGAAGGGTTCCCGCCGATCGCACTCTGTTGCCGCGGATTGCCGGATCCGTTTCACTATTCCACGCTGCTGACCGGCGACGTCAGCCGCGCGGTATCCGGGACGGGATGACGCGCGATGGTACACGTCCCATCCTTGTTCGATGTCGGTAGCGTCACTCATGCCGGACGGGTGCGGGCGCGGAACGAGGATTCATGTCTGGTAAGAACCGACGTCGGCCTATGGGCGGTCGCTGACGGCATGGGCGGTCATGAGGCAGGCGATCTTGCCAGCCGCATCGTGGTGCAGTCGCTTGATGCGATCGCCTCGCCGGACTCCGCGGCGGATCTGTTGGCGCAATGCGAGGCGCGTCTGTTCAGCGCCAACCAGCAGATTCTGGCACTCAGCGAGGCAAGGCAGGGTGCCACTGTCGGGACCACAACGGCGGTCCTGCTCGTACGCGACGGCCATTATGCCTGCATATGGGCGGGAGACAGCCGGGTGTACCTGATCAATCGCCACGGCATCACCCAGGTGTCGCACGATCATAGCGAGTTGGAGGAACTGATCGCCGGCGGCGCGCTATCGCGCGAAGAGGTCCAGGATTGGCCGAACAATGCCATCACCCGGGCTGTCGGCGTTGTCGCCGACCCCGAGTTCGAGGTGGTGACCGGTCCGGCCGAACCGGAAGACATCTTCGTGATTTGCAGCGACGGCTTGACCCGACACGTGCAGGATGACGAGATCCAGCAGCACGCGGCCACTCGCCTTGCCCAGACAGCCTGCGACGACATGCTTGCGCTCGCGCTCGATCGCGGCGGGCTCGACAATGTTACGATCGTGATCGTGCGATTGCTCGCGCCACGATCCTCGGAGCCCACGAGGTCGCCGCTCGATCGGGAGCCGCGAGCATGACCGCGAACGATCCGTTTCGATCATCCTACCGCGGTGTGCCGGCCGGCACCCGGCTCAACGGCATTTACGAGATCGAAGCGATGATCGGGGCGGGCGGCATGGGGGAAGTCTACCGATGCCGCGAGATCCAGACCGGATCGCCCGTTGCGGTCAAGATGTTGCTGCCCGACATGGTCGACAACGAGGCGGCGCTTGCGCTGTTCCGCCGGGAGGCGGCAGCACTTCACAATCTTCCGCATGAAGCGATCGTTCGCTACTTCCTGTTCACGGTCGAACCCGTGCTGCAGCGCCCGTATCTCGCGATGGAATTCGTGAACGGGCGCTCGCTGTCGAACATGCTCGACGATGGGCCGCTGACCTTCGAAGCGCTGATCAAGTTGATGCAGCGGGTCGCATCGGGCCTGCACGCCGCTCACGAGCACGGCATTATCCATCGCGATGTCTCCCCCGACAACATCATCGTGCCGCTCGATGATGTAAGGCGGGCGAAGATCATCGACTTTGGTATCGCCCGGTCTACCCAGATGGGTGACAAGACCATCATCGGCTCCGGCTTCGCCGGCAAGGATAATTACGCGTCGCCGGAACAGGTCGGCTTGTACGGCAATGATGTCACCGCGAAGTCCGATGTCTACAGCTTTGGTCTCGTACTGTTCCAAGCCTTGACCGGGCAGAAGCTCGATATGGGCGGGAGCCAGTTTCAACTGGTCGAGAAACGCCGGCGTGTGCCCGATCTCGGCGCAGTGGATCTGCGTATCAGGCCGCTGCTCGAGAGGATGCTGCAGCCGGACCCGGCCTTGCGCCCGACCATGGCGGAGGTCGCCAACTGGGCGCCGGCGGCTTCGGCTCACCCGTCTGCCGCACCGCTCCACGGCTTCGATCCGTTGGGGAAGCCGGAAGCCGGGACGTCTGCGCAGCAGGAGCGGGTGCCGTCAACCACGCGGAACTCTCGCCGCATCTGGCTCGGCGCCTGCGTCGCAGGGCTGCTGCTTCTGCTGGGGGGCGGTGGGTACACCTTCTATAAATTTGTCTGGTCGACATCGGGCCGGGCGGCCTTGCCGCCACCGCCGAAGCTCGCCGCGACACCCGCGCCGCCGAGGATCGAGCCTGCTCCGCCACAGCCGGCACGTCAGGAGCCGGTGAAGCTGCCGCCTCAGCCGACGGTGACGCCGACTTCGTCGCCCGATGGGCCGGGTCGAGCCGAGCGCATCCGCAGATATGTCGCCCAATATGCGGGCGGCGACTGCTTCTTCATCCTGCCTGTTGCAGTGAGCTCAAGCGCAGCCGTCATTGAGGGATTCGGCGCCTCGACCGCCCCATTCGATACCTTCGACAAGGCGTTTCGAAAGGAGCAGGGATTTGAGGCTTCGGTCGGCGTCAGGCAGGTGAATCCGGCACAATGTCCGGCCGTCAAATTCTTGAGTCAGGTCGGAAGCGATCAAGCGCGTGCGCCGCGCATCAACCTGTCAGCGACGGAATTGAAGGCCGGCGAGACCCTGAACGGGACCATCGAGAATTTTGCCAACCGGGTGGTGGAACTGCTGATGGTCTCGGATCGCGGCGAGGTGCAAAGCCTGTCCTATCTCCTGAAGCCGGGCATCGACTCGCTTTCTTTTGCCCTGCCGATGGCACGCTCAACCGGTCCGCAGCTCCTGTTGGTCGTTGCGGCCCCGCGTGTTCTGGACTCGCTGCGCCAGCCGCGACCGATGGCGGCCGACACATTCTTCCTGCAAGCGATCAGCGAAGCTCAGCGCGGCAATGTGACCCTCACTGCGGCCGCACGCTATGTGATGCTCACGAATTGAGCTGCTCGTCAGAACTTGCCGATCATCAAGATCTTCAGGTCGGCATCCGGCTTGAAGTCGCTTGCCGTGAATTGACGCGAGTTGTCGACAGATGACGGCTTGAGCCGTCCCGGACAAAAACTGACCAGACGGTCGTCGCCGCCCGGATCGATCGTCAACGTGAAGGACCGGATTGGACCCGCCCAGTTCGCGCCCGTCTTGAGCACGTAGGAAATGCGCCGCTCCTGCAGCTTTGCCGCATTGTCCGGGCTGTTGCCGGTGCGCTTGTCCAATTCGGCAAGGAACGCATCCGTGACGCAATACTCTTTCCTGTACCGCTCGACTTCCGGACCTAGCGCTGCGCTGCGACGCAGACCTGAGCGCAGGACCGTGTCAGGGCTGGAGCCGACGCTCGGGCGATACTGATGTTCGACGATGACGGTACGCGCGGGTGGAAATACTTGCTCGCGAACAGCCGAAGTCTTGGTTATCCAGCCGGGCGTGTATTGCTGGCGGCCGTTGTCGCTCATGCCGGCAGGCATCAGAAGGCCATCATCGATCAACTTCGTACGGGTTGTCGCCGGCAGGTCGGCCACCCGGATCTCCCGATCACCGAGCGGCAGCAGGGGCAGCTTGAACTGACGGAGAAGGGCAGTGACATCCTTGTTGCCGACCATGGCGCGCTGGTCGATGGTCAGCGGCACCGGGTTGCCGTCGATCCTGGTCTCGAACTCGACGAAGTTAACCGGATTGCTCGATGGAAGCGCAATGTTCTCGGCTTCGGACAGGTCGATGTCGGGCAGCGGAAAAGCGACGGTGAGCGCAACCGGCTTGCTCGTCTGGTTGACGAATTGGTAGCGAACGTTGACCTTGTCCAGCCCGATACGCAGCTCCTCGCTCGCCATGGTCACATCCTTGGTGCGAACGAATTGCAGCCCGCCGATGGACAATTCGGCGGCGGAATCGTTTGCTCGCGCGGGCCAGCTGGTTGCGACCAACAGGGCGATCATCAGGGCTCGCGACCTCATCGACGGCCTGCTTAACGCTCCTTTTGCCATGCCGGCCTCCATGCGGCGCCGCAGCGTCTGCCCGGGTGGGGTCAATCGATCGCCTGGTAAAGCTCTCCCCATTCCGGCTTCCAGACGCCATCCTGGTCGCAAACCACGATCGCGAGCTTCATGTCATTGGCGAGCCGGATTGCGCCGCGAAAGGCGTCCTGGGCCGGCATATGGGCGCTGACCTGGTCGCTGCTCAGGCGTCCGCCGCTTGCGGCGGCTGGCAACACGATTGACCCGGATGCGCCCGCATCGTCGCGCCTCAAAACCAGAGTAATCGCGTCGGGCTGGATTTCGCTGACTTGCTCAAATCTGTTTTTGGCCATGATTTTGCACTGCAAGCTGAAGGAGTTCGGACTATCACCGTCCAGTGAAAGAGTTGAACGGGATTGGGGTTGGTCGCCACTAATTGACGCTGCGCTCGCGCAGTCTTGGATTAGTCGGACTGACGCTGCATTCGGTTCGGTTACGTTGAGGCGGATATGTTTCGTCGATCTAGCTGGATCTGGCTCTCTATCGTCGGCGCGGCCTTCGCTGCAACCGGTGCAAAGGCCGACGATGCCGTCGTGCGAAGCTTTGCCGGCGGTTCGGCTGCCTCCATGGTCGGGATCGTCCCGGCCGGCCAGGACGTCGAACTCGGGGGCCCGCAAGCGCTCAGCGCTGACGGACAGGGAAACCTGTTTGTGCTTGATCAGGTCAACGGCCGCATCCTGCAGTTCGACCCCAAGCAACCGAACACTGCGCCCGACATCCTGAAGATGCCTCGCGATGTCCAGCCCACCGACCTCGTCGTCCGTAACGACGACATCATGGTTTGGGACGGCGGCGTACGGATGCTGAAGGCGGCACCGGGACAGTCCACGCGCGGGGTGGGCGGAGACGTGATCCAGCTTGAGGAAGTTTCGTCCCGCGGCACGGACGACCAGGTCGCCGTTTCGGCCTTCGCCCAAATGGGCTCGCAGGCGCTGAGCAGTCCAACCGACTTGCTCGATCAGAATACCCGCGCGGCCATCGTAAGGACGACGCGACAGCCCGACCGGCAGTATATCGCCTCGCGCAGCAAGGGATCGGTGATCGCCGATATTATTCCCGACAAGGGCAATGCCAGCGTACGGGTCGAGATCCAGACCATGGTCAGCAACGAGACCATCGGTCAGCTCGGCCTGCGTGTCCGCAACCAGCTCGGCACCGTGGAGTTTCTCGAGATCGACAACAGCGATCGCTTCTACGTGCTGGCCGAGGACATTCCGCCGTCGGGCAAGAATGCCGCCACATTCGTCGCACGCTATGCCGCGAACGGACGCCTGGAGGGCATCTACGAGTTGCCCTTGGAGAACACGCCCGTAACGCGGCGGTTCGTCACCGTCTCAGGCGACGGCGATGTCTATTTTCTGCGTACCAAGCCCGAGGGTGTTGAGGTGGTTGGTGTCGGCTTCCGGCCCATGGGGAAGGTATCCGTCATTGACGTCAGGCCATCGCGCACTCCGGCCGCACCGGCGGCGCGGCCGGATACCAAGTTCAATGCGACCGCCGCCGTGCGGCCGTCCAATCGCCAGCAGTCGATCGAGACGGCCTTCGCGTTTGAGGGCGTTCAGTGGAAGCTGACACCGGCGAACTACGGCAGCGATCCCGACAGCCAATGCTCCGGTTTCAGCCGTATTCGCCGGCCGTGGTATCTGCAGGGCAAGGTAAACCAGGAAGTGCGCGGCGTGCCTTATTGCTGGGGTTGCCACGGTTCGCTCGCGAACTTCCGGCAGCGGATCGAAAGCGGGACGCTGGCAGGCAATGTCTGCACCCGTAACGAGCCACGGCCGGATGTGGCCGGCGTCGACTGTTCGGCATTCGTCAGCGCCGCGTGGGGACTTTCCGTCCACTACACGACCGCCGCCATCCCCGCGATCGCCGCACCCGTGACGAACCCCTGGGACCTGAAGCCTGGTGACGCCCTGAACAAGCCGGGTTCCCACGTGATGTTGTTCCTGCGGTTCACGCCGGATCGCAAGGCGGAGGTCATGGAATCCTCGACGGGCGGCTGCAATGGTCGCGTCTGCCGCAACGTCTATCCGCTGGCGAGCCTGCTCGCGCGCGGCTACGTTCCGGTCCGCTTTCGCGCCTTCGCAGATGATCAGACGACGGTTTCCGCGAACGCCTATCAGGAGACCGAGGCGCCGGCAGGCCGCAAGACAGCGAACAAACGGCGCTGAACCTGGGGTCTTGCTAGGGCTACAGATGAACATGGATCACTGCCTGCGGGCTGGTTTCTGGAGGTCCGGACGGCATCCTGCCGCTCTATCTTACCGGTGTGGTTCCAGGGCAGACCCCGCTTGATATCGAGGTGGATCACGATGCGAAGGCTCAGGGGCTTTGATCAAAAGACCGGTTGGCTGTGTGGCGCCATCCTGCTCGCTACGTTGGTCGGCCTGCCACTCCAGCGCGCGCATGCGGCGGGAGAACTGTCGATAAGTAACCCGGACGGTGCGGCCCTCCGGGCGCTCGTCATCGGCGTCGACGACTACCAGCATGTACGCAAACTGAAGGGCGCGGTCGCCGACGCCAATGACATCGTGTCCAGCCTGAGGACCATGGGCGTCAGCGATGTGGTCGAACTGACCAATGCACAGGTCGATAGGGCAAGCGTGCTGCGTGAGATCAGCTCACTGGTGGAGCGGACAAAGAGCAACGACCTCATCTTCCTGTCGATCGCAGGTCACGGCACGCAGGAGCCCGAGCGCATCAAGGGCTCCGAACCCGACGGAATGGAGAACGTGTTCCTGCTGCCCGAATTCGCCACTACGCCGGCCGGATCGGCCGAGCGCATTTTGGGAAGCGAATTCAACCATTTCATCCGGCAGTTCGAATTGCGTGGCGCGAAAGTGATCTTCGTTGCGGATACCTGCCACGGCGGTGGAATGGTGCGCGATATCGATCCGCGTGCGGCAGAGATGAGTTTTCGACAGGTGCCGCGCTACACGCTGCTGGTCGATGAATTGAAGCCGGTGTCGAGCAGCGACGACCCGAAGTCCGAACTCGATCTCGACCACACTGCGTTCATCGCCGCCGTCGATCGAAACACCAAGGCGCCGGAAGTGCGGATCCCCGGGATCGATGGCCTGCGCGGTGCACTGAGTTATGCCGTCGCGCGGGCAGTTGAGGGCAACGCGGACATCAATCATGATGGCAAAGTGACTCTGAAGGAGCTTTTCAGCAATGTTCGGCAGGTGGTCTATCAACTGTCCGACCAACGCCAGAACATCGTGACGGTATCGTCGCCGACACAGAGGCCGGAAACCGACGTCGCCTTCGAACTGACGCGCGGCGTGGTGCTGATCCAGGGGACGGCCGCGAGAGCTGCCTCCGGTCAGGCTGCTACCGTCGCGCCCGCCGAGAAACAAACCCCCGCGCCGCCGGCCGTTACGGCCACGTCACCAACCGCTCCAACCGGCGTCGCCGCGACCGGCCCGGCCGCGCCCAGTGCCGCACTGTCGCCCTTCCGTCTCACCACGCCTATCCGTTTGGCGGCGCTTGACGGCAAGATGAACTATTTCGCCGGCGTCAAGCCGCAGGATGCCAGTGTGCAGGCCGTTCAACCGACTGATAATCCCGACCTGATCTGGGACCCCGTGTCGCATGACGTCATCGCCTGGGGCGATGTGGTCGCCTATGGTGTTGACGTTGCCGGCTTGACGACAGTGGTCAACCGAACTGCAGCCATTCGGGAGCTTAAGCGCATGGCGACGCGGTCGCCGCAAGTGATGCGTATTTGGCCGGATGATCGACAGCAGCGCAGCGGCCAGACCGTCGAGGTCGAATTGTCCGACGTCGGTTCACGAGCGGTGCTGCTATTCAACGTGTCCGGTGATGGAACTATCCAAATGCTGTATCCGGTGGGTTCTGATGCCGCGCTGGCGCGATCGGCAAATCTGCGGCTGCCGCTTCGGGTAGGCGAGCCGTTCGGTGCCGAGCAGATCGTTGCGGTGACCTCGCAGCAGCGGATGGTTGACTTGGAGACGGTCCTGACGCAGCTCAACCGGCGTCGTGCCTCGGGGCAGGTCATCAAGAGTCTGGAGCGCTACCTGCCGGCGGACGCGCGGATCGCGTCGATCGGCTTTTTCAGCGTTCCCTGACAAAGTTGGGAAAGCAGGTCATGCCGCCAGCGGAACTGGTCTGCCGCAAGCAATCATGGCTCGCGATCGTGCTGGTGCTGGCGGGAAGCGGGGTCGCGTGCGCGGCGCCGCTGTCATCGGCATCTCCATCTGCAGGTGCGACGAACGCTCAATCGGTCCGGCGCGTACAGGCCCCGCGCGGCCCGGCAAATGCGGCCAGCGTGTCGCTTGAAATCCTGCCGGGACCAACTGTCAACATTGGCAGCAAGGTGTCATTCGGCGTAACCGCCAGGAAGCCCGGGTATCTCATGCTGGTGGATGTTGATGCGGAAGGGCGCATGTCCCAGATCTTTCCGACTGCCGAGCTGTTGGCGCAGTCGGTCGGACCCGACATGAATCTTGTCAAGCCTGGCGTCCAATTCATTGTTCCGACCCCGGCGGCACAGCAACGCGGATTTGAGTATGTCGTCGCGCCGCCGGCCGGGTCCGCTGTGATCGTTGCGATCCTGAGCGAGCGGCGTGCGCAATTGCTGGATTTGCCGGACGTTCAGCGCAAGCTTCAGGGGCCGGCCGATACGTTGAGCTATCTGTCGGACTGGACCAGTCAGCTGCGTGTACCGGACAGCGGCAGCGGAAAACTGGTGCCGAACAATTGGTCGTTCGACATCAAATCATACTCCATCAAGTAGGTAAGCGATCGCGTTGCTGCAGCTTGCTCAGGCGGCTGAAGCAACCGCCCCGCGCGATCATGTGGTGAATGTCCCGGTGGCTGAGGGTGACGTTCAGCTTCTTCAATGCAGGGCTCTGCGGTTGAGCTCCGTTTCCGTCCATCGCCGCCAAATCACGCTTGCGGGAGAGACGGCGGCCCATACACGATCTCGGGCGCGCCGCCGTCATGCCGTCCTAGTTGCAGACCTCAACGTTGCCGGTACCGCCGCCGGGACCTCCGCCGCCACGGTAATCGAGATGACATCCGCGACGGACCGGGCGGCATAGATATGCATCACACACGATCTGGCCGCTGCCACCCGAGGGCCTTGCAGTCGCCTGTCGTCGTCGGGGAACATCGGCTTGCGGCTCGGAGATATCCCGTAGCGAACGATCCGAGCGCGACGCGCGCGACGGGCGCTCATCCATGTTGCGCTTCGCCACCGGCTTTTTCCCGCGGCGCTTCTCGCATTCGTTATCCTCGTTCAGGAACGAGCCCTCGGCGCAAGTGATCTTGCGGCACTGATCGCCGTCCGCCCTGTAGCCTTGCTCGCAGATCAGCGGGCAAACGCGGGCCGGCTTCAGCTTGATCGCATCGAGCGCATCGAGGCTTGCGAGCTTGACGTCAAATTTGGTCCCGGCGTGGCGGTTGAACAGGGTCAGGGAGCGACGCGAGGCCGCGTTCCACTCACCGTCGACGGAGCCCGTGAAACAGCCAACCCGGCTCAATTCGCTCTGTACCGATTTGGCAAGATCCTCCTGCGGCGCCGCCGGGTTCAAGGCGGCAACCTTCGCGCCCTCGCTAGTCTGGGAGGGGGGTGCGGGTGCAAGATTGTCCGGCCTGGCGCTGTCGGGGGCAGGTCCGTTCGGGGAAAGCATGGCGACCGTTGAGGATTGGGATGCAGTCCGCTTCCGTTCGGCCTCGGTTGCTTGTTCCAGCGCTGCCTGCTTGGTTCTTTCAGCCGCGATCCGGGCATCCTCCGCAGCCTTGAAAGCAGCGGCCGCTTTTTCCTGCTCGGCCCGCTGGGCTCCTTCGGACGCAAGCCGAGCTTGCTGCTGCTCCGCTTCCTGCGCTTTCCTGGTCGCGGTAACGCGTGCGTCCTCCGCGTCGATCTGATTGAGCTGAAGCTTGGCCAGATTTGAGTAATAGCCGTCGGGATGCTGGGTGAGGAACGCACTCATGGCAGCTTTATTGCCGACCTGCAGGGCCAATTCGTAGTCACGACGAGTCTCGGACGAGGCGTTGGCCGGCGGCGGCGCCGGTTCCTCTGCCTTTGGCACGAGCGCAACGTCGTCGCCGCCCAGCGAGCCGTAGACGTACGGCTCCTGTCGATTACCGGTAGCTTGCAAGACATCGTCGCGGACGAAGCCGAAAGCCCTGCGCAAATCGAGTCCAGGCTTTGCGATATACTTGACCAGTGCTGTCGCGTATGGACTGTTCGTGCTGTTGCCGTCGAGCGCGGTCAGTCCGGCTTTCGCCGCAAACGCGATCAGCGTATTGGATACGGCGGGTTCGACCCGGGCAAGCCCGCGGCTGATCGCGCGCGAAGCGACGGTTCGTTTCATCGTGTCGGCAAATGGATTGTTGCGACAGGCGTCAACGATCACGACGCGCAGTTGCCTGGCGGGCTCGATCGCCAGCAGGATACGATCGAGCGAGAAGGCCTCGTCATAGATATCGGTGTCGCGTTCAAGTCTGGCATCTGTCGGGATCAGATAATTCGTCCCGTCGATCTCGATTCCATGACCTGCATAGTAGACCACGGCAACGTCTGCATCGCGGGCTTGATCGGCGAAATCCCTCAGTGCCCGCCGCATGTCGCTCGAGGCCAGGTTGAGCCGGGACTCGACCACATCGAACCCGGCGCCCTTCAGGGTCGCGGCGATAGCGGCAGCATCATTGGCAGGGTTCGGAAGCAGCGGCGCGTTCTGATAGTTGGAGTTTCCGACGACCAGAGCCACTCGCTTCGTCGCCCAAGCTGGCTGAGACGCCAGGAGAACTGAAGCGGCAAGAAGAACAAAAACTCTGAGGTGTGTGTACAAGCGCATGGCGAACGTCCGAAATCGGCCCGAAACAATGGTAGCTTTATCGAAGATGGCCGCGCACAAACTCCACTGCGTCAAGCGTTACGAGCGCCGGCCTACCTGCGTACAGTAACAATCTTGAGTCCAATCCATTCCTGATATTGTCGTTCGGGGCAGGGAGGACGTTCAAGCGCACACGGAAGAGTGTAGGGTTCATGGCGGGCATCCGAACGATATCGAATGACTTGTAAGATATTGAAATCGTTGTTTTTTATCTTTTGCGCAGTGTGGCCGGGAGTGCCGGCAACCGGCCGGGCTTCGCCAAGTGCAGTTCCATCCCTTGATAGTGAACTCATAATTGAGTGCGCATCGCCCGATGCGCAAGCGATGCTCGTGCCGGATCGTGAGCTTGGGACGGGCACGTTGTTGGTCCTTGTGGCGAAGGTTCAGCCGGCTGGTCTCGACGTTTTGTCGCAGCCGCGAGCCTGTTCCATGGGACCGCGAACTGCGCCCATCTGGATGCAACGCCAATCCGCTCAAGCTGAGACCCGTGGGCCCAGAACAAGGATCGCGGCGCGACTGCTCAGGAAAATCTGAACATGCTCGCGTCGAGCTGTCCCGGCGTGATCCCGATCAGCCAGGCCGCGTTGCCTGCGGCATCGGTGATGATGGTCGAGGCGATGCCAGCGGCGTAGGTCTCGGCGGCCTGCACATCGGCAAACGAATGCAGCGATGTACCCGCGAAGTTCAGGATGTCATTGACGCCGCCCACGTTGAAATCCTGGATGACCATGACTTCCGACGCCGTATCGTCGATGGTGAAGGTGTCGGAACCGCCACCGCCCCAAGCGTAGTCGACGCCACCGCCGCCATCAATCACATCGGCACCGGTGCCCATCAGAAAGACGTCGACGCTACTGCCGCCGGTAACTGTATCGCCGCCATTGGAGCCGTAGATGTAATTCTGGCCTGAACCGCCGTAAATGACGTTGCCGTCGGTTTCACCCGAGGAGATGAAGATATTGAGGCCGGCGCCGCCATACATGGTGTCGATGCCTGCGCCGCCATAGAAGTAATTGGTGCCCATGTCGCCGAACAGCACATCGTTTCCGGCTTCGCCGTACATCACATTCACGTCCGATGCCGACGCTCCACCCGTGCCATCGAGCAAATCGTCACCCGCGCCACCGAACAGGTAATTGAAGCCGGCGCCGCCGTAGAGGACATCGTTGCCGTCTTCGCCGAGCAGCACATCGAGGCCGTAGCCGCCATAGACGGTGTCGTCGCCGGCGCGGGCATAGGCGTAGTCGTTGCCACCGTTGAGATAGAAAATGTTCGCGTCCGTCGTGCCGACAAATACGTCGTTGTATGCGCCGCCGACCAACCCCTCGATCGAATTCAACTGATCCGTGCCAAGTCCGGGCGCGGTGACGACCGGGTTGGTGAGATAGATGAGAAGATTGCCTGTTGCGCCCGAGAAGTCTGCGAGATCAAGTCCGCCACCGCCGTTGAGGGTGTCGTCTCCAGCCCCACCGCTCAGCGTATCGCCTTCGGCGCTGCCGTTCAGCGTATCGTCTCCGTCCAGCCCTTCGAGCCAGCCGCCGTAGGATGGCGCGGTGAGCGTCTCGGCCGCCGACGTTCCAAGCGTCACCAGCGATAAGGTCTGATCCGAAAATTGCAGCGTGTTCACGCCAATCAGAGTGGCGCTGCCAAGCGGCGATCCTGGGCGCGTGTCGGTGAGGATGAAGGAGTTGCCGCTGCCGCGCGATATCTGGAAGGCGCTGAGCGGTGCAGCGAAGGTGGCCGTATTCTGGGCAAGCGGGTCGCCGAAGGCGGTATCGTTGCCGCCGCTCAAGATGAACGTCTTGGTCCCGGAGCCGCCGTAAAGCAGATCGTTGCCTGCGCCGCCGTCGAGCGTATCGCTGCCGTTACCCCCGTAGAGCACGTCGTCGCCGGCGCCACCGGCGAGCGCATCGTTGCCGTTAGCTCCGTAGAGCCGGTCGTTGCCTGCGCCGCCGTCGAGAAGATTGCCCCCTTCATTGCCGATCAGCCAATCATCGCCGTTGCCGCCGTAAAGCGAGTCGGCGTCGGTGGTTGCCGTGAATGCAAAGCCCGACGTGGCATAGATGAGGTCATTGCCATCATCGCCATAGAGCTGGTCGGCCCCGCTGCCGCCGTTGATCGTATCGTTTCCGGCATCACCGTGGATGACATCCGCGTCGCCGCCGTCGCCGCCATACAGGTTCCAACCGGGTGTGTCGCCCCATAGCTGATCGTCGCCGAGGCCACCGTAAAGGACATCCTTACCGGCATCGCCGGTGATGTAATCCGCACCTGCTTCGCCGAGCAGGATGTCGTTTCCGGCACCTCCCGACTCCGAGTCGCTGCCATTGCCGCCGTAGACGATGTCGTTCCCGGAATTGCCGCCCAGCGAGTCGTTGCCGTCCTCGCCGTAGACGACGTCGTCCCCGGGACCGCCGCTCAGATAATCGCGCGCGACGCCTCCGATGGCGGTGTCGTTGCCGGACTCGCCCGACAGAAAGTAGCCGTTGGGGTTGTTCGCGATCACCGTATCGTTGCCGGCGAGGATTGCGTGCCACAGCCCTGAAATATCGAGGCTCGACGTGATGGTGTAGCTGAACCCGGTGATCGATTCCCAAAGCGTCGCCCCGTCGCTGGACGTCCAGCTAATCCCGGTGACGACACCGCCCGTCAGATTGCTTCCGCTATAGGTCAGTCCGGTGCCGATGATGTTGATCAGACCGAAAGTGGAACTGGGCAGTCCACTCGGATAGACCGGATCAAAGCCGAACTGCAAACCCCAGGGTTCCGCGACAAAATCAGTCTGCGGTTCGACGATCGGCCAAATCGGATCGCCGTTGGGAAACGACGCAAACATGACCGGTTCGGGATGAGGATTGATCGTATAAACGGCCATGCCCAACTCCGGCAATCTGGCGCGAACGAAGGCGTTCATTAAAACCTTAGGTTACGCATTGCGGTGCGGTTGGGAAAGACCCAATCGGGTCATGCACCGGCCCCCGATGCAGTTCCGGCACATGGGGTGGGCGAGGACTGCCGCGCCGAAGCCCAACGGGGGCGCAGCGGGCGGCGTCCGGCTCGCTCATTCCATCCGCGCAAACAGCTCCACCAGCGTTTCGCGCAGCCAGCGTTGCGCGGGGACGGTGTCGTTGCGCTGGTGCCAGAACAGGCTGACGACGCGTGGCGGGGCCGGCAGCGGCACCGGCATCGCGTGCAGATCGGGCGCCTGGCGGGACTGCGCGCTGAGATCGCGCGGCAGCACCGCGATCAAGTCGGACTGCCGCAGGATCTCGTAGGCGGCGTTGTAGTGATTGACGGTGGCGACCAGATTGCGCGACAGCCCGCGCGAGGCGAGAAACTGGTCGTAGGTCGGCAGCGTCCTGCCGGCGAGGCTTACATCGACATGCTTGGCGGCGAGGAAGCTGCGGGTGCTGAGCCGCTTCTGCCTGGCGAGCGGATGATCCCGCCGCATCATGCAGGCATATTCGACGGTCCATAGCGAGCGTGAGCGGATCACGGCCGGCGGATGCTGCGCCTCGTTGACATAGACGCTCAGCACGCAATCGACCCGGTTGTCCTCGAGCCGGTCGCCGATCTCCAGGATGGTGTTGGGCATGGTGTGGATGCGCGCGGACGGCGCCACGTCATTAAAGCGGTTCAGCAGCCGCGGCATCACCAGCGAGGAGACGTAATCCGACATCGACAGGCTGAATTCACCCTGGGTGTGCCGCGGATCGAAGGCATCCTCGTCGAGCGCGTGGCGGACGTTTTCCAAGGCGTCGCCGATCGGCTCCCACAGCGCCACGGCGCGCTGCGTCGGGCGGATGCCGCTGGCGGTGCGGACGAACAGGGGATCGCCGAGCGCATCACGCAACCGGGCGAGCGCGTTGCTGACGGCGGGCTGGGTCATGGTCAGCGCGCTCGCGGCCCGTGTGACGCTGCCCTCGGTCATCAGCGCCTCGAAGACTTTCAGAAGGTTGAGGTCGAGCGTGCGGAAGGCCATGAGCAATATTCACGCTGGTGATGTACTAGATAATAATTATAAATTATTCCTATAATAGCGATTTGTCTATTATTCCCCGATTGACCTCGCGGCGCGTGCCGAACCGTGGGGCGCCGAGGGGGATGTTTCATGTCGATGATATCGGCGCGCATCGAGCGCCTGCCGTTCGCGCGTTTCCATATTCACCTGCTGCTGATGGGCGGCCTGGGCTATCTGTTCGACGCGATGGATGCTGCGGTTCTCGCGTTCATCCTGCCGGTGCTGCGCACCGCCTGGGGGCTCACCAATGTCGAGACCGGCGTGCTCGGCAGCAGCACCTTCGTCGGCTATCTGTTCGGCGCGCTGTTCGCTGGGATGCTGGGGGACCTGATCGGCCGCCGCGCGGTGATGATGTCGGCGCTGGCGCTCTACAGCGCGGCCTCGCTGGCGAGCGCGGCGGTGGACAGCTGGCCGTCGTTCTTCGCCGCGCGCGTCGTTGCCGGCATGGGCACCGGCGCGGAGAGCGCGATCATCGCACCATATCTCGCGGAGTTCGTGGCGCGGCGTTACCGCGGCAGCTTCACCGGCGCGCTCGCGGGCTTCTTCTCGTTCGGCTTCGTCGCCGCAGCGCTGCTCGGTTATTTCATCGTGCCCGCTTACGAGAACGGCTGGCGCATCGTGCTCGTCATCACCGCCATACCTGTCGTGATGCTCTTGTGGTGGCGCCGCTCGCTGCCGGAATCGCCGCGCTGGCTGGAAAGCCGGGGCAGGGCGAAAGAAGCCGAGGCGGTGCTTGACAGGATTGAGGCCAGCTTCGTGCGCGAGGGCCGCGTGCTGTCACCTGCGGTCGCAGAGCCCGCCGCACCGGCGGTATCGTCGGGAACGCTGCTGAGCAATGTTGCCGCGCTGCTGGCCGGCCGCCAGGCGCGCATCACCACCATGACCTGGATCATGTGGCTGTCGATCACGTTCAGCTACTATTCGTTCTTCGTCTGGATTCCCGGCCTGCTGGTGCAGAACGGCATGAGCATCACCAAGAGCTTTGGCTATTCGCTCGCGATGTATTGCGCGCAGGTGCCCGGCTATTTCACCGCGGCCTGGTTCAACGAGCGGATCGGCCGGCAAGCCACGATCGCGTCCTACATGCTGCTCGGCGGCGTCAGCGCGATGGGCCTCGCCTTCGCCAAGAGCGACGGGGAGATCATGCTGGCCGGTCTGCTGTTGTCGTTCTTCATGAACGGTACCTATGCCGGCGTCTATGCCTACACGGCAGAGGTGTTTCCGACCGCGATCCGGACCACGGGAGCAGGGCTCGCATCCGCGATCGGCCGCATCGGCGCGATCGTCGCGCCGATCCTGGTCGGCTATCTCTATCCGAGCTTTGGTTTTGCCGGCGTGTTCGGCGTCACCACCTCAGTGCTGCTGATCGGTGCCGTCACCGTCCTCTTGATGGGCGTGCGGACGCGGGGACGATCGCTGGAAGAGATCGCAAGCGAAGCCGCGTGATCACGCAGGCCGCGTCCTGACAGGAGACCATCATGTCCACCATCCTCTTCAAGAATGCCGCGCTGCTCGATCCACTTCGGCCCGAACTCCTCGAAGGGCATCACGTTCTGGTCGAGGATCGCCTGATCAAGGAGGTGTCCGATCGGCCGATCGAGGCCGCCGCGGACCGGATCATCGACCTCAGGGGCAAGACCCTGATGCCCGGCCTGATCGACCTGCATGTCCATGCGGTCGCCGTCGAGCTCGACCTGTCGCTGCAGGCGCGGATGGCGAATGTGCTGGTGACACTGCGCTCGACCATGCTGCTGCGCGGCATGCTGAAGCGCGGCTTCACCACCGTCCGCGATGCCGGCGGCGCCGGCTACGCGCTGAAGCAGGCGATCGACACCGGCCTGACCGATGGTCCACGCCTGTTCGTCTCCGGCCGCGCGCTCAGCCAGACCGGCGGCCACGGCGACGGGCGCGCCCGCTCGGATTATCTGGCCGACCCGACATGCTCCTGCTGCGTGCGGGTCGGCGCGATCGCGCGCGTCGTCGACGGCGTCGATGCGGTGCGCAAGGCGGTGCGCGAAGAGCTGCAGATGGGCGCTGACCAGATCAAGATCATGGCGTCCGGCGGCGTCGCGTCGCCGACCGATCCGATCGGCGCGTTCGGCTATTGCGAGGACGAGATCCGCGCCATCGTCGCGGAGGCGCGGGCGCGTCACACCTATGTGCTGGCCCATGCCTACACGGCCGAGGCGATCGAGCGCGCGGTGCGTTGCGGCGTGCGCACCATCGAGCATGGCAATCTGGTCGATCTGCCGACCGCGCGGCTGATGGCCGAGCAGGGCGCCTATGCGGTGCCGACCCTCGTCACCTATGAGGCGCTGGCCACCGAGGGCGCGAAATACGGCCTGCCGTCGGCGAGCGTCGCCAAGGTCGCCGACGTGCGCGATGCCGGGCTGCGCTCGCTCGCGATCTACCGCGAGGCCGGCGTCAGGATGGGTTACGGTTCCGATCTGCTCGGACCATCGCAACGGTTGCAGAGCGATGAGTTCCGGATCCGCGCCGAGGTGCTCGGCGCGCAGGCGGTGATCGAAAGCGCGACGATTGTCGGTGCCGAGGTGCTCGGCATGACGGGCAAGCTCGGCCGCATCGTGCCGGAGGCCTTCGCCGATCTCCTGGTGCTGGAGGGCAATCCGTTGCGCGATGTGGCGTGCTTGCTCGGCCAGGGCGAGCACATCCCGCTTGTCATGAAGGCTGGCAAGGCCGAGGTCGATCGGCTGGGCCGGTAGGGCGCACCAAAAAAATATCGAAAACAACCCCATGCAAAGTAGCCGGCGACTGCCGGCGGACACGGCAGCTTGACTCGTCGGGCAACTCAGCGGCATTATTCGATTATCCAGAAATCATTCAGCTTCGCTCGTCTCGCCCCCGCAAGCGGGAGAGGTGCAGCCAGTTCAGTCGGACTTCAGTGTGCTTTAGTCTTCGGTTCTCACCACACCACGCGGAAGCCGGCGGTGCCCTTGTAGCTGTGGTTGTCGCCGGCATCCTGCAGGCTGGCGCGATAGGTCGCTTCGCCGAACAATGTGTAGCGGCCGTTGGCCCAGCTGTAGCTGCCGCCGCCGCCGATGCTGCCCCACAGGCGGTCATTGGCGCTGGCGAAGCCGCTGCCCGCGACATCGACGTTGGTGCCGTCGAGGAACTCGTAGTGCAGATTGCCGATCGCGTAGAGGTCCGAGCGGACGATGCTCGTCCCGTCATACCAGCTCTTCTGGTGATTGAGCATTAGCCCGACGCGGCCGAGCAGGCTGTCCGCATTGGTGAGCGAGACCAGCGCGCCGAAGCGGTCGGTGAAGCCGTCGAAGTCGACCTTCGAATAGGCGAGCTGCGCCTGCGGCGTCAGCGAAAAGCCGCTGCCGACATTGATCCGCTTGCCGCCTTCGACGCTGAAGGCATAACCAAGGCCTTCATTGCCGTGAGCCATGTTGCCGACGAGATCGGAAGTGAGATCGCCGCGGTAGAACATGGTCTGCATCTGTCCGTCGAGATAGACGCCGTTGTCGCCATACCAGGTGGCGGTGGCGCCGACGCCGGTGCCCTCGGCGCGGATGCGGCCGTTGCCGAACAGCGAATTCACGTAGGCCGTGGTCAGGCCGTATTGCAGCGTAAGCCCGACGATCAGGCGCCCATAGCTGTTCTCGAGCGCAAGGCCGTCGAGCCCGGCCTGCGCCTTGAACTGATCGCTGTTGGTGGTCGAGCCTGTGGTGTTCGACGGCCGCAGGTTGGACTGGCCGCCCTCGACGCGGCCCCAGAATGCCGACTGTGTCCACGAACTGTCCGCCTGCGCCGCCGGCGTGACGCCCATCCGCGCCATCGCCTCTCCGTCGCCGCCGCCCCAGTAGCGGTTTCCGACGCGCTCCTGCAGCGACGGCAGCTCGTTCATGCCGAGCAGCACTCCGGCGTAGTTTTCGTAAAGCGGCACGCCGGGCTGGTAGAGCGGACCGGTGATCACGGGCGGTGTTGTCGGATCGCTGGGATTGGCGAGGCTGGAGCGCAGATACCAGTCGCCATCCGATGGCGTCGAGATGCCATTCTTCTGCAGCGTATAGGCATAGGCGCCGGCGACGATCGCCTGCTCGCCCTTCAGCACATAGTTGCCGGCCAGCGCGAATGTGCCGTTCGAGGCGCCGGCGACGTCGATCAGCCTGATGCCGTCAACCGTCTGCACGCCGCCACCGCCGAAATTGGCGACCTTCACGGTCGAGGTGCCCGAAGTGCTTCCCAGCACGAAGAGGCGGTCGGTGGCTGAGTTGTCGCCGCCGAGCACGGTGTTGAACAGCAGCGTGCCGCCATTGCCGACGTAATTGCCGGCGACCGTCAGCGTGGTCGCGGGCGTCGTGCCGAACCGCAACGTGCCGGCATTGCTGAATCCGCCCACGACCTGGCTGAAGCCGTTGAGGTCGATCGTGGTGCCGGCGCCGGCCGTGACGGCAGATACCGAGCTGAAGGCATCGGCCGCACCGGCGCGCAGCGTACCGCCGCTGACCGTGGTGGCACCGCTGTAGCTGTTGATGCCGGACAGGATTTGCGTGCCGCCGGTGAGTGCAAGCCCGCCGGTGCCCTTGATCGCACCGGCAAATGTGTCGCTGGCATTGGTGAGTGTCAGCGTCTTGGCGCCGAGCGCGACATTGCCGCTGCCAGCCAAGCTCTGGATGCTGGTGCCGGCGCCGGTGAGGCCGGAGATATCGAAGACCGAGTTCGCCACCACATGGCTTGAATTGCCGATCGATCCCGTGCCTGACAACGCCAGCGTGCCGCCGGTGATCGTGGTCACGCCGCTATAGGTGTTGGCGCCGGACAGCGTCTGCGTGCCGCCTGTGAGTGTCAGCCCACCGCTGCCGCCGATCACGCCCGCAAACGTGTCGTTGGCGGCGGTGATGGACAGCGTCTTGGCGCCGAGATCGACGCCGCCGGTGCCCGACAGCCGCGGGATGCTGGTGCCGATGCCGGAAAGCCCTGCGATGTTGAACGTGCCGTTCGCGATCACCTGGCTGGAGGCGGCAATATCGCCACCGCCGGTCAGTGCCAGCGTGCCTGATGTGATTGTGGTCGCGCCGCTATAGGCCTGGACGCTCGACAGCGCCTGCGTGCCGCCGGTGAGCTGCAATCCGCCGGTACCGCTGATCGTCCCGGCGAACGTGTCGTGCGCGTTGGTGAGGATCAGATTATTGGCGCCGAGCGTGACGATGCCAGCGCTGCTGCCGGCGAGGCTCTGGATGTGGGCGTTGCTCGCGGAGGCGAACGAAAGATCGAGCGTTGCGTTCGCGACCACCCGGCTCGAATTGACGAGGCCATCGTTGGAGCCTGTCAGCCTGAACGCGCCTTGCTGGATCACGGTCTCGCCGGTGTAGGTGCTGCCGCTGCCGAAGAAGAGGATCCCGTTGCCGATCTTGGTCAATCCGCCGACGCCGCTGAAGCCGCCGGTGCCGGCGCCGTTGAAGGCGATGACATTGAACCCCTGGGTATCGAGGGTCAGCCCGCCCGCAGCGATGTTGTGCTGGGCGACGGTTCCGCCAAAGAAGGCGGACGCGCTCGTGGCGAGGGCGCGAACGGTGGCGTTGTCGTAGTTCACCCGGCCGCCGGCGTTGCTGATAGCGATACTGGTTGTCTCCAGCGTGCCGCCGCTGATGTTAAGGGTGCCTGAGCCGGTGCCGGCAGGGCTGGTGACGACGATTCTGCCTGGTGTGACAACGGTCGCGCCGTTCTCGATGTTGAGGGTGTTTGTGCCAATAGCGCTGACATTAAGTATGCCATTGATGCTCCACCGCGATCCGGCTCCGGTCACGGTCACGGTGGATGTCGTGCCAGTCGTATTGCCGATCGAAAGGGAGGCGCCGGTGGTTGTCATTACCGCGCCGTTCTGAATTGTGAGGTTGGCATTCACCCCGGCCGTGACTCCGCCGAACTTGAAATTGCCCGTCGTGCCCGTCGCCCCAGCGGCCACGCCGAGGACGATGTTTGAAGTCTTGTCGACGGCGACCGCACCACCGGCCGGCGCCGTTCCGCCGGTCCAGTTCGAGCCGACCGTCCAGTCGTTGCTGGTGGCGCCGATCCACGCCTGCGCCGCCGCGGATCGCGGCTGGAGCGACACGAGCGCGACCGCCGAAGCACTCATCAAGAGCAGGCGTTGGAAATGCACGCGTCTGTAGGATGGTGATGCAGTCCGTCGCGCACTCGGGCGTTGATTGTCATTCGCCTGTCGCTGTTTCGTCGCAGCCCCGATGCATTCGCGCATGGTGCTTTGGTCCCTTGTTCTTGCCGCTGCCCGGCAGGTTGCATTCCGGCAAACATTCGCCGGCAGCGGATGTGTGTTACGCTATGTGACTCACTGTGAGCTGACAAATGAAGGTTGTATCGTTGGCAACGAAACGGAGCGCGGTGTGCTCGCGATGCAACGTCCGCGCGCTGCAATTAATCGATCGCTAACCAGTTGAGTCGCGTTGGGCACGGTGCCGTGCGCAAGCACACGTCGGAGGCTGCCGCCGGGCAGGGGTGCAATCGCAGGGGTAACGCGGTTCGCAGGACCGGTAGCAGATCGACAGCATGGAGGGGCTTGGGCAGGCCCGCATGCGGTGCCTCGACCGCCAGACGCGCGCGATCACATTACCGCTGGCAGCGTTGACGTTGCCGGGCGGACACACGACATACCGCCTGCCTGATCCCACTCGCCGCTCCGGAGCAAGAAATGAACGCGCCGCCTGACATCGATTCCGTCGCTCCGCAATCTGACGGCGAGATTGTGCGCTGGCTGACCAACGAGACACATGACCAGCGTTTCATCGACAATATCTTCGCCGAGCTCTGCATCCGGCTCCAGCAAGCGGGCATTCCCCTCAAGCGGGCGACGATGAATCTCCTGATTCAACATCCGCAATGGCTCGGCGCCCGGATCATCTGGGCCGACGGCAAGCGCGAGGCCGAGATCACGCGGGTCGACTACGAAGTCAGGGAGAGCTCGGAATATATCGGCAGTCCGGTCTACGAAATCCATCAGGGTGCCACCGAGGTGCGCGAGCGGCTCGAACGCGAGCCGGGCCGCAAGCACGCGCTCTATGACGAGATGCGTGCGCAGGGCCTGACCGACTATGTGGCGTGGCCGCTGCTCCATACGCTTGGCAAGCGGCATGTCGTGACCTTCGCGACCGATCGTCCTGGAGGTTTTGATGACGCACAGATCGCCAGCCTCTCCAAGGTGCTGCCGGTGCTGGCGCTGGTCAGCGAAATCCGAATGAAGAACCGCCTGGCGCGGACGCTGCTCGAGACCTATGTCGGCTCGCATGCCGGCGAGCTGATCCTGGCGGGTGCGCCGCGGCGGGGCAGCGGGACGACGGTGCGCGCCGCGATCATGATCTGCGATCTCAGGGACTTCACCCGGATCTCGGACAGCTGGCCGCGCGACGACGTGATCGATCTGCTGAACGATTATTTCGACGCGATGTCGGAGCCGATTGCGCGGCATGGCGGGGAAATCCTGAAATTCATCGGCGACGGACTGCTCGCCATCTTCCCGCTCAGCGACCCAAAAGCCTGCGCCAATCTGCTGCACGCCGTGTCCGAGGCGCGGCAGGCGATGGCGGCACTCAGCGAAAAGAACAGCATGATGGGCCGTGCGCCGATGAATTACGGCATCGGCGTCCATGTCGGCGACGTCATGTACGGCAACATCGGATCGCGTACCCGGCTCGACTTCACCGTGATCGGCCCTGCGGTGAACATGGCCTCGCGCCTCGAAGCCCTTACCAAGCAATTGGGAAAAAACGTGCTGCTGTCGCGTGCGTTCGCCGACCTCGTGGAACGCGATTTCCGGCTCGAACGCGTCGGCGAACACGCGGTGCGCGGCTTCAGCGAGCCGATCGAGCTGTTTGCGTTTCAAGGGTGAGTGGCGGGACGTTCGGAGAGAGGCCAATCGCTAGAGCCCCGTTCCGATGGAATCGGAACGGGGCTCTAGATTCTAGTTTTGACGCGTTTTCTTCACGCGAACCGGTAGCCACTTCGCTCGAAAACGCTCTAACGTGGACGCCAGCTCCCGCTACAGCGAATCTTCCGCCGCTTACCGCCGGCGCCGCTGCTTTCTCGGAAACAGCCGATCGCGGATGTAGCGCGAGGTCGGCGTCAGGCGGAGGCCCCGCGGCTTCTGCCAGGCGGCGCGGTCGATCTCCTTCTTGTCGCCGATCGCCAGCCTGCCCTTGGCAAACTTGGCGATGAAGATCGCATCGCTCATCCGGCGGCCGGAACGCTTGTTCTTGGCCGTGACTTCCTTCCACAGGCTGAGCCTGCCGAGCCTGAGCTTCGGCAGCTCCTCCTTGATCTCGCGCTTCAGGCAATCCTTCTCGGTCTCGCGCGCGCGTCTGCGCCCGCCGGGGAACATCCACAGGCCGTCGGATCGGCGTCGTACCAGAAGAACCTTGCCGCGCTTCGCGGCGACCAGCTTCGAGGACTTGGGCATCTACTGTGCAATGATCGAAACAGAATCGCTGTCATCTTAATTTGTCTATTTGAGTAGACAAGTTCGACGGCGCATCGTTCCACCGCAATTTGTTGGCTGGTCGCCGACGACGCGGGGCGTGACGATTGAGGAACTTGCGACGGTGCGCGACCTCTGTTGATCAGTTATTCATCCCCCAACAGCCCCACGTTGAAGTCGTGAAAACTGTCACCCTCAGGGTTCCGACAGGAAGTAACTCGCCGGATCGAGTTCGGCAATCGTGTCCCATGATAACCGGCTGCACCGCTTGACTTTATGTTCTTGTTTTGTTCTAATTGCCTCCACCGTGAACAGGAGGCCGCCATGGACAACCGCATCAGTGAAATTCGCAGGCAGATCAGGGCGCTGCGCGTCAGCATGCTCGAGGCCGAGGCCATCATGCGCGAGCAGCTCAACCGGGACGAGGACTGCGCCTTCGTGGCCGGGGACCTGCTGAAGATGCGTCTGGTCATGAGCCGTCTGGTCGAGGAGCGCGGCGTCCTCGGCGACCGCGAACCGATCATCGTGCATGCGAGCGTTGCGCCGCGTCGCCGCGCGACGGCACCGGTTTCCATTCGCCCGGGGAGGCCAGCGCTGGTCGCCAGCGAAGCGCGTGCGTGATGACGCGCGCAGGATGCTGCGGCTGCGCGCCGAGTTGCGCGAGCTCGACGCATCCGTGAACCGGCTCAGGCGGGCCGGGCGCGACAGCGCGTCGGCGCAGCTTCTGCTGTCGCGCAAGCGCGCCGAGCTGGAAGACGTGATCTGCCGGAGGAAAGATGAGAGAGCCGCTTCGGTATTTCCACGACAGCGATGATCACGCGCCCTGGATCAAGGCGCTGGCCGAGGTCCGGCACCGGGCAACGCGGGAAGGCTGGTGCTTTCACCATGTGCAGGCGATCATCGTGGCGATCGATCAGTATGCGGAGGCCGCGCTCGGCAACCGCGAATTCTTCCTCAACCGGCCGCAAACCGTCGGCCCGCGCAGGCGAGGCGACGTGCCGTAGCACGCCGCCCAGGCCGTTGATGTCATCTGATGACTTGCTTGCGAGTATTGCGTGGGGCAGGCGGGTTGAACGGCCCCGGCGAGATGTCGTGATCGCCGGAGCCGTCCCCGTCCTTGGTGTTTTCTCCCGGAGCGTGAATTATAGTCGGGAAGAAGTGGCAATTGGAATGCCCGCAGCATTACGGGTGTGGATTGTGCTTGCCCACGAACTCCCGACGCCTTGCGGTACGGGCCGCCGTTCGTCGCAGGGCTCGGCAGGTTCGCTCGCCGATTGCCGTTCTCGTTTTCGGAGACGGACCCGGCTTTGCATCGAGATTTTGAAGGGAGAGAAGAAAGGGCCGCGTTTCCGCGGCCCCTCCTTGTGCAATCAATTCGAAATATGAAACAGGCACCGGATTAACGGGGCTACGTTACGTCATTACCCCACAGCCCTGATACTCCGTGAAATTACGGGTGTAAACGCATCGATGACTGCGGCGGCTCGTTCGGCTTACCGCCTGCGAGCCGTTTCCGGATCACCGACAGCCGGCAGTTCACGGCGGCCTCCGTGCGTCCAAGCTGTTGGGCGATCTCCCGCTGCGTCAGCAGCGTCTCTCGGAGCAACTGCAACAGCCGGTGCTCGTCCTCGGTGGTCCACTGTGCCGGCTTGATCTGCATACCCGTACTCCCGGAAAAATCGATGAAGCATGTTGCGAGATCAGACGAGATGTCCCGTTCGGACGAAGCCGATTTTGATCGAAAATATCAGTTGTAGCCGGGAAAAACCGGCAATTGGAAATCCGGGACAATACGGGGCCTCCTGACTGAACGGGACGCGAGCAAACCACCGACCAATCGGTCTTGCTCACACACGACCGACAGTTCTGAATAGCGAGCGGCCGTCCGTCATGATCTCGTGGCGGCAATGCTCAGGGCAGCACATCGGCCGGATGCTTGTCACGATGCTCGACATATTCGACGCGTGTCTGGTCCGGATGCAGTACCAGCATGTTGCGGCCGGTCGGGACCGGCTTGGGAGCCTCCAGCACCGTGGCGCCGACGCGGGGGAGATGGGCGGCGAACGCGTCGATGTCATCGACCAGAAACGTCAGATGCGTCGCCGTGAACGGCTTCAGGCTCTGCTCCGTCCCGGCAATGAACAGGATCGAGGCGACCTGCGCGAGCCTGAGATCATACTCCGGATAGTCGAAGCGAAGGCGCGCCGTCTGGCCGATCAGGGCTTCGTGGAAGGCCACGGCCTCATCCAGACCGTCTAGCGGCAGGTAACGTCTCGCCAGGATATTGAGTATCTTCATCGCCAAATCCTCATCATGTCCTCATGCGTTGCTGCGGCCGCGATCCGGCTCGGTCAGCCGGCGCGACAAGGCGCGCCGCCGCTTGCGCAGCACCGCGATCGCCCGATCGATCTGGTCGAGCTTCTGCTGCATCACTGCGGAGCAGTTCACGCGAGCGCCGCGCCGGCCGCCTTCCAGCGCGCTCAAGAGATTGCGAAGTTCGCGGGTCGAGAACCCCGAAGCGATCAGGTCTCGCACCCAGGCGGCCCGTTCGATCTCCGCCGCGGAGTAGCTTCGGTAGCCGTTCGAAATCCGCTGCGGCACGATCAGGCCCGCCGCCTCATAGTGCCGAAGCACCCGGGCACTCACGCCAAGATGACGCGCCGCCTCCTGAATCCTCATCGCGATCTCCTTCGAGGGTCGGCCTAGCACCTTGTCATTAACGTCAATGTCAAGCGCGGTGGTGGCCGCAGGGGCCAAATGTCCCGGCCTGGCTGATCTGGCCGGGATGGCCAATCCGCTTCCCGCGACATATCGTGGCGATCCGCGGCCGAATCTGAGGCGGATCGTTCATCGCCGGGTCATGCAAATCCGGCCATCGTCAGCGCCGCGCCCGGAGGGGCGGCACATTTGCGGAGGAGGTTTCGGATGGTGAGGGGCTGGCGGATTGCGGCATCGGCGCTCGCTGCTGTCGCGATGGTTGCAACGCTGGGCGTTGAGGCGAACGCGGCGCAGTGCGGCAACGGGCCTGGCGGCTTCGAATCCTGGAAGGGGCAATTCGCCGGCGAGGCGAGGGCCAAGGGCGTCGGCGCCACCGCGATCGACGCGCTGATGCAGGCGCATTACGCCAGCGCGACGATTGCCGCGGATCGCGGCCAGCGCAGCTTCGGCCTGTCGCTCGAGCAGTTCATGGCCAAGCGGGGCTCTGCCACCATCGTGGCGCGCGGCCGTTCGCTGAAGCAGTCGCAGGCGGCGTTATTCGCCTCGATCCAGCAGCGCTATGGCGTGCCGCCGGGACCGCTGATCGCGATCTGGGGCATGGAAAGCGGTTTCGGCAGCCAGCGCGGCAACCAGAACATGCTGTCGTCGATCGCGACGCTTGCCTATGACTGCCGCCGTCCGGAGTTCTTCACCGACCAGCTCTATGCCGCGCTGAAGCTGATCGACCGCGGCACGCTCTCAGGCAGCACGCGCGGTTCGATGCATGGTGAGATCGGCCAGACCCAGTTCATGCCGAAGAACGTCCTCGCCTACGGCACCGGCAATCTCGACGTCGCCGCCAACGCGCTGAACTCGACGGCGAACTTCCTGCGGGCCCATGGCTGGCGCGCCGGCGCCGGCTATCAGCCGGGGGAACCCAACTTCGCCGCGATCGAGGCGTGGAACGCCGCAGGGGTCTATCAGAAGGCGATCGCGATCATGGGGCGGCAGATCGACGGCCAATGAGCGCAGGGCCCAAATTGTTCACATCCAGGTTCCTTCACCCCCTGTTAACGCAACGGTGCCCAGATCGTTTGCGGTGAAACGGAGCAAATGGAAACAGGCTCCATGCTCAAGAACGGCACCTATGCGGCGTGGTTCCGAACGTCGCTTGCTGATGGCACCGGCATCGTCCACGTGGCCGATGGCCGGCTGTGGGGCAGCGATGCCATCATGCTCTACAGCGGCACTTATGAGGTGGACGGCGAGCGCTTCTCTGCCGTTCTGAGCACAAGGCGGCACTCCGATGGACATGCGACCGTGTTCGGCACCGACGATCTCGTGGTGCGGCTCGAGGGTGTCTTTACTGGCGCGATCGCGACCTGCACGGGCAGGGCGGATGCCGTGCCCGATCTCGCCTTCGAGGTGACGCTGATTCCGAGCCAGGACGTGACGCCCGAGCCGCCGGCGGATCTGCCGCTGCCGAAGTTCGATCCGAGCAGGCTGCCGAAGCTGCCGAAACGCTCCAGCCGTTGAACCGAAGCGTTTTCGAGCGAAGCCTGTCCCGGACTTGATCCGGGATGGGTACCGCTTCGCGTGAAGAAAACGCGTCAAAAAGAATCGAGCACCCTGCTACGCACCGCTGGGCCCCGCGGTCTCCGGAAACGGCGCGCCGGGGATGTAAACCTTGAGCGCGCGGATCTCGTAGACCGCCGACGGGTTGACGCTGCGCAGGTCGCGCGCCGCTGCGACCGCCGCCGCTTCATCGGCGCAATCGATCACATAGAAGCCGAGCAGCTGTTCCTTGGTCTCCGAGAACGGGCCGTCGATCACCATGCCGTGGCCTGGCCCGCGCAGCGTGCTGGCCTTGCGCGTATCGCCGAGCCGTGCAGCCGGGCCGAGCCGGCCCTTCAGCCGTTGATGGACCTCGCGCAGGCCCGTCATCACGGCGGCATCCTCTTCGGCGGTCCACGATTTGACCTCGGCTTCGACGTGATAGGCCAGGATGGCATAAAGCATCTATGTGCTCCTCATTTCTGATACGGCAGGCCGAAGGACGTCTCGCGGCAACCCACACCGACATTTCCCTTGTAGCGGACCGGATCGTTCTTGTGGTGCGACAAGGTATCCCGCGAGACGCCGCTGGCTGCCGCGCGGGCTCGGCATTGTTGGCCTCTGATTCGATGTCGGCGTTTGGGGCAGGGGGGGCGTTCATCGCTCAGTCCGGACCACAAAAAAGGCGCGGCGGAATCGCTCCCGCCGCGCCCCGTTTTTGTTGTCTCGCTGGTCAGGGCTGAGAGCGCCCCGATGCCAGGCTGATTACTCAAAGCCTAGCGGGCGATCCCAGCGAGGTGACAGCGCTTGAGACAAGACACTAGATCACCTCCTTTCTTTGTTGATGGGACTCACAATATAGGCGGCGAATCCGCCGCTGTTAAGGCCGCCGTCCGGCCCATCCGCGCCAGAAAACCGGCCGGATTGTACAGAAATATGTGTGCCGTTGACCGGGGAACAGGGACGCGAGCCGAACCAGTTGAGGCGGCCGTCCGGCCGTGTTAGGGGAACGCTAGATGCGGGTGTAGCTCAATGGTAGAGCAGCAGCCTTCCAAGCTGAATACGAGGGTTCGATTCCCTTCACCCGCTCCAGCCTTTTCATGACTTGGCGATAGGGTCGGATTCGTTCTGACAAGTCGGGCTGCTTTGCACGTTCCGATGCTTGCTTTCCGAGCGACTGTTTCGCGTGCCGCTTGAGACGCTGCCGTATTTCCAGTGCTGCTCGATGTGCGAGGTCATCAAAACCGAGCATCTTGACTTGGAGAAGAGGTATCGAACGCGCGTGCGGAAATCGGCGGCCGTGGCGCAAAAATGGGTCCTCCGGACCACCCAACCCTCAACGGGCCCGCAATGCCTCATTCGCCCGTTCCGCGGCCTGGCGGAGGACGGGAAGAAATCGCCTGATCATTTCCTCCTTGGTCGCCCGGCTCGTCGGCGCCACGACCTTGATTGCAGCGATGACGCTGCCTTGGCGATTCCTGAGCGGCACCGACACCGAACGAACGCCCTCTTCATATTCCTGATCGCCGAGCGCCCATCCATTTTTTCTAACTTCGTTCAATGCCTTCCTCAACTCGCGCGGGTTCGTGATCGTATGCCGGGTCCGCGCAGGAAGGGGCGTATCGAGAAGATAGCGGTCAAGAACCTGCGGATCCAAATAGGCGAGCAGCACGCGGCCAAGTGAGGATGCGTTCGCTGGCACGCGCGATCCCACGCTCAAGGCCGCATTGACAACCCGGTGTGCTTGAACGCGACAAACATAGACAATGTCCGGCCAGTCGAGAACGCCCACCGTGCATGACTCGTTCAACTCATTCACGACCTCTTCCACGAAAGGCTCGACGGTATCCCAGACGTCATTCGACGCCAGATAGGCGAATCCGAGATCGAGAACTTTCGGCCGCAATCCGAAGCGCTTTCCATCGTGCTCCGCATAGCCGAGGTCGACGAGCGTGAGAAGAAAACGCTGTGCGGTGCCTCGGGTCAGGCCCGTGCGGCCGGCCACTTCGCTGACCGTCATGGAAGGGTGCTCGCGATCGAATGCGCGCAGGATTTGAAATCCCCGTTCAAGGCTTTGCACGAAATGAGCCGGGCGCTCGTCTGCTTGAGCCGGTCGACTGACCGACACGGCCTTTGCCTCTCCTCTGGGCATGTGCCTGCCTTCTCTCGTGGAACCTGCTTCGTTATGCCGGTGTTTCGATCGAAAGACAATGTCCGTATAGCGGACAAATGTCCGTATAGTTGACACGGCGCGGCAGGTCTGCGACCTTCTTGGCGTGGTTGATCGCCTTGGGGCTAATAGGCAGCCGCGAAGGAGCATCATCATGTCGTCTTTCGGGACCGTGTTGTTGACCGGAGCAGCCGGTAAAATTGGCCTTCGACTGCGGGAGTTTCTGCGCCCGCTTATCCGGTTGCGCAGCACCGACATTCTCGCTCTCGATCCGCCCCGAGACGGCGAGGAGACGGTGCGCTGCGACCTTTCGGACCCGCTCGCAGCACGATCCGTCGTCGCCGGTGTTGACGCGATCGTCCACATGGCAGGCATCCCGCGTGAAGCGCCGATCGAACAGATTGCGTCAGCCAATCTCATCGCAACCTATAACGTCTTCGCTGCGGCTCATGCGGCGGGCGTGAAGCGGGTTGTCTTTGGCAGCACCAACCACGTCGTTGGGTTTTATCCGGTTGAGCAATCGGTGGATGCATCGGCTTTGCCTCGCCCCGACACCCTCTATGGCGCCAGCAAGGTTTTCGGAGAGGCCGTCGCGCGCCTGTTCTGGGACAAGCACGGAATCGAATCGGTTTGCATCCGGATCGGGTCTGCGCTGGACAAACCGACGAACGTTCGTCAGCTCAGCACCTGGGTGAGCTACCGTGACCTTGGTGAGCTTGTATGGCGTTCGCTGGTGGCTCCACGGGTGGGAGCGACCATCGCTTACGGCGTTTCGGCCGGATCCCGTTGCTGGTGGAATAACAGCGCAGCCGGTCACCTCGGTTTCATCCCAAAGGACAACGCCGATAGGTTCGCTGCCGAGATGACCGAAGCTCTCGCGAGCGAGGAGGCACGCGGCCCAGCCGTCGTGTTCCAGGGCGGTCCGTGGGCTGCAGATGGCTATGACGCAGCATGATCGCAAAAAATGCGTCTCTTGGTTTGTGCGGTTGTGGCGTTCTCTAACCAGGCATTCGGCGAGGAGAAGGCCATGGATTGTAAAGCGCTCGGAGCGTTGGTGGCGGAGCATTGGGTTTCTCGAACCTCTCTCCCTTTGCTCAGTCCGGACCTCTCGATGGATGAGGCCGTGTGCATTCGTGATGTGTTTCTCGCTCACATCCAGCCGCTCATGGGCCGGCCGCTTGGTTATAAGGCTGCGGTAATCACGCCCCCCGCGCAGCGTGACCTGGGGCTTAAGGAGCCCCTCGGAGGCATCTATCTCGCCGCGATGTTCAGGCCGGCCGATGGTGCCGCGATCCCGGTGACTTATGGCGCACGTCCAATCGTAGAGGCGAAACTTCTTGCTGTGGTCAAGGACGAAGCGATCAATGACGCTCGAACCGTCGAGGAGGTGGCGCGCTCTATCGCCTTCTTGCTCCCATCCATCGAACTCGGGGATTCTCTTGCGAACATCCACCAGAAGATCACGGCGCCGATATTGACCGTCTACAATGTGGGCGCACGTGCAGTTCTGACCGGGACACCGATCCCATTCGATGGAACAGAGGCCGCAACCGAAAAGCTCAAGCGCATGATCGTCACGACGCGAAATGTCGAAAGCAATACGATCGTTGATCGACAAAGCGCAGAGGTCATCATGGGAAATCCGATGAATGCGGTGCTGTGGATCGTCCGGAACCAGCACGCACGTGGTGGTCGGCTTGTTGCGGGTGACCGCCTCGGTCTCGGCGCCATGTCGCGCATCAGACCCACGCCCGGCCTGCACATCACCACCATCTGGGAGGGCCTTACACCAGAGCCCGTGATGGTGGAGGCCGTGTTCCGATGAGTTCGTCTCGCCAACGCTCACTTGTGGCCGCCTGAGCGTGACCCAGACGCATGCCGCGGAAAGTTTATCCCTTGTCGAAACCAACAGCCTCCGACTACATCCGCGGCTCGCTTTACGGCCTTGCGGCCGTGAGCATCTGGGCGTCATGGATCGTGGCCGCGCGGCTTGGGCTCAAGACAAGCCTCACACCCTGGGACATCACGGCAATTCGTTTCGGTGTCGCTGGATCGATCTTGCTGCCGTATCTGGTAAGGAAGGGCCTTGCCGTCGACCGCCTGGGGGGCGTCGGACTGGCAGCGATTGTGCTGGGCGGTGGAGCACCGATGGTGTTGGTGTCCTACGCTGGTCTGCTATTCGCACCGGCGGCACACGCCGCGTCTCTGTATACCGCTCTGATACCCGTGCTTGTTGCGATCCTGGCCGCCGTCGTGCTGGATGAGGCCTTCACCGTCGCCAAGCGGATCGGGCTCGCCTTGATCGTTATCGGCGTCCTCGGCATCGTTTGGGGCGCGGGCGGCACGATCGGATCACGGCAGAACATCGGCCACGCCCTGTTCATCGCTGCGGGCATGTTGTGGGCCTGCTATACAGTGGCCATGCAGAAAGCGCGATTGGACGGGCTTCACGCTGCTGCGATTGCCGCCGTCGGGTCATTGGTCACTTACGTGCCGGTATACGTCATCATGTCCGGGACCACTCTCTTCAGCGCGCCCTGGCGTGACGTCGCGCTGCAGGCCTTGGTTCAGGGAGTTCTGACGCCGGTGATTTCGTTCTGGCTTTACGGACGCGCGGTGAGCATTCTTGGCGCTTCGAACGGCTCGGCGTTCGCGGCCCTGTCCCCGGTCATGACGACGCTGTTGGCCATCCCGATCCTCGGCGAACGGCCGGCAACAATCGACTGGATCGCAATGCTGCTGATTTCGGGCGGTGTCTACATTGCCAGTGGAGGCCGTGGGGCTCGCAAACGCCATTCTGACAACGAGAAAGTTTGCAGCGATCTCAATGGGCCAAAAACGCCGAAAGTGGCAGAGCGGCCTTTGAAAACACTATAGTTTTTTTTGAGACTTCCAAGCGGAATACGAGGGTTCGATTCCCTTCACCCGCTCCAAGCAATTTCAGTGATTTGGCGCGAGTTCTCGATCTCATTCCGACAACTGTTGAAGTCATTTGGGCAACCGGGCTGAATGCCGTTCCAAATTTGCCGGTGTTTTCAGCTCGCAAATCGCAGTGTCGCCGTCGTGACGAAACCGGCGCCCGGGCCGGCTCAATCGCTCGCTGGCTTGTCGAGAAAGGTGTACAGCGCCCGAATTCTCCCGTGCTCGAAGATCGCGACATCCATGCCTGTGACGACAGGCGGAGCTCCAGCCGGTCCGAGCTGCCACCGCAAGCGGCCGAGATCGTGGTTCACCTCGGCAGATCCTGTCGCGCCAAACACAAATCCGGGAGCGTCCCGGAGAATGCGTTCGATCTTCGCGTTCAGAGCGTCGCGGCCAACGATCCGTTCCCCCGCTTCAAAGAACGTGCAATTCGCAGTGTAGATCTCGGCGATCGCGACCGCTCGGCGCGCGGAATCTGGCTGCCCGAATACTTCGTGCAGGTTCCTTTCCATCAGAGGACCAAGTGTGGCGCTCATAGCTGACCCTCCTGGTCAGAACATGCCGTTGGGGTTGGCGCGCGACACGTTCGGCGCGAGCCACGGAGCCGAGTTTTTCGGATCACCGACGAGCTGCAAGATGTCCCAATGCTCTATGGCTTTTCCGTCGGCATCCATCTTGTAGATGTCGACGCCGGCGATCCCCGTATCGTTCGGATCGTCGTTGAACAGATTCAGAAAATTCACGTGAGCCCACACATAGTCGCCGACAGCGATGATCTTGTGGACGACGACGCGCGCCCGGGCGCGTTCCCGGGTGATCTGGCCGAAGAACTGCCCCAGCGCCTCTGGACCGTTTGCAATGAGCGGGTTGTGCTGGACGTATGCGGGGCTGATGAACTCGGCGACGAACTCCTCCGACTTCTTCTGGTTGATCACCAGATCATAGAAGCTAAGGATGCTGGCCTTGTTGCGAACGGCGCGGCTGTCATCGGAATCAAACAGCTCGATCATGGGTAACTCCTCTTGCGAAAAGTGGATTGGCCGGATGGCCCTAGCCGAGGCCGACGACATGAAGGCGGAGCGCATCCAGTTCATCGTCGGATTTCTCGCGAGCGGCTCGGAGCATCTCATCGGCGTCCGCGCCGACCGGCGCGCGACTTGGTGCGGGGACCTGTTCGGCCAGTTCGATCACGCGCCTGGCCGCCAGGACGGAATCGAGCCCGCTGCTCTGCATGCCATTGAGCGTGGTTGCGAATGTGTTGAAGGACTCTCCGTACAGTCCGCGTTGTTCGGCCGTCATGTCGTCGGCAACACGTGCGAGCGCCGCCGCCGTTTTGGCGGGGCCGCCGGTTCTCATGTTGCCCGCAGCCGCCACGACGACGTCGACCCCAAAGGACTTCAGTTCGGCGCGGTAAACGGCGGCAAACACCTCCATGGCCGCCTTTGACGCGCCTGACGGCCCGTTGAAGGGAAGCGGAACGCTCGCCGTCCAGGTGCTGACCTGGACGATGCGGCCGCGCGCCTTCCTCAGCGCCGGCAGGAAAGCGTTCATGACCGCGAGAGCACCGAACACGTTGACGTCGAACTCGCGCCGGATGGCGTCGAGCGGCAGAACCTCGATCGGGCCCGGAGTCAGGATGCCCGCATTGTTGATCAGGAGATCAAGGCCGGAAGCGCCGAGCGCGTCGGACACGCCGCCCGCCCAGGCCTTCACGGCCTGCTCTTTGGTCATGTCGCAGACGGTCAGGCTCACGCGCCCCCCGGAGGCCTCCTTCAAATGCTGGACCTCTGCGCCGGACATGGCCGTGCCAAAAACGATGTAGCCCTTGGCGGCAAGTCCGAGCGCGATATCGCGGCCTAGGCCGCCGCCCGCGCCGGTGACTGCGGCGGAGCGACGCGAATGTTCAGAAGGGCTCGGCATTTGATCTCCGTTTCAGCAGGCGTGCGTGCGCGCGGCGTTGTCCGCTCTCACCGGGTTTATGGTGTCGTTCCGAAGCGCGATGCGCTAGCCTCGCGATCTGCCTAGCAGTGTCGCAGAAAGCGGAACGCCGATAATGGATATCGAAGACCTGCGGACTTTTGTCGAAGTGGCCGATGCCGCCGGAGTGTCGCCGGCCGCGCGCCGGCTGGGCGTCTCGAAGTCGATCGTGAGCCGGCGGCTGTTCCGGCTGGAAGCTGAACTGGGCGTCCAGCTTCTTGCACGGACAACGCGCGGCGCCGCACTGACTGAGGCCGGCGTCACGTTCCGTGACCACGCCGCTCGGGTCTGCGCCGAAATCGATGTCGCGCGGGAGACGATCTTGCCTGCCGGGGACCTGCGCGGCCGCCTGCGTGTTGCGGCGCCGCTGACCTTCGGCCCGACGCTGTTGGCGCCGGTCTTTGCGGAACTGGCGCGGCGCCACCCGCTGCTTCACGTGCACGCGTGTTACAGTGATCGCTTCGTGGACCTTGTCGGGGAGGGCTTCGACTGCGCCGTACGCGTTGGCTATCTCAGCGATTCAATCCTGATGGCGCGGCGCGTCGGACCAATCCATGGCGCACTCGTCGCGAGCCCGGATTATATCAGGGAGCATGGAGCTCCCGAGACGCCGGATGAGCTACTCACGCATCAGGCGCTCATGCAGGGCACGGAAACCTGGCAGTTCATCGACGGGGATAAAACAATCTCCATTCATCCGCTGGGGCGGTTCAAGGCGGACAACGGCACTGCTCTCGCCGTCGCCGCTGTAGCAGGGCTCGGCATTGCCTGGCTTCCGCACTGCCTCGTCGACGACTATTTGGCTTCCGGCGCCCTTACTCCGGTGATGACACGCTATCCTCCTCCGACAGCTGGAGTGTTTGTCGTCCGGCCGCCGGGGCAGCACCCCGCTCGAAAAGTCCGAGTCCTCACCGAACTGCTGATCGAACATTTCGGATAGCGGGCTTTTCTTGTGCTATTTGGTGCGGCTTCGCCCTGGTGCTCGAGAACCAAAGGGATCACGGGAATCGGGGAGGGACGCGGCTTTCGAAACGGTCGTCGCGCGCCTGAGCGCGCGAGGCGGTTGGCCGTAGATCCGCAAGAAGGCGCGCCGCATGCGGTCCTTGTCTCCAAAGCCGACTTTGCGGGCAACGATGTCGATCGGCTCCGTTCCCTCCTGAATGCGCGGAAGCGCCGCTTCGGCACGCAGCCGCTCCACGACCCGGGCGGGCGTATCTCCGGTCTCCTTCAGAAAAAGACGGGCAAACTGCCGTGCGCTGATCCGGGCAGCCGCGGCCATGCGGTCGACGGGAAGCGGTTCGTGCAGGTGCTCGCGCGCAAAATTCAATGCATCCTTGACGCGATCGGACGAGGGCTCCAGTTCAAGCAACGTCGAAAACTGCGATTGTCCGCCCGATCTGCGATGATAGACCACCATGTCCCTTGCGACGGCCTTCGATACCTCGATCCCGAAATCGTCCTCGATCAACGCGAGCGTCAAATCGATGCCCGACGTGATCCCCGCCGATGTCCAGACGTTGCCATCCCTCACGAATATCTTGTCCGCATCGACGCGCACGCGCGGAAACCGCCTTTGCAATCCGGCGGCATATCGCCAATGCGTCGTTACCGATCGCCCGTCGAGCAGGCCGGCGGCGGCCAGCAGGAAGGCTCCCGTGCACACGCTCGCCACGCGCCTCGCCCGCGGTGCCAACTTCCTGATCAGCGCGACGGTGTCGGCATCACCGTCGACGGCGCTGTCGGGGGCGCCTCCCACGATCAGGAGTGTGTCAACAGATCTGCCTCGCGAAGCCTTCAAGGTATGGATCGGCACGCCCGACGCGCTCGTGATTGTGCCGCCATGGACGGAAATCACCTCGATCCGATAGGGAGCACGATGAATCTCCGTCGCCAGATTGAAGGCGCACAGGGGACCGCTCAGGTCCAACAACTCGAAGCCCGGGAACACCAGGACCCAAACGCGTCGGTTAATCTCCGAGGACATGAGATTCCCTACAGCGGACAACGTTCAGAACCGGCGCCTGGTCAGGATGGCAGGATTTACCGTTTATATGTCATTTCTGACATAGGCATTCTCAGCTAGCTTGCGCCGGATTTCAACGCGAATTCACAAATTCAGGCGAACGAGGTAGCGATGAAGGTACTGGCGCTTGCTTTTCCTGGCTTCACATTCATCGACCTGGCCGGTCCGATGCAGGCCTTCATGATGCTTCCGGGATTCTCCTCGCAGATCGTGTGGCAGGGCAAGGGCATCGTCGATTCCGACGCCGGTGTCAGCGTGCAGGCGACGGAGGACTTTGGAAGTTGCTGGAAGGATCCGGACATCCTGTTCGTCCCCGGCAACACACGCTCGCTTTTCAAGCAGCTGCAGGACGACCGGACCCTCGACTTCATCGCCGGTGTCGGTAGCCGCGCCACGTGGATCACAAGCGTGTGCAACGGCTCGCTGTTGCTCGGCGCGGCCGGACTCCTGAAGGGATACAAGGCGGCCTCCTACTGGTACACGCGGGAGCATCTCAGTCTGTTCGGCGCGATTCCGACCGACGCCAGGTACGTCATCGACCGCAACCGTGCGACAGGCGGAGGCATGACTGCGGGGATCGATTTCGGCCTTGCGATGATCGGCCAAATCGCAGGAGAGGCCGCCGGCCGCGTCGCCGAGTTGTCATTTGAGTACGCGCCGCAACCTCCTTTCGGAACCGGGCGCCCCGAACTGGCCGACCCTGCAACATTGGCTCAGACGACAGAGATCGTGAAGCAGCTGATGCCGGTTCAGGAGCTGGAGGGTGTGGGAGCCCGCTGTCGGACGATGGGAAGGCTCTAGGGGCCGTCTCGTCCGGCGTCGGAGTTTGCGGATAGTCTGTGGTGTAAACTGTCGTTGTTCAGAAAGATGCGCGTCATGCAGCAAATCTTCATCGAGCTCTATAACTACCGTCCCGCCTGGGCCAAATGCCCGGAAAGCGAGAGAACCGACTTCGTGACGAAAGTGGTCGAGGCGGTCAAAGGTCTGAAGTCCGCCGGTGTCGACGTCGTCGCCTATGGTTTGAACTCTCCCGCGACCGATCGTCGTGCTCCGTACGATTTCTTTTGTGTCTATCGTGTACCAAACGTCGAGTTTCAGCGCGAATTTGAGCGGCAGGTCGCCGCATCGGGTTGGTACGAATACTTCGAGCAGGTGAATGTCAGCGGTGATGCGAACGACTTTGAAGCCGTGCTGCTCGGAAATGCCAGGATGGTTCGACCAGCTTCGTCCTGACTCAGGGCCGGGCATCGGTCGCCCGAATAAGCGATTACGGAATGATCGCTCTCAGCTTCCCGAGATCGCGCGATGGACGAGTGCGATGACCTCGTCAGCCTCCTGTTCGGTGCTGTCGAAGCGCGCCACGAACCGGATCACCTCCTGGCCGCGTCGCGCGAATTGCAACCCGTTCGCCGCGAGCCGGTCGATGGCCAGAGCCGGCAGGTTGACGAAAACCAGATTGGCTTCCACCGGGGCAACCAGCCGCACGTCCGGCAGCGTGGCGAGACCCGCTCCGAGGCGGGTGGCTATGGCATTGGCCTTGGCCGCGAGCCGCAGGTAAAGGCGATCCTCGACGTAAGCGAGCAGCTGCGCGGCCGCAAAGCGCATCTTTGAGAAGGTCTGGCCGGCACGGCGGAGCCGATAGGACAGGGGTTCGACGAGATCCTGGTCGAACACCACGATCGCATCCGCCGACATCGCTCCGTTCTTGGTCGCCCCGAAGGATAGAATGTCGACGCCGGCGCGCCAGGTCATGTCGGCCGGGCTGCAGCCGAGCCGCGCCAGCGCATTGGCGAACCGGGCGCCGTCCATGTGCAGCGCCAGATTCCTGTCGTGGGCGATGGCTCCGATCTCGGCGATCTCGGCGAGGGGATAGATCGTCCCATATTCGCTGGCCTGCGTGATCGACACCGCATCGGGCTGCGAGCGGTTGCGGACTCCCCAGGCCGCCCGGCCCAGCGCCTCGCGCAGGCTCGGCGGTTCGATCCGAAAGTTCCGGCCGGACATGGCGACGAGCTTCGCGCCGCCGGTGAAGGCTTCGGCCGCGCCGCCTTCCGCGGTGTGGATATGCGCTTCTTCGTGACAATAGATGGCGCCATAGGGGCGCACGCAGCTCGCGAGCGACAACGCATTGGCCGCCGTACCGGTCGAGACCGGGAATACGGTGACCTCGGTCTCGAACAGCTCCGAGAAACGCGCATTCAACAACTTCGAATAATCGTCATCGCCGTAAGCGGCGGCCGGGCCGCAATTGGCCTCGGCGATCGCCCGCAGGATCTCGGGGCTGACCGGCGCGACATTGTCGCTGCGGAAATTCGGGAGCGTCGGGGTTGCTTCGTTCATAGCGTCCTGTCCTGCCGTCATACCACCGTCGTTTCCTGCTTGTTGATGCGCCGGTTGATCAGAAGCAGCGGGATCGCGGTGACCAGGATGAGCACCGCGGCCGCGGCGGCCGCCAGACCCGCGCCGGTGCCCTCGATCGCATGGTACATCACGACGGTCGTGGTGACCCAGCCGCTCGCATAGAGCACAATGGTTGCGCTCAACTCGGATGCGGCGGTGATCCAGACCAGCACCAGCCCGCCGACAAGGCCGCTCGCCATCAACGGCACTGTCAGGGTCGCGAAGGTTTTGGCCGGCGAGACCCCGAGATTGATCGAGGCTTCCTCGAGCGAGGGATCGAGCTGATGCACGATTGCCGAGGAGGAGCGGATCGCGAAGGGCAGCTTGCGCACGACATAGGCGATGACGAGGATCAGCCAGCCGCCCGTCAGAACCAAAGGACCGCTGTTGAACGCGATGATGAGCCCGATCGCCAGGATCGTGCCCGACACCGCAAACGGCACCATGCCGACGAAGTCGAGCAACCCCGACAAGCGGGAGCGGTGCCGGGCCACGACATAGCCGATCGGAGCGCCGATCAGCATGGTGGCGACGGCCGCGATGCTGGCAAGCGTCAGCGTGTTGAGCAGCGGCCGATAGGAGCCCGACAGCAGGGTCGCGTAATTGCCCAATCCGAACTCCCAGGTCAGGACGGGGCCGCGGAAGCGGAGGAGGGAGATCATCAATACGGCCGCGAAAGGCAGCAGCGAGGCGATCACGATGCCCCAACTCACGACCGTGGCCGCCAGCCGCAGTCCCGGCGTCAGCGGCAGCTTCGCGGGCGCACTGCGGGCATTGGTCGAAAAACGGCGCTTGCCGAGATAGTGCCGTTGAACGAGGAGCGCGAGCGCCGTGCAGGCGATCAGCAGCACGCTGAGCGCACCCGCCGCAGCCGGGTTGGCATCGGATTCGCCGGCGAACAGTTTGAAGATGTCGACGGCCAGGAACGGCCGGTCCTCAGCCAGCACCGCCGGCACGCCGAAATTCTCCAGTGCCTCAATGAACACTAAAAGTCCGCCTGCAAGGATCGCCGGCATCACGATCGGCAGCAGCACGGTGCGGATCACATAGGGCCGCGAACCGCCGAGATTGCGGGCTGCCTCCTCCATCGAGGCGTCGACGGCCTGGAAACCGGCCAGCACGGGCATGACGACGTACGGATAGAGCGTCAACGTGAACACGATGACGATGCCGGGCACACCATAGATCGAGCCGATCGGGATGCCGATCCCCCGCAAGGCGGTGGTGACGACGCCGGCATGGCCGAACAGCAACACGAGCGCATAGGCGCTGACGAAGGAGGGCAGGACCAGCGGCAGGGACGCAAGTGTAAGCAGCAGCGCGCGGCCCGGTATGTCGATGCGGGCAAGACAGAAGGCGAGCGGGATGCCGATCGCACATGCGGAGGCCGTCGCGAGCGCGGCGCAGAACAGACTGTTGCCGATGCTGCCGAGATAGTAGCGGCTCTTCACGATCGCCGCATAGTTTCCAAGCGTCAGGCCGCCCGTGCCGTCGATCCGTATGCTGGCATCCAGAACGAGCGCCAGCGGGTAGAGCAGAAACACCGCGAGCAGCACCAGGGCCGCCAGCGTCACGATGGTGGCAAAGCGTTTCATGGCGCCGGATACGCCGTGATCTGGGCAGGGTCGTAGGCAAGGGTAAGCGGCGCACCGGGCGCAACATCGAGCGCCTGGCCGCCGAGCGCCGCGATCCGAATTGGGGTGCCGTCCGGCAGGGTTGCGTGGAGACGCTGCACCGGGCCCAGAAATTCGCGCAGCGCCAGACGCGCTTGCACAAGCGGGCCACCGGAACCGTCGCCCAGCCGCAGGGCCTCCGGCCTGACCGACAGCAACACCGATGCACCCGGCGTTGCGACTTCGCCTCTGACTGAGAACTCCGTTCCGGCTGCCGCGACATGGGTGTTGCGGCCGTCGAAAGCTCCCGCGATGCCCGGCACCATATTGGTCGAACCGAGGAACTCGGCGACGAAGGCGGTCTGCGGCATCCGATAGATGCGCTCCGGCGTGTCGACTTGCTCGATCTTGCCGTGACGCAAGACGGCGATGCGGTCGGAGATGGCGAGTGCCTCCTCCTGATCGTGCGTCACGTAGATCGCAGTCAGGCCGAGCGCCTGCTGCAGCTGTCGGACCTCGATCCGCATTTCGGTGCGCAGCTGCGCGTCGAGATTGGACAGGGGCTCGTCGAACAGCAGCACGGCGGGTTCGATCACGAGCGCGCGGGCGATTGCCACGCGTTGCAGCTGACCACCGGAGAGCTGATGTGGCGAGCGGGGACCGTAACCTGCAAGGCGCACCCGCTCGAGCGCCTTGTCGACGCGCGATGCGATCTCGGCAACCGGGACCTTCCTGGCCTTCAGCCCGTAAGCCACGTTTTCGGCGACGGTGTGGTTCGGGAAGATCGCGTAGTTCTGAAACACCATGCCGGTGTCGCGGCGATGCGCAGGCAGGGCATCGATGCGCCGGTCGTCAAACGAAATGGAGCCGGATTCGACATCGACGAAGCCTGCGATCATGCGCAGCAGCGTCGTCTTCCCGCAGCCCGAAGGCCCAAGCAGCGTGAACAGCTCACCATGCCTGATGTCGAGCGAGATGTCGTCCACGGCCCGCACCGCGCCGAAGGTACGGGTCAGGTTTTCAATCCGGATCCTGGTCATCGGATCAGCGCGTGTTCTGGATCGTGGTCTTCAGCCGCGCGAGCGTGTCGCGCCGGGCTGCTTCCCATTTGACGTCGTCATAGGGCAGCACCTTGATCGCCGAGAACGGCAGCATCCCGGGTGCGACTGCCTCGAGCTCGATATCCTGACGGGCAGGGCGCCGGAAGGTCGCCTTCAGCAACATCTCCTGGACTTCCTTGCTGGCCAGATAGTCGACCAGCCGTTTGGCTGGCTCGGGGTTCGGTCCGCCTTTCAGGACGGCCGCGCCCTCGACGCCCGCATATGTGCCCTCGGCCGGATAGGTGACGCTCACCGGTGCACCATTATGGGCCCACAGGAAGCCGGCATATTCGAGGGTGATGCCAAGCGGATATTCGCCGCTGCCGATCCCGTCGAACACCTGGGTCGAGCGGTTGAGCACCTTCGCATTCGCAAGCAGCCCGTCCATCTTGGTCCAGGCTGCGTCATCAGCGCCCCACAGCGAGAGAAGCGTGGTCGCGGCCGCATATGAGAATCCGGAATTGGCCGGGTCGGTAAAGGCGAGCTTGCCCTTCCATTTCGGATCGAGGAGGTCGGCCCAGGATTTGGGCCCGCTGGCCTTGTCGATCGCCTTGGTGTTCTGGCCGATCACGACAACCTGGATGTTAGTGCCGAGCCAAAGGTCGTTTGGGTCACGGAATTGGGCCGGAACGGCGTCGCGGCCCTTGGCCGGGTAAGCCTGAAGGTGCGGGCTCGCCAGCCGCAGCAGCGTCGCACTGACACCCCAGATCACGTCGCCCTGCGGATTGGCGGCCTCGGAGGCGACGCGGCGCACCAGCACACCTGATCCGGTCGAGACCACGTCGACTTTAATTCCTGTCGCCTTGGCGAAGCCTTCGGCGACAAGCTTGTTCACGGTGTCGTCGTTGGCCGAATAGAGCACGACGCTCTGCTGGGCCGAGGCCAGGCTGGCCGCGAACAGCGATGCCGCGAGCGTCACGACTCGGGCGAGGATGGAGGCAGGAGATCTCATCGTGGTTCGCCCTTGCAGGTTCAGTCGTTGCTCATGTGGTTGCGGCGAGGTACGCGGTGGCCGCCTTGAGCCCGGCCCCGGGTTCGATCGGCAGGCCGAGTTTCGTGAGTGCGTCCTCGAGATGCAGAAGGTCGGTCAGAATGGTCCCCGCGCTCAAAGCACCCATCGTGCCAAACCGGATGACGCGGCCGGAGAGACGGTTGCGGGCGCCTGCGATCACCGTGCGGTGATCCTGGTAGAGCTGTCGCACGATGGCTCCGCCTTCGAGTCCGTCGGGGACCTTGAAGACCACGACCGTGCTCGAGCGCGGCTCTTCGCGGCAAAAATCTGCAAGCCCGAGCGCCGCGCCGCCGGCGCGCAGCGCGCCGGAAAGCTTCTTGTGGCGCGCGAGTACATTGGGGAAGCCTTCCTCATGCATCATCGTCAGGGCCTCGCGCAGGCCGTAGATATGGCTGACCGGCGCCGTGAACGGGGTCTCGTTCTGCTCCGCGGATTTCAGCGCGCGACGGAAATCCCAATAGAAGGTCGATCGCTGCTCGTCCTGCCCGATCGCGCGCCACGCCTTGGCGCTGACGCTGGCAAGTGCGAGGCCGGGCGGGCACATCAAGGCCTTTTGCGAGGCCGAGACCAGGATGTCGATGCCCCATTCGTCCTGCCGCATCTCGATGCCGCCGAGACCGCTGACGGAATCTGCGATGAGCAGCGTTGGCCGGTCGCGCATAAGTGCGCCGAGCGCCGCGAGATCGCCCACGATCCCGGTCGAGCTCTCATTGTGCACGACGACGACGGCGCGATAGGCGTGCTCGCGCAACCGGGCATCCACCGCGACGACATCGATCGCCTGGCCCCACTCGATCGCGACCGTATCGACGGTGATGTTCATGGCCTTGGCGATCGTGGTGAAACGCTCACCGAATTGACCATGCTCGATCACCAGGATCCGGCTGCCCGGTCCGGCCACGTTGACGAGCGCAGCCTCCATGACGCCCGTTCCGGAGCTGGCAAAGAACAGGACGTGGTTGGTCGTGCCCAGAATCGGGCGGATCATCTCCTCCGCCTCGCCGATCGCAGTCCGGCACTCGGGACCGCGATGGTTGACCATCACCCGAGCCATCGCCTGCCGCACCCGCTCGGGCACTTCGGTCGGGCCGGGAAGCCTGAGACGGTAGCCCGTCGCGGCGATGGCGGAAGGTCTCTCTGTGGTGGTCATAGTTTGAAGTCACCGTTCTGACGCATGTAGGGAACGAGGCCGCCCGCGCGCAGGATCGCCAGCATGATCGGGGGCAGCGGCTCCGGGCTGAGCGTCTCGCCGCTGCGTTCGTTGCGGATCGCGCCGGTGCTGTCGGAGCTCAGGATGTCGCCCTCGCGAATGGCGCCCGTATCGCAGACGAGCGGCAGCAGGCCGTTGTTGATCGCGTTGCGGTAGTAGGTGCGCGAGAAGCTTCGCGCCATCACTGCTGGAATTCCGGCTCCGAGCACCGTCGTGACGGCGACTTCCATCGCCGAGCCGCAACCAAAATTCTTGCCCGCCACCAGGATGTCCCCAGGCTGCACTGAGGCCGCGAAGGCCGGGTCGACATGCTCGAACAGGAATTGCCTGAGAACGGCGGGGTCGAGGCTCTCTCGCTTGCGGGTCGAGCTGATGATGGAGTCGGTGTTGACGTCGTCGCCAACCAGTCGCGCGCGTCCTCGCAAAACTGTCATCGCGACACCTTGCGCGGATCGGTCACGACACCGCGTGTCGCGGCGGCTGCGCAGGCAGCCGGGGAGGCGAGGTAGATCGATGCTTTGGCGTTGCCCATGCGCCCCTTGAAGTTGCGGTTGGCGGTCGAGATCACCGCAACCCCGTCTCCGGGGATCACCCCGCAAGTCCCGCAGCAGGAGCCGCAGCCCGGCTCGACCACCGTCGCGCCGAAGCCGACCAGGGCTTCGAGCGTGCCATCGGCCGTCATGGCGTCGCGGACCTCGCGCGATGCCGGCGTGACCACGAGCTGCACGCCGGGCGCTACGCCTCCACCCGCCTCGAGCACTGCGAGAGCCTGATGGAAGTCGCGCAACCTGCCGCCGGTGCAGGTGCCGAGATAGACCATCTGCACCGGCGTGCCGGCCGCATCCTCGAGCGCCACCACCTGATCCACCAGATGCGGCAACGCGATCTGTGGCGTGAGCGTGTCGAGCGCGATCTCCACGGTCCGGCTGTAGCGCGCATCCGGATCCGCTGCGACCGGCTCGAAAGCCTGCCCGGCGCGGCCCTGCAGATAGGCGACGGTTTCAACGTCGGCCGGGAAGATGCCGGTCTTCGCGCCCATCTCGACCGCAAGGTTGCTCAGGACGAGGCGGTCCTCCAGCGTGAGCGTGGTGACACCTGGCCCTGCGAATTCGAGTGCCTGATAGGCGGCACCGTCAGCGCCGAGCACGCCCGCGAGCGCCAGTGCGATATCCTTCGCGTAGACGCCGCGCGGCAGTTGTCCGGTCAGAACGACGCGGATCGAATCCGGCACGCGCAGCCAGATCCGGCCGCACAGCATGATGGCGGCGAGATCGGATGAGCCGATCCCGGTCGCAAAGCAATTCAGTGCCCCGTAAGTCACGGCATGACTGTCGGCTCCGACGACCAAGCCGCCCGGCAGGGCGCGGCCGGTCTCGACGATGAGCTGGTGACCGATTCCTTCGCCGGCCTCATGCAGCGTGACGCCGAAGCGTTCGGCGAAGTCCCGCATCACGCGGTGCAGCTCGATCGTCTGCGGACTTGTCGGCGGCACGTAATGGTCGAGCGCGAAGACCAGTCGGGCAGCATCGCGCACGTTCTCTCCGCCCATCGCCCTGAAATAATCGAGCGCCATCGGGACCGAACCGTCGGTGCCGAGCGCGCAATCGACTTCGCAGACCACGAGGTCCCCGGCGCGCGCATCCTGCCCGGATTTTCGAGCGAGGATCTTCTCGGAGATCGTGCGCCCGGCCATCGCTAGACCTCTGGCATCTCGCAGCCGAGACGGCGGAGCGAGGCGTCGACCCAGCTTCGATCGAGCGTACCGGCTTCGATCGCCGCCATTTGCTTGGCCTCGGCAGCCTGCTTGGCTTCGGCGGCCTCGATCACCGCTCGGCAGTCGTCGATGGCGACGGCCAGCACGCCGTCGTCGTCACCCAGCACCAAATCGCCCGACTGGATGACCATGCCGCCGATGGCGATCGGTCCGTTGATCTCGCCCGGACCGTCCTTGTACGGACCGCGATGGGTGACACCCGCCGCGAACACGGGAAGCGGGTTCGCGCGGATGGCGCCGGCATCGCGGATCGCGCCATGGATGACGATGCCGGCGACGCCGCGCCTTGCGGCCTGCGAGAGCATCATCTCGCCGAAGATTGCGTTGCTGAGGTCGCCGCCGGCGTCGACCACGATGACGTCGCCGGCAACCGCCATGTCGAGCGCCTTGTGCACCATCAGATTGTCGCCGGGACGGGTCTTCACGGTCAAAGCGGGACCGGCCATGCCGCCAGCCGCATGCATCGGCCGGAGCGTGGCGCCGCCCGAGGCCATGCGCGACATCACGTCACTGATATTGGCGACCGGAAGGGCGCGTGCCCGCGCGACCCATTCGCCCGCGACAACCCGCTTGCGGGAAAGGATCCTGAACCCTACGGCATACCGAACCCCATTGAAAATGGAACGCCGTTACGCATAGTGTAATGGCGACGCGCCGAGGTCAACCCGGAATCGGCAGGACAGGGGATTTCGATGCCCAAGACGCAAGGGGTCGCCGCCGTGCAACGCGCACTGGCGATCCTGGATACCTTCGCTGGAGCCGGGTCGCGCAGCCTGGCCGAGATCGCCAGGATCACGGGTCTGGCGAAGCCGACCGTGATGCGCTCGCTGGTGTCGCTCGATGAAGCCGGCTACGTCGTCCGCCTCAGCGACGGCCGCTACGCGCTCGGTGCAAAGACGTTCCAGCTCGGCACCACCTATCGGGCCAATTTCAATCTCGAACAGCATGTGCTGCCGGTGCTTCAGCGGCTAAGCCAGGAAACGTTGGAGAGCAGCGCGTTCCACGTGCGCGAACGCGATAGCCGGCTCTGCCTGTTTCGGGTGGATTCGCCCCAGCTCGTGCGCGACGTCGCGCAGCCGACAAATCTCGCACCGCTCGATTTGACCTCGACGGGACAGGTGCTGCAGACGGCCCGCTTTGTGGATCGCATGAATGACGGCGTGCATGTGTTCGTCAGTTCGGGAGTCTACGACGCCGTGACGGCCTCGCTCTCCACCGCCGTCTTCGGACACGACGGCGCGCTGATGGGTGCGATGACGGTGAGCGGCCCCATCGAACGCATCCGCCGGGCGGATCTGCAGGCGCTGGCGTCGCGGCTCACCGACGCATCGCATCAGCTCTCGCTTGTGCTCGGCGCGCCATTGCCCCGGGAGGTCGGCGCACTGCGGATCATCAGCCTGCCATCGGCGGAAACGGTCTCTCCGTAACGCCGCTCGTCGGATCGAACCTGACGTCGCGGGTTGGCGCTCACTCAGTTTTCACGAGCGGTCCGGTTGGTTGTGCGGGCGGACCAGATTGTCCGCCCAGGCCGCTGCGATGTGCGGCAAAGCGATGTCCTGTTTGCGGTCGAGCAGCAGCTCGAGCACGCGCGGCGGCGTCAGCGGCAATTCCTGGACGCGCTTTCCCGTCGCGTTTGCCACCGCACATGCCACGGCCGCGCCGACATTCAGGATCGGGACCTCGCCCGCGCCCTTGGTGCCGAGAGGTCCGATCGACGGTGCGCCCTCGTAGAGGCTGATCTCGACCGGAACAACGTCCTGCGCCAGCGGCACGCGGTAGGTCTCGAAGCCGTTCTGGCAGACCCGGCCGTTGGCGCCGATCGTCACCTCCTCGTGCAGGGCGTAGCCAAGTCCCTGCACGACGCCGCCCTGGATCTGGCCTTGGATCGCGCGCGGATTCAGCGCGCGGCCGACATCCTGGACGACGCGATAGGCGAGCACCTCGACATGGCCGGTCTCCGGATCGACCGCGACCTCGCAGTCATGGACGGCGAAGATCGGGATATCGATCGCGCCGATGAAGTGACCGGCGACGCATCCCGGCATCGCCTGCACGCCGGCTCCTGTGAAGGCGCCGGTGCCAGAGATCGGGCCGATCTGCGCCTGGGCGCGCGCCGCGACCTCGGCGATCGTGCGGCCGGACCCCGGCGCCCCTGCGATCTCGATCCGCCCCTCGCGCATCACAAGGTCGTCGGGCGCCGCCTCGATCAAGTCGGAGGCGACCTTGAGCAGCTTGGTGCGGACCTCCTGCGCGGCCGACAGACTGGCGGCGCCGAGCGAGACCGTGGTGCGGCCGCCGCCGACGCCGACATCGTAGCCGGCTGCGTCGGTGTCGGCGGCGCGCACGATCACGGTTTCAGGAGGGATGCCGAGCGTGCTGGCGACGATCTGGGGCAGGCTCTGCATCATCGAGCCCGAGCCGATCTCGACGCCCGACGTCACCAGTGTCGCCGTGCCATCGGCATTCATGTTCACGGTCGCTGCCGACGGGCCGACAAAGACGAACCAGGTGCCGACCGTGGTGGCGCGGCCATAAAGCCGGCCATCCGCAAGCGCGCGCGGCGGTGCGGCCGCATCCCGCAGCGTGTCCATCCGGTGCAGCATCGGGCCGAGCACGTCGCCCTCGAACACCTGGCCGGTGGCGCCGAGATCGCCGTCGCCGAGCACATTGCGGCGGCGGAAGGCAAGCGGATCCATGCCGATCCGCTCCGCGATCTCGTCGGTGTGCCGCTCCAGCGCGAAGGTGTTGTAGACGCCGTTGCAGCAGCGGAATGCGCCGTTCGGCGCAGTGTTGGTGTAGACCGCACGCGAGACCAGCCGCACCGACCCGAGCCGGTAGTTGCCGCCGAGCGTGTGCGCGGTCATCGTGGTCAGGAAGATCTGCTCGCCGCCATATGCCCCGCAGTCCATCAGCACGACGGCCTCGCGCCCGACGATCTCGCCTTCGCGTGTCACGGCCGACCGGATCCGGATCTCGGCATTCTCGCGGAACAGGCAGGTCAGCATTTCCTCCTCGCGCGAGTTGACCAGCCGCACCGGCCGTCCGCTGGCGCGGGCGAGCAGCGCGGCGAATGGTTCAATCGCAAGGTCGAATTTGAGGCCGAAGCCGCCGCCGACCGGCGGCACCGTGACCCGCACCTGCGATGGAGCAATCCCCAACAGGCGCGCGGTCGCATTGCGGACGGTCCACGGGACCTGGGTCGATGTCTCGATGTGGAAACGTCCGTCCTCATAGTCCGCGACGACTGCGCGCGGCTCGAACGCGACGTGGTTCTGGCGTCCGACACGGAACGTGCTTTCGACGATCTCGACGTCGGTGCGTGCGAAAGCGCCATCGACATCGCCGCGGACCACGGTCGCCTCCCAGGCGACGTTGCCCGCGCGTGCGCCACCTTCGAGCAGGATCTCATGCTCGCGCCAATCGGGGTGAACGAGCGGCGCTTCTGGTGCGAGTGCCTCGGCCATGGTGAGCAGGGCCGGCAGCGGCGCGATCTCGACCTCGATTGCGGCAAGCGCGGCCTGCGCCTGGGCCAGCGTGCCGGCGGCAACCGCGGCCAGCGGCTCGCCGTCGTAGCGGATCACGTCGCGCGCGAATAACGGGTGGTCGGCGATGCCGATACCGATCTTGCCGGGCGCGTCGGCGGCCGTCACCACGGCATGCACGCCGGGCATGCGCGTAGCCCTTGCGGTGTCGAGGCGAACGATACGCCCCGCGGGAACGCTGGCACGCAGCACCGCCGCGTGCAGCATGCCGGGTAAGTAGCGATCGATGGTATAGCGGGTGCGGCCGCGCAGCTTGTCGCTTGCATCGCGGCGCCGGAGATCCATGGTCGCTGAAACGTCGGCCATCGCTGCGCCTCCCATCAAGTCGCCGCGAGCGCCAGCACGGCGGCGTCGATAATCCGCTCATATCCGGTGCAACGGCAGATGTTGCCGGTCAGTGCCGCGCGGATGTCGTCACGCGTTGCGCCTGATGTGGTCGTCAGAAGATGCGTCAGGGTCACCACCATGCCGGGAAAACACATGCCGCACTGAACGGCATCGCAGGTCTCGAGCGCTTGCTGGATCGGGTTGAGCGTGCCACCGCCGGCGAGGCCTTCGACGGTGCGGATCTCGCAATCCGCTGCGAGCGCCACCGGCATCAGGCATGAGGGCGCGGGCTTGCCGTCGACCAGCACCATGCAGGCGCCGCAGAAACCTTCGCGGCAGACCGGCTTGGCGCCGGTCAGGTGAAACTCCTCGCGCAAGACGTCGACGAGAGGCGTGACGGGATCGGCGGTCGAGGCGAGGCGGTCGCCGTTGACGCTCAGGGTGAAGACCATGCCTGCTGCCTCCCTCATCTCGTCAGTTGGCAAGTGCCGTGGCAGCCGCACGGCGCACCAGGCTCGGCAGCACGCTCACGCGATACCAGGCCGGCACCTCGACGCTGTCGCGGCCGGTGAACTCCGCGGCCAGTTCTGCGGCGATATCGGCCACCCGCGCGGGATCGAGCACTGCGCCAAGCAAGGCAGCTTCGAGCCGCCCCCAGCGGCGCGGGGTCTGTTCGACGGAACCGATCGCGATCCGGACCGCCTGGACATGGCTGGCGGTATCGACATTCACGGAGAGGCTGACGATCGCGACGGGATAGTCGCCTGATTTGCGCAGCGGCAGGCGGGCATGCGCGGTCTTGCGCTCGGTCCGGGGCACGATGATCCTGGTGAGCAACCGGCCAGGCTGGAATGTCGATCGCCGCTTGAGAAAGTCGGCGAGGCTCATGCGCTCGCTGGCGTCACGGCTTGCAATCTCGACCGCGGCATCGAGACAGAGCAGCGCCGGCATGCAATCGGCGGCGTAAAAATCCAGCGCCGAGAGATTGCCACCGATTGTTGCCAACGCACGAACGGCCGGGTTCGCTGAGCTGCCGGCCGCCGCCGCGAGCACGGCGAATTCCGGGAGGCCGGCCAACGCCGCCGCCAGCGCCGCGTGCGTCACCGCCGCGCCAATCTCGATGGCATCCTTACCGATCCGGATCGCACTGAGCTCGGGGATTTTCCCGATCGCGACATAATGCGGCCTGAGCGGTTCGTGCCGGATCGGTGACCGCATGATCCAGGTGCCGCCGGCAAAAGGGGCACCGGCAGGGCCGTAGTCGGCCAGCGCATCGAGTGCCGCCGACAATGAGGGCGCAACGTAGATCGATCCTGTCCGATCGTCTTGCACTTGAGACCCGGCCGTCATTGGCTTCGCTCCTGTCGCAGCCGGTCGAGCAGCACGCCGATGATGACGATCGCGCCGAGCACGACCATCTGGACGTAGCCATCGATGCGGGTGAGGTTCATGCCGTTGGACAGGATGGTGACGAACAGGGCGCCGAGCACCGCAGTGCCGACCCCGCCGCGGCCGCCTGCGAGGCTCGTGCCACCGACCACGGCGCCCGCGATCGCCTGCAGCGACAGCGAGCCACCGAGATTCGGTTCGCCGGAGCCGGTGCGCGCCGTCATCATGATGGCGCCAAGCGCGGCGAGCACCGAGCACAGCACATAGGTCAAGGTCAGGATTCGCTTCACCGGCAAGCCGGCCACCGCCGCGGCGCGCGGATTGGTGCCGATGATGTAGAGCGAGCGGCCAAAGACCGTGCGCACCAGCGTCAGGTGCAGCACGAGACCGACTGCAATCGTGATTGCGATGGCGGCGGGGACGCCGAGAACGTTGCCACCATAGAACATCTGCGAGAACAGGCTTGGCACGCCTTGCACCGGCCGTCCCGCCGACAGCGTCGTCGCGACGCCGATCGCGATGTTGTAGCTGCCGAGCGTCGCGACAAAGGGGTTCACGCCGAGCAGCGCGATCACAACGCCGTTGAACAGGCCGCAGGCGATGCCAAGGCTGAACCCGGCGGCGAGCCCGGTGAGCAGCACCGCCATTGTGTCATGGCCCGATGCCGTGGCGCCCGCCATCGCCAGCGCGGTGCCGACGCTGACCATCGACACCGTGGGGCCAAGGGCGAGGTCGAAGCCGCGGGTCAGGATCACGACGGTCTGCGCCATCGCGAACAGCGCGAGATAGCTGGTCTGCTGGGCAATGTTGAGCAAATTGGCAGGCGAGAGCACGCGACCGTCGACCGCGGCAAAGCCGAGCAGCAGGATGACCAGCGCAATCGGCAGCATCGCGCGCCAGAGCCACCGGGCCGGCGGCCTCTTTGCAAGGCCCGTATCCTTACTCGCGTCCTTGGCGGCGACGGACAGCTCGACGTCAGACACGGGATTTCCTCCGTCGGCTGAGTTCGTCCAGCGCCACGGCCGCGACCATGATGATTCCGAGGAACACCGGCTGCAGGCGGGAGTCGATGTGCAGCAAATTGAGCGCGTTGCCGAGGATGGTCAGGAACAGCGCGCTGATGGCGACGATCTCGATCCGGCCGACACCGCCACGCAGGCTGACCCCGCCGATCACGGCGGCGGCGATCGACTGCAACATCATGCGGTCGCCGCCAAAGCTTGCCTGGCCGGAGCCGACCTGTGCGGTGAGCAGAATTCCGGCGAGTGCGGCGAGTACGCTGGACACGACGTAAGTGCCGACGATGTGGCGCTGGACCGAGACTCCCGACACCACGGCGGCGTCGACATTGCCGCCGATCGCGTAGACGTAGCGGCCGAACAGCGTGCGCCGCTGCACGAACACCATGACGGCGATGACGGCGAGCGCGATATAGACCGCGGTCGGCAGGCCGAACACCTGGGCGCGCCCAAAGCCCTTCACGAAGACGTCCGGCATGCCGTAGACCGGGATGCCGCTCGTGATCATGAGGCCGACGCCTGCGGTCGCCGACATCGTGCCCAGGGTGACCACGAAGCCGGAGACCTTGAGCTTCGCGACGCAGAAGCCGTTGACCAGCCCGACCACCAGCCCGCAGCCGAGCCCGGCAGCGACGCCGCTTGCGATGATGAGGGCGTTGTTGCCGGGAAACGCCGCCGCCGTGATCGCCATGGTCTTGGCGGTCACCACGCTCGCCAGAGCAACGACGGCGCCGACCGAGAGGTCGAAGCCGCCTGCGATGATCACCAGCGCCTGGCCGCAGGCGACGATGGCCAGAAACGACGCGTTGCGCAGGATGTTGAGGATGTTGATGATGCCATAGAACTGCGGGTCGATCGCCGACATGCCGGCAACGAGTGCCACCAGCAGCGCGGGCAGGAAGCCGATCCGCCCGACGATCGATTGAAGGCCGATCGATGGCTGCGGTCGGGCCGCGGCGAGGGCCGTGTTCATGCGACCTCCGCCGTGAGATGATCCCTGAAGAAGCTCGCAAGCACGTTCTGCTCGGTCTTCTCGGCGCCCTTCAACTCGGCAGCGATCCGGCCGTTGTGCATGACGTAGAGCCGGTTCGACAGTGCCAGCACTTCCGGCAGTTCGGACGACACCACGATCACCGCGGCACCGGCCTCGACCAGGCGTTTCATGAACTCGTAGACTTCAAGCTTGGCGCCGACGTCGATGCCGACGCTCGGCTCGTCGAACAGGAACACGGTCAGCTCGCGGGTCAGGGCGCGGCCGAGCATCACTTTCTGGCGGTTGCCGCCGGACAGTGCGCCGGCGGTGCGCTCGATGTTGGGAGGCCTGAGCTGCAACCGCTCCATGATGCCGGTGATGGTGACGCGCTCGGCGGCCTGTCGCAGCATGCCGAAGCGGGCGAAGGCGGGCAGGTCGAGCGCGGTCATCGAGGCGTTCTCGCGGATCGGGCGCGACAGCGCCAGCCCTTCGGCGATCCGGTTGGCCGGGAAATAGGCCACGCCATGCTTCAGGCTGCGCCGCGGCGCCGGAAATTCGTAAGGCAAGCCGTCGAGGCGGACCACGCCCGAGGCAATCGGCGCAAGTCCATAGATCGCCCGGATCAGCTCCGATTTGCCGCAGCCGACGAGCCCCGCAATGCCGGTGATCTCGCCGGCCTGGGCGTAGAAATTCACGTCGCGAACGCTGCCGTCGGCGAGCGTCAGGTTCTCGACATCGACCATGACCTTGTCCGGTTGATGCGTGATGGCCGGGAACAGCAGGTCGATCTTACGGCCAGTCATCAGTTCGACCAGCTCGCCATCGGTCGAGGAGGCGGCCTCGAGGGTACGGATATGGCGGCCGTCGCGCAGCACGGTGACGCGATCGGCGAGCGCGCGGATCTCGCGCATGCGGTGCGAGACGTAGATCAGCCCGACATTCTGGCGCTTCAGCCGGGCAATCAATTCGAACAGCCGCCCGGTCTCCCGCTCGGTCAGCGAAGCGGTCGGCTCGTCGAGGATCAACAGCCGCACCCGGCCGAGCAGCGCTTTGGCGATCTCCGCCATCTGCTGGTGCGCGCGCGAGAGATCGTCGACCCGCTGCGAGGGATCGAGGTCGAAGCCGAGTTCGTCGATCAGCGCCGTCGCACGCTTGCGCATCTCCCGTGCAAGCAAAACACCGCCGTTCGAAACCTCGCGGCCGAGGAACAGGTTCTCCTCCACCGTCAGGCTCGGAACCAGTGAAAACTCCTGGAACACCGGGCTGATGCCGATGGCGCGCGCCCGCTGCGGCGTGAGATGGCGGATCTCCTCGCCGCCGAAATGGAACGTGCCCTCGTCGGCGGGAAAGGTGCCTGACACCACGTTGATCAAAGTCGATTTGCCGGCGCCGTTCTCGCCGAACAAGACGTGCAGTTCGCCGGCGCGGACATCGAGATCGACCCGATCAAGCGCCCGGACGCCGGCAAACCGCTTCGAGATGCCCCGCAATGCGAGCAGGGGCTCGGTCCGATTCACGTCGGTGTCGGAATCCATCTGCTTCTCCGTCCAGGTCCGGCAAGCAGGCGAGAGCATTGCGCTCCCGCCCGCGAGGCGTTGCCGGGGCTTACTTGGCGCCTACTTGCTGCTTACTTGGCCTTGACCGAATAGACCGGCTTCCAGCTTGCCGGCGCCAGCACGAGGTCCATCTGCAATTTCGGGACGGTGGTCTTGTCGATCACTGCCGCGATCGGCTGCACGAGCGCCATCACCGGCTTCTTCTCGATGAGACGCACAGCCTGGTCGATTGCGATCGCGCCTTCGCCGACTGGATACTGGGTTGCGAAGGCGAGGATGTCGCCGCGGTTGAGCGCGTCGAGCATTGCCTGGTTTTCATAGGACGACACGATCTTCAGATCATTTCGTCCGGCTTCGGCGACTGCGCCGATCGCGGCTTCAGCGGTGGGAGCGGTGCCCCAGATCACGTTCATGCTCGGGTAGGCCTGCAGCGCATCCTGGATGAGCTGAAGCTGCACCGCGACGCCGGAGTCGCCGAACTTCTCGGCCAGGATCTTGGCGTTCGCGTTCTTGGCGACCGCCTTCTTGAAGCCCTCGTTGAACGATTCCGCCCAGCCCGAGCCGGCCGGACCGGGGAACGTGACGATGTTGAGCTTGTCGCCGGACTTGGTCTGCGCGAGCAGGCCTTCGCCGGTGACCTCTCCCATGGCGACAAAGTCGACATAGTTGGCTGCGGGCAGGGCGTTGGGCGGCAGCGGGTTGGTGACCCCCACGACCGGCACGCCCTTGGCCTTCGCCTCCTCGAATTTCTTGCTGAGGCCCGCGCCGGAGATAGCGCCGACGATGATCGCGTCCGGCCCGCCCGCCATGCAGTCATCGAATTGCGAGAGCTGCTTGGGAAGGTTCTCGTAGCCGCCGGCTTCATACAGCGTCATGTTGACGTTCATGGTCTCAGCCTGCTTCACGATGCCGTAGGCGACCGCGACCCAGAAACTGTCCTTCATGTGCGGGAACAGCACGCAGAGCTTGTAGGGCTTCTCGGCCTTCGGCAGCGGCGTATACTCCGCCGGCTTCGGGGTGCCGGACGAAGCGTCGTAGACCTTCATCGGAAACCACGGCGTGTCGGCCGACGCCGGCGTGATCGCGGCGGCAAGCGCAAAACTCGTAACGGTAAGGCTCGTGATAATGCCGAGGGTGGAGCGGATCGGTCGTATCCGATTGGCGGGATGGTTGGTCATGGTCTGTCCTCGTTGTTCGATTTGAAGGTGAGGCATGCACGCGCCGTGCCGCCGATCGGCGGCGCGGTATCCGGTCGGATCAGTCCGCAGCCCAGTTGGCGACCGAGCGCCGCTCGAACGCCTCGCGGAACTGACGGGTGGATTCGGGAAGCAGGGCGCCGCTGCCCCAGTCGAGGATCACGGCGTGCTGGCGGATCACATCGAGCGCGTCGAGCGCACCGCTGCGGTAGCGCTGGGCCACGAGTTCCGGATCGAGGCGCACGTTGGCGACGCGCTCGCGCCTGATCCGGGCGCGCAGCGCATCGGTCGCGGCCTTGTCGACCTCGTATTCGCAAAGCTCGGCATCGACGATCTGTACCACCACGCCATAATCCTTGGCGGCGCGCGCAACCGAGATGTAATCGTCCTTGATGTCTTCGATCACGAGGCGCGGATCGCGCTCGAGCGGGTCGCCGAAGCCGCCGCCGCCTGCGGTCGGCCGCGAGAATACGTCGCCTTCGCCGATCGGAACGTCGGAGAAGATCGAGCCAAGCCGTTCCTCGGCTTTGCTGCCGGCCCGCTGCAAGGTCAGGCCGTGCGGCATCGATGGCAGGCCGCCCTCGATGCCCCAGACGACGGCGCGCTCGCGGTCGCAGATGTAGGAGATCACGGTCTTCTCCGCCTGCAACATGCGCGACACCTTCTCGACCCCGGCGCCGCCGCGCCATTTGCCGGGCCCGGGCGAGTCGGTGAGGATCTCGCACTTCGTGGTCAGGATCGGGTTGGCCCGCTCCTGGCCTTCGACCGGCTGCGACATCAACCCGGTTCCGAAGCAGGCGGTGGTGACGTTGCTGCCGTCCTTGCCGTTGCGCCCGCCCCAGCCGCCCGGCAGCCAGTCGTAGAACATGAAGATCGGCTTGTCGGAGCTGCGGGCGTCGAGGCCGCCGGTCAGCAGATATTCCAGGTTGAAGGCGCAGGCGAGCGCGCGCTCCGGCATCAGCTTCGACCACATCTCGTAGATCGAGTTCATGATCTTCTCGAACGGCATCAGGAAGCCGGTGACCGCGATCGGCCATTTGGCATCGACGATCGAGCCCTCCGGCGCGATGATGTCGAAGCAGCGGTAGAAACCGGAGTTGAGCGGCAGATCGGGGAAGAAGGTCTTCATGCCGGCCGCGACCGCCGAGAAGGTCGCCCCGAAGGCCGAATTGTAGATCGAGCCGATGGTCGGATGGCTTCCGGTGAAATCGTAGATCGCGCGGTCGCCCTTGATCGTCATCTTGATCTTGATCGGGATCATGCCTTCGCCGCCGGCGGGGTCGCGGTCGATGAAGTCGACGGTCTCCCATTCGCCGTCGGGCAGCGCTGCGATCCTCTGGCGTGCCGAGCGCTCGACATAGTCCTGCACCGCGGCGAGCCCGGTCTCGACGGTGTCGCGGCCGTATTTGGTGACGAGGCGCAGGATCTCCCGCTCGCAGACCGCGGTCGCCTCGGCCTGTGCCTGGATGTCGCCGATGATCGACGCCGGATCGCGGGTGTTGGAGGCGATCAGATGCGCGACGTCCTTGCAGAAGCGTCCCTTGTCGAACAGGCGGATCGGCGTGATGCGCAGCCCCTCGCGGAACATCTCGCGGGCGGCGACGTCGAACGAGCCCGGCACGCTGCCGCCGACGTCGGACCAATGCCCGTTGGACTGGCTGAAGGCGATGATCTTGCCGTCGGCAAAGATCGGCCGGATCAGACGCACATCGGAGAAATGCGTGCCGCCGGCATAGGGGTCGTTGATCGCAAACACGTCGCCTTCGTGCATGTCACCTTCGAAGTGGCGCATGACGTCCTTGCAGGTGAAATGCAGCGTGCCGACATGAACGGCGATGTCCTGATTGCCCTGCGCTGCGCATTCGCCCATGGCGTCGTGCAGGGCGCTCGAGAAGTCGCGGTTGTAGATCACGAAGGAGTAGCAGGTCCTTAAGACCTGCTCGCCCATCTGGTCGACGCTGGTGATGAAGGAATTCTTCAGCACTTCGAACGTGACGGGGTCGAGCGCAAGATCTCCGGCCATCGGATCACTCCTTCACGCGAATGATGATGTTGAGGTATTTGTCGACCTCGGCGCTGGCGCCGGGCGGCATCACCGTGGTGGCGTCGACCTGTTCGATGATCGCGGGGCCCTGAAAGCTGAAACCGCAGGGCAGGTCGTCGCGCTGATAGACCGGCGTGTCGAGGCCGTTGCCGTCGAACCAGACCCGGCGCCGATCGACCGGCTCCGGGATCGCCCCGGTGGCCTTGTGCACGGCGAATTCGGCCTTGGGGACGACGCCGATGGCCTTCAAATTGAGGCGGAAGAAACTGACCGGCGAGTCGTCCCGGCGGAAATTGTATTCACGCTTGTGCTCGGCGTGGAAGCTCTGGACGAGATCGCTGATCGGGCCGATCGGCCGCGGCGCGCTGACCGCGAGCGAGCGCCACTGGCCGCGATACATCATGTCGATCGACCGCTGCAGCACGATGTCCTGCGCAGCGACGCCCTCGTGCGTCAAGCGCGCGAGCGCTTCCTTTTCCAGGACGGCGAATTGCGCCTCGATGTCGGCGGAATCGGCTTCATCGGCGCCGACCATGCAGCTTTGCGAGAAGTCGTGCTGCATGTCGACCAACAGGCAGCCGAGCGCCGAGGTGACGCCGGGATTCGGCGGCACGATCACGACGGGGATCGCGAGTTCGCGTGCGACGTCGACGCCGTGCAGGGCACCGGCGCCGCCGAACGCCACCAGCGCGAAATCGCGCGGGTCGTAGCCGCGGCTGATCGAGATCAGCCGCACCGCATCCGACATGTTGGCGTTCGCGACCTTGAGGATGGCGTCCGCCGCCTCGTGCAGGCCGAGGCCGAACGGTTTTGCGACGCCATCCTCGACCGCCTGGTGGGCGAGCTCGGGATCGAGCGTCACCTTGCCGCCGGCGAGGCTGGTGCCGAGCCGGCCCATCGTGACGTTGGCGTCGGTGTTGGTCGGCTGGGTATTGCCGTTGCCGTAGCAGGCCGGTCCCGGATGGGCGCCGGCCGATTGCGGTCCGTTGCGCAGGGAGCCCGCCGGATCGGTCCAGGCCAGCGATCCGCCGCCGGCGCCGATGGTCAGCACCTCGATCGAGGCAAAGCGGATCGGATAGCCGAACTCGATGTACCAGTCCTTGGTGATGCGCGACTGGCCTTCATAGGCCAGCGACACGTCGGTCGAGGTGCCGCCCATGTCGAGGCCGATGGAATTGGGAAAGCCGCACAGCCCGGCAATGTAGCGGCTGGCGATGGCGCCCGCGGCAATTCCGGAGCCGGCCAGGCGTGCGGCGAAATCCTTGACGCTCGCCGGCGTCATGACGCCGCCGCCGGTGTGCAGCAGCAGCAGATCGCGGGTATAGCCTTCATCGGCGAGCCGGTCGCCGAGCCTGGTGGTGTAGCTGACGACCACCGGGCTCACGACGGCATTGGCGACCGTGGTCGAGAAGCGTTCGTGCTCGAAGATTTCCGGCAGCACCTGCGAGGAGATCGATACCGGAATATCGGGCATTTCCTTGAGCAGGATGTCGCGCATCGCGCGCTCGTTCGCGCCGTTGAGATAGGCGTTCATGAAACAGACCGCGATCGCGGCAACGCCGCGGCGCTTGAGGATGCGCGCAACCTCGCGCGCGGCGTCGACATCGAGCGGCTCTATCACCTTGCCGGCCGCATCGATGCGTTCGGGGACGGTCAGCCGGTCACGCCGCGGCACGTAGGGCTTGACCACGTCCTTGTAGGTGTCCCAGAGGTCTTCCTTGTTGGCGCGTCGGATCTCGATGACGTCGCGGAATCCCTGCGTGGTCACGACCGCGGTGCGCGGCAGCCGCCGCGTGATCAGGGCATTGGTCGCGACCGTGGTGCCGTGTGAGAACAGCGCGACCTTGGACAGGTCGATACCGGCCTTGGAGACGCCGCCCATGATGCCCTCGATGGGATCGCGCGTCGTTGCCGTCTTCTCGATGCGGATGAGGCCTGAAGCCTCGTCCATGATGCAGATGTCGGTGAAGGTGCCGCCGACGTCGACGGCAACGCGAAGGTTCTGCACGATACGACTTCCTTTCGAGCCCGGGCCGGACGAGGTCGCGACGCGGCTGCGCGCGCCGGATCGATGATCCGGCTGGCACAGACGATCGGTTCGACCGGCGGATTTCCGCAGATGTCGCGAGGATTGTAGGCAGGCCGCCGGCTCAGCTCTTGACGCTCAGCGCAGGAAGATTTGCGCTGGAGAGCACGAGGCGTTGAATTGCTGGCTGCCTAACGCACGTTCAAGCTGGAACGGGAGGAGGGTGGCGAGGTGTCAGGGACGCGCCGTGCGCGATGCAGCCCGCGCCTCGCTCGGCGTGCAGCCGAAGCGGCTGCGGTAGTTGCGGCTGAACTGGGCCTGGTCGCCGAATCCCCAGTGATAGGCGATCTCCGAGATGCTCTTGCGGCACTGCGGATCGCGCAGCATGGCATCGCACATCGCCAGGCGCTGAGTGCGAACGTAGGTGCTGACGGTGATGCCTTCGCTTTCAAATAGCTGGTGCAGATATCTGAGCGAGATGCCGCAGGCGTCCGCCACCATCTGCGGCGTCAGCCGCATGTCGTCGAGGCGAGTGCGGATGAAGTGCTCGCAGCGATGCAGATGGGCGTTGCGGATCGTCGACGAATGCCCGGCCAGCACGCGCTCGTCGGACTCGACCGCCATCGCCAAGAGATCGATCAGGTGCCGGCCCATCATGGCTCGCGCCGGCTCGTCCATCTCTTCGATGCGTTCCCCGGCAAGGCGCAACGTATCGACGAACAGTCCGCCGACGCTGCGGGTGCAGTCGAATTGCAGGGTCGCCAATCGCTCGGGACGGGAGATCCGCGCCTTCAGCACGGCGCTCGGGACTTTCAGCACCCACAGCGCCGTCGGATCGCGGTGGCTGAACTCGTACGGCAAATGGCTGCGCTCGATCAGGAACGCACCCGGCCGGCACAGCACCTCCTTGCCGTCCTGCGCGAAGCGGATTTCCGCGAGTTCCGGCACCGTGATCAGGAAACACTCTTCCCGTTCATTGAGCAGATGGCGCTCGTGCCGCTTGTAGAGCAGGCCGTCCGACACGTTGCGGGAGACCGAAAGCGGCCCGAGCGACCAGGCGCCCAGACTGCCGTTGAAGTCGTGCCCTCCGAGGAAGCGAAGGTCGAGCGAGAAGTAGATGTCGGAAACGACTTGCTGCCAGTATTGCCGGCGTTGCGGCACGGGAATGTCGTTGGTCGCGTAAGTGGTCTGCATCTTGCGCTCCGTCACTGCCGTCGACTGTGATCTTGTCTTATCTGCTGGCGCGGACCGTTCCGGTGTTGACCGTCGGCCCGTCGCAGCGCCTGCGACTTTCCTTCTTGCTATTCCCTTGCAACTCCCGTGCCCGAACGCGGGAGATAGGCTCTTGTCATGTTCCGCGCGCTGCGCGATCGGATCGCGCGCCGGACGCACAGAATGACGACATCTGCCGCGCAGGCAAGCGTGCCGAACGGACTCCGTCCGACACGCTGCGCGTTGTCAGAGTAGCCTCGGCGCTATCACGCCAGGGAACTGCGCAGCCGCGCCAAGAGTCCGGCGCGGTCATGGCGTGCGGCAAGCGCCTGATCCATCCCGACCTGGACGAACTTGACCGGCGTGTTGGGTTGCAACTGGCCGATCAGGTCCATATCAGCCGCAATGACAGTGCCGACCATGAAATAGCCGCCGCCGGAAACCGCATCGCGGTGCAACACAATCGGTTCGGTGCCGCCGGGCACCTGGATCGAGCCGTAGGGATAGCAGGCGTCGGTGATGTTGGAGGGATCGGAGCCTGCCCCGAACGGCGGCTCGCGCGGAACGAATGCGAGCGGCTTGCCGCCCTTGAAGCGGTAGCCGATCCGATCCGCTTCCGGTGCGACCTTCCAGGTGTCGGAGAAGAAACCGCTGCCAGCCGCCTCGGTGAGGCGGTGCCAATAGAGTCCCGGCATGGCGCGCAGCTCCGTCGGCATTCCCGCCGGCAGCCCGCGCAACTCCTTGGCGATGGTGCGGCCTTCCTTGGCCGGCGCTGCCGATGCACCGACCGGCAATTCATCGCCGGCCTCGAGCTTGCGTCCCTTGAAGCCGCCGAGCGCGCCGAGCGCGTAGGTCGAGCGCGAGCCGAGAACCAGCGGCACGTCGATGCCGCCGGCGACGGCAATGTAGGCGCGCGCACCCTGTACCGGCGGTGCGAGGCGCCGCTGCAGCGGCCAGCCGCGCCATGTGAATTCCCGGTTGCGGGTCAGGCCGCTCGGCAGATAGATCAGGATGACGATGGTGATGATGCCGATCGCGATCTCTTGGGCGCCGTTCGGCAGCGCCACGGTCAGGCCGCCGACGCTGAAGCCCCTTTCGAGGTTGCGAAACAGCTCGATCAGCACCGACATCGCGACCACACCGGAAACCGCGCCGCTGAGGCTGTACATGCCGCCGACCACCAGCATCGACAGCGCGATGAAGGTGGTGCGCAGGTAGAACGAGCCGGGATTGACGATGCTCAGGAAGTGCGCATAGAGCGCACCTGCGAGACCGATGATGAAGGCGCTGACCACGAAGGCGACCAGCCGTTCACGCACGATATCGACCCCGGAGGCGCTGGCGGCGACAGCCTCGTCGCGCGCGGCGCGCAGCGCGAGCCCGGAGCGCGACACCGAGTAGAGATAGGCGATTGCGATGGCGACCGCGGCGCCGAGCCACCCGACCCAGACGTTCATGGTCGGGGGAATTCCGACGATCGAACCCTGTCCGCCGGTGACCGAGTCCCAGTTCGAATAGACGTTGTTGACGACGCCGAGCAGGCCGAAGGTGGCGATCGATGCGGCAATCCCCGAGAGCCGCATGATGATGCGCCCGACGATCAGTGCAAATAGCGCCGCGAATGCACCGGAGATCGGCGTCGCGATCCACATCGGCAATTGCGTGTGCAGCAGCCAGGCCGGCAATCCCTTGAGCGTGATCGATTTCATGACAGGCGGGATCGCCAGCCAAGCCGTCATGTAGGCGCCGAGGCACATGAAGCTGATATGCCCGAATGACAGCAGGCCGGAATTGCCGATAAAGGCGTAAAGCCCGACCACCACCATGATGTTGATGAACATTTCGATCGCGGTGCGGTTGAAGGCGCGGCTGCCGAACTGATAGGTCAGGGCCGTCATGGCCAGCAGCACCACGATCAGGATGATCGGGGTGACGATCGTTTGCCGGATGACGGATGGCGGCCGCGACATGGATCAGACTCGCTGCTTGGCGGATTTCGGGGCGAACAGGCCCTGCGGGCGGACCAGCAGGACCACGATCACCGCGCCATAAACGAAGGCGTCGCGGAATACGCGGGCATCGTGCGGCAGGGTGGCCTGGAACACGACGCTCGCAGCCCCGATCAGGAAGCCGGCGGCGACCGCGCCCGGCACGCTGCCGAGCCCGCCGATCACGGTCGCGATGAAGGCGATCAGCATGACATTGGCACCCATGCCGATATCGGCGGTGCCGGAATTGGTGGCGAGGATCAGGCCGATTGCCGCCGCCAGCATGCCGCTGATGGCAAAGGCCAGCAGGATGACGCCGTTGGCGCGCACACCGAGCATGCGGGCCATGGTGAAATTCTCTGCGGCGGCGCGCATCTCGAGGCCGTAGCGCGTGCGCTTCAGGAACAGCACCAGCGCGGCGAGCACCACCAGCGTGATGATGATGGTCACGACCTGCAGCATCGGAATATGGGCGCCGAGAAACTCCACCGGCAGGCCGAGGCCCGGCCACAGCGTGATCGACTTCGGGCGGCTCGAATAGAGTAACAACAATAGGTGCCGGATCACGAAGCCGAGCGCAAAGGACGCGATCATCATGGTCGCCGGATTGGCGTTGCGGAAGCGGCGGAAGACGACGACTTCCGACAGCATCGACAGCCCGGCGCCGACCAGCAGCAGCAGCGGGATCAGCAAATAGAACGGCAGCCGGCCGGCAAATACGATCGCGGCAGCATCGACCGACGGCAACAACATGGCGAAGACGCAAAAGGCGATGAAATCGCCGTGCGCAAAGTTGACCAGCCGCATGACGCCGAACACCGCCGCGATACCGAGCGCGCCGAGCGCATAAAGGCTGCCCAGGCTCAACGCGTCGAACACGATTTGCAGGGCTGCCGTCATCGCCTAATGGTCCCCGAAGCCGAAATAGGCCTGTTTGAGCCGCGCGTCCTTGACCATGTCGGCGGCCTCGCCCTCCAGCACGATGCGGCCGCCCCGGATCAGGACCATCCGCCCGCCGGTCATCCTGGCGCGGGTCGAGCTTTGCTCGACGATCAGCAGGGTGAGCTTGCGCTGCGCGCGCAGCCGCATCAGGATCTCGTAGACCTGGTCGATGATCTTGGGCGCAAGGCCGAGCGACGGCTCGTCGATTGCCATGATGCGGGGAGCCGCCATCAAGGCGCGGCCGATCACCAGCATCTGCTGCTGGCCACCCGACAGCATGCCGGCCGTCGTGTGGCGGCGCTCCGCCAGCATCGGAAAATCCCGGTAGACGGACTCGAGATCGCCGGCAATCCTGCTCCGGTCGGCGCGCATGCCGGTGCCGACCTTCAGGTTCTCTTCGACGGTCAGGCCGCCGAACACGTTGCGTCCTTCGGGCACCAGCGAGAATCCGCGCCGCGCGATCTCTTCCGGTGCCGTGCCGGTCACCCGCGCGCCGTCCAGCGTGATGCTGCCCGAGCCGGTCGGCACGACGCCGGCGATCGCATTCAGCAGGGTCGACTTTCCGGCGCCATTGGGGCCGGTCACGAACAGGATCTCGCTCTCGGCGATCGTCAGCGTGACGCCGCGCAAGGCGGTGAGGCGCCCATAGCTCACGGTGATGTCGTTGACCGCCAGCAAGGTCATGACGCCGCGGCCTCTTCCGCGAGCGCCGGAACGACCTCGTCCTGCTGCGTGCCCATATAGGCATGGCGAACCGCGTCGCTGCGGCGGATCTGGTCGGGCGCACCGACCTCGATGATCTCGCCGGAATCCAGCACGAAGATGCGCTCGCACAGCTCAAGCACGAGCCCGATATTGTGCTCGATCAGGAGAACGCCGATGCCGAGCTCGCCCGCGATCCGCTTGATGACCACGGCCAGATCGTGGCTCTCATGCTCGGACATGCCGGCTGCGGGCTCATCGAGCAGCAGATAGCGCGGCGTGCACATGATGGCGCGGCCGATCGCGACGCGGCGTTCGTCGGTGTAGGGCAGGGCGCCGGCAATCGTGGCTGCAAGCGGCGAAATGCCGAGCCAGGTCAAGACGCGTCTGGCTTCCGCAATCGCGTCGCGCCGGCTCTGGCCGAGGCCGACGCCGGTCACCTCGAGGTTGTCGAGAACGGGGAGATCGCGGAACAGCCGCCCGGACTGAAACGTGCGCGCGACACCCATGCGCCGCAGTTTGTGCGCCGCGATGCCGCCGATCGCGGCGCCCTCCAGCTCGACGGTTCCCGTGCCCACCGGCTGGAATCCGGTCAGGACGTTGATCAGCGTGGTCTTTCCCGCGCCATTGGGCCCGATCAATCCGGTGATGCGGCCGCGGGGGACAGCCAAGGTCACGTTCGACAGCGCTTTCAGGCCATCGAATTGGACGCTGACGTCGCGAGCGACCAACTCCAAGCCTTGGGAAGTCATCGAGCTGTCGTCCCCTACGCGAAGCAACGATTGATTTTTTAGACGCGCGGGGCGATTGTAAAATTCGAAAAAGTAGTCACTGATATCGGAAAAATTGATGACCCTGACTTTCCGTCAGGTCCGCCACTTCATTGCCACCGCGGAATCCGGACGGGTTTCGGCGGCTGCGGCTGCGCTCAACGTGACGCAATCGGCCGTCACGGCATCGATCAAGGCGCTTGAAGCCGATCTTGGCCACAAGCTGTTTGACCGGCATTCCAACGGCGTCACGCTCACCGTTGATGGTCAGCAATTCCTGCAGCGCGCCCGCGCCATCGAAGCCAGCGTGTCGGATGCGATGCGGGGGCCGCACCGCTGGGGCACCCAGGTCGACGGCACCGTCGACGTCGCGGTCAGCTACACGGTGGCCGGATATTTCCTGCCGCCGCTGCTGTCGCGCTTCTGGCGATCCTTTCCGGGCATCACCGTGCGGCTTCACGAGTTTCAGCGCGACGCCATCGAGCAGAGCCTGGTGAAGGGCAGCGTCGATGCCGCGATCATGCTTGTCTCGAATTTGCATGATCGGCGCAGCATCCATTCACGCCTCTTGCTGCGGTCTCCACGCCGGCTCTGGACCTGCGCCAATCACCCGCTCTTGCGCAAGGACAAGGTCACGCTGGCCGATCTTGCCGGCGAGCCATATCTGATGCTGACGGTCGACGAGGCCGAACGCTCTGCGATGCGTTACTGGCAGCGTACCCCGCATGTCCCCAACGTGACCTTCCGAACGTTGTCCGTGGAAGCGGTTCGAAGCATGGTGGCGACCGGAATGGGCATCACGATCCTGTCCGACATGGTCTATCGGCCCTGGTCCCTCGAGGGACACCGTATCGACGTCAAGGTGCTGGACGATGACGTGCACACGATGGACGTCGGCCTTGCCTGGAAAAGCAAGGCGCGGCTTTCTCCGGCGGCCCGTGCCTTCTGCGAGTTTGTCGCGCACGCCTATCCGGGATCGGAGCCGATCCAGTTCGACTGAGGATGGTCCAGGGGCACGTGAGGGCCGCCGCCGCGATTGTGACCCAACTAACAAGGGCTGCAATGGCGCTCGTGCTAACTTCTGAGCGCGGTTGGCACCGTGCCCTCCCGCGGCGCCTCCGTTCCAAGGGGCTGCCCGCTCAATACGAACCGCCTAGCAGCCGCGGGCGCGGCAGCCCTGCGGGCGCTTCGGATCAGCGGTCCACTTCGATTTCAAGCCAAAGCGAGATCCAGTCAGGCTTCGTCATACGGCTTCTTCAGTCAATTCGATCGGTTCGTATGTACGAAGTCGCCACGCCGAATATCCTGGCGCGACGACTTCGCCATGGTGGACCCGGATGGAGGGCAATATCCGGTACGCTGATGTCTGAGGGCTTCTGAGCATCAAGGCAAACGAACTCGCGCGTTAAGCTTGATGTCACGCGGCGAGGTTAAATCTGGAACTTCTGCGCTCGGGTTAGCCCATTTAGTTGAGGTTAACCGGACCATGTTATTGACGTCACGCACTTGTGGCTGATTCCTTGTGCCGGAAACTGCACACTCAGTGACTGGAGACGGGGAGTGTCGTTCCAGTTGACCGTCCTGAAAGTGCTGGCCGGCCAGCCCGCCGGGCGGGCCTCTGTTGCCGAAGTACGGCATGCCGTCGAAATCCTGATGAACAGCGGCAAAGATTGGACCGATCGCATGAAGCGGCTGCTCGCGCATGCGCCCGACCTGAATATCTTCTCGGCCAGGTTCGTGCTCCGTGATCTTGAAGGCTGGTTGATCACAGAAGAAGGTCGGCAATTCCTCTCCGCGCTCGAAACGGCTGTCGCCGTTCGGAGAGAGCCGCCTCGATCGACCGCCGATCTGCCGCCCGGCGAACCCGCTGCGCATCCGGCAACGGATGCGGCAAGATCACTTGATCCACCCACAAGCCGTCGTCAGAAGCCGCGGCGCCGCCGCAGGAATAGCCAATCCAGTCGGCGCACAGCGTGAAGCACGGCGCCGGCTTCGCGCCGGTCGCGGTCCGCGTGGCACCCCGATCGTTAGTGGAAACGCAATCTTTCTCGCGCAGCATCGATCAGATTTGCATTAGTTATTGATGGGCTCGGAAATGATTGCTTTTCCCGACAGACGCAAGTCTGTGCGTAATCCATCGCTGGACAATGCGCTAATCAGGTTCGGTGACATGTCACTGTGCTGTGTCGTCGGCGACATCACAGAGAATGGCGCGGCGCTGATGGCGGATGATCCGCCGTCACCCCTTCCTGACCAATTCACGCTTATCGTTCCACCCAGCAAGACTTACTCATGCCACGTCGTCTGGCGAAATGGCGCATGGCTCGGCGTCGCATTCGTTGCTGGATGACAGGGGCGCGTGTTTGATCACCCCGAATTGAGGAGAAATGCCACGGCAATGTAAGCTATTTCACATGCCGTCGCGCGCTTAGCTGACACTATCCCGCTGTGATTTCAGCGGGACACCATGGACGACGATTTTTGCAGAGAGAGGGCGCGGACCGTGCGGGCGCTTGCAGAGCAAGCTGACCCGTTCATCAGGAAGCGCCTGTTGCAGCTGGCCGCTCACTACGAACGACGCATCGATCAGCCAGAGAAGGCTGATCGAGATCGGGCTGACCTGCCCGCGCTCTGGCCATCGATCGGGCCGTCGTGAATTTTCAGATAAAGCGCTTAGCGAGCAGTAGGAAGCCGAGAACGCCGCTCGCATTATCAGCGGCGTAGAACGGTGCGACGGTAGACACGGTCACGGCAGCCAACTTCAGCATCGTGAGTTGATCCGACGCGGCCGCCGCCCGGCGGCAGGATCGCTCGCGCCGATATCGCGGCAATGACGGGAAACTGCTATTCGCTGGTGTGAGACATCCACCCGATAGCGGGAACTCGAAATGAACGTGCCGTCCATCGAGATTCGTCGGCTCTTGCCCGTGGACGCTGCCATCTATCGCGACATCCGCCTCGAGGCGTTGCGCTTGAGCCCCGAGGCGTTCGGCACCGCCTATGAGACGGAGAGCGCGCATCCCGTTGATTGGTTCGCCGAGAGACTGGAACGCGGCGCGGCGATACTTGGGGCGTTTCGCGGCGGCGAACTCGCAGGCATCGTCGGCTTCGTCGCTGGCGTCGGGCCGAAGCAGCGGCACAAGGGCGAACTGGTCGGCATGTATGTGCGGCCGGCGGCACGGAGCGCCGGCGTCGGCCGCGTTCTGATCGACGCCGCGCTCGAACTTGCCGCTGAAACGGTCGAGCTGGTGCTGATCGCGGTGGTGAAGGGCAACGAGCAGGCCCATCGGCTCTACCGCAGCGCAGGCTTTGTCGAGTACGGGCTGGAGCAGCGCGCGCTGAAGATCGACGGGCGCTACTACGATGACATCCTGATGGCAAAGGATCTCGTCGCGCGCGGCTGACTGCGCGCGCTGAAATGACACAGTTTCGGCGGGCCGTTGCGATCGGCACGCATCCGGCCATAAGGTCGCGCATTCGCTTGCCGCCATCGCCCGGGAAACAGCCATGCCGAAGATCGACCTGACAAAAGTGCCGGAACGCAAGGGGACGGGTTATCCGGCCGAGTTTGCCGCGCCATGCGCCGAGCGCGTGCGGCAGCGTCTTGGTGACGCCGGCGGGCTCGCCGACTTCGGCGTCAATCTGATGCGGTTGCCGCCGGGCAACTGGTCGAGCCAGCGCCATTGGCCTTCGGACGAGGACGAGTTCGTCTATGTGCTCGCGGGCGAGGTGGTGCTGGTGGAGGACGGCGGCGAGACGGTGCTGCGCGCCGGCGATTGCGCGGCGTTTCCGAAAAACTCCGGCAACGGACACCATCTGATCAACCGGTCGCAGATGATGGCGACCTATCTCGAGGTCGGCTCGCGCTCGCGCGCCGACGTCATCACCTGCTCCGACATCGACATGATGAGCCCGAGCTCCGACGGCCGCTTCCTGCACAAGGACGGCACGCCGTACGAGTAGCCGAACGGACGCGGCTTGAGCATTGCCGATTGGGCATTGCGGATTGGCCGCCAAGGGACCAAGTTTCCACGGATAGCGTCTGGATATATTGCGATGACGGAGTGGTACTTCATCTGGATTGACGGGCCACGCGGGCCTGAGCCGCAGAAATGGTCGTCGGACGGGCTGTGGGGGCAGCTTGGCCGTCAGGACATCATTGTGCGCTTTCCGCTGACGGAGCGCGAGGCCACGCTGTCGATCGACCAGCTCGCGAGATTGCACCCGGTGCCTCAGTGAACGGGCCGCGCGAGCGCCGGCGGCCTTACACCACCAGCCGTCCTTGGCGCTCCGCGACCGTGATCTGCGCTTCCGTCCCGGAATTGAAGTCGAGCCGGTCGGTCTCGATCCCGTCGCTGAAGATGACGCCGTTCTCAGGCATCAGCGAGCGCAGGCTGAGGCGCTCGGCGCGGTCGAGGCTGCCGCAGACCAGCGTCACCTGCGAGGTGCGGCTCGGAAACGGCTCGCGCACCGCAAAGCGCAGTGCGCCGGCGTCCCACGCCTGCGGCAGGTAGGGCGGGGCGCTGCCGCCATTGCCGAAGGCGCCGGCGATCGCGAGCGAGCCGGTGACGATGCTCTTGAACCAGGCGGTCGAACCGAGGCCGGTTGCGACGATCAGGCCGCTCGACGACTGCCGTTCCGTCTGCCCGGCGAGCGCGATCTCGTAGACGGCTGACGTATGGGTGCGCGCGCCGATGAAGAGGTCGTTGACGGCGTGGAGCACCTGGCCGTTGGTGAGCTCGGCCCTGGCCATCGTCACCGCCTTGTGGCCGCGTCTGTCGGCTGCGACCTCGCGCAGCAGGGCAGGGAGATCGCGCGGCACGAACGGCAGCAGGATGCCGTCGTAGCGTTTCGCATCGGGGTTGAGCCCGATCAGCGGATGGCCGTCGAGATATTTCATCGTGTTGGCGACGACGCCGTCCTGGCCGAGCGCCACCACGATGTCGGCGGGGCCGAAGATGAAGTTCGGCAGAAAACTCCGGTCGATGATCTGGTAGCGGCCCCATTGCTCCAGCGCCTGCACGGTGACGTGGCGCTCGGCCTGGTAGACATCGTGCTCGCGCTGGTAATCGGAGAAGTCGGCGCCGAGATGCTCGACATAGAAGCGGGCCTGCGCCGCGGTCAGGTATTTTGCGATCAATTCCTCGAGCCGCGTCTTGCGGGTGACGAGGACGACCTTGCGGTCATTGTCGGCGGGCACGGGCGGCCTCCACGGCGGCGGGCTTCTCCAGCAGCGCGTTCAGCAGATCGGGCGAGACGTTGAGCTGGCCGATCTTCTCGGCCTTTTCGGCGATGCCGCTGAAGGCCTGCGCGATCAGCTGTCCCGGCTGCATGCCGGCTGAGGCCAGCGCCTGGATCACGCGGGTGTCGACGCCCTCGAATATCTTCATCAGCGCCCCCACGCGGTAGGCCTCGGCATCCGCCAGCGTGCGGGTGTTCTCGGCGTTGAGGCCGACAAAATCCTTGCGCTTGCTCTCCAGCGTGATGTCGGCGACCATGCCGGCCTCGCGCAGCTCGGCCTGCTTGGCGGCGACGCTCGCCTCGGCATCCATCTGGTTCTCCCGGATCGAGCGCTTCTTCTGCTCGACCGCGATCTCGGTGTCGAGCTCGCTCTCGCGGATGGCGCGTTCCTGCTCCACGGCAAAATTGCGGCGCGCGAAGATCGCCTCGTCCGCGCTCTTGAGGATCGCTTCACGCGCCTCGGCCTCCAGCGCCTTGGCGGTATCCGGCGTCGGCTTCACGCCGCGGATCGAGACGCCGAGGATTTCCAGGCCAAGCGAAGCGATATCGGCACGGCCGCGCAGCCCGCTCTCGATCAGGCCGGCGATGCGGTCGGCGGCCTGCAGGGCCTCCTTCAAGGTCAGTTCCTTCACCGCCTGCTGCGCCAGCACCTCGACGGTGGCGAGGATCCGCTGCGGCAGCTTCTCCGGGTCGTCGGACTCGTAGGTCTTGCCGTCGGCCTTGAGGGTGAAGTTGAGCATCGCGGCCGCTTTCTGCGGCTCGCTGATCCGGTAGGTGACATGGCCCTGAATGGTCAGCGCCTGAAAGTCCCGCGCGATCTGCTGGAAGATGAAGGCGGCGTCGCGGCTGCCGATCGGGACCGCGACCAGCGAGGTGGCCGGCCCATAATAGAAGCCGGACAGGCCGGCGCCTTGCTGGGTCACCGCGCCGCGCCGGAATTTCATGAGGTAGGTGGTCGGCTGGGCCTTGATGAAGCGGAGACCGAACATGGCGTGCACTCCTATAGTAAGTGTGTCTGAGCAACTAAGTTAGTTGGACTGTACAACTAAGTATGTTATTGTCAAGCCGGGCGCGAAAAGGTTCACGCCACCAGAGCGTTTTCGAGCGAAGTGGACACCGGTTCGCGTGAAGAAAACGCGTCAAGACGAGAAGCTCTAGAGGAGCGGGAGAGCATGCCCGAGAAGCCCGATCTCGACTTTCCGCGGCCGCTGACGACGGTCGACGTCGTCATCTTCGCCATCCGGTCGGACGCGCTTCAGGTCCTCTTGGTTCAACGCCCAAGAGCGGAAACCGAGCCGTTCCCAGGGTCGTGGGCGTTGCCCGGCGGCTTCGTCGATATCGCCGGCGATCGCGACCTCGAAGCCTGCGCGGCGCGCAAGCTGAAGGACAAGACCGGCGTCGTCAGTCCGCATCTCGAACAGCTCGGCAGCTGGGGCAGCGCCACGCGGGATCCGCGCGGCTGGTCTGCGACGCACGCCTATTTCGCATTGCTGGGTGAGCACGCCACGGGCGGCGCGCTGGCCGCGGATGCGCAGTGGTTCGCGGTCGAGGGCGAGAAGGTGCGGCCGAAGCTTGCCTTCGACCATGCCGAGATCCTGCAGGTTGCGATCCAGCGCCTGCGCAGCAAGGTCGAGTACACCTCGCTGCCGGCCTATCTGATGCCGCCGGAATTCACGCTGCCGGAATTGCAGCACACCTTTGAGATCGTGCTCGACCGCCCGCTGGAGAAGAGCGCGTTCCGCACCCGCATGCTCGCCGCCGACCTGATCGAGCCGGTTGCGAAAATGCGCAAGGGGCCAAACCGGCCGGCGCAGCTCTACCGGCTGAAGAAGTCCAAGGCCCCGGTGTTCTTCGCGCGGACCTTCAACCCGCCGGGTTGACGATCTTCCGCGACGCTCTGCCTGCGTTGCAACCGCAGGGTCGCTGCAATCCGGACAATTTGAAGCAATCCGGGACGGCAAATTTAATGCGTCTGCGCCACATCGTTCAACCTGGAATAGTGGAGTACGAAATGCGGTTGCGGTTGGTTCGCCTTCTGGGCGCTTCGGCGATGTGTCTTGGCGTTTTCTCTGCGCCGGCCAGCGCCAATTCGGAATGGATCATCAACAGGATGGGCGGCGCGATGCGTGCGGACGTGACCTGGGAGCAGGTCAGGTCGCAGATGCTGGCTGCGTTCTATCAGAGCAATCCGGACGAGCGCGGGGTCACCGCGCAAGGCATCGACGATCTGCGCAAGATAGCGGCGGCGCAGCGGCGCTTGCAGGTCGTTACGCAGATGCTGGCTTACGATCTCGATGGTGACGGAGCGGTCACGAAGGCGGAGATCATCACGGTGATGCAGCCACGGGCGCGGCAAATGATCCACGCCAACGGGGTGCAGCTCGAGCCAACGCCGGAGCAGGTTCGTCTGCAGCTCGACAGGCTTGTCAGTGAGGTGCTCAAGCTGGACGCCGACCAGGATGGCGTCATCAGCGCCGCAGAAATCCGGCAGGAAGGCCAGCGGCAGGCCGATCAGGCCAACGTCAGCTGGCAGCAAAACGCGGCACAGTACGTGCCGATGACGCTCGATGCGAACGGAGATGGAGCCGTCTCTCTCGCCGAATACGAAGCGGCCGTGCGCGAGCAATTTGCCGCGATCGACCAGGATCGCGATGGCCGCATATCCGCCAGCGAATTCGCGGATTTCGGCAAGCGCCTGAACGAGGCCCGACAGGCGGCGCAGCGCGCGCGGGAGATTCAGCTCCGGAAACAGCAGCTGCAAACTGCCGTAGCGGGATGCGATGTGCCCGCCGTCCCGCGCGAGGCGCGTCTCATTCTCCTGGGGGCGCAGGAAGGCAAGGCGCTGTCGAACGCCTGGATCGGCAACCAGGACCGGGTGACCTATGTGACGACTGTCGAGATCGCGCCCGGACCCGAACCGATCTATCTCGCGCTGGCGAGCGGCGGCGCGATGATCTGGGATATCGTTGGGGCGACCGAACGCATCGCCGGCATCGTGGCCGATGCCGACGTGACCGTCGACAAGTCGGGCGACGCGCGTCTGCAACGGTTCGCGCCCGTGAACGGTGTGGGACCGCAGCGCGGCGGCAAGCCGCTTGTCGGCATCATGGGCGTGCCGCGCGAAAAGGTCCACTTCACCGCGCACAGTGGATGCCTGGTGCCGGCGACCGACGCAACGATGAAGGATGGTCGCGCCGAAGAGATCGCGGCGCTGCTGTTCGGACGCGCCGTGGATGAGACCGGCGGCGAGCAGAGCGCGGGGACCTTCCGTGTCCCGGCGGCGCGGCATTTTGCGGACCGGCCGGTTCGCAACGCGATCCAGTTGCCGACGGAAGGCCTTGGCGAATTGTTGTGGCGCGACGTGCGGGTGGATTATCCGGCAGGAATTGCGCAGATCGACGTTGAGGCGGTGATCTCGGCGCATCCGGTCGACCATCATTCCGTACTGCCAGGCCGCGCCGGCCTCGCGGAACTGGTCGACACCGGCGCGCTCATGGTCACCGGGATGAGCCGCGGCGTTCGGATCAACGGTGGCGACTTCAAGCCGTTCACGGTGCCCGACAAGTTCAGGATCTCCAAGAAGCTCAGGCTTCCTGCCGGTGCGCGCGGAACCTTTACCTTGCCGTCCCAGGTGCCGCCGCCCGACGGCGATCTGAGCGCAACCTGCGTGCTTGCGGAGCCGGAGATGAAGCCGGTCAGCGGCTCGCGCACGAATTGCAGCTAGTCAAACCGAAAGATCGAAGCCGGGCGTTGCGATGTTCGTCAAGAACGAGGCAAGGAACATCTTCCCGAGCACGTGCTTGGCTGCCGGCGTGCCGGCCTTGATCCGGCCGGCGCTTGTGGCCTCCGCGAACTCGGCCAGCGTCGGCGCCGCAAGGCTCGTGTCGGGTGTGGTGCGCGGGGCGGTGGCGGATGCGCTGAGCAGCACGCCGGCGTAATAGAGACGGGTGAGGGCGCGGACGTGCGCGAGCCGGGCGCGCAGCGCGTCGTCCAGCGGACAGCCGCGCCAGGCACGATGCAGAATGTCTTGCAGTTCCGGCGTCTGTGCGAGGCTGTCGCCGACAACAGCGAGATCGACCAGCGGATCGGTGCGATAGGCGGACTCCCAGTCGATCATCCAGAGCCTGACGCCGTCGAACAGGATGTTGGCGGCAAGCGGGTCGTTGTGGCTCGCGACCGAGTTGGCGTCATCCCAGACATAGGTCGCGCGGATGCGTTCGAGATGGTCATTGTAGCGGTCGAGCACACCGGGTGCGAACAGACCGGTGCGGCCAACATGGGCCCAGAGCCGGGCCACGATGTCGGGATAGCGCACGAAGGACGGAAAGGTCGGCGTCGCCTGCAGGCGCGCCAGCAATTCGCCGAGCGCCTTCGCCAGCGCCGGCAGGCCGCCGGGATAGCGGCCGAGCGGCTGCCGCTGCACGAAATCCATCACCGCGACGCGCGACGTCTCGTTGGCATAATAAAGGCGCGGCGCGATGCCGGCCTCGGCGGCAATCCTGAGCGAAACATATTGATACGGATTGCGCAGCGGGCTCGGTACCCCTTCGATCCGTAGCAAATAATTCCAGCCGCCCGCATCGATCCGGAACAACTGCGCTGACGTGGCGCCGCCCGAGACAGATGTAACGGCGTCGATCGTTGCCGTGCCGATCACTTCACGCAGTGCGGCATGCGCCGCTTCGCGCTGCACAGGCGGAAATGTATCGAGATCACTCATGCACAAAGAACTAGCATGACGGCTATGCGTGCTGAAATCGCATTGATGCAGCGTTCTCGATCTATTGCTGGCAGCGCGCGACGAAGCATGAAACAGTGCCGCAAAAATCATATCGGGAGAGAACTTGATGTCGTTCGAGCGGGGGTTGCATTGCGCCGTTGCGTGCAAGACCGTTAAGTGCAGATCATGGATCGCGTTGCCATTATTCTGCCTGATCAGCACGTTCGGAGTGATGCATCGCGCCGCCGCTAGCGAATCCTTGCAGATTGTGGACGCGCGCGTACCGGCGGCCGACAAAGAAGGTGGGGACCTTCCCTTGACGATGACGATCAAGAACGAGGCCGACAGCGCCGATGCGCTGCTGCGTGTCCGCTGCCCGGTCGCGAATTTTTCCGAGCGTCACATTGTCGATCGCGGCGAGGGCGCGCCTGCGATGCGCTCGATATCCAATATACCAGTTCCGGCCAAGGGCACGCTCGAGCTGAAGCGCGACGGCTATCACGTCATGCTGTTGCAGTTGCGTCAGGCGCTCGCTCCCGGCGAGACGTTCAAATGCGCGATCGTCTTTCAGAAGGCAGGCACAATCGAGACGGAGGTGCTGGTCCAGAAGTGACCACGGGAAGGCGGCGGGTGAGACTGTCACCTGTCGGGACTCAAGGCTTCTCGCGCGATCGCCCGTATGTGACGGGCGGTTCGATCAATGAAGAATGCTAGATCCGGAGGAAATGAACTTATGACAAGGTTGAATTGGGTTAAATCGCACATGCTCGCGGCGGCAGTAGCATCCGCTGCGACCTTCGCGGGCTCTTTCGCGCTCGCCGATGATGTCAACCAGGAGCGTCTGCTCAATGCCGACAAGGAAGCCGGCAACTGGCTGCACCACCACAAGAACTACTCGGCGACGCGGTTCTCGTCGCTGGCGGATATCAACAAGGACAACGTCAAGAACCTCAAGGTCGCCTGGACCATGCATCTCGGCGGCGTCGAGGGCGGCGGAATCTGGTCGCATGGCGGCCTGGAGGGAACTCCGATCGTCGAGAACGGATTCATGTACGTCACCGACGGCTGGGGTTCGGTCTACAAGATCGATGCTCACGGCGGCAAAGGCGTGCTGGTCTGGAAGATGGATCCCAAGACCGACCACGACTGGGCCGGCGCGGTCGCCTGCTGCGGCGTCGACAATCGCGGCGTCGCGCTGTGGGATAACCTCGTCGTCTCGCACACGCTCGACGGCCGCCTGATCGCGACCAACAAGGAGACCGGACAGGTTGCCTGGCAGCGTCAGGTCGCCGATCCCGACAAGGGCGAAGTCATCACCGGCGCACCGCTGATCGTCAAGGGAATGGCGATCACGGGTGTGGCCGGCGCCGAATACGGCATTCGCGGCTGGATCGCCGCGACCGATCTGAAGAGCCAGAAGGAAGTCTGGCGCACCCACACCATCCCGGGCAAGGACGAGCCCGGTCACGAGACCTGGAAGGACGACAAGAACGCCAAGGCGAGCGGCGGTGGATCGACCTGGGTCACCGGCAGCTTCGACCCCTCGACCAACACCATCGTCTGGGGCGTCGGCAATCCCGGACCGGACTGGGATAATGAATACCGGCCCGGCGACAACCTCTACACCGACTCTTCGCTTGGTCTCGATGCCGACACCGGCAAGATCAAGTGGCACTACCAGCACACGCCGAACGATCCCTACGACTATGACAGCGTGGCGGAGAACGTGCTGGTCGACGTCCCCGGTCCGAACAACACGACGCTCAAGCTCGCGCTCGAGGCCGACCGCAACGGCTTTGCCTATGCGATCGACCGCAACAGCGGCAAGTTCGTCTGGGGTCTGCCCTTCGTCAAGAAGGTGACCTGGACCAAGGGTCTCGATCCCGAGTCCGGCAAGCCGGTAGAGTATGATCCGAAGCAGGGCGTGCAGAAGTATAACGCGTCGGTCACGCCGAGCCGCACCAACAAGGAAACGGACATCTGCCCCGGCAACATGGGCGGCAAGAACTGGCCGCCGACCGCGTATAATCCGAACCTGAAGCTCTGGTACATCCCGGTGATCGAGAGCTGCAACCGGATCAAGGTCGAGGAGATGACGCCGGACAAGGTGAAGGCGCGCGAGTTCTTCACCGGCGGCGGGCCGAGCCAGCCGTTCAAGATCACGGGCAGCGTGACCGCGATCGACGTCACCACCGGCAAGGTGGCAGGGAAGGCGGAGACGGAATTCCCGAACCTCGGCGGCATCCTGGCGACGCCCGACCTGGTGTTCTCCGGACAGCCGTCCGGCGAGGTGATCGCCTATGACGCAAAGTCGCTGCAGAAGCTCTGGGAGTTCAACACCGGCGGTGGCGTCAACGCGCCCCCGATGACGTTCTCGGTGGACGGCAAGCAGTATGTCGCGATCCTGGTCGGCCTCGGCGGTGCCTGGGACAAGTGGTTCATCGATGCCACGCCCGAGCTGAAGCGGATTCAGCCGGGCTCGATGCTCTACGTGTTCGCCCTTTGACGTCGCACGCGCGGGAGGCTTCGGTGAGAGGCCTCCCGCGTCACTTTTGATCCAGAGAACCAAAACAAATGAAGCAAGGATGGCTGGTTGGCGCGTGGCTCGGCTGCGCGCTGGTGATGGGATGTATCGGTACGGCGCATGCGCAGTCGGCGAGCGATCCGACCGATGCCGGCAAGGCGGTGTTCAAGCGCGGCAATTGCATCGGCTGCCACAAATGGCACGGCAATGGCGGCGGCGGCTATGGCGGCGACGCTCTGTCGCTGCGCAAGACCGAGCTGACGCGCGAGCAGATCATCGAGACCGTGACGTGCGGGCGGCCGGGCACCGGCATGCCGTTCTTCGTGCGCGGCTCCTACGACACCACGAAATGCTACGAGATGACCCGGCAGGACGTCGCGGACCGCATGCCGCCCGAGGCGAATGTGTTCCTGCGGCCGAACGAGATCGAGGCCGTCGCCGATTACGTGCTCGCGCACGTCAAGGGCAAGGGCGAGCCGAGCTATGACGAGTGCATCACCTTCTTCGGTGACGGCTCGCGGGTCTGCAACGTCTACAAGGACGCCGGCCACGCCGCCGCGCCGTCCGACCAGAGCGAGAAGGCAAAGCCATGAGCAAGCAACGATCGGCAATCCGTGGCCTCGTCTTCGCCGCCACCGTCACCGCAGCCGTGCCGGCGATGGCGACCGCGGGCGACCTGCGCGACATCAATGTCGGAATGGCCATCAGTAGCGTGCCGGACGCCGGCTACATCAACCTGACCTGCGCCGGGGAGAAGACCACGCACAGATTGGCTGAATGGGCGCAGTGGTCGAATTGCCCGGCCGGGCCGGACCAGCTCCGCGGCATCCGCTTCGAGTATGATAGCGAGACCGCGCGGGAAGGCACCATGGTCGCCGGCCATCCGGCGATCCTGACCGTCATGATCGATCAGGACGCCAAGATCGCGGCGCTGACGATCGAGACCGATCCGAAGGCGCGGCTCTATCTGCGCAAGAAGGCCTTCCTGCTCGGCCTGCAGGCGAGGTCGCGCTACGGCGAAGACGGCTGGAGCTGCTCGAACGCGCAGCCGGCCGGCGGCAAGCAGGAGGTCGGTGGCGTCTTCGTCGACGAGACCTGCAGCAAGACCACCGATGGCCGCACAGTCGTGATCGAGCGTCACCTCTATCGCGAGCCGAACAAGGAATTGAAGGATATGACCGACGAGACCCGGATCACGATCCGCCGCGCCGGGTCGTGAGTGATCTCAGGTCTCGATCGGTGGCGCGTCGATGTCGATCTGCGGCAGCAGGCCGGGCGACTGCCGCTCGACCAGCTCGCGCATCTTGCCGATGATCGCCCTGGCGTCCGCGGAGACGATCGCGCTTGGGCCGGCGACCGTGATGACAAGCGGAGGCGTCCGGTCGGTATCGGTCAGCCGCATTGCGATTGCGCTGAGACCAGGCGTTCCCATGTCGCGCGTATAGGCAAAACCCTGGCGGCGGATCGTCGCCAGCGCATGCTGGATATCCGGAATGCGGACCGCCGATGACGGCGCTTCCTCGGCGTTGATCCGCTGCACGATCCGCCGCGCATCCTCGTCGTTCATCAGGCTGAGAAACACCCGGCCCGGGGTCGAATGGGTCAACAGCCGCCGCGCGCCGGGCTCAAGATAATAGCGCACCGGCGTCGTTCCCTGCAGCACGCGGATGTACTGGCTGTAGAGCTGGTTGCGCGCCACCACGAAGGTCGTCAGCCGCGTTGCCTCGTGCAGCTCGCGCGTGATGGCATCGAGCGTTGCGCCCGGCAGCCGCTCGCTCGTGAGCCAGCCGCCGAGCAGGGCGACGCGGACCGTCGGCAGATAGCTGCGCGCCTGCCGGTCATGCACGAGATAACCGAGCTCGACGAGGCTCTTCAGCAGCGCCGACGTGCTCGACGGCGGGTAGTTCAGCCGCCGCGCGATCTCGGTCATCGCCGCCGGCCGCTCGATCTCGGCGAAATATTCGAAGATGCGGAGCACGCGGTGCGCCGACTTCACGACGGACGGATCGGGGCTGCCGTCGGCGGCCCGAAACAATTCGTCATGCCGGTTGGCCTCGATCACCGTCGCCGCGGGATCGTCGAGTTGCGCGCGCACCCGCTCGGCGACGATGCGCCTGCGGCCCCGCCGCGACGGGGGCTGGGTGTCGGAGCGCGCTCCCTTCATCTGCTGCCGTTCGTGTCCTTCACAGCGCCAAACGGGTGCGCTGCAACATTAGTGTTGTCGCCTTCTGCTGTCGAATGTGCCGCGAAACCGGCGGAGGTCAATAGTCCGCGGTGCAGCATCAACCTGACGTGCGATCCGCGCGCGGACGGCATTTCCTCCACGTATCTGAAATTATTCTCGCATGGGGGGCAGGTGGTGGACATCGCCGCGGTGGTTCTCGATGTTGCAGACAGACCGGGGATGACATCCCGCACACCGGCAAGGCTGATGCGACGTCATCCCAAGCAAGGAGAGCCCCGATGCAGATGAGCGCGCGCGATCTTCGCAGCCCCGACGATGCTGCAAATCCGGCCGATCCCGCCCGCCACATCTCGCATGATTGCGCAGGCCTCAATTTCTACGATCTCGATCGCGGCTTGCGCGGCCTTCTCAATCTGTATCTGTCGCGCGAGGATCGCGAGAAACTGGAGCCGCATTTCCACCGCCTTGGCGAGCTGGCGGGAGGCAGGCTCGACCAGCTGGCGCGGATCGCCGACAAGCATGCGCCGGTGCTCAATCCGCGGGACGCTTACGGCCGCGACGAGGACTGGATTGACTATCACCCGGCGTATCGCGAGATGGAGGCGATCGCCTTCGCCGATTTCCAGTTTCATGCGATGAGCCATCGCGCCGGCGTGCTCGGCATGGATCGGCCGCTGCCGGCCGTTGCCAAGTACGTGTTTCAGTATCTGTTCGTGCAATCCGAGTTCGGGCTGATGTGCCCGATCAGCGTCACCGACACCTCGACGCATCTGATCCGCAAGTTCGGCTCCGACGAGCTCAAGGCCTATCTGCTGCCGAAGATGCTGTCCGACGACATGGCGACCTTGTGGAAGGGCACGCAGTTCATGACCGAGCGCGCCGGCGGCTCCGACGTCGGCGCGGTCGAGACCGTCGCGCGCCGCGACGGCGACGTTTGGCGCCTGACCGGCGACAAATGGTTCTGCTCCCATGCCGATGCCGACGTCGCGCTGATGCTGGCGCGGCCGGAAGGCGGGCCTGACGGCACCAGGGGGCTCGCGCTGTTCGCGCTGCCGCGCCGCCTGAAGGACGGACGGCGCAACAGCTACCGGATCGTCCGCCTCAAGGACAAGCTCGGCACCAAATCGATGGCGTCAGGCGAGATCCGGCTCGACAATGCGGTGGCCTATCTGGTCGGTGATCCCGAGCAGGGCCTCAAGCAGATGATGGAGCAGGTCAACCTGTCGCGGCTGTCGCACGGCGTGCGCGCCGCGGCCTTGATGCGGCGTTGCGTCAACGAGGCCAAGGTCAGCGCCTCGTCGCGGGCGGCGTTCGGCCAGCGCGTGATCGATTTCCCGCTGCTGCGCCGGCAGCTGATGAAGCTGATCGTGCCTACCGAGCAGGCGCTGTCGATGATGCTGGTGGCCGCGCGCGCGATGGACGACGCCAATGCCGGCTCGGCAGAGGCGACGGACCTGCTACGCATCCTGACGCCGCTCCTGAAGTACCGCGCCTGCCGCGACAACATTCCGGTCGCCACCGGCGCCATGGAGGTGCGCGGCGGCAACGGCTACATCGAGGAGTGGGTGCAGCCGCGGCTGGTGCGCGACGCCCATGTCGGCGTGCTCTGGGAAGGCACCAGCAACATCAACGCGCTCGACATCATCACGCGCGCCGTCGGCAAGAGCGGCGCGCAGCGGGCGCTGGCCGCGGCCCTGCATGCGCGCCTCGACGAGGCCAAGGCCTTGCCGGAGCCGTTCCGCGACCGCCTCCGCACAGCGCTCGACCGCGCGATCGGCTTCGCCGAGCAGGTGGCAGCCGATCGTGCCGCGGAGCATGCGGCGCGGCTTGCGGCCAGTGCGCTCTACCATGCCGCGTCGGCGATCGTTCTGGCCTGGGAAGGCGGCCAGGCGGAGGTCGATGCACGGCGGCTGTTGCTATCGCGCTTCGTGCTCGATCATCGCCTCACCGCGAAGGACCCGCTGGCGCCGGCCGACGACGCATGGGAACGCGACGCCATCGCGCTGGTGCTTGGGGACGAAGCCTTGCCGCTCGCGCAGGCGGCCAAGCTGCTGGTTGCTTGATCGCCCTGTCTTGGCGCTGATTAGTGCCGCGCCAGCAGCACCACGACGATCACGGCCAGGATGGCGCACAGCACTTTCCAGAACGTCACGGGATCGCGGTCGTGCAGCGATTTCCGGGTCGTGACGGCGGGGCCGGCCCAGGTCGCGCCGTTCTCCAGCTCGTGCGCGAACTCGATGGCGTCGCCGAAGCGCTGTGCCGGCTCGACGCTGAGCGCCTTGCCGATCACGGCATCGAGCCAGGCCGGCAAATCGGGGCGGTAGCGCGACAGCGGCGCTGGCTTGCCGAAGCGCGGGCGCGAGAACGGCTCGATCTCGCCGAACGGATAGTTCGCGGTGAACATCCGGTAGACGGTGACGCCGAGCGCGAACAGGTCGGACGCTTCATCGCCCGCCTTGCCGCCGAACAGCTCGGGCGCCATGTAGCTCGCGGTGCCCGGAATGTCCTCGGCCGGAAAATCCTCCAGCAGTGGCACCCGCGCGACCCCGAGATCGACCAGCCGCAAGCCGCCGTCCTTCAGCAGGATCACATTGTCCGGCTTGATGTCGCGATGGATGATGCCGGCGCGATGCAGCGCCGTCACCGCGCGCACCAGCTTGGTGGCAATCCCGATCCCTTCAGTCAGCGACAGCCGCGGTGCCCGATTGAGTCGCTGCTCCAGCGTCTCGCCGTCATAGAGCGGCATCGCGGAATAGAGCCGGGTCCGCCGTTCCGCCGGCACCTCGATGATCTCGCCGATCCACAGGCTGCGCACCCGCGCGGCGACCCACGCCTCGCGGACGAAGGCGAGGCGATAGGAGCCCTCGCTGGCGACCCGCGGATGCGGAAATTTCAGCACGACCTCGCGGCCGGCGCGCTTGTCGATCGCCCTGAACAGGCGGCTGTAGCGGCCGTCGGACAGCACGTCGCCGAGCGCGAAATCGTCGACGATGTCGCCGCTTTCCGGCAGATCGCCGATTTGCAGCGTTGCGATCGAGTGGGTGAGCTCGTCACGATCCGCCGGCGGCAGGTCGACGACGTCGAGCACCAGCGCGGTGGTGTTGTCGCTGCTGCCGGCCGCGAGTGCGGCCTCGACGATGGCGCCTGCCGATTCCTCCGGCGGCGTGCGCTCCTCCAGCAAATGCAGAAGGCGGGAATCGCCGAGCGCGCCGTGCACCCCGTCGCTGCAGATCAGAAGGCGGTCATGTTGCCGCAGCCCGACCGAGGTGTAGTCGAAGCGGGCGAACTCCTCGAACCCGATGGCGCGGTTGAGCAGGTGCGCGAGATCGCCGCGGCCGGCGATATGATCCTGCGTCAGCCGCTCCAGGCGTCCATCGCTCAGGCGGTAGACGCGGGTGTCGCCGATATGGATCACATGGCACTGCCGCCGTGACAGGACGACGGAGGAAAACGCGCACGCCATGCCGCTGCGCGCGGCATCGACGCGCCCCTGACCGTAGATCCAGCTGTTGGTGGCTTCGAGCGCCCGCGCGGCGCGGCGGCGGACACCGAGCGTCTCGGGCAGGCAATAATAGGCGTCGATGAAGCTGCGGACGGCGACCTCCGCGGCCTCGCGTCCGCCCTTGTGGCCACCGACGCCGTCGGCGACGGCCGCGACGACGTCGCGGTGCAGCGTGCCCGGCGTGCCGAAGCACGCCGCGACATAGTCCTCATTGGCGGCGCGCTTGCCGATCTCGCTGGCGAAGCCGAGCCGAACTCCCAATTCCCGTTGCGAGCCGTTCGCCACGTCCGTGCCCCGTCATCTCGCGGGGGCGGGCGGTCAGACGCGCGCTCCCGACGCCGCGCCCCAGGTGGTGCGCCAGCGGACCTTGACCATGGCAAGTCCGATGAAGCCAAGCAACGCCAGCACGCCGAAGAACAGGAAGCCGGCGCCGAAGCTGCCGGTCATGCCCTTGGCGGTGCCGAGCGTTTGCGCCAGGAAGAAGCCGCCGACGCCGCCGGCGCAGCCGACGAGCCCGGTCATCAGGCCGATCTCGTGCCGGAAGCGCAGCGGGATCAGCTGGAACACCGCGCCGTTGCCCATGCCGAGCGCCAGCACGCCGATCGAGAACAGCAGCACCGAGGTCCAGGCAATGCGCGGCAGCTCGGTCAGCGACCAGCCGGCCTGCGTCGGCGCGGTGGGCCCCTCCGGCATGAACGCGATCACGAGATAGGCCGCGACCACGACCCCGAACAGGATCGACAGCGAGCGGATGCCGCCGATGCGGTCGGCGATCATACCGCCGACGGGACGAAATCCCGAGCCGAACGCGACGATCAGCGCCACCAGCATGCCCGCGGCAACGCCCGAGACATGATACTGCACCGTGAAGTACAGCGGCAACGCGTTGGCGAGGCCGACGAAGCCGCCGAAGGTGATGAAGTAGAAGAACATGAACCAGCGGCTGTCGGAATCCTTCAGCAGCGCGCCATAGGCCTTCAGCGAGATCGGCTTGCGCTCACCCGGCGCGTCCTTGGCCGCCATGATGTAATATGTCAGCACCATCAGCATCGGAAGCAACAGGCAGCCGAACACGGCCTGCCAGCCCCAATGCTCCGCGATCGTGGGCGCGAGCAGGGTGTCGAGCACGACGCCCATATTGCCGGCGCCGGCAATCCCCATCACGACGCCCTGATATTGCGGCGGATACCAGCGGCTGGCCTGCGGCAGCGCCACGGCGAACGAGGCGCCGCCGACGCCGAGCGCCAGGCCGAACAGCTCGATCGCGAACTTGCTGTGCAGTCCGAACTGCCAGACCGACACGGTCGCGGCGATCACGACGAGCTGGGCAATGATGCCGGTGCGCTTGGCGCCGATGACGTCGGCGAGAATGCCCATCGGCACGCGCAACAATGCTCCGGCGAGCACGGGAATGGCGACCAGGGTGAACTTCTCGTTCACCGCCAGATTCATGTCGTGCGCGATGTAGACGATCAGCGGGCCGAGCGCGACCCACGCCATGAAACTGATATCGAAGTACAGGAATGCGGCGAGCAGCGTCGGCCAGTGACCTGCCTTCTTGAATTCAGCGAACTTCATTGGCAACGACCTCGCAATGATGCGGCCGGAGCAGCCGCATTCTCGCGGTCAGTTCCGGCGCAAACAGTCATGATATGGATGAAAAGGCGAGCGCACTCGTCGTTGAGACGCGCCTGGTTGACGAATGTTCAGCAATAACCGTGCCATCGAATCGCATGCGGACGCTTCGTCAGCGATCGCAAGGCGTTGCCGCTGTGCCGGCGATCGCGTGTGAAGGCTCCGCTTGACGCCGCTGACGGCAAGTGCCGCCGCGCAAACGCGCATGCTGGTGCTTTTTTGTGCGATGCGCATACGAACGTATGATGCCGCGCCAATGTCGCGTTCGCCGCGGCCATGGCAGTGACGATGCTGTGCTGCACAAGAGATCATCGGCGTGGCTAAAAATGTGGCCGAAAAATCCACCGCGAGCGCCGGCAGGTGATTCGGGGGTGGTCGGGAAGGCTTTGATTTTGCTTAAAAATTCCTCGGCCGGAAGTTGGCACGCGTCTTGAATATCATTCGATAACGGAACATCGGTCGTCATCGAAGACGGTCTGCGCCCGCGGCTGGGCTTCCTACAACTCCAAACCTTTATCGGTGTCCATCAACGACGCGCGCCGCGTCGCTGAGCAGCATCGTCGGAATTGAAAGGCAGACCATGCTCGACAAAGTGACCAAGCAAAAGCTCGTGGTGATCGGCAACGGCATGGCCGGCATCCGCACGGTGGAGGCGCTGCTCGAACGCGCGCCGGATCTCTACGACATCACCGTGTTCGGCTCCGAGCCGTACGGCAATTACAACCGCATCCTGCTCTCGCCGGTGCTCGCCGGCGAGAAGACCGTCGACGACATCATGCTCAACACCGTCGACTGGTACGAGGACAACAACATCACGCTGCGCAAGGGCGAGACGGTCACCATGATCGACCGCCGCACCTGCGAGGTCGTCACCGAGGCCGGCGCGCGCGTGCCCTACGATCGCCTGCTGATCGCGACCGGATCGAATCCGATCATGTTGCCGCTGCCCGGCAAGGAGCTGCCCGGCGTGATCGGCTTCCGCGACATCTACGACGTCGATCGCATGATCAAGGCCTCGACCGACTATCGCAACGCCGTCGTGATCGGCGGCGGCCTGCTCGGCCTCGAAGCCGCCAACGGCCTGATGAAGCGCGGCATGAACGTCACGGTCGTGCATTTGCTCGACACGCTGATGGAGCGCCAGCTCGATCCGGTGGCCGGCGGTCTGTTGCGCAAGTCGCTGGAAGAGCGCGGCATGCTGTTCAAGATGCCGGCGCAGACCCAGGCGATCCTGGGCGAGGACCGCGTCACCGGCGTGCGCTTCGGCGACGGCACCGAGCTGCCGGCCGATCTCGTCGTGATGGCGGTCGGCATCCGTCCGAGCTTCGAGCTCGCGAAGAAGGCCGGGCTCTATTGCGAGCGCGGCATCGTGGTCTCCGACACCATGCAGACCTATGACGGCCGCATCTACGCGGTCGGCGAATGCGTGCAGCACCGCCGCCAGACCTATGGTCTGGTCGCGCCGCTGTTCGACCAGGCCAAGGTCTGCGCCAACCACCTCGCGATGAAGGGGTTTGCCACCTATGACGGCTCGGTCACCTCGACCAAGCTGAAGGTCACCGGCATCGACCTGTTCTCCGCCGGCGACTTCGCGCCGGGCCCGGACAAGGAGGAGATCGTGCTGCAGGACGCCAATCGCGGCGTCTACAAGCGCATCATCCTGAAGGACAAGAAGATCGTCGGCGCCGTGCTCTATGGCGACACCATCGACGGGCCCTGGTATTTCCAGCATCTGCGCGACGGCACCGACGTCTCGCATATGCGCGAGCGCCTGGTGTTCGGCGCCGCCAATCTGGGCGATGGCGGCGTCAGTGGCCAGAGCTCGGTCGCCGCGATGAGCGACGAGACCGAGATCTGCGGCTGCAACGGCGTCTGCAAGGGCGCGATCGTCAAGGCGATCAGCGAGAAGAAGCTGTTCACGCTCGACGACGTCCGTGCCCACACCAAGGCGTCGTCGTCCTGCGGCTCCTGCACCGGACTGGTCGAGCAGGTGCTCGCCTTCACGCTTGGCGGCGACTATTCGGCGGCGCCGAAGGTCAAGCCGCTGTGCAAATGCACCGATCACAGCCATGACGACGTTCGCCGCGTCATCGTCGAGCAGCAGCTCAAGACCATTCCGGCCGTCATGCGCTTCATGGAATGGAAGACGCAGAACGGCTGCCATTCCTGCCGTCCGGCGCTGAATTACTATCTGCTCGCGACCTGGCCCGGCGAATATCGCGACGACCAGCAGTCGCGCTTCATCAACGAGCGCGTCCACGCCAACATCCAGAAGGACGGCACCTATTCGGTGGTGCCGCGGATGTGGGGCGGCGTCACCACGCCGAGCGAGCTGCGCGCCATCGCCGACGTCGCCGAGAAGTTCAACATCCCGACGGTGAAGGTCACCGGAGGCCAGCGCATCGACCTGCTCGGCGTCAAGAAGGAAGACCTCCCGGCGGTGTGGGCCGATCTCAACGACGCCGGCATGGTGTCGGGCCACGCCTACGCCAAGGGGTTGCGCACGGTGAAGACCTGCGTCGGCTCGGAATGGTGCCGCTTCGGCACCCAGGATTCCACCGGCCTCGGCGTCAAGCTCGAGAAGTTCATGTGGGGCTCCTGGACGCCGGCCAAGGTCAAGCTCGGCGTCTCGGGCTGCCCGCGCAATTGCGCGGAGGCGACCTGCAAGGACGTCGGCGTGGTCTGCGTCGATTCCGGCTACGAGATCCATTTCGCCGGCGCCGCCGGACTGCACATCAAGGGCACCGAGTTCCTGACCAAGGTCGAGACCGAGGATGAGGCGCTCGAGGTGATCGTGGCGCTGACCCAGCTGTACCGCGAGGAGGGCTGGTATCTCGAGCGTATGTACAAATGGTGCGACCGCGTCAGTCTCGAGCAGATCAGGAAGCGGGTGGTCGACGACATCACCAACCGCAAGGCGCTGTTTGCCCGCTTTGCCTATTCGCAGCAGTTCTCGCAGAGCGATCCGTGGGCGGAACGCGCCAGCCAGGGCGTCGACCGCAACGAGTTCGCCCCGATTGCCGAATTGGAGCTCGCATGACCAGCTGGATTGAAATCGGCGCGCTTACCGACATTCCGCGTCTCGGTTCGAGGGTGGTCCGCACGCCTCATGGCAACATCGCAGTGTTCCGCACCGAGAGCGACGAGGTGTTCGCGCTCGACGACCGCTGCCCGCACAAGGGCGGGCCGCTGTCGCAGGGCATCGTGCACAACAAGCGCGTGACCTGTCCGCTGCATAATTTCGTCATCGAGCTGGCGAGCGGTCAGGCGGTCGCGCCCGACGAGGGTTGCACGCATACACATCCGGCCAAGGTCGAGAACGGCGTTGTCTGGCTGTCGGTGCGGCTGGCGGCCGCGGTGGGCTGAGAGGCCAGGCATGCCCGTCAAGACCACGTGTCCCTATTGTGGCGTCGGCTGTGGCGTCGTCGCGTCCAAGGACGCGGCGGGCACCATCCAGGTCGAAGGAGACAAGCAGCATCCGGCCAATTTCGGCAGGCTTTGCAGCAAGGGCTCGGCGCTCGCCGAGACCATCGATCTCGACGGGCGTCTGCTCGAGCCTGTGGTCGACGGCGCGCCCGTTGCGTGGGACGACGCGCTTGATCGCGTCGCCGATGGCTTTGGCCGGATCATCAGGGAGTGCGGGCCCGACGCGGTGGCGTTCTACGTCTCCGGCCAGCTCCTGACCGAGGACTATTACGTCGTCAACAAGCTCGCCAAGGGCTTTGTCGGCACCGCCAATATCGACACCAATTCGCGGCTGTGCATGGCCTCAAGCGTGGCCGGGCATAAGCGCGCCTTCGGCAGCGACACCGTGCCGGGCTGCTACGAGGATCTCGAGCAGGCGGACCTGTTGGTGCTGGTCGGCTCCAATGCCGCTTGGTGCCATCCGATCCTGCACCAGCGCATGCTGGCGGCGAAGGAGAAGAACCCGGCCTGCAAGATCGTCGTGATCGATCCGCGCCGCACCGCGACCTGCGAGGGCGCCGATCTGCATCTGCCGCTGCGCTCGGGCAGCGATTCCGTGCTGTTCAACGGGTTGTTTGCATTCCTCGCCGGCAGCAATGCGGTCGATCGCGGCTTTGTCGGCGGTTCGACCACGGGCGTTGTCGATGCCCTCAAGCAGGTCGCCGGCCAGACCGTGGCGCAGACCGCGGCAACCTGCGGGCTGAGCGAAGGCGCGGTCGGGCTGTTCTTCGACTGGTTCACGAAGACCGAGCGTGTCGTCACGCTCTATTCGCAAGGCGTCAACCAGTCGTCGAGCGGCGTCGACAAGGTCAACGCCATCATCAATTGCCATCTCCTGACCGGCCGGATCGGCCGTCCCGGCATGGGGCCGTTCTCGCTCACCGGTCAGCCCAACGCGATGGGCGGCCGCGAGGTCGGCGGGCTCGCCAACCAGCTCGCGGCGCATATGGAGCTCGAGAACCCGGCGCATCGCGATCTCGTGCAACGGTTCTGGCGCGCGCCCGTGATGGCGGAGAAGGGCGGGCTGAAGGCGGTCGACATGTTCGACGCCATCGCCGACGGCCGCATCAAGGCGGTGTGGATCATGTCGACCAATCCGGTGGTGAGCCTGCCGGATGCCGACCGCGCGCGCGCCGCGCTCGACGCCTGCGAGCTTGTCGTGGTCACAGACTGCATGCGCGATACCGACACCACGCGCCATGCCGACGTGCTGCTGCCGGCGCTGGCGTGGGGCGAGAAGGACGGCACCGTCACCAATTCCGAGCGCCGGATTTCACGGCAACGGCCGTTCCTGCCCGCGCCGGGCGAAGCGCGTGCCGACTGGCAGATCATCTGCGACGTTGCGCAACGCATGGGATATTCCGGTTTCGATTACCCTGACGTTGCCGCCGTGTTCCGCGAGCACGCCGAACTGTCCGGCTATGAGAACGACGGCCGGCGTGATTTCGACATCTCGGCGCTGTCGACGCTCGATGATCACGCCTATGAGGCGCTGGCGCCGGTGCAATGGCCGGTGACATCAGATCGTCCAGACGGCACGGCGCGGATGTTCGAGACGCCGAATTTCTTCACGCCCGACCGCAAGGCGCGCTTCATTCCGATTGCGCCCCGCGCGGCGCGCCATGCGACCAGCCGCGACTATCCGCTGGTGCTCAACACCGGCCGTATCAGAGACCAGTGGCACACCATGACGCGGACCGGCAAAACCGGGCGGCTGCTGTCGCATGTCTTCGAGCCCTATGCCGAATTCCATCCCGAGGATGCGCGGCTGGCCGGCCTGCAAAACGAAGGGCTGACGCGGCTGACCAGCTCCTGGGGCGAGATGATCGCGCGCGTCGTGGTCAGCGCCGACCAGCGCCGCGGCTGCGTGTTCGTGCCGATGCACTGGAACGAGGAGTTTGCCGGCGAGGGCCGCGTCAACGCGCTGGTCAGTCCGGCCGTCGATCCGCTGTCCGGTCAGCCGGAATCCAAGCACACGCCGGTGAAGGCCGATCCTTACGCGCCGAAATGGCATGCCTTCATCCTGAGCCGCAATCCGATCAAGCGTCCGCAAGCCGGCTACTGGGTTCACGGCAAGGCTGGCGACTGCTGGCGGTTGGAACTCGCGCTCGACGCCCGCCCGGAGAGCTGGCGCGACTGGGCGCGCACGCAACTTGGGCTCGACGGCGTCGAGATCGAATGGGTCGCCTATCGCGATCCGGCCGCGGGACGGTTCCGCTACGCGGCGGTGCGCGACGGCCGGCTCGATGGCTGCGTGTTCATCGCGCCTGACCATGCGCTGCCGTCGCGGGCGTGGCTGACCGGGTTGTTTGCGGAACAGCAGCTCTCGGCCAACGCCCGGACGGCGCTGCTCGCAGGACGGCCGTTCGGCGCGGGCGAGGATGTCGGTCCGATCGTCTGCTCCTGCTTCAGCGTCGGTCGGCACCAGATCACCGCCGAGATCAAGAAGGGCGCCAACAGCGTCGAGGCGATCGGCCGCTGCCTGAAGGCCGGCACCAATTGCGGCGGCTGCAAGCCAGAGATCGGCAAGCTGATCGGCGCAACCGCGCAGCCGCGGCAGGCGATCGCGTCGTAAGTTTCCGCGCCTCGCAGCCGCGCCGGGGCGAAACGCAAGCAGTGCGATTGGGGCGCTATCCGTCCAGAAGCGGACTCGTCATGCTCACCTTGAGTGCTTCCGGTCTTGACCCAACTGAGACATGCGCGGTTCAGGATTGTTGCGGCGCAAATTGACCTTGAAGCCTATTTCCATGGTCGCAATTTCCTGATGTGATCTTCAATATTGCGAGCCAATTTGCGGTGATCCCTGCTCAGGGGCGCCGTGTCGATCACCATCATGTCGTGACTAAAACTATAGAACAGGAAGGACATCACATGCCTTCACGCCGTAGTTTTCTGACCGGCACCGTCGCGACCGGTGTCGCGCTGTCAATGCAGCACGCCGCGGCAACAGTCGCACAGCAAAAGCGAGTGATCGTCGATTCGCAGGTTCACCTGTGGCCGGCGAGCACCTCGGAAAGACCCTGGCTCCCCGGTGCCAAACCGCAGCTTCCGGAGCCCTTCACCATCGAACGAATAATCCCGCTGATGGACGAGGCTGGCGTCGATCGGGTCGTCATCGTTCCGCCGGTGTCGCTCGAAGGCGAGCGTATCGACTATGCCCAGGAGGCGGTCAAACGGTACCCGGGCCGCTTCGCCATCATGGCGCGTGTAGCCCTCGACAAGCCCGACCGCGCGGCACGGCTTGCGACTTGGCGCGACCAGCCCGGCGTACTTGGCGTGAGGTTGAACTTCGGCCCCGGCGAAGCGGCGTGGCTGACAGACGGGACCGCGGACTGGTTCTGGCCGGCGGCGGAGAAGGCCCGCCTGCCTGTGATGTTTCTCACGTCGGGCCAGACATCGCTGTTCGCCCGCATCGCCGAGCGACACCCGCAACTTACGCTCATCATCGACCACATGGGCGTCGGCGCGGGCCTGCGCCCTCGTCCTGATTCATCGGTATCCGTGGGAAACAACACGGTGCCTGAAGCCATTGCACAGTCGGTGGCGCTCGCAAGATATGCGAACGTGTCGGTGAAGTTGTCGTCGGTACCGCTGATTTCGACTGAGCCTTATCCATTCCGTGACGTCACCCCGCATATCCACCGCCTATTCGACGCCTACGGCCCGGAGCGCTGCCACTGGGGAACCGATGTCACCAATTCATTCGCCCGGGCCACCTACCGGCAGCGCGTGACGCAATTCACAGAGGAGCTTCCGTTCCTCACCGAAAGCGACAAGGACTGGATCATGGGCCGCGCGATCCTGGCGCGGCTTCGCTGGACGTGAACCAGGCTTGCTGCGATGCATGAGTCCGCGTCTGGCCCATTTCGGCCTTATGCGACGTCCGCTCCAGCTTCAGCGTCGGTCGGCACCAGATCACCGCCGAGATCAAGGAGGGCGCCAACAGCGTCGAGGCAATCGGTCGCAGCCTGAAGGCCGGCACCAATTGCGGCGGCTGCAAGCCCGAGATCGGCAAGCTGATCGGCGCAACCGCGCAGCCGCGGCAGGCGACCGCGTCCTGAGTTTCCGCGCCTCGCAGCCGCGCCAAGGCGAAGCGCAAGCACTGAAATTGGGGCGCTATCCACCCAGAAGCGGGCTCGTCATGCTCACCCTGAGTGCTTCCGGTCTTGACCCGGCATGGACGTTGGGCACCGTGGTTTTGCTTTCCCAAGCCGTTCATCAGTATTAGATTTCACGGAAACCGTTCGCCAACGGCGGTCGGAGGAAACTATCGCTGGATTGTCGGTTGAAGTTCCGGGAACAACGGAGGCTTCGGAAATGAACAAAGCAGCATTGGCGTTAGTGACCGCTGCCACCATCGGTCTCTCTGCCTTGGTGGCCCCATCACCAGCCCAAGCGTGGCGTGGTGGTGGCTGGGGTGCTGGACTCGCGGCCGGACTGATCGGAGCGGCGGTGGTTGGTGCCATAGCCTCCAGCGCCTACGCCTATGGCCCAGGTTACGGCTACTACGGCGGACCGGGTTACGGCTACTACGGCGGACCGGGTTATGGCTATTACGGGGGGTACGCCCCCGCGTATTACGGCGGCTATGCCCCGGCATACTACAACTACGGCTACGCCCCCGCATACTACGGCGGATACCGCTCTTACTATGCTCGTCCCGCGTACCGGCGCGTTATTCGCCCCGCATACGCCTACGGCCCTGGGTACTATCGCGGGTATGGCTATCGCTGGTGATCGCCAGCGCCGCCGCCGAAGTCTGGGCAACGAACGGTCGCGGGACGGCCGCGGCCTGTTTCGTGCCCGCGGGTGCTTGAGTGCTCATAGCGAGCGGCGAGACGACCGTGAGCATTGACGTCGGCGGCAGACAAAGACCCATGGCCGGCGTGTCTCCTGCCGGCCCATTTCGGCCTTATGCGTTGTCCGCTCCTGCGCCGCTGCCGGGGGAGAAGCGGACATCGCGGATTTATGACTACGCGCCTTAGCAGCCGCGGCAGATGCTCTTCAGCTTGTTGTTGAGCAGGCGGTCCTCCTCGTCGGAGGCCGCCTTGGTGTAGGGGTCGTTACCGCGGCGCTTGTCCTCGGCAAATCCGCCGCCGCGATTTGCGCCGCCGGTATGCATGCCGTGCAAGCCGCCGCCATGACCGTGGCCGCCGCGCGCATCCGCCGGCGGCATTGCGATCGCAAGCAGGGTGAGCAGCAGCGCGACCGTCGTGATCGTCCGCATGGTGTGTCCTCCTCGTCGCGGCAAAATACCGCTGGCGCTGCGGCAAATCGGTGTCGGCCGTTTTCACAATTTCGCGTGGCGGCAATCGGGGCAGGGGCCGGCCGGTTCCGGCCAAATACCGCCGGTGCGCCGCACATAGGCCGCGGGCGGATGGCTTCATGCTGACAATGCAGTGCTCGCCGCACCAAAATGGTGTATCGGCAAGCCTTGACCGCTCAAGCCTTGGCGTGCCCAGGACATGATCCGGCGGCGCCAGATAATCAAGATTTTGCAAGATATCGGAGGAATGCTTCATGTCGGCTTTGCCACTCTCGGGCATCAAGATTCTCGATTTGACGCGGGTGCTCGCGGGCCCGCTGTCGGCCCAGATGCTGGCAGATCTCGGCGCCGAAGTGATCAAGATCGAGCGGCCCGGCGGCGGCGACGACGCCCGCGCCTTTGGCCCGCCCTATCTCGCCGATCCCGAAGGCAAGCAGAACAACAACAACTCGTTCTATCTCTGCGCCAACCGCAACAAGAAGTCGGTCACCGTCAACATCGCCAAGCCTGAAGGGCAGGCGATCATCCGCGAGCTCGCCAAAACGGCCGACGTGATGATGGAGAACTACAAGGTTGGCGATCTCAAGCGCTACGGTCTCGACTACGAGACCATCAAGCAGCTCAACCCCGGCATCATCTATTGCTCGGTCACCGGTTTCGGCCAGACCGGCCCCTATGCCCCGCGCGCCGGCTATGACGCGATCCTGCAGGCGATGGGCGGGTTGATGAGCGTCACCGGCCATATCGACGGCGAGCCCGGCGAGGGCCCGATGAAGGTCGGTCCCTCGATCGTCGACTACATGACCGGCATGAACACCTCGATCGGGATTCTCTCGGCGCTCTACCATCGCGACGCCAATAATGGCGAAGGGCAGCAGATCGACGTTTGCCTGTTCGACACCGTGATCGCATCGCTGTCGCACTGGCTGCAGATCTACCTCGTCAACGGCAAGATGCCGCCGCGCCGCGGCACCTGGGGCAATGGCGGCATGCCGGCCGGCGTATTCCGCTGCACCGACGGCGAATTGATGCTGGTGGTCGGCAATGACGGCCAGTTCCAGCGCACCTGCGCCGTGCTCGGCGAGCCCGAGCTCGCCAACGACAAGCGCTTCGTAAAGAACAACGACCGCGTCGTGCACGGCAAGGAGATCATGGCGATCTTCGCCGGCCTGTTCCTGAAGAAGCCGGTCGCGTACTGGTTCGAGAAGCTCGAGGAGGCCGGCGTGCCGTCGGGCCCGATCAACGATTTCGAGCAGGTGTTCAGCGATCCGCACGTGCAGGCGCGCGGCATGCGGGTCGAGGTCGACCATCCCTACGAGCCGAACCTGTCGCTGATCCGCAATGCGCTGACCTTCTCGGGCACGCCGATCACCGACTACCGCGCCCCGCCGCTGCTCGGCGCCGACACCAAGGACGTGCTGGCGACCATCGGCTATGACGACGCCAAGGTCGAAGGCCTGAAGGCGCAGGGGATATTGTAGGCCAAGTTGGAGCCACGTCTGCGCATCTATCCCCGTCATCCTGAGGTGCGAGCTCTTGCGAGCCTCGAAGGATGAACGGCCCGGCTGGTGGCCGTCGATCCTTCGAGACGCCGCTTCGCGGCTCCTCAGGATGACGGTGATAGAGCGGTCGGCTCCTGGCACACTTCGATCGATATCGAAGCATCATTGACATCAACCTGCTAGTTTAGCGCCATCGATCCCTTGTCGGAGGTGCCAATCATGAAACGGGAAGTCGTTCGCGTCGAACCGATCTCGAGCTGGCTCGAGCGCTGGAAGGCGCCGGCCTCGCCGGTGACCCGGGCCGGCAACATGGTGTTCGTGTCCGGCTTGCCGCCGTTTGATCCCGCAACCGGCGAGTTCGCCGCCGGCGCCTCGATCGAGCGGCAGAGCGAACTGGTCATGGCACAGCTCAAGCAGTGCCTCGAGGCTGCCGGCGCCACGCTCGACAATGTGATGAAGTGCAACGTGTTCTGCACCTCGGCCAAGCACTTCACCACGTTCAACGCGGTCTACGCAAAGTATTTCCCGCACGAACCGCCGGCGCGGATCTTCGTCTGCATCCCGGAATGGACCGGGCCGTTCGACGTCGAGATCGACTGCATCGCGATGGTGTAGCCGAGTTAGGGCAGGGCTCTCAGAGGTCCTGCCGCGTCAGCCGGCCGTGCACCACCACCGGCCGCGCGGCCGGCTTCGCCGGCACGTCGCCCATCGTCAGCACCATCACCGAGACCGTGACGACGCGATCGATGATGGCGCGGACGTCGTCGAGATCGCATTTGCCTTCCGACAGCCGCAGCAGGCGTTCCTTCTCGCGGATGGTGTGATGCGCCATCGCGAGCGCGAAGTGCAGGCCCCAATAGAGCTCGGTGTCGTCGCGACCAGGCATCGCGCGGCGCATCGCGGCGGCGAATTTGCGCAAATGATCGACCTCGCGGTTCTTGATGCGGCGGATCGGCGGCACCGATTCGATCGAGGCGCGGATCATGAAGCGCGCCGCGGTCGAGCCCTCGCGATCCGGCCCGAGGCAGCCGCGCAGGGTCGGGCCGACCAGGGCGCGCATGATGTCCTCGATCGAGGCGCGGCCGCCGCCGTTTTCTTCCGCGGCCTTCAATTCATTGAGACGCTCGCGGTTGGTCTGGATGCTGCGGGTGACGAACAGCTCCGCGATCAATTCGTCCTTGGAGCCGAAATGATAGTTCACCGCCGCGAGGTTGACGTTCGCCTCCGCGACGATGTCGCGCAGCGTGACGTCGCCGAAGCCGCGGTCGGCATAGAGCCGCTCGGCGGCGGCGAGAATGGCGGATCGGGTCTGATCGCTGGCCATGGCCTTGAGCCTTTCCGTTATTCCGCGGTGCGCCGGGGAACGACGAAGACGACAGGGAGTTGCATTTCAAACATTTGTATGAAACTATCGTTTGAATGGCCGGAAATGTCAATCCGCAACAATGCGGGCGGCATTCTGGCACACCACCACCGCCGTATCAGCGAATGCCCTTGCGGCCTGCGGATGCCGGGTGGACAGTGCGGCCCAAAGTCTAGGAAAAAACGAGGAGCGTCCCATGGATTTCACGATGTCGGCCAGGCAGAAGGAATGGCTCGAGCGCGTTCAGGCGTTCATGAAGACGCATGTCCGCCCCGCAGTGCCGATCTATGACAAGCAGGACGCCGAAGGCCCGCGCTGGAAGGTGATTCCGATCCTCGAGGATCTGAAGAAGAAGGCGAAGGCCGAAGGCCTCTGGAACATGTTCATGCCGCCGTCCTCGCATGAGGACGATGAATTCCATGGCGCGGGATTGAGCAATCTCGAATACGCGCTGCTCTCGGAAGAGATGGGCCGCATTTCCTGGGCGTCGGAAGTGTTCAACTGCTCCGCCCCCGATACCGGTAACATGGAAGTGTTCATCCGCTACGGCACCAAGGAGCAGAAGCGCAAATGGCTGCGCCCGCTGATGGACGGCGAGATCCGTTCCGCCTTCCTGATGACCGAGCCGGCGGTTGCTTCGTCTGACGCCACCAACATCGAGACCCGCATCGAGAAGGACGGCGATCACTACGTCATCAACGGCCGCAAATGGTGGTCGTCGGGCGTCGGCGATCCCCGCTGCAAGGTCGCGATCCTGATGGGCAAGACCGACTTCAACGCCGCCAAGCATCAGCAGCAGTCGCAGATCCTGGTGCCGCTCGACACCCCCGGCATCAAGGTCGAGAAGATGCTGCCGGTGTTCGGCTTCGACGATGCGCCGCACGGCCACGCCCAGGTGCTGCTCGAAAACGTCCGGGTGCCGAAGGAAAACATCCTGCTCGGCGAAGGCCGCGGCTTCGAGATCGCGCAGGGCCGTCTCGGTCCGGGTCGCATCCATCACTGCATGCGCACCATCGGCAAGGCCGAGGAGGCGCTTGAGAAGATGGTGAAGCGGCTCGCCTCGCGCACCGCGTTCGGCAAGAAGATCATCGAGCATTCGGTCTGGGAGCAGCGCATCGGCGAGGCCCGCGCCGACATCGAGATGAATCGCCTGCTGTGCCTCAAGGCCGCCGACATGATGGACAAGGTCGGCAACAAGACCGCGCAGGCCGAAATCGCGATGATCAAGGTCACCGCACCGAACATGGCACTGAGGATCATCGACAACGCGATCCAGGCGTATGGCGGCGGCGGCGTCTCCGACGAGGCCGGGCTCGCCAAGGATTACGCCCACATCCGCACGCTCCGCCTGGCCGACGGTCCGGACGAGGTGCACAATCGCGCCATTGCCAGACTTGAACTTCGGAAGTATGCAAACACGTCGCACTGAGCATGATGCGGAACGCATGGCGTTCGCGCTGACGTCGTGCTCAGAATGAAAAAAGAGATCAGGCTGGCCGACCGGCCTGATCGCGGCGGCGCCCGACGGCGCTGCCGAGAACGAAGTTGAGGGAGCGTCATCGTGGCGGACGGCGTCAGGAAAGACGAAGAATTTTCCGGCACAAGGGAAGTCGAGGAACGCCATCGCATCAACGAGGCGAACCTTGCGGCCTGGATGCAGGAGCACGTCGAGGGCTTTCAAGGGCCTTTGACAGTCCTGCAGTTCAAGGGTGGCCAGTCCAACCCGACCTACAAGCTGGAAACCCCCGGCCGCAACTACGTGATGCGACGCCGTCCGTTCGGTAAATTGTTGCCGTCGGCGCATGCGGTGGATCGCGAGTTCCGCGTCATCGCGGCGCTCGGCAAGCAGAATTTCCCGGTGGCCAAAGCCTACGCGCTGTGCACCGACGATGCGGTGGTCGGCTCGGCCTTCTACATCATGTCGATGGAGGAGGGGCGGGTGTTCTGGGATCCGACGCTGCCGAGCCAGCAGGGCGACGCGCGCCGCAGGATCTTCACCAGCAAGATCGAGACGCTGGCCAAGCTGCACATGCTCGATCCCGAAAAGATCGGCCTCGGCGATTTCGGCAAGCCCGGCAATTATTTTGCGCGCCAGGTCGATCGCTGGACCAAGCAGTACCGCGCCTCCGAGACCCAGCACATTCCCGAATTCGAGAAGCTCGCGGAGTGGCTGCCGAAGACGGTGCCGGAGCAGAAGCGCGTCTCGGTCGTGCACGGCGACTATCGCCTCGACAACATGATCTTCCATGCCACCGAGCCGCGGGTGCAGGCGGTGCTCGACTGGGAATTGTCGACGCTCGGCGATCCCATGGCCGACTTCACCTATCTGTTGATGCAGTGGACCATGCCGGGTCTCGTCAACGCCGACCTCAAGGCGTTGAACATTCCGAGCCAGGACGAGGCCGCGCAGATCTACTGCGGTGTCACCGGCATGGCTGTGCCGGATCTGAACTGGTACTTCTCCTACAATCTGTTCCGCCTCGCCGGCATCACGCAGGGCATCGCCGGGCGGGTCCGCGACGGCACCGCCGCGAATGCCAAGGCCCTCGAGTCGGCCAAGCGCACCGTGCCGCTGTCGCAGGCGTCATGGGAATACGCGCAGAAGGCCGGCGCAACCTGATACGAACGCGGCGCGATCCCCAAGGGCTTGCGCCGCTTCTACGAGGTGCGGCATGTTTCCGCATTGTAGCCATCTGTGACTTGAGTTCGCCGCGCCGCTTTGGCAAGTCAGTCCGATCAACGCTCCCGCCTTTGTCCTGATCGGACGCTTTCATCTTGCCCCTTTCCCCGAATCTTCGCGGCAGCCTGTTCATGGCGGCCGCCATGGCCAGCTTCACGGCCAATGACACCATCACCAAGGCGGTGGCGGCCGAGCTCAACATCGGGGAGATCCTGCTGGTCCGCGGCCTCGTCGCGATGGTGCTGGTCGCAGCGCTCGCCTGGTACCGCGACGCGCTGCGCAGTTTTGCCGCGCTGTTGATCTGGCCGGTCGGATTGCGCGTCATGGGCGAGATCGGCGGCACGCTGACCTATCTCTCGGCGATCGCGCAGATCCCGCTCGCCAACGCCTCGGCGATCTTCCAGGCGCTGCCGCTGGTCATCACGCTTGGCGCGGCGCTGGTGTTCGGCGAGCCGGTCGGCTGGCGGCGCTGGCTTGCGATCGCCGCCGGCTTCATCGGCGTGATGGTGATCGTCCGGCCCGGCGCGGAAGGCTTTAGCCAGGCCTCGCTTTTGGCACTGGCGTCGGTCGGCTTCTGCGCAGTGCGCGATCTTGCCACGCGGCGCATCCCGAAGCAGCTGCCGACGGTGTTCATCACGCTGCTCACGACCGTGACGGTGACGACGGCGGGCGCCGTCGTGCTGGTGCCGCTCGGCGGCTGGCGGCCGCCGTCCAGCCATGCGCTCGGCCTATTGGTGTTCGCCGCGGTGCTGATCCTGATGGGCTATCAATGCATCATCGTGTCGCTGCGCACGGGTGACATCTCGGCGGTGGCGCCGTTCCGCTACTCCGCGCTGCTGTGGGCGATGCTGCTTGGCTATCTCGCCTTCGGCCACAAGCCCGACCTGCAGATGCTCGCCGGCGCCGCGATCATCGTCGCCTCCGGGCTCTATGCCTTCTACCGCGAGCGCAAGCGCGACAAGCTCCGTCCGGCCGCGACCGGACCGGGCCTGCCGCCGGATGGGTTGTGAATTTGTAGGGCGGATTAGCGAAGCGTAATCCGCCATCTTCTGCGACGCGACCGCGGCGGGTTACGCTTCGCTAACCCGCCCTGCGCACCAAGCATCACCGAATGATCATGAACAGCCGGTTCCAGCGCAGCGAAGCGGGCCAGCGCCACACCTGCCATGCAGGTGCCTCGTCGCCGATCGAGAAGAAGATCATCTTGGCTTGTCCGATGAGGTTCTCGAACGGCACGTAGCCGACCCCGCCGCGCGCAGGGGGAACGCGGCTGTCGGCCGAGTTGTCGCGGTTGTCGCCCATCGCGAAAAAATGCCCGGGCGGCACGACATAGACCTGCGTGTTGTCGTATTCGGAACGTTCGATCCGATCGAGCGTGAAGTAGCTGACCCCATTCGGCAGCGTCTCGCGCCAGCGCTTGACGCGGACCGGGCGCGGCCCTTCGTCGCGATCGACAAAATCATCGGCGCGCTCGCGCTTGACCGCGGTGCCGTTGATGTACAGCAGCCCGTCGATCATCTGAATCCGATCGCCCGGCAGCCCGATCACCCGCTTGATGAAATCGATCGAATCGTCGCTCGGCAGCCGGAACACCACGACGTCGCCGGGCTTGGGCTCCGAGCCGAAGATGCGGCCGGAGAACAGCGGCGGCGAGAAGGGCAGCGAGTAGTGCGTATATCCGTAGCTGTATTTCGAGAGGAAAAGATAGTCGCCAACCAGCAACGTCGATTCCATCGACGCTGACGGAATGTTGAAGGACTGGAACAGGAAGGTACGGATGACCAGCGCGATGATCAGCGCATGCATGACCACGCGGACAGTTTCCGCTAATCCGCCCTGCTGACGTTTGTTCTCGGTCGACATTGTCCCGGGCTCCTGTTTTACCGGCCGGTCTGCACGCCCCTGCAGTGCCCGATCAACTGCGTAGCCCGGGTGAGCGATAGCTATACCCGGGGAAACCGCTCCCGCATATCGCTTCCGCCGTCGCTCTTCGAGCTATGGCGGACAAGTCGCTCATGCGGGCTGCGACTGCAGCATCACTTCGCGCAATGCGCGATCAGCCGCGCGACGAAATCTCCGCAAGCCGCGAGCTGCGACATCTCGACGAACTCGTCAGGCGTATGCGCCTGCGCGATGGAGCCGGGGCCGACGACGACCGAGGGCACGTCCGCCATGCTGACGAACAGGCTGGCCTCGGTGCCGAACGCAACCTTGGCGTGGTCGTTGCGGCCGGCAAGCTGCTTGGTGAGCGTGACGATGGCGGCGTCAGCCGCGGTGTCGAGCGCGGGATAATCCAGGATCTCCTCGAACTCGATGCCGCAGTCCGGATGCCGCTTGCGCATCGCCGGCTCGATCTCGGCCTTGGCCCAGGCGACGATCGCATCCGTCACCTCCCTGGACTCGGTGATCCCGATGCCGCGGCATTCGAATTCCACCGCGCAATGATCGGGCACGATGTTGAGCGCGGCGCCGCCATGGACGATGCTGGTGAGCAGGGTCGAGTGCGGGACGTCGTAGAGGCTGCCCTGTTCGGCTTCGGCGGCCAGCAACACGGCGCGGCGGCGGATTTCGGTGATCAGGTCGGCGGCATATTCGATCGCGTTGACGCCGTCGGGCGCGATCGAGGAGTGGCGGGCGAGCCCGCGGAAGGTGGCGCGCACGCCGTGCTTGCCCTTGTGCCCGATGATCACCTGCATCTGTGTCGGCTCGCCGACGAAGCAGCCGAGCGGCTTCACCACCTTGCGTGCGACCTCGCGCAGCATCGGCCGCACGCCGACGCAGCCGATCTCCTCGTCATAGGAGATTGCCAGATGGATCGGCGTCTTGAGATCGGCCGCAACCATCTCCGGAACCATCGCGAGGCAGACCGCGACAAAGCCCTTCATGTCGGTGGTGCCGCGACCGTACAGCCGGCCGTCGCGCTCGACCAGCTCGAACGGGTTCTGGGTCCATTCCTGTCCGGCGACCGGCACGACGTCGGTATGCCCCGACAAGACCAGCCCGGCCTTATCCTCCGGGCCGACGGTGACCCATAGCGAGGCCTTCTGCTCGGTGTCATCGACAATGCGCTGTCCCGCGACGCCGTGCGAGGCGAGATATTTTTCGATGTAGTCGATCAGCGGCAGGTTGGAACGGTCGCTCATGGTGTCGAACGCGACGAGGTCGGCCAATAGCTTGCGGATACGGTCGGGACGTGGATTTTGCATTGCCTGTTCGCTTAGCAGGAATTGAGGGGGAGCCGGTGATCTGGCTGGTCCAGCATAACAGCTGGTTTGCCTGCCGAAGCAAAGCAATATTCGCGCCGTCGCGTGACGGTATTGCAGTCCACGCCTGTCGCCCCATGTTTCTGAACGACGAGGAGATGACGATGATCCAGCGCGTAGGATGGTAGAGCCATCGGGCCGCGCTTTACGCGGACCCGGTGGCTCTACCCATCCTGCGGCGCACGGTTGCGCCGACCGGTGTTGCCCATTCGACACGACGGGCAACTCAGCAAAACCTGTCAATCCTGTATGGCAAAAATATTTCGGTTTATCGTAATGGCAACTCAATGTATGGTTTGCCTGTCTCACCCGATCGAGGGGCGGATCGCGATCGTCACGAACGCGGTGTGAGATGCGGTGGACGCCGAGCGTGCGAGAGACGAAAGCATGCAAGGCGGACGGCGAAATCGTGCAGGCCTGACGCCCTAGTGGTAGGTGTCTCGTCGCAAGACGCGAATGCGTCTTGCGAAGACGGTGACAAGCAAGCCCAGTCTCGCCGGGGAGAGCACGTATAAGCCGTAACCCATCGCGCAGGGAAAGCCGGAGTGTTTCCGGTTACACCTGTGGTCCTACCCCCGAGCTTTCTACCCTTTGCTCGGGGCCCATGGGTGCGATCGGCACCCGGCTTTCCCTGCGCCCTCTGTTCAAGAGAGGGCGAAACGAACAGCAAAGCTCGGACGATTCACGTCGCGAGAATGCGGATGTTTGACTCAGAGGCCGCGCCACACCTTCGGTGTCGTCCCGGCGAAGGCCGGGACCCATAACCACAAATGCGAATTGTTGCGTGACCCTGGAATGACGAGTCCCTACACAACATCCGCCGCGGCGTATGGGTCCCGGCCCCCGTGCGCAATTGCGCACTAGGCCGGGACGACGCTGGAGTGTGCGGAGAAAGTCGTGCGACGAACGCGAAGCTGCATTCTCATTCACAGCTGTCATCGCCCGGCTCGACCGGGCGATCCAGTACGCCGCGGCCTCTCGGCTCAAGCACTGGCGTCTCTGGAATACTGGATCACCCGCATGCGCGGGTGATGACACCGCGCGAGACCCTCCAAGGTGTCGTCCCGGCCTTCGCAAGGGACGACAGTTGTGAGTGTGGAACCATCGCGGGAATTCACTTGCGCCGCGAACGGAGATTACCCTTGCTAAATCGGCTTGCCCGTATACGGCATCGACGCGGTGAGGCCGCCGTCGACCGGGATGGCCTGGCCGTTGACGTAGGACGCCTCATCGCTCGCCAAAAACAATCCCATCGCGGCGAGCTCGTGCGGCTGGCCGGGGCGCTTCAGCGGATTGAGCTGGCCGATCTTGTCCTGGGTGCCGCGTTCCTTGGCGCGATCGAACACCGGTTTCGTCATGCCGGTTTCGATCAGGCCCGGGCACACCGCATTGATGCGCACGCCGGTGCCGGAGAGCGAGTAGGCGGTGGTCTGCACCAGGCTGATGACGCCGGCCTTGCTCGCGCCGTAGGGATGTCCGCTCGCGCCGGACTTCAGGCCCGCGACGGAGGCGGTGCAGACGATCGAGCCGGAACCCTGCTTGGTCATGTATGGAATCGAATGCTTGATCGCGAGGAACGGGCCGATCAGATTGACGCGCAGCACTTCCTGCCAGTGCTCGACGGTCTGGTCGGCGAGCGGCACCAGCCCGCCGCTGACGCCGGCATTGGCCCAGATCGCATCGAGCTTGCCGTATTTCGCGACGGCCTTGTCGATGAAGGCCTTCACGTCGCTCTCCGAGCCGGCATCGGCGGTGACGGCTTCGACGGTGCCGCCGGCGTCGCGCACCAGCTTGGCGGTCTCGTTGACGCCATCGGTGCGATCGACCGCAATCAGCTTGGCGCCTTCTTTGGTGAACAGCAACGAGGCCGCACGGCCGATACCGCTTCCAGCGCCGGTGATGATGACGGATTTGCCTTCGAGTCGGCCCATGAGTTTCTCCCTGTTCACATGGTCCGTGGCGCGTCTGCCGCGCGACGGAATTCAAACAAAATTTCAAACGTCCGAAGCACTTGAGACGATGTGCGGCGTACAGCGACGGGGGACACTATTGAAGGGCTCATCCGATGTCCAATCCAGACAAGCCTAACGTGACGGTGACGCGGTGGTGGTGGGTTCGCCACGCGCCGGTGCGCAGCGACGGCGGCAACATCTACGGGCAGGAGGACATCGACTGCGACACCGGCGACACCGAAGTGTTCGAGGCGGTCGCCAAGATGCTGCCGCGCGATGCAGTGTGGTATTCGAGCAATCTGAAGCGCACGCACAAGACCGCGGAAGCGATCTGGGCCGCAGGTTTTCCGAAGCCTGAAAGCATGACGCAGGAACGCGACTTTGCCGAGCAGCATCTCGGCCGGTGGCAGGGCATGAACCGCGCCGCGCTGCTCGCGAGCCAGCCCCCCGGCAGAAGTTGGTTTGCCGACGTCAACGAGCCCGCACCCGGCGGCGAGAGCTTCATGGATCTCTACACGCGGGTCTGCCGCACGATCGTGCGGATCACGGCTGCGGCGCCGGGTAAGAACATCATCGCGGTCGGCCATGGCGGCGTGATCCGGGCCGCGGTCGGTCTCGCGCTCGGCGGCCAGCCGGACAGGGGCCTGTCCTTCGACATCGACAATGTCTCGGTGACGCGGCTCGATCACATCGCAGGCACCGGCCTGTCGACCTGGCGGTTGCCGATGGTGAACCAGCAGCCCTGGATCGCTGATCCGCGCCACGCCGCGATGCATCAGCCGTCCGGACCGGAAGTCAGGCCGGCGAGCAAGCTTGCGTGATTGCTGCTATCGCAACACGACAACGCTGCCTAAGCTCAACGCAATTCAAACACTCAGACTTCAACATCGTGGGAGAGAAACATGACCTTGTTCGACATGAAGGGAAAAGTCGCCGTCATCACCGGCTCGACGCGCGGCATCGGGCGCGCGATCGCCGAGCGCATGGCCGAGCATGGCGCCAAGGTCGTGATCTCCTCGCGTAAGGCCGATGTCTGCGAACAGGTGGCGAAGGAGATCAATGACGCTTACGGCAAGGGCACCGCGGTTGCGGTCGCGGCCAACATCTCGTCGAAGGAAAATCTGCAGAACCTGGTCGACGAGAGCAACCAGGCCTTCGGCAAGATCGATGTGCTGGTCTGCAACGCGGCATCGAATCCCTACTACGGTCCGCTCGCCGGCATCTCCGACGATCAGTTCCGCAAGATCCTCGACAACAACATCGTCGCCAACAACTGGCTGATCTCGATGGTGGTGCCGCAGATGATCGAGCGCAAGGACGGCTCCATCATCATCGTGTCCTCGATCGGCGGGTTGAAGGGCTCGACCATTCTCGGCGCCTACGCGATCTCCAAGGCCGCCGACATGCAGCTCGCGCGCAACCTTGCCTGCGAATACGGCAAGCACAATATCCGCGTGAACTGCATCGCGCCGGGCCTGATCAAGACCGACTTCGCCAAGGCGCTGTGGGACAATCCGGACAATCTGAAGGCTTCGACCGCGCGCTCGCCGCTGCTGCGGATCGGCGTGCCGGACGAGATCGCGGGCGCCGCGGTGTTCATGGGCTCGCGGGCCGGCGACTTCATGACCGGCCAGACCGTGGTGATCGACGGCGGCGCGACGATCAGCTGACGCGCGCTTTGGTGCGCACAGCGCGCCACACACTCAACTCGTCATCACCCGCAAAAGCGGGTGATCCAGTAAACGCCGGCAGCGCGATCCTTCACGACTGCCGCGGCGTACTGGATGCCCCGCCTGCGCGGGGCATGACAGTGTTGGATGCGGAGCGGGGAGTGCCGGCCTCACTCCACCGCCGCATACACGCCGTTGCGCACCAGCGAGCGGGTGTATTCGCGCTGGCCCGGGCCCTGCATCATGAAGACCGCGATCAGGTCTTCGCGCGGATCGATCCAGAAGAAGGTGCCGGCCATGCCGCTCCAGAAGAACTGGCCGACCGAGCCGGAGAACGGCGCGATGCCCTGCTGCATCCGCACGGCAAAGCCGAGGCCAAAACTGTGGCCGGGCGATACCAGCGTGCCCTGGATCTTGACGCCGGCGCCGAGGTGATCGGACGCCATGAATTCGAGCGTCTTGCGGCCGATGATTCTGGTGCCGTCGAGCGAGCCGCCATTGAGCAGCATCTGCGCGAAGCGGGCATAGTCCATCGTGGTCGACACCAGTCCGCCGCCGCCGGATTCCATCGCCGGCTTCTCCAGCATGTTGAACAGCTGCACCTTCTCATTGGTCCAGGGATCGTTGGCAAACGCCTCGGCGAGCCGGCCGGCATTGGCTTCCGGGGTGTGGAAGGCGGTCTCGGTCATCTGCAGGGGGCTGAGGATGCGTTCGGTGAGGAACGCGCCGAGCGTCTTGCCGCTGACGACCTCGATGATGCGGCCGAGGATGTCGGTGGAGCGGCTGTAGTTCCACTCGGCGCCGGGCTGGCAGACCAGCGGCATGCCGGCGAGCATGGTGGCGTGCTCGGCATTGGTGATCTTGCGGCTGCGCAGCCGCGACTGCTGGTAGAGCTGCTGCACCGGCCCGTTGCCGGTGTGGTCGTACGTCAAGCCCGAGGTGTGGCGCAGCAGGTCCTGGATCGTCATCTGTCGCTGCGCGGGTACCAGCTCGAGCTTGCCGTTGTGCTCGACGCCGACCTTGGTCTCGGCGAATTCGGGGATGAATTTCGCGACGGGGTCGTTGAGCAGGAAGTGGCCGTCCTCCAGCAGCATCATGATGCCGATGGAGACGATCGGCTTGGTCATCGAGAAGATGCGGAAGATCGTGTCATGCGTCATCGGCGCCGAGGCCGCCGGGCTCTGCCGGCCGATCGCGTCGAACCAGCCGATCTGGCCGCGCCGCGCCACCAGCACCGTGAAGCCGGGTGCGGTTCCCTTGTCGACCTCGCGCTTGAAGGTGTCGGACAGCGCCTGCAGCCGCGTGCTCGACAGCCCAATCGATTCGGGCTTGGCGAGGGGGAGGGACGGGGTGGTTTGGCTGGCGGCGTGCTTGGTGGCGGTCTGGACGTTCATGGTCTCTCCCTGGTTCTTGATTCTTGCGGCGGAGCGCCGACGCGGGGTGATCGCCGAAGTCTGGCGCAGAAGTTTTGCAATGAACAGAAGCTTCACCGCTTCGCCCTTGCAAACCGGCCATGCCCTGTGCTTGAAACGGCGCGAACCGGCGGCGACGCGGGTTCCCTGCAGGAGTGTAGCTCAATTGGTAGAGCACCGGTCTCCAAAACCGGGGGTCGCAGGTTCGAGCCCTGCCACTCCTGCCAGCTTTTACCCAATCATTTGAAGGTGTTGGCCGAGGTCCTGGACCCCGGCTATGATTGTCTTCACTCACTTGATGAGCGGGCAGCCGCCGTCCTTCAACGGCCGGAACGCCTGGTCGCCGGGCACCTCGGCGAGCACCTTGTAGTAATCCCACGGCGCCTTCGATTCCTCAGGCTTCTTGACCTCGAACAGGAACATCGAGTGCACCATGCGGCCGTCCTCGCGCACCACGCCGTTGTCGGTGAAGGCGTCGCGGACCGGGGTCTCGCGCATCTTGACCAGCACCGGCTTGGTCTCCTTGGTGCCGGCGGCCTTCACCGCGTTGAGGTAGTGCAGGGTGGCGCTGTAGGTCGCGGCCTGGTTCATGGTCGGCATCCGCTTCATGCGCTCGAAGAAGCGCTTGCCGAAGGCGCGGGTGCGGTCGTTGAGATCCCAGTAGTAGGCCTCGGTGATGATCAGGCCCTGCGCGAGCTTCAGCCCGAGGCTGTGGATGTCGGAAATGAACATCACGATACCAGCGAGGTTCTGCCCGCCCGCGACGATGCCGAACTCGGAGGCCTGCTTGATGGTGTTGATGGTGTCGGCGCCGCCATTGGCCATGCCGATGATCTTGGCCTTCGAGGCCTGGGCCTGCAGCAGGAAGGACGAGAAATCCGGCGTGTTGAGCGGATGCCGCGCGCTGCCGATCACCTTGCCGCCGGCGGCGCGGACCACGTCGCCGGTGTCGCGCTCGATCGAATGGCCGAACAGATAGTCGGCGGTGATGAAGAACCAGCTGTCGCCGCCATTCTTCACGATCGCGCTGCCGACGGTGTGGGCGTTGGCGTAGGTGTCGTAGGTCCAGTGCAGCGTGTAGGGCGAGCAGGATTTGCCGGTGATGTCGGAGCTCGCCGCGTCCGTCACGATCATGATCTTCTCGAACTGCCGGGACATCTCCATGCCGGCGAGCGCGGTCGCCGAAGTCGGCATGTCGATGATCATGTCGACATTCTCGGCCTCGTACCATTTGCGGGTGATGGTGGCGGCGACGTCGGCCTTGTTGAGCGCGTCGGCGGTGACGAGCTCGATCGGCTTGCCGAACATCGAGCCGCCGAACTCCTCGATCGCCATCTTGGTGGCCTCGACATTCCCGGCGCCGCCGATGTCCGAATAGACCGACTGGAAATCCGTGAGCACGCCGATCTTGAGCGGCGCCTGTTGCGCGAGCGCCGGACCCGCCAGCGCTGCTGCGATCAGGCCGGCGGCGGACAGACTCGTGACGATGGATTTCATGATGATGGACCTCCCAGATTTTCTTATCGGCTTGATGTTCTTATTAGTTTGTCCGACAAAGCTAGATTTGCCCGGTTCCGCTGTCAATTCTTGCCGGCAGGGTGCGACATTCAGGCTGTAGGCAGCCTATTTGACGCTCCAGGGGCCTTCGCCTTATCATTTGTCCGACAAACAACAATCGGAAGCCCGGGGGAACTGAAGATGCCCGCCACGCCGCTGTTCCGGCGCATCGATGTCGCGCCGGCCTACCAGAAGGTCGCGGACGCGATCGAACGCGAAATCATCAACGGCCGGATCAAGCCGGGCGAGCCGATCGGCACCGAGCAGCAGCTCGTCGCGCAGTTCGGTGTCAACCGCTCGACGGTGCGCGAAGGCATTCGCGTGCTCGAGGAGGGCGGTCTGATCCGCCGCGATTCCAGCCGCCGCTTGCAGGCCTGCCTGCCGCGCTACAACAAGCTCGCCACCCGGCTGTCGCGCGCGCTGATCCTGCACGAGGTGACGTTCCGCGAATTGTTCGAGACCTCGATGACGCTGGAGGTCGCGAGCGTCGAGGGCGCGGTGGAGCGCGCGACCGAGGAGAACATCGCCGAGCTTGCCGGCAATCTCGAGCGCAGCGCGGCGGTGGTCGGCAGTCCGGCTGATCTTGCCGAACTCGATGCGGAATTCCACGTGCTGATGGCCAAGGCCTCGCAGAACCGCGTGCTGCAGCTCGCGCGAGAGCCCGCCGCGCAGCTGTTCTTTCCGACCACCGAGATGATCGTCGGCGGCGTGCCGGAGGGCGGCACGCGCCTCATCGAGGCGCATCGCCATATCCTTGATGCGATCAAGCGGCGCGACAAGGAGGCCGGCGTGCTGTGGACGCGGCGGCATTTGCAGGACTGGCGACGCGGCTTCGAGAAGATCGCCTCGCTCGATCGCTCGGTCGAGCACACCTACATGGAACACGCTTACGCCGCCCGGCAGTAGCGGGCGGCGCGACGAAGACAAGACAACGACAACAAGCACATTCGGGAGGGACAAATGAGCGGAGATATCGCAGCAACCATTCAACGCGCCCGCGAGCACAGCATCGGCGACCTGCTGCGCCGGTCGGCCAAGCGCTACCCCAACAAGACCGCGCTGATCTGCGGCGCGGTGAGCTGGACCTTTGCGGAGATGGACGCGATCTGCAACCGGCTCGGGCGCGGATTGCTCGCGCTTGGCGTCGCGAAGGGCGACCGGCTCGCGGTGCTGTCGCGCAACTCCCATGGCTTCGCCGCGCTGCGCTTCGCGGTGGCGCGGATCGGTGCGATCCTGGTGCCGATCAACTTCATGCTCAATCCGGACGAGATCAATTTCATCCTCGCCAATTCCGGCGCAAAACTGCTCGCGGTCGGCCCGGATTTCGTGGAGACCGCGCACGCCGCGGCCGCCAAGGGCTCGGCGGTCGAAACCCTGATCTGGCTGCCGGGCGAGGACCCGGCCACCGCGCCAGAGGGCATCACGACCTTCGACAACCTGCTGCACAGCGACGCATCCGCACCTGATGTCTCGGTCGACAGCCGCGATCCAGCACAGATCATCTACACCAGCGGCACCGAGTCGTTGCCGAAGGGCGCGATCCTCACCCATGAAGCCGTGATGTGGCAGTATGTCAGCTGCATCATCGACGGCGGCATGACGACCGACGACACCGTGCTGCACGCGCTGCCGCTCTATCACTGCGCACAGCTCGACGTCTTCCTGGGCCCCGCGATCTATCTCGGCGCCACCAGTCTCATTACCGGCAAGCCGGTGCCTGACAATGTGCTGGCGCTGATCGCAGCCCACAGCATCAACGCGTTCTTCGCGCCGCCGACGATCTGGATCGCGATGCTGCGCTCGCCTTCGTTCGATCGCACCGATCTGTCGACCCTGCGCAAGGGCTATTACGGCGCCTCGATCATGCCGGTCGAGGTGCTGCTCGAACTGCAGCGCCGGCTGCCCGATGTGAAGTTCTGGAATTTCTACGGCCAGACCGAGATCGCACCGCTCGCAACCGTGCTGGCGCCGGAAGACCAGCTGCCGAAGGCCGGATCAGCCGGCAAGCCCGCGATCAATGTCGAGACGTGGGTGGTGAATTCCGACATGACCGACGTCGGGGTCGGGGAGGTCGGCGAAATCGTGCATCGTTCGCCGCATCTGTTGTCCGGCTACTACAACGACCCGGTCAAGACCGCGGCCGCGTTCGCCGGCGGCTGGTTTCATTCCGGCGATCTCGCGACTGTCGATGCCGAGGGCTACATCACCGTGGTCGATCGCGTGAAGGACATGATCAAGAGCGGCGGCGAGAACGTCGCTAGCCGCGAGGTCGAGGAGATGATCTACCGGCTGCCTGCGGTGTCGGAGGTGGCGGTGGTCGGGCTGCCCGATCCGCGCTGGATCGAGGCGGTGACCGCGATCGTGGTGGTCAAGGCCGGCGCGCGCCTCGAGGCCGACGCCGTCATCAAGCATTGCGCGGCGTCGATGGCCCATTTCAAGGTGCCGAAGCAGGTCATCTTCGTCGACAGCCTGCCGAAGAACCCGAGCGGCAAGCTGCTCAAGCGCGAGTTGCGCCAGCGCTATCTCGGCGGCGCCACGCTCGACCAGGCGGTCCAGAAGAGCTTTGCCGGATAGGACACGGGCAGGGCACGATCCGAAGCATCGGCCCGCGTCCGGGCAAACGCAATCACTGGCCCGCTGTCGGCGCTCCCTTGTCCGACCACTCCGGCGGCAATCCGAGCTTGCCGGCGGCCATCCCGACCAGGCCGGGATTGCGCCCGAACGCTTCGCAGGCTGCGTATTTCGGCTTGCCGCCGAACGACGCGCCGATCTTGTCGAACGATGGCAGGTCCGGTGGCTTTCCGAACGGCGTAGTTCCGGTGACCACGAGCTTGCTGAAATCGTCACTGAACGAGGAGGCGAGTTCGTAGGCGTCACCGGCACTCGAGACCATCGGCGAACTGGTGAATGAATTTGCGCCGCGAGCCCAGATCATCGCCGCCTGCTGGCGGCTGGCCGGATCGCGCACCTCGGCTTCGACCGTCAGGCTGCCGAGCCCGACCGGCAACCGCGGCACCGGCACGGGCACGCCTGCGCCGAGCGCGGTCGGCAGGATGCCGACCACCTTGGAAGCGCCCGCAGCGACTTCGTCCGTCGGCGCCGCCTGCGTGACGCGCGCGTATGCGGTGAGATCCGCAGGCTGATCGAGCGCAACGACCTGAAGCCGCTCGCTCAGGCCGACGCAGAGCGAACGATCGATGGCATTGGCCACCAGCTTCCTCTGCTCTTGCGACAGCGTCGGCGACGCGCCCTGCGAGAAGGTCGCAGGAACGATATGGATGGTCTTTGCGGCAAGGACGTCGTCCTTGTTGACGCGAACCAGCGACTTCGCCAGCAGCCCGTCGGATTGCGTGAGATTGTCGTAGGACGCTAGTGATCCGCCCCGCGTCATCGGCGCGCTGGCACAGCCCGACAACAACACCATCGCAAGAGCAGCGCCGGCAAGTGAGGATGAGCGATTGCGCTGGCCATCGCGCGACGCCCGGCCCGTGCCCTGCGCAGCAGCCGCAGCGCCCGGCAGAAATTCTAATCTCATGTCACCCCTCGAACGACCGCTCACCCCACGAACGATCGCACGTCACGATAGAACAGGGCCGCCCGGGTCGGGATTAAGAGATATTAAGTCAGATGTAGGCCGTGAAACCGCGCGACCTATTTGAGCCACATTTGGACGTGCAGGCTTAACAAAACGCTATATTTGCACGCTGCGCATGTGAGGCCGGCGCCTCTAAAATACCGTGATGCAAATCCTGGAATACGACCTCGTGGCTTTCCCCGTCACCAACGCGCGCATCCTCTGCGTCGAGGACGACGCCGATATCGCGCGCATGCTGGCCGAAGTCCTCCAGGACAACGGCTTCAGAGTGGTGCTGGTCGGTTCGGCCATCGAGATGGATGCGCTGCTCAAGCGCGAGAGCTTCGATCTCATCGTGCTCGACGTGATGCTGCCGGGCGAGGACGGGCTGAGCATCTGCCGACGCCTGCGCATGTCGTCCTCGATTCCCATCATCATGGTTACGGCACGGAGCGAGGACATCGACCGCATCCTTGGCCTCGAACTCGGCGCCGACGACTATGTCACCAAGCCGTTCAATTCGCGCGAGCTGGTGGCCCGCATCCGCGCGCTGTTGCGCCGGGTCGAGAGCGGCACTGCGTCGCGCTCGCGACCGCGTCCTTTGACCTTCGCCGGTTGGCGGATCAATCCCACCACGCGCGAACTGCATGACCCCGCCGGTGTCCGGATCACGCTGACCGGGGCCGAGTTCGACCTGTTGCTGGCGTTCTGCCGCAATCCGGGGCAGGTGCTGTCGCGCGAACAGCTGATCGAGCAGGCCTTCGGCGGCCTGATCGCATCGGTCGAGCGCAGCGTCGACGTCCATATCAGCCGCATCAGGCAGAAGATCGAGCCGGATCCGAAGGACCGGACGATGATCAGGACGGTGCGGCTCGGCGGTTACCTCTTCACGCCTGCGGTCGAGCAGATCTGATGGGATGGGCGCAGCCGCTGCTGCCGCGCAGCATCGCTGCGCAACTCATGAGCCTCGTCGCGCTCTCGGAACTGATCGGCATCACGCTCGCAGCGGTGACCGTGATTTTTCTGTTCGATTCTCCCTCGATCAACGACACGCAGAAGTTTCTTGCGGGGCGGGTCTCGGAGGTCGCGCAGCTGCTGCGTTCCACAAAGACGCCAGCCGACGCGGATGAACTGCTGGCCGCGGCCAGGCGCGGCGGTCTCGATGTCAGGCGCGTCGCATTGAGCGAACTCGTGCCGAGAACGGCCGGAGAGACGCGGCCGTTTTCCATACGAGCGTTTCGGCAACTGGCGGCCGAGTCTGGAATTGAGTTGCTGGAGGAACTGCGCCATCCGGCAGGTTCGTCGTCCCAGGTGGTCGTGAAGCTCGACGACGGCCACGCGTTGATGGCCGACGTCGCGGTCAATGGCGGCTTTTGGTCCATTCTGCTCCGCCCAGCGGCCGGAGGGGCAATCATCCTGCTGATATCCATGCTGCTGCTGTCGGTCTATGCGGTGCGCTGGGTGATCGCGCCGCTGGCCGAAGTCGCGAGCGCCGCAACCTCGTTCGGCCGCTCGCCGCGGGCTCCCGAGGCGCTGCGCCGGCGCGGTCCGCTTGAAATCGCCCAGGTCGCCGACGCCCTGAACGACATGCGCACCCGGATCCGCGCGCTGCTCGACGATCGCACCCGCATGCTGGCCGCAATCAGTCATGACCTGCGGACGCCGCTGACGCGGCTCAGGCTGCGCGCCGAGCGTGTCGGAGAAGATACTCTGCGCCCGGCAATGCTGGGCGATATCGCCAAGATCACGCGCATGATCAACGAGACGCTGGAGTATCTTCGCGACGATGCGCGTTCGGAGGCAGTCTCGCACATCGACCTGCCGAGCTTTCTGCAGACCATCTGTTCCGAGTTCGCCGATTTGGGCCACGCGGTGTCCTATGCCGGGCCTGCGCGTCTTCCCTATGCCTGTCGGCCCCGCGCCCTGTCGCGCGCCGTCACCAATGTCGTGGAGAACGCAGTCAAGCACGGCAGCACGGTCGCGGTCGCGCTCCGTCCCACCGACTCGAACCACATTGAGATCGAGGTGGTTGACGACGGGCCCGGCATCCCGCCGGCGCTGCGCGACAAGGTGTTCGAACCCTTCTTCAAGGCTGATAGCGCACGGCAGGATAGCGGCGGCTTTGGGCTGGGGCTGTCGATCGCCCAGGATATTGCCAAACGCCATGGTGGCAGCATCGAACTGAAGCCGTGGGAGCCGGTCGGATTGCGGGTATCGATGCTGCTGCCGCTGAAGTCCGTCCTGGCCTAGACGAAGAGGGGCGGTGTGCGTTACCGCACGCGACAGGGGCACCTTCTTGACGCCAATTCCCGGCGGGAAGTCCCGGAGTTGCCCCGGCGCCCCGGCTAAGCTGTTGAACTAAAGGGATCAATGCCCGCTCGACCCATGCTTGGCCCTCGTGGGGCGCGACCTCGCCGACCTTGACGTTTGGCCGGTCCCGCAGTAGATACCCGGCACTCGCAGCCGGCCCGCTTTGATGGCGGATATCCGGCGCGGCCTACTTCCCCGAACATTCGAGCTCGTTTATCGGCTCAACCTTCAAACGAGGGCTGGGTCCGCAAGGTCGGCTGTTCGGATTCCTTGAAACGTTGCAATCGTCCGGTCACGGACGCGGATCCCACGATGGCTTTCAGCCCGTTCAAATTCCTGCAGGAAGTGCGCTCGGAGACCGCCAAGGTCACCTGGCCGACGCGTCGCGAGACGACCATCACCACCATCATGGTGTTCGTGATGGTGGCGCTGGCCTCGGTCTTCTTCTTCGCCGCGGACCAGATCATCCGCTATCTCATCACGCTGATCCTGGGCATCCACTGATGAGCATGGGAACTCAATTGATGGACAAGCGCTGGTATATCGTCCACGCCTATTCGAATTTCGAGAAGAAGGTGGCGGAATCGATCCGCGAGCAGGCCAAGCAGCGCGGGCTGGAAGAGCTGTTCGAGCAGGTGCTGGTGCCGACCGAGAAGGTCACCGAGGTGCGCCGCGGCCGCAAGATCGACGCCGAGCGCAAGTTCTTCCCGGGCTATGTGCTGGTCAAGATGAAGCTGACCGACGAGGCGTTCCATCTGATCAAGAACACCCCGAAGGTGACCGGCTTCCTCGGCGCGGAAAACAAGCCGATGCCGATCTCGGAATCCGAGGCGATGCGGATCCTGCATCAGGTGCAGGAGGGCGTGGAGCGTCCGAAGGCGTCGGTGTCGTTCGAAATCGGCGAGAACGTGCGCGTGGCCGACGGCCCGTTCGCCTCGTTCTCCGGCGTGGTGGAAGAAATCGACGAGGCGCGTTCGCGCGTGAAGGTCGCGGTGTCGATCTTCGGACGCGCGACCCCCGTGGAACTGGAATTCGGTCAGGTCGAAAAGGTGGTCTGACCGGACGGCGTGGGGTATATGCCCCTCGTCAAGTGAGAGGCCGTGGGAGGGAGGAGGCGGTCGCCAGCCCCTTCAACCGAACCACGGAACCTGAAACCGCCGGCATCGTCCGGCACAACAGGAGTGATAAATGGCAAAGAAAGTGACCGGATACCTGAAGCTTCAGGTCCCGGCCGGTGCGGCGAATCCTTCGCCCCCGATCGGTCCCGCGCTTGGTCAGCGCGGTCTCAACATCATGGAGTTCTGCAAGGCGTTCAACGCGCAGACCCAGAAGGAAGAGAAGAATACCCCAATCCCGGTGGTGATCACGATCTACGCCGATCGTTCGTTCACCTTCGAGATGAAGACGCCCCCGATGTCGTTCTTCCTCAAGCAGGCTGCCAAGATCCAGTCCGGCTCGAAGGCGCCGGGCCGTGACAAGGCCGGCAAGGTGACCAAGGCGCAGGTGCGCGAGATCGCCGAGAAGAAGATGAAGGACTTGAATTGCGACACCATCGAATCGGCCATGAAGATGGTCGAGGGCTCTGCCCGTTCGATGGGTCTGGAAGTTGCGGGGTAACGGGCCATGGCAATCGGAAAGCGTTTGAAGAAGGCCCGCGAGGGCGTCGATCGCGAGAAGCTCTACCCGCTCGCGGATGCCATCAAGATGGTCAAGGAGCGCGCCAAGTCGAAATTCGACGAGACGATCGAGATCGCGATCAATCTCGGCGTCGACCCGCGCCACGCCGACCAGATGGTCCGCGGCGTCGTCAACCTGCCGAACGGTACCGGCCGCACGCTGCGCGTCGGCGTGTTCGCGCGCGGCGCCAAGGCTGAGGAAGCCAAGGCCGCCGGTGCCGACGTCGTCGGTGCCGAGGACCTGGTCGAGAAGGTGCAGGGCGGTGCGATCGATTTCGACCGCTGTATCGCCACCCCCGACATGATGCCGCTGGTCGGCCGCCTCGGTAAGGTCCTCGGTCCGCGCGGCATGATGCCGAACCCGAAGATCGGCACCGTGACCATGGACGTCACCAACGCCGTGAAGGGCGCCAAGGGCGGCTCGGTCGAGTTCCGCGTCGAGAAGGCCGGCATCGTGCAGGCCGGCATCGGCAAGGCCTCGTTCTCCGAGGACAAGCTGGTCGAGAACGTCAAGGCGCTCGCGGATGCGGTCTCCAAGGCGAAGCCGGCGGGTTCCAAGGGCACCTACATCCAGCGCGTGGCGGTTTCCTCCACCATGGGCCCGGGCGTGAAGGTCGAGCCGGGCACGATCCTCGGCTGAGGTCTTTGGCCGTGACGAGATAAAGAGGGGCGGGATCGGGCAACCGGTTCCGCCCCTTCGTTTTGCCAGAGCGTTTTCGAGCGAAGTGGGTACCGGTTCGCGTGAAGAAAACGCGTCAAAACAACAATCCAGAGCCCGTTCCGATTCAATCGGAACGGAAAAGACTCCAGGTGAGGCCTCTCGCAGGAAACAACAACAATGCCCGATAAGGTCCTGGTCTATTCACGCTTTCCCAGAAACGAACTGGTGCGCTTCGGTGAGCGCTACGAGCTCTTGAATGCGGCGGGCAAGCGGCTGACCGAGGTGTTTTCGGCGGCGGAGCTTGGCGATATCCGGGCGATGATCACGGCGGGTGGGACCCCGCTCGGCGGTGAGGCGATGGACATGCTGCCGAAGCTCGGCGCAATCATCTGCTACGGCACCGGATATGAGGGGATCGATCTTGCCGCCGCCGCAAGGCGCGGAATTGCGGTCGGCCACAGCCCCGGCGCCAATGCCGCCTCCGTTGCCGACATCGCGGTGACGCTGATGCTGGCGGCGGCCCGCCGCCTGCCGGTCGCCGACAATTACGTCCGCAGCGGCGACTGGATCGGCGCCAAGCCGTCGCCGATGATGCGGCCGCAGGCCGGCATGCGCGGCCGCAAGGTCGGCGTCTACGGCCTCGGCGAGATCGGCCGCAAGATCGCGGCGCGCGTCGCAGCCTTCGAAACCGAGGTCGGCTATTTCAGCCGGTCACGGCAGGACGTGCCGTATCAGCATTTTCCGAGCCTCGAGGCGCTTGCCGACTGGTGCAGCGTGCTGATGATCGCGGTGCGCGCCGGTACGGACACCGTCCATGCCGTCAATGCCGACATCCTGCGCCGGCTCGGCAGCAGCGGGATCGTGGTCAATATCTCGCGCGGCTCCGTCATCGACCAGAAGGCGCTGGTTACGGCCCTTGCCGATCAGTCTATCGCGGGCGCCGGCCTCGATGTGTTTGCCAGGGAGCCGCACGCGCCCGACGAACTGACGGCGCTGCCCAACGTCGTGCTGTCCCCGCATATCGGCGGCCACACCCTGGAATCGCATGTGGCGATGCAGGACTGCGTGCTCGCCAATCTCGAGGCGTTCTTCGCCGGCAAGCCGCTCGCCTTTCCGGTGCCGTCGGCGTCCTGACCGGCGTTCAATTCCGGCGCGGGGCGTGGCGCAGCTTGTCGGGGTTGCGGACGACGTAGATCGCCGCGATCCGGTTGGTTGCGGCGTCGATCGCCAGGCTGAGCGTGTGGTCGATCTCGCCATCGAGCAGGACCAGCGCGCCTGCGCTGCCGTTGACCATCATCGGCTCGACGCGAACCTCGCTGCCGGCATTCTTGCCGGCGATGCCGATGATGAAGCGGACGATCTTCTCGGCTCCCTTGATCGGGTTCAGCGCCGCCAGCTTGCGGCCGCCGCCATCGGTGATCGCGATCGCATCCTCGCGCAGCAGATCGGCCAGAGCGGAGACATCGCCGCTGGCCGCGGCCTGGCAGAATGCCGTCAGCAATCTTGCGTGGCCTTCGGGCGGCGCCGCCGGGGCAGGGCGGCTGTCGCGCACGGTCCGCCGGGCGCGCGCCGCGAGCTGGCGGCAAGCCACCTCGCTGCGCTCGAGCGCGCGCGCGACTTCCGCAAACGGCCGGTCGAACACATCGTGCAGCAGGAACGCGGCGCGCTCGAGCGGTGACAAGGCGTCGAGCGCCAGCATCAGGGCGAAGGAGAGATCGTCGGCAAGTTCGGTGGCCGCCTCGGCCGACAGGCTCTCGTCGAACACCGGCTCGGGCAGCCATGCGCCGACATAGACCTCGCGCTGGGCGCGGGCGCTCTTCAGCCGGTCGAGGCAGAGCCGGGTCACCACCGTGACGAGGAACGCCTCGGGATTGTGAACGTCGTCCGCCGCGGCGAAGCGCAGCCAAGCGTCCTGCACCACATCGTCGGCGTCGCTGCGGCTGCCGAGCATGCGATAAGCGAGCCCGGTCAGCCGCGCACGATACGGGCCGAGCGGGTCGGATTCAGGCGGCCTGCTTGATGACATCGATCTGATGGCCGGCCACGGTCACGCGGCGACACTCCCTCGCATAGCCCAGCGCCAACTTCATCATGGGGAAGATACGGCCGATTTGCAGGGCCATGGCGAGGTCGATCACGCCTTTTTCGCCCCAGCGCGCGCGAACCGCCTCGCGGCAGGCATCATCCTCCGTGGAACGCTGCACGATCGCGTCCGCAAAGCGGAAGCCGAGCGCGGTGTCCGCCGACATCGCGCTGGCGTCGCGCCTAAGCACGGCCGCGACCTGCTGCTCCGCCATCCCGGCCTCGATCGCCATGTCGGCGACCAGCTGCGCGCAGGGACCGCAATCTTCGGCCAGCGCGCCGGTGAGCTTGGCGGCGAAGCAGGCTTCGACCGGCGCAACCTCGCGGCAGGCTGCGGCCTTCATCGCGCCGGCGAACTTGAAGAATGACGTCGGCGACTGCTTCAGCATCATCTCGAGATAACTGGTGTCGTAACCGTAGCGCTTGGAATAGGCACGCAGCATACGGCGCGCGATGAAACTACGCATGGTGTTTCTCCTGGCTGTTCTCTTGGGCTTGGCAGGGCGGAATAGAGTGCGAGGGTCGCGGGCAGGATCACCGCGATCAGGTCGGACGCGGCGTGGCGGTCATGGCCGCCGGCGATCATCGCAAGATGCAGCAGGCCGTGGCCCGCCAGGAACGCGGCGCCCGCGACCGCCGCGGGCCACCAGGCCGGCCGCCAGGCGCGCGCGGCGAGACCGAGCCCGGCTGCCAGGAAAGCGATGCCGACGTCCTGAACCAAATGGGGGTTGAAGGGGCCGGTATCGGCGGCGCCGGGAACCAGCGACCACCAGACGGAACCGGCTGACAGCATCACCAGCCCATTGCCGAGGTTGAAAAGGGCGAGAATTCCTGCAATCCATCGTTTCATGCGAGCCTCCAGCGCCCAGACGAGTCACACCGCCGTCGTGTGACGTCGTCTGTGAGAAATTTTTCGCAGGGCCAGGCAGATCGCCGAACTGGTCTGAAATTTGCTCTTGGCAAGCAGGGCAGGACCGGCTACATAGCGCCTTCCGGGCGTGCTGGCACTTGCTGGCATGTCCGTGCTCGCATTCCGAAAACCTGAGATGATAGGAGATCATTCCTTTCCGCATGCCCGCAAGGATGCTCGAAAGGAAGGAGAACCCATCGCCTCTGGCGGAGTGAGAGCAGGGGCCTTCAGCGTGCTGAAGTGCCTCGATCCTGTCCGAGACTGCAGGCGCCCGCGAGAACTTCGTGTTTTCAACGGCTTAATCGCACAGCCTGCATAGACGGGTGAAGACCGGATTTCGCACTCCAGGTCGCGGCATGTTCGCGGCGGGGAGGCTGATTTGGTTCGAACCTCGACAGCCCATGGCCGCAAGGCTCTGGGAGGGCAGGCTTCTAGATGTCGTCTTGCCCGGCATGTCCGAAGGGTCTTGCGCCCTAAGGATCAGGTTTAGGGCGGGACGGCGGGTGCAACCCGGTGGCCCTCCCGATGCGGAACGGCCGCCAACCGGAAAGAGCTTGCTGTGGAACGAGCGGCAAAAAAAGAGTCGGTCGAACAACTCAACGAGGCCTTCAAGGCCACGTCGGTTGCGATCGTTGCTCACTATTCCGGCCTCACCGTGGCCCAGATGCAGAAGCTGCGCATGCAGATGAAGCAGGCGGGTGCGTCGGTGAAGGTCTCGAAGAACCGTCTCGCCAAAATTGCTCTTGAAGGCACTGACGTCGCTGCCATCGGTTCCCTGCTGAAGGGGCCGACCGTGATCGCTACTTCGAACGATCCGGTTGCGGCGCCAAAGGTTGCCGTCGAATTCGCCAAGGCGAACGAGAAGTTCGTCATCCTCGGCGGCTCGATGGGCAAAACCGTCCTGAATGTCGACAGCGTGAAGGCGCTTGCCTCACTGCCGTCGCTTGACGAACTGCGCGGCAAGATCGTGGGCCTCCTCGTGGCGCCGGCGACCAAGCTGGCTCAGCTCTCGAACGCGCCCGCGGCCAAGCTCGCACGCGTCATTCAGGCTCATGCCTCAAAGAGCGAAGCGGCCTGACCCTTCGCTAATCTCAAAACCTGGTTCGAACCAAACGTTTAAGGAAACAGATCAATGGCTGACTTGCAGAAAATCGTCGACGACCTCTCGAGCCTCACCGTGCTCGAAGCGGCCGAACTCGCCAAGCTCCTCGAAGAAAAGTGGGGCGTCTCCGCCGCTGCCGCCGTCGCGGTGGCCGGCCCGGCCGGTGGCGGTGCTGCCGCTGCTCCGGCTGAAGAGAAGACCGAGTTCACTGTCGTGCTGGCTGCTGCCGGCGACAAGAAGATCGAAGTCATCAAGGAAGTCCGCGCCATCACCGGCCTGGGCCTGAAGGAAGCCAAGGACCTCGTCGAAGGCGCCCCGAAGCCCGTCAAGGAAGGCGTCAACAAGGACGAGGCCGAGAAGGTCAAGGCCCAGCTCGAGAAGGCTGGCGCCAAGGTCGAGCTCAAGTAATGCGCGATCCGGGAGCGCCGCAGGGCGCTCCCGGGCCAACCAAGCGGCGTGCGGCAGGTTGCCGCAGGCGCGCCGGACACAAGAAAGTGTGGGGATCCGTGGACTTAACCCTCGAATCTCCTTTATTGCCTTCCCATATTGGGTCGGCAGCGAAAAAACACGGTCGGCGGCGGGAACGGCAGGGTTCTCGGCGTAAGCCGTTGGGAGACAGTCAGATTTCGGGCTTTTTCAGTCCGTAAAGCGGAGCGTTTGGACGAGCGGGTGCAGGGATGCGCCCCGCGCGTCGTTTTGCGTTTTGGAGGAAATAGGGGCCGGGCTGGGGATTTAATTCCTGACCTTGCGCTTCGTTCCTTCGGGACGATTCGAAAATTCAACCCGGGGGCGATGGCAGTCGCGTCCCGGAAGGTTCGCCCCACAAAGGCGACGAAAATGAGAGGCCACGATGGCGCAGCAGACATTCACCGGTCGCAAACGCGTACGCAAGTTTTTCGGTCACATCAAGGAAGTCGCCGAGATGCCGAACCTCATCGAGGTTCAGAAGGCGTCCTATGACCAGTTCCTGATGGTTGACGAGCCGGCCGGCGGTCGCCTCGACGAGGGCCTGCAGGCGGTGTTCCGCTCGGTGTTCCCGATCTCGGACTTCTCGGGCACCTCGATGCTCGAATTCGTCCGCTACGAGTTCGAACAGCCGAAATACGACGTCGACGAGTGCCGCCAGCGCGGCATGACCTTCGCTGCGCCGCTCAAGGTGACGCTGCGCCTCATCGTGTTCGATATCGACGAGGAAACCGGCGCCAAGTCGGTCAAGGACATCAAGGAGCAGGACGTCTACATGGGCGATATCCCGCTCATGACGATGAACGGCACCTTCGTCGTCAACGGCACCGAGCGCGTCATCGTCTCGCAGATGCACCGTTCGCCCGGCGTGTTCTTCGACCACGACAAGGGCAAGACCCATTCGTCCGGCAAGCTGTTGTTTGCCGCGCGCGTGATTCCGTATCGCGGTTCCTGGCTCGACATCGAGTTCGACGCCAAGGACATCGTGTTCGCGCGCATCGACCGCCGCCGCAAGCTGCCCGTGACCTCGCTGATGTACGCGCTCGGTCTCGACGGCGAGCAGATCCTGTCGACCTTCTACAAGAAGATCACCTACAAGCGGACCAAGGAAGGCTGGCGCGTGCCGTTCGACGCCAACCGTTTCCGCGGCTACAGCACCATCAACGACCTGATCGACGCCGACACCGGCAAGGTGGTGCTCGAGGCCGGCAAGAAGCTGACCGTGCGCAGCGCACGCCAGATGCAGGAAAAGGGCCTCAAGGCGCTTCGCATGTCGGACGAGGAGCTCGTCGGCAACTATCTCGCCGAGGATCTCGTCAACCCGAAGACCGGTGAAATTTACGCCGAAGCCGGCGAGGAGATCACCGAGAAGTCGCTCAAGGTGCTCAACGAGCAGGGCTACAAGGACCTGCCGCTGCTCGACATCGACCACGTCAATGTCGGCGCCTACATCCGCAACACGCTGTCGGCCGACAAGAACATGACGCGTGAGGACGCGCTGTTCGACATCTACCGCGTGATGCGTCCGGGCGAGCCGCCGACGCTGGATTCGGCGCAGGCGATGTTCCAGTCGCTGTTCTTCGATGCCGAGCGCTACGACCTCTCAGCGGTCGGCCGCGTCAAGATGAACATGCGCCTCGAGCTCGATGCGCCGGACACCCATCGCACGCTGCGCAAGGAAGACATCCTGGCGGTGATCAAGACGCTGGTCGACCTGCGCGACGGCAAGGGCGAGATCGACGACATCGACCACCTCGGCAACCGCCGGGTGCGCTCGGTCGGTGAGCTCATGGAGAACCAGTACCGGATCGGCCTGCTCCGCATGGAGCGCGCGATCAAGGAGCGCATGTCGAGCGTCGATATCGACACCGTGATGCCGCAGGACCTGATCAACGCCAAGCCCGCGGCTGCCGCGGTGCGCGAGTTCTTCGGCTCCTCGCAGCTGTCGCAGTTCATGGACCAGACCAACCCGCTGTCGGAGATCACCCACAAGCGGCGCCTGTCGGCGCTTGGCCCGGGCGGTCTGACCCGCGAGCGTGCCGGCTTCGAAGTCCGCGACGTGCATCCGACGCATTACGGCCGTATCTGCCCGATCGAGACGCCGGAAGGTCCGAACATCGGCCTGATCAACTCGCTGGCGACGTTCGCGCGCGTCAACAAGTACGGCTTCGTCGAGACGCCCTATCGCAAGATCAAGGACGGCCGAGTCACCGACGAGGTGGTCTATCTGTCGGCGATGGAAGAGGGCCGTTACCGGGTCGCGCAGGCCAACGTGCCGCTCGATGCCAAGGGCCGTTTCACCGACGATCTGGTGGTCTGCCGCCACGCCGGCGAAGTGCTGCCGGTGACGCCGGACAAGGTCGACTACATGGACGTGTCGCCGAAGCAGCTGGTTTCGGTGGCCGCGGCGTTGATCCCGTTCCTCGAGAACGACGACGCCAACCGCGCGCTGATGGGCTCGAACATGCAGCGCCAGGCGGTGCCGCTGGTTCGCGCCGAGGCGCCGTTCGTCGGCACCGGCATGGAAGGCGTGGTCGCCCGTGACTCCGGCGCGGCGATTGCCGCGCGCCGCTCGGGCGTGATCGACCAGATCGACGCCACCCGCGTCGTGATCCGCGCCACCGAGGATCTCGATCCGACCAAGTCGGGCGTCGATATCTACCGGCTGATGAAGTACCAGCGCTCCAACCAGTCGACCTGCATCAACCAGCGTCCGCTGGTGAAGGTCGGCGACATCGTCAAGAAGGGCGACATCATCGCTGACGGTCCGTCGACCGATCTCGGCGAGCTCGCGCTCGGCCGCAACGTGCTGGTCGCGTTCATGCCGTGGAACGGCTACAACTTCGAAGACTCGATCCTGCTCTCCGAGCGGATCGTGAAGGACGACGTCTTCACCTCGATTCACATCGAGGAGTTCGAAGTGATGGCCCGCGACACCAAGCTCGGGCCTGAGGAAATCACCCGCGACATTCCGAACGTCTCGGAAGAAGCGCTGAAGAACCTCGACGAAGCCGGTATCGTCTACATCGGTGCGGAAGTGCGCGCCGGCGACATCCTGGTCGGCAAGATCACGCCGAAGGGCGAGAGCCCGATGACGCCGGAAGAGAAGCTCTTGCGCGCCATCTTCGGCGAGAAGGCCTCCGACGTCCGCGATACCTCGTTGCGCGTGCCTCCGGGCGTGCAGGGCACCATCGTGGAAGTCCGCGTGTTCAACCGCCACGGCGTCGACAAGGACGAGCGTGCGCTGGCGATCGAGCGGGAAGAGATCGAGCGTCTGGCCAAGGACCGCGACGACGAGCAGGCGATCCTGGACCGCAACGTCTACAACCGCCTCGCCGAGCTGCTGGAGAACCGCCAGGGCATCGCCGGCCCCAAGGGCTTCAAGAAGGACACCAAGATCACCCGTGCGGTGCTCGACGAGTATCCGAAGTCGCAGTGGTGGCTGTTCGCTTCGCCGAACGACAAGCTGATGGCCGAGATAGAGGCCATGCGGAAGCAGTACGACGAGTCGAAGAAGGGCCTCGAGCAGCGCTTCCTCGACAAGGTCGAGAAGCTGCAGCGTGGCGACGAGCTGCCGCCCGGCGTGATGAAGATGGTCAAGGTCTTCGTCGCGGTGAAGCGCAAGATCCAGCCCGGCGACAAGATGGCCGGCCGTCACGGCAACAAGGGCGTGGTGTCGAAGATCGTGCCGATCGAGGACATGCCGTTCCTCGAGGACGGCACCCATGCCGACATCGTGCTCAATCCGCTCGGCGTGCCTTCGCGCATGAACGTCGGTCAGATCCTTGAGACCCATCTCGGTTGGGCCTGCGCCGGCCTCGGCAAGCGCATCGGCCAGACCATCGACGCCTACTATCAGAGGCAGGATCTCAAGCCGCTGCGCGAGACCCTGAAGAAGATCTATGGCGAGGATGAAACCATCAAGTCGCTGAACGACAACGAGCTGGTCGAACTCGGCCGCAATCTGAGCCACGGCGTGCCGATCGCAACGCCGGTGTTCGACGGCGCCAAGGAGGCCGACATCGAGGAGATGCTGAAGCTTGCCGGCTTCGACGCCTCCGGCCAGTCGACCGTCTATGACGGCCGCACCGGCGATCAGTTCGATCGCAAGGTGACGATGGGCTACATCTACATGCTCAAGCTGCACCATCTCGTGGACGACAAGATCCACGCGCGTTCGATCGGTCCGTACTCGCTCGTCACCCAGCAGCCGCTGGGCGGCAAGGCGCAGTTCGGCGGCCAGCGCTTCGGCGAAATGGAGGTCTGGGCGCTGGAAGCCTACGGCGCCGCATACACGCTGCAGGAGATGCTGACCGTGAAGTCGGACGACGTCGCCGGCCGTACCAAGGTGTACGAGGCGATCGTGCGCGGCGACGACACCTTCGAGGCCGGTATTCCGGAATCGTTTAACGTGCTGGTCAAGGAAATGCGCTCGCTCGGCCTCAACGTCGACCTGCACAATTCCAAGGTGGGACCGGGAACGACGTCGGAAGCCGCCGAGTAACGCTGTGATCATGCCCGGCGCAACACGCGCCGGGCCTTCGCACTCCGCTTGGACGTTGAGCGGGGCGCGCGCTGAATAAAATTTCGAATTTGCTGCCGGTGACGATCGGCACGCGAGGAGAAGACCATGAATCAAGAGATTATGAATCTTTTCAATCCGACGACGCCGGCTCAGGTCTTCGACCAGATCCGGATTTCGATCGCGTCTCCGGAGAAGATTCTGTCCTGGTCGTACGGCGAGATCAAGAAGCCGGAGACCATCAACTACCGCACCTTCAAGCCGGAGCGTGACGGCCTGTTCTGCGCGCGCATCTTCGGGCCGATCAAGGACTACGAGTGCCTGTGCGGCAAGTACAAGCGGATGAAGTACAAGGGCATCATCTGCGAGAAGTGCTCGGTCGAGGTGACGCTGTCGCGCGTCCGGCGCGAGCGCATGGGCCACATCGAGCTGGCGGCGCCGGTCGCCCACATCTGGTTCCTGAAGTCGCTGCCGTCGCGCATCGGCTTGCTGCTCGACATGACGCTGAAGGATCTCGAGCGGATCCTCTACTTTGAATACTACGTCGTTCTCGAGCCCGGCCTGACCGCGCTGAAGGACCGTCAGCTGCTGTCGGAAGACGAGTATCTGAAGGCGCAGGACGAGTACGGCCAGGACAGCTTCACCGCCATGATCGGCGCCGAGGCGATCCGCGAGCTGCTCAAGGGTCTCGAGCTCGAGAAGCTCGAGGCGACGCTGCGCGCCGACATGGCCGAGACCGACTCGGACATCAAGCACAAGAAGCTCGCCAAGCGGCTGAAGATCGTCGAGGCCTTCCGCGTCTCCGGCAACAAGCCGGAATGGATGATCATGACGGTCGTGCCGGTGATTCCGCCGGACCTGCGTCCGCTGGTGCCGCTCGACGGCGGCCGGTTCGCGACCTCCGACCTCAACGACCTGTATCGCCGCGTCATCAACCGCAACAACCGCTTGAAGCGGCTGATGGAGCTGCGTGCACCCGACATCATCATCCGCAACGAAAAGCGCATGCTGCAGGAGGCCGTCGACGCGCTGTTCGACAACGGCCGCCGCGGCCGCGTCATCACGGGTGCCAACAAGCGCCCGCTGAAGTCGCTCGCCGACATGCTGAAGGGCAAGCAGGGCCGGTTCCGCCAGAACCTGCTCGGCAAGCGCGTCGACTATTCGGGCCGTTCGGTGATCGTGGTCGGTCCCGAGCTGCGCCTGCATCAGTGCGGCCTGCCGAAGAAGATGGCGCTCGAGCTGTTCAAGCCGTTCATCTATTCGCGGCTCGACGCCAAGGGCCTGTCAACCACGGTGAAGCAGGCCAAGAAGCTGGTCGAGAAGGAGCGTCCGGAGGTCTGGGATATCCTCGATGAGGTGATCCGCGAGCATCCGGTGCTGCTCAACCGCGCGCCGACGCTGCATCGCCTGGGCATCCAGGCGTTCGAGCCGGTGCTGATCGAAGGCAAGGCGATCCAGCTGCATCCGCTGGTCTGCGCCGCCTTCAACGCCGACTTCGACGGCGACCAGATGGCCGTGCACGTTCCGCTGTCGCTCGAAGCGCAGCTGGAAGCGCGCGTCCTGATGATGTCGACCAACAACATCCTGCATCCGGCGAACGGCCAGCCGATCATCGTGCCGTCGCAGGACATCGTGCTCGGCCTCTACTACGTCTCGATCATGCGCGAAGGCCTGCCCGGCGAGGGCAAGATCTTCGGCGACATGGCCGAGCTCGAGCACGCCCTGCATTCGAAGGTCATCCACCTCCACACCAAGATCAAGTACCGGTGGGAAGGCCTCGACGAGGAAGGCAAGCTGTCCAAGCGCTGGATCGAGACCACCGCCGGCCGCGTCATGCTCGGCAATCTGCTGCCGAAGAGCACCAAGATCTCGTACGACATCATCAACAAGCTGATGACCAAGCGCGAGATCTCCGGCGTGATCGACCAAGTCTACCGTCACTGCGGTCAGAAGGAGACCGTGATCTTCTGCGACCGGATCATGGCGCTCGGCTTCTACAACGCCTTCAAGGCGGGCATCTCGTTCGGCAAGGACGACATGGTCGTGCCGGCGTCGAAGTGGAAGATCGTCGATCAGACCCGTACGCTGGCGAAGGATTTCGAGCAGCAGTACAATGACGGCCTGATCACCCATGGCGAGAAGTACAACAAGGTCGTCGACGCCTGGTCGAAGGCCGGTGAAGAAGTCGCCAAGGCGATGATGAAGGAGATCTCCTCCACCAAGAAGACGGCGGCGGGGGCGGATGCCGACATCAACTCGATCTACATGATGGCGCACTCCGGTGCGCGTGGTTCGCCGGCGCAGATGCGCCAGCTCGCCGGCATGCGCGGCCTGATGGCCAAGCCGTCGGGCGAGATCATCGAGACGCCGATCATTTCCAACTTCAAGGAAGGTCTGTCGGTGCTCGAGTACTTCAACTCGACCCACGGCGCCCGCAAGGGCCTCGCGGACACCGCGTTGAAGACCGCGAACTCGGGCTATTTGACCCGCCGTCTGGTCGACGTCGCGCAGGACTGCATCATCACGCAGACCGATTGCGGCACCAAGCTCGGCATCAAGATGCGCGCCATCGTCGATGCCGGCACCGTGGTCGCCTCGCTCGGCTCGCGCATCCTGGGCCGCACGGCCTGCGATGACGTGCGCGATCCCGCCACCAACGAGATCGTCATCAAGCGCGATACGTTGATGGAGGAAACCCACGTCGACGCGATCCAGCAGGCCGGCATCCAGGAAGTGAAGATCCGCTCGGCGCTGACCTGCGAGCTGATCAACGGCATCTGCGCCAAGTGCTACGGCCGCGATCTGGCCCGCGGCACCCCGGTCAACCACGGTGAGGCCGTCGGCGTCATCGCGGCGCAGTCGATCGGTGAGCCCGGCACGCAGCTGACGATGCGCACGTTCCACATCGGCGGCGCAGCGCAGCTCAACGAGCAGTCGTTCGTTGAATCGAACTTCGACGGCAAGATCGTGATCCGGAACAAGGCCATCGCCCGTAACAGCGAAGGCAACCTGGTCGCGATGGTGCGCAACATGGTCGTTGCGATCGTCGATGCCGACGGCACCGACCGTGCAACCCACCGTATTCAGTACGGTTCGAAGATGCACGTCGACGAGGGCGATACGGTCAAGCGCGGCCAGCGCATCGCCGAGTGGGACCCCTATACCCGCCCGGTGCTGAGCGAAGTCGAGGGTACGATCGGTTTCGAGGATCTGGTCGAAGGCCAGTCGATCTCGGAAACGCTCGACGAGTCCACCGGTATCGCCAAGCGCGTGGTCATCGACTGGCGCACGACGCGCGGCGGTTCGGACCTGCGCCCGGCCATCGTGGTCAAGGGCAAGGACGGCAAGGTGCTGAAGCTCGCGCGTGGCGGCGATGCCCGCTACATGCTGTCGGTCGACGCCATTCTGTCGGTCGACATCGGCGCGAAGATCATGCCCGGCGACATCCTGGCGCGTATCTCGACCGAGAGCGCCAAGACGCGTGACATCACCGGCGGTCTGCCGCGGGTGGCGGAACTGTTCGAGGCTCGCAAGCCGAAGGACGCGGCGATCATCGCGGAAACGGCGGGCACGATCCGCTTTGGCCGCGACTACAAGAACAAGCGCCGCATCTCGATCGAGCCGATGGACAAGACCGAGGAGCCGCGCGAGTACCTGATCCCGAAGGGCAAGCACATCCACCTTCAGGACGGCGACATCGTCGAAAAGGGCGATTTCATCGTCGAAGGCAATCCGGCGCCGCACGACATCCTGGCGATCAAGGGCATCGAGGAACTCGCTGCCTATCTGGTCAACGAAATCCAGGAGGTCTACCGGTTGCAGGGCGTGCTCATCAACGACAAGCACATCGAGGTGATTGTCCGTCAGATGCTGCAGAAGGTGGAAGTCACCGACCAGGGCGACACCGACATGATCTCGGGCGAGCAGGTCGACAAGATCGAGTTCGACGCGCTCAACACCAAGGCCAAGGAGGAGGGCAAAAAGCCCGCCACGGGTACGCCGGTTCTGCTCGGCATCACCAAGGCGAGCTTGCAGACCCGCTCGTTCTTCTCGGCGGCGTCGTTCCAGGAGACCACGCGCGTGCTCACCGAAGCTGCCGTCAACGGCAAGGTGGACCCGCTCGAAGGCCTCAAGGAGAACGTCATTGTCGGCCGCCTGATCCCGGCCGGCACCGGCGCCTCGATGGCGCGGATCCGCGAAGTCGCGGTCAAGCGCGACAAGCTGATCCTCGACGAGCGCGAGAAGCAGCAGGCGGCGATCGTGCCGACGGCTCCGGAAGCGGAGCCGCTGGCGCTGCCGCCCGCGGAATAGGCATCCGCAAGACTACGGTAATGGCGAGAAGGCCGGCGTTTTGCCGGCCTTTTTGCTGCTTTCTTTCCCTGCTGCGGTGCAGGGACGCAGTTTGTTCATCTTTCCTTCAGGCAAAAAAGTGCTTTTGCTAAGGTGACTTAGACCGGCTGTTTGGCTCGTGCCGGAGACGACGGAATCCATATGCTCGACTTGGCTATCGTAGGCGGCGGCCCCGGGGGGCTGATGAGCGCCTGGTATCTGAAACGCAAACTCGGCGACCTCTGCCGCGTCACCATCTTCGAGGCGTCGAACCGTCTCGGCGGCAAGATCGTCACGCGCAAATTCGACTCCGCGCCTGCGATGTATGAGGCCGGCGTTGCCGAGATCTACGACTACTCGATGACGGGACCCGACCCGCTGCGCGAGCTGATCCAGCATTTCGGCCTGCAGACGATCCCGATGGATGCCGAGCAGGTGCAGCTCGACGGCGAGCTGCTCGCTGACGTGCCGGGCATGCGCCGCAAATACGGCGCGAAGACCGCGGCCGCGATCGAGTCGTTCCGCAAGCGCTGCAGCGACATGGTATCGCCGCACGAATATTACGAAGGGATCGGCGCCCACGACAACGAGCACCCCTGGGCCTACAAGACCGCCGAGCAGATCCTCGACGAGGAGGTCGACGACGCGACCGCCAAGCGCTTTTTCAAGGTGATGGCGCGCTCCGACATCGCGACCGAGAGCCACAACACCAACGGCCTCAACGCGCTGAAGAACTACGTGATGGACGTCGACGGCTATATCGGCCTGTATTCGATCCAGAACGGCAACGAGCAGCTGATCGATTGCCTGCGCTCGGAAGTCAACGCCGATATCCAGCTCAACCATCGCGTTCTCAAGGTCGGCAAGACTGCGAGCGGCCGCTATCAGCTCAACATGATGAACGGCAAGGGGCCGGAGACGCGCGACTTCGACCTCGTGCTGGTCTGCCTGCCGCACTCCTGGCTCGCGACCATGCGCTGGGACGGCGAGCAGCTGCGCAAGTCGATGGTCAAGCACGTCGCCTATTTCGATCGGCCCGCGCATTATCTGCGCGTCTCGCTCCTGTTTGACGAGCCGTTCTGGGGCGAGAAGATCCCGGGTGCCTGGTTCATGTCGGAAGCGTTCGGCGGCTGCTGCGTCTACAATGAGGGCGCGCGCCATGACGTCGGCAAGCACGGCGTGCTGAACTGGCTGATCGCGGGCTCCGACGCGCTCGCCTTCGCCAATCTCAGCGACCAGGAACTGTTCGATGCCGCGCTGAAGTCGCTGCCGGCGTCGCTCGGCGATGCCCGCGCGCATTTCCTCGAAGGCAAGATCCATCGCTGGCTGTCGTCGGTCAACGCGCTGCCGGGCGGCCTGCCGGTGCGCGACGTCATGACCAACCACCGTCCCGAGCCGAAGGAGCATCCCGGCATCGTGGTGGTCGGCGACTATCTGTTCGATTCGACGCTGAACGGACTGCTCGATTCCTCCGATGCCGCGACCGACATTGTCGTCACCGAGATGATGCGGCTGCGCCGCGCCCGCGCGCAGGAAAGCGCCGAGGTCTCCGACAAGATCGACCGCGGCTATTTCGACAATTATCGCGGCGCCGGTCCCTACAGCGAAACCTGGCGCAACTTCACCGACCCGGCCTATCTGACCGACCTGATCAAGACGGTGTGGGGCAGGGCGAAGGGCTACAAGCTCCTGATCGCCGGCTCCGCCAGCGGCGAGCTGGTCGGTGCGCTGCGCGAGCGCGGCATCGATGCCTGGGGTATCGAGAGCAACCGCTACATCCACGGCAAGACGCCGAAGACGCTAAAGAAGTACAACAAGCTCGGCTCGATCGCCGACTTGCCGTTCAAGGCCAATGAGTTCGACTTCGTGTTCGAGACCTCGCTGTGCCATCTCGGCGAGAAGCAGGTGGTGCGCGCGGTGCGCGAACTCAACCGGGTGGTCAAGACCGGCCTGGTGTTCGCGTCGGTGACCTCGGACATGGCGCCGGCGGTGATCGATCGCTACGACCTGTTGCGCGGGGTGAAGAAGCTCGGCACCTGGTGGGAGTGGTCGGAATTGTTCTTCGGCAACGGCTTCGACCTGTCGATGCACCGCCGCGACTGCACCGATCAGCTGTGGGCGCTGACGCTGGCCGCCAACAAGGGGCCGGGGCAGTGGTACGCCGACTCCGACAGCCTGCGCTATTCGTTCTTCGACAAGGTCGAGGCCGACCTCGACGACTAGCGGCAGCGACTGACGGCATTTGGCGCAAGGCGATCGGCCTTGCGTCAACCACCTGTCAAATGACGGCATGGCTCCAATCCGAATCGACGGGCCGAGCCCACGCGCAGCGATCGCCGCAAACGCTTTGCCGAATTCATCCTGATCGCATAGGATCGCCGCTGCAGCGTTCGCCGCTGCGGTTTCGATTTGCGGTCATGCCGGCCGTGGAGCATCGGTTGGTTTCATGGCGCCTAAACCTCCTGCATCAGACGATCCCAATCGGGCCGATGCCGGCGATCCCGAGCTGAAGAAGAAGCCCGTCATCGTGACCGGTCCGCATGCGGCGGCGGCTTCCGCGAAAGCAGCCGCGGTGCCGGATGACGACGACGACGAGGAGGATGAGGACGACGAGCTTGGGCTCGATGACGATGATGATGACGAGGACCTCGTCGTCTTCACCGCCAAGGAAGCCGCCGGCGCGCTCTCCACGATCTTCGGCTTCGTCAGCCCGATCCTGGCGAACTACAAGAAGCCGTTCGCCTTCGTCGCCATCGGCGTGCTGGTCGAGACGTTGTTCAACGTCATCATGCCGCTCAGCCTCAAATTCCTGATCGACGACGCGCTCGGCGAGGAGGATTTCGGAGCCCTCTACAAGATCCTCGGCGTGCTCGCTGTGGCCGGCATCGTCACCTCGATCATCGCGGTCTGGTACGAGCGCTGGGATGCGCGGCTTGCCGCCGGCATCATCGCCGATGTGCGGACCCGGATCTTCGACCACGTCCAGAACCTGCCGTCGGCCTATTTCGCGCGCACCAAGCGCGGCGAGATCCTGTCGCGCTTCTCGATCGATCTGTCGGCCTTCGAGGGCTCGATCAAGACCTTTGCCAACAGCGCGGCGCTGCCAGGCCTCGAGCTGGTCGCCGGCATCATCCTGATGCTGTTCCTGAACTGGCAGCTCGCCGCGGTCGCCCTGCTGGTGTTTCCGATCACGCTGATCGGGCCGCGCATCCTGACGCCGAAGGCGGTGCAGGCCAATTACGAGCAGAAGCAGAACGAGGCGGCGCTGCTCGGAATGGTGCAGGAGAACGTCGCCGCCCAAGCGGTGGTCAAGGCGTTCAACCTGCAGCGCCGGGCGCTCGGCTGGTTCACGATGCGCAACCGCGACGTCCGCGCCAAGGCCGCCTCGGCCATGTTCCTGTCGACCATGGTGGAGCGCACCGTCACCATCTCGGTGCTGCTGCTTCACCTCGTGGTGCTGGCGATCGGCGCTTATCTCGCGACCAAGGGGCAGATCACGGTCGGCACCTTCGTGACCTTCGAGAGCGCGTTCTGGGAGGTGTCGTACAACATCGCCCATCTGATGCACTTCATTCCGGTATCGATCTCGTCGGCGGCGGCGGTGCGGCACATCCAGGAGCTGCTCGACGAGCCGACCCGCGGCGCCGATCGTCCCGGCGCGCCGGATCTGCCGCGGATCACCAACGACATCTCATTCGACCGCGTCACCTTCCAGTATGAGGGGGCGCAGACGCCGGTGCTCGACAATCTCAGCCTCAAGCTCAATGCCGGCAAGAGCATTGCGATCGTCGGTCCGAGCGGCTCTGGCAAGAGCACGCTGATCAACCTGATCCTGCGGCTCTACGTGCCGGACGAGGGCCGTGTCGCGATCGACGGCGTCGACATCCGCCGGGTGACGCGCGAGTCGCTGCGGGCAAGCATGGCGGTGGTGTTCCAGGAGAACATGCTGTTCAACATGTCGATCCGCGAGAACATCCGGCTCGGCAAGGAAGGCGCGACCGATGCGGAGGTCGAGGACGCCGCCAAGAAGGCCGAGATCCATCGCTACATCATGAGCCTGCCGCAACGCTACGACACGCCGGTCGGCGAGCGCGGCGATACCTTGTCGGGCGGCCAGCGCCAACGCATCGCGATCGCGCGCGCGATCATCCGCAACCCGTCCGTGCTGCTGCTCGATGAGGCGACCTCGGCGCTCGACCAGACCACGGAAGCGGCGATCAACCGCACGCTGCTCAAGGTCGCCGAGGGCCGCACCATGATCTGGTCGACGCACCGCCTGACTTCCGTGGTCGAGATGGACGAGATCATCGTGATATCAAGCGGCAGGGCGATCGAGCGCGGCTCGCACGAGGAGCTGCTGGCCAGGAACGGCGTCTACCGCAAGCTGTGGGACGACCAGGGACATCACGGCACGGACGACGAGGATGCCGACGACGCGGACGATGATGACGATGACGACGAGGAGGATGAGGGCGAAGACGAGGAGGCGTGACGCCTGCGCCGCCTTGCCGCCGATGGTCCGGGCGCGCTCTTCAGCCGACCCGGCCCTTACGCCCCGTCGGCTGCGTGCGGACGCTGCCGGAAGCGATTGGCCGGCCGGGCTGCTGACGATGCCGCCAGTGGGCTGTGCAGCCGGCGCAGCCAACCCCGGCCGCGATAGCCGAAGAAGCGCGCCCAGCGTTGGGCTTGCCAGTAGGGCCCGGTACCGATCGAGACCTCGCGGAAGCTGAATGCCTTGCCGTTCGACCAGGCGTCGCATTCCGTCTTGACCGGATCGTCGTAGAACGCGGTGATCTTCTCCTCGCCCATGCCGTCGGTCGCAAGCCAGGCCGGGATATGGACGTTGCAGAGCTGGGCGACGTCAGTGAACACCTTGTCGGTTCCGGTACCGGTGACGGGGCAGGTGCTGGCGAAGGCATCACCGACCAGCACGACGCCGGCCTGCCGATAACCGGTGCTGACATAGACGTCGGCGGGCCTGATCTTGATGTCGCCGGCGACGTCAAACTCGCCGGTGAGCCGGCGCAACCTCGGCAGCGCGGCGTTCAGCGTCTCGACCGGATTGCGCCGCATCGCGCGCAGCCAGGGATCGTCGGCCTGACGGTAGGTGAAGAGGTTGGCGCGCATCCGGTTCCCGACCGGAAACAGCGTGATGTAGGGGATGCGGTCGCTCGGCCGCTCCGAGAAATAGGTCATCGCCGCGAACGGGAAGGCGGGGCGGCCGACGGGGACGAAGTCGAAGCCGAGCGAGATCGAGTGGCTGTGGCTCGTGACCAGGCGCTCGATGCCGAGCATCCGGCGCAGCCCGACGTTGAGGCCGTTGGCGAGCACCACGAGCCGCGCCGAGATCTCCTCGCCGCTGGAGAGTACGACCTTCTGCCGCTCGGAACTGGTCGCGACACTGGCGACCTTGTCGCAGATGAATTCCGCCGGCCGCGCTATTTCGTTGCGGATCGCCGCGATCAGCGCGTCGTACATGATGCCGTATTGCCGGCTCGGCTGCCGGTCGAGCAGATAGCCGAATCGCGCGATCCAGTTCTCGCCGTCCAGCGTCGCCGAACGGAGCACGGAATCGGCAAGGCCGGTCCTGGCGAATCGCTCGAGCTGGAGGTCGCCGGCGATCTTTTCGACGCGGAAATCGAACGGATAGACTTGGTGGGGGTCGATCAGGACGCTCGGTATCCCGGCACGGCCGAGCATGGCGGCCGCGATCGAGCCCGCAAGACCGCCGCCGATGATCGCGATGTCGGTGTACCGCATGAGTGAGTTCCGTGGCCGTGGCCCCGATTTTTGCGCCGCGAATGGCAAATAAAGGCTTAGTTTCGAAGTTTGCCTTCAGGTCTAAGTTGGGGAGAGTTGTTTCTATTGTTGTTTTACCCGGATATAATATGATTCTGCCGGGTGGCCCGCGACTCGGTCAAAGGGCGAGGGGAGGTGCGAAGGCCGTCATATTCCGTCGCACACCGTGCGCCGGCGAAATGCAAAATCTGCAAGCGCCAGAGGAGTTTCTTTGCTTGTCGTTTTGCTTGACTTCACTATCTCTCGATTATACAAGGCCCCCACTTAACGACAGGCGGTGAGCTACGCCAGCGTCGGAACGGAACACCCGAAGGCCCTTTTTTGAGGAGCCGGACGGGCACCAACCTCGACGAATGCCGCTCAAACGCTGTCGATGATAGCTAGGCAATGCCAGGACGATTTTAGTTCTCTTGAGCACGTCCTCTTGAGAGTGAATTCGGATGCATGACCTCGGTGGCGGACCGAACAGCGAACGCTGAACGGTCCGGGATCGCGGTCCTCTGTGGCGTCGATGCGCTTTCCGCTCAGCGATGAGTGGTTGGCGCGATTTCGCTTTGCGCGGTTGCTTGTTCCGCGTCGAGCGGGCCGTACGGGACGGCTAGTCCTGAGAAGAAATTTGCGGAGCCATTCAAGGCTTTCGCGCGAACTAAAGGGTGAAGGCTGCATGCCGACGATCAACCAGCTGATCGCAAAACCACGTGAAGTGCAGAAGTCGCGCAAGAAGGTGCCGGCGCTGCAGCAGTCGCCGCAGAAGCGCGGCGTTTGCACGCGCGTCTACACCACGACGCCGAAGAAGCCGAACTCGGCGCTTCGTAAGGTCGCCAAGGTGCGCCTGACCAACGGCTTCGAGGTGATCGGCTACATCCCTGGTGAAGGCCATAACCTGCAGGAGCACTCGGTGGTCATGATCCGCGGCGGCCGCGTCAAGGACTTGCCCGGCGTGCGCTACCACATCCTCCGCGGCGTGCTGGATACCCAGGGCGTCAAGAACCGTAAGCAGCGCCGTTCGAAGTACGGCGCGAAGCGTCCTAAGTAAGCGGGAAACGATCAGATGTCGCGTCGCCATTCTGCTGAGAAGCGTGAAGTTCTTCCGGACCCGAAGTTCGGGAACATCATCATTACGAAGTTCATGAACTCGGTGATGTACGCCGGGAAGAAGTCGGTTGCCGAAAACATCGTCTACGGTGCGCTCGGGATGATCGAGGCCAAGACCAAGCAGCCCCCGCTCGGCGTGTTCGAGCAGGCGCTCGAGAACGTGATGCCGACCATCGAAGTTCGTTCCCGCCGCGTCGGCGGCGCGACCTACCAGGTCCCGGTCGAAGTCCGTTCGGTGCGCCGTCAGGCGCTCGGCATCCGCTGGCTGATCTCGGCCGCCCGCGAGCGCAATGAGAAGACCATGACGGAGCGCCTCTCGGCTGAGCTGCTCGACGCCTCGAACAATCGCGGCAACGCCGTCAAGAAGCGCGAAGACGTGCACCGGATGGCGGAAGCCAACCGCGCCTTCTCGCACTATCGCTGGTAACGGCGAAACACGGAATTTAAGGAACAGCCTATGCCTCGCGTTCATGCCATAGAGAACTACCGCAACTTCGGTATCATGGCGCATATCGACGCCGGTAAGACCACGACCACCGAGCGCATCCTGTATTACACCGGCAAGAGCCACAAGATCGGCGAAGTGCACGAAGGTGCCGCGACGATGGACTGGATGGAGCAGGAGCAGGAGCGTGGCATCACGATCACCTCGGCTGCGACCACCGCGTTCTGGAACGGCAAGCGCCTGAACATCATCGACACCCCCGGCCACGTCGACTTCACCATTGAGGTCGAACGTTCGCTGCGCGTGCTCGACGGCGCCGTTTGCGTGCTCGACTCCAACCAGGGCGTCGAGCCGCAGACCGAGACCGTCTGGCGCCAGGGCGACAAGTACAAGGTTCCGCGCATCGTCTTCGCCAACAAGATGGACAAGACCGGCGCCGACTTCTTCAAGTGCCTGGCCGACATCGTCGACCGCCTCGGTGCGAAGCCGATCGCGATTCAGCTTCCGATCGGTGCCGAGAACAACTTCAAGGGTCTCGTCGACCTCGTCGTCATGAAGGGCATCATCTGGAACGATGAATCGCTCGGCGCGAAGTTCGACTATGTCGACATTCCGGAAGACATGATCGAGCAGGCCAAGGAATATCGCGAGAAGATGGTGGAAGCCGCCGTCGAGCTCGACGACGACGCTCTGGCCGCTTTCCTCGACGGCAAGGAGCCGGACGAGGCGACCCTGAAGCGCCTGATCCGCAAGGCGGTGCTGACCGGTGCATTCTATCCGGTGCTGTGCGGCTCCGCGTTCAAGAACAAGGGCGTGCAGCCGCTGCTCGACGCTGTCGTCGACTATCTGCCGTCGCCGATCGACGTGCCCGCGATCAAGGGCATCGATGACGACGGCAACGAGGTCGTGCGCAAGGCGGACGACAAGGAGCCCTTGGCGCTGCTCGCGTTCAAGATCATGGACGACCCGTTCGTCGGCACCATCACCTTCTGCCGCATCTACTCCGGCGTCCTGCAGTCGGGCACCGGCGTGGTGAACTCGACCCGCGACAAGAAGGAGCGGATCGGGCGGATGCTGTTGATGCATGCGAACAACCGCGAAGACATCAAGGAAGCCTATGCCGGCGACATCGTCGCGCTGGCGGGCCTGAAGGAAGCGCGCACCGGCGACACGCTGTGCGATCCCGACAAGCCGGTGATCCTCGAAAAGATGGAATTCCCGGAGCCGGTGATCGAAATCGCGATCGAGCCGAAGTCGAAGGCCGACCAGGAAAAGCTGGGCGTGGCGTTGGCCAAGCTCGCCGCGGAGGATCCGTCGTTCCGCGTGTCGACCGACCAGGAGTCCGGCCAGACCATCCTCAAGGGCATGGGCGAACTGCATCTCGACATCAAGGTCGACATTCTCAAGCGCACCTACAAGGTCGATGCCAACATCGGCGCGCCGCAGGTGGCGTTCCGTGAGCGCGTGACCAAGAAGGCCGAAGTCAAGTACACGCACAAGAAGCAGACCGGCGGTACCGGTCAGTTCGCCGAAGTGTCGATCGTGGTCGAGCCGAACGAGCCCGGCAAGGGCTACGAGTTCGAATCGAAGATCGTCGGCGGCGCAGTGCCGAAAGAATACATCCCCGGCGTCGAAAAGGGCCTCAACAGCGTGATGGGCTCCGGTGTCGTTGCCGGCTTCCCGGTGGTGGACGTCAAGGTGCAGCTGGTCGACGGCAAGTATCACGACGTCGACTCGTCGGCGCTGGCCTTCGAAATCGCGTCGCGTGCCGCGTTCCGCGAGGCGCTGACGAAGGGCAAGTCCGTCCTGCTCGAGCCGATCATGAAGGTCGAGGTGGTGACCCCGGAAGACTACACCGGTTCGGTCATCGGCGACCTGAATTCCCGGCGCGGCCAGATCCAGGGCCAAGACATGCGCGGCAACGCCAACGTCATCAACGCGATGGTGCCGCTCATGAACATGTTCGGTTACGTGAACAACCTGCGCTCGATGAGCCAGGGTCGCGCGACCTTCACCATGCAGTTCGATCACTACGCCGAAGCACCGGCGAACGTGTCGGCTGAAGTCCAGAAAAAGTTTGCTTGATTGTCGTTGGTTAGCAACTAACGACTGAACGGAGAGTCAAATGGCCAAAGCAAAATTCGAGCGTAACAAGCCCCACTGCAACATCGGCACCATCGGTCACGTCGACCATGGCAAGACCTCGCTGACCGCAGCGATTACCAAGGTGCTTGCAGAAACCGGCGGCGCGACGTTCACCGCCTACGACCAGATCGACAAGGCGCCGGAAGAGAAGGCGCGCGGCATCACGATCTCGACCGCTCACGTCGAGTACGAGACGAAGAACCGCCACTATGCCCACGTCGACTGCCCCGGCCACGCCGACTACGTCAAGAACATGATCACCGGTGCCGCGCAGATGGACGGCGCGATCCTGGTCGTGTCGGCGGCTGACGGCCCGATGCCGCAGACCCGCGAGCACATCCTGCTCGCCCGCCAGGTCGGCGTGCCCGCGCTCGTCGTGTTCCTCAACAAGTGCGACATGGTCGACGATCCGGAACTGCTCGAGCTCGTCGAGCTCGAGGTCCGCGAACTGCTTTCGAAGTACGAATTCCCGGGCGACAAGATCCCGATCATCAAAGGCTCGGCGCTCGCCGCCCTCGAAGACAAGGACAAGACGCTCGGCCACGACGCCATCCTCGAGCTGATGAAGAACGTCGACGAGTACATCCCGCAGCCGGAGCGCCCGATCGACCAGCCGTTCCTGATGCCGGTTGAAGACGTGTTCTCGATCTCGGGCCGCGGCACCGTCGTCACCGGCCGTGTCGAGCGCGGCATCATCAAGGTCGGCGAGGAAATCGAAATCGTCGGTATCCGCGACACCCAGAAGACCATCGTCACCGGCGTCGAAATGTTCCGCAAGCTGCTCGATCAGGGCCAGGCCGGCGACAACATCGGTGCGCTGCTCCGCGGCACCAAGCGCGAGGAAGTCGAGCGTGGCCAGGTGCTGTGCAAGCCGGGTTCGGTCAAGCCGCACACCAAGTTCAAGGCTGAGGCTTACATCCTCACCAAGGAAGAGGGCGGTCGTCACACCCCGTTCTTCACCAACTACCGTCCGCAGTTCTACTTCCGCACCACCGACGTGACCGGTGTCGTGCATCTGCCGGAAGGCACCGAGATGGTGATGCCGGGCGACAACATCGCGATGGAAGTGCACCTGATCGTGCCGATCGCGATGGAAGAGAAGCTGCGCTTCGCGATCCGCGAAGGCGGCCGCACCGTCGGCGCCGGCGTCGTCGCCGCCATCATCGAGTAAGTACGCGAATAGGGAATGGCGAGTAGCGGGTGGGTCGATCCATTCGCTACTCGCTACTCGCCACTCACTAAAGAAAGAATATGGCAATGAACGGCCAAAACATTCGCATCCGTCTCAAGGCGTTCGACCATCGAATCCTCGATACGTCGACCCGTGAGATCGTGAACACGGCGAAGCGCACCGGTGCGCAGGTTCGCGGACCGATTCCGCTGCCGACCCGCATCGAGAAGTTCACCGTCAACCGTTCGCCGCACGTTGACAAGAAGAGCCGCGAGCAATTCGAGATGCGCACCCACAAGCGCCTCCTCGACATTGTCGACCCGACCCCGCAGACCGTCGATGCGCTGATGAAGCTCGACCTGGCCGCCGGTGTCGACGTCGAGATCAAGCTCTAAGGTTTTGGATTTTTACGTCCGCCGCTTGCGGACAGAAAGACAGGAAGCACGCCGATGCGCTCCGGAGTGATCGCACAGAAGGTCGGGATGACGCGGGTCTTTACGGAGACCGGCGAGCATATCCCTGTGACCGTGCTGAAGTTGGGCAACTGCCAGGTGCTGGGCCACCGCACGACCGAGAAGAACGGCTATGTCGCCCTTCAGCTCGGCTCCGGCGCCCGCAAGACGGTGTACATGCCGAAGGCCGAACGCGGCCAGTTCGCGGTCGCCAAGGTCGAGCCGAAGCGCAAGGTCGCCGAGTTCCGCGTGTCCGAGGACGCGCTGATCCCGGTCGGCGCGGAGATCCAGGCGGATCATTTCGTGGTCGGCCAGTTCGTCGACGTGACCGGCACCTCGATCGGTAAGGGTTTTGCCGGCGGCATGAAGCGCTGGAATTTCGGCGGTCTGCGCGCCACCCACGGTGTGTCGGTCTCGCACCGCTCGATCGGTTCGACCGGTGGCCGTCAGGACCCCGGCAAGACCTTCAAGAACAAGAAGATGCCTGGTCACATGGGCGTCGATCGCATCACCACGCTCAACCTGCGCGTGGTTTCGACCGACGTCGAGCGCGGCCTGATCCTCGTCGAAGGCGCCGTTCCCGGCTCCAAGGGCGGCTGGATCTCGGTGCGCGACGCGGTGAAGAAGCCGCTGCCGAAGGAAGCTCCGAAGCCCGGCAAGTTCAAGGTTGCCGGCGGCGAAGCTGCCGAGGCTGTGGCCGAGAAGGAGGGCGTGTGAGATGGAATTGAAAGTCACCACCCTTGAAGGCAAGGACGCTGGCTCGGTTCAGCTGTCGGACGAGATCTTCGGTCTCGAGCCGCGCAAGGACATCATTCAGCGCTGCGTGCAGTGGCAGCTGAACAAGCGTCAGGCCGGCACGCACAAGACCCAGGGCCGCGCCGACGTCTGGCGCACCGGCAAGAAGATGTACAAGCAGAAGGGCACCGGCGGCGCCCGTCACGGCTCGGCCCGCGTGCCGCAGTTCCGCGGCGGTGGCCGTGCGTTCGGTCCGGTGGTTCGCTCCCATGCGACCGACCTGCCGAAGAAGGTGCGCGCGCTCGCGCTGAAGCATGCGCTGTCGGCCAAAGCGAAGGACGGCGGGCTGATCGTGATCGACAATGCGCAGCTCGAGGCCGCCAAGACCAAGGCTTTGATCGGGCACTTCTCGGGTCTCGGCTTGACCAATGCGCTGATCATCGACGGCGCGGAGCTGAACAACGGTTTCGCGATCGCGGCCCGCAACATTCCGAACATCGACGTGCTGCCGATCCAGGGCATCAACGTCTACGACATTCTCCGCCGCCACAAGCTGGTGCTGACCAAGGCTGCGGTTGATGCGCTGGAGGCGCGCTTCAAATGAAGAACATCGATCCGCGCCACTACGACGTCATCATCTCGCCTGTCGTGACGGAAAAGGCGACGCTCGCCTCCGAGCACAACAAGGTGATGTTCAAGGTCGCCGGCAAGGCGACCAAGCCGCAGATCAAGGAAGCGGTCGAGAAGCTGTTCGACGTCAAGGTGAAGAGCGTCAACACCCTCGTCCGCAAGGGCAAGACCAAGGTGTTCCGCGGCAATCTCGGCTCGCAGTCGGACTCCAAGCGCGCGATCGTGACCCTTGAAGAGGGCCACCGCATCGACGTGACTACCGGACTATAAGGCGCAACGACGATGGCATTGAAAACCTACAATCCTACGACGCCGGGCCAGCGCCAGCTGGTCATGGTCGATCGTTCGGCGCTCTACAAGGGCAAGCCGGTGAAGGCACTGACCGAGGGCAAGCTCGGCAATGGCGGCCGCAACAACACCGGCCGCATCACCGTGCGCTTCCGCGGCGGCGGCCACAAGAAGGCCTACCGCACCGTCGACTTCCGCCGCGACAAGGTGGACATGCCGGCGGTCGTGGAGCGGCTCGAGTACGATCCGAACCGCACCGCCTTCATCGCGCTGATCAAGTATCAGGACGGTGAGCTGGCCTACATCCTGGCGCCGCAGCGTCTGGCGGCGGGCGACACCGTCGTCGCCGGCAACTATGTCGACGTCAAGCCGGGTAACGTCATGCCGCTCGGCAACATGCCGGTCGGCACGATCGTGCACAACATCGAGCTGAAGATCGGCAAGGGCGGCCAGCTGGCGCGCTCCGCCGGCACCTACGCCCAGATCGTCGGCCGCGACCAGGACTACGTGATCGTCCGCCTGAACTCGGGCGAGCAGCGTCTCGTGCACGGCCGTTGCCGCGGCACGATCGGCGCGGTCTCGAACCCGGATCACATGAACATCTCGATCGGCAAGGCCGGTCGTACCCGCTGGCTCGGCTGGCGTCCGCATAACCGCGGCGTCGTCATGAACCCGATCGACCATCCGCACGGCGGTGGTGAAGGTCGTACCTCGGGCGGTCGCCACCCGGTTACTCCGTGGGGCAAGCCGACCAAGGGCAAGAAGACCCGCACCAACAAGTCGACCAACAAATTCATTCTCCTCAGCCGCCACAAGCGGAAGAAGTAAGGAACGCCGGACATGGTTCGTTCAGTCTGGAAAGGCCCGTTCGTCGAGGGTTCTCTGCTCAAGAAGGCAGATGCCGCCCGCGCGTCCGGCCGTCACGACGTCATCAAGATCTGGAGCCGCCGCTCCACCATCCTGCCGCAGTTCGTCGGCCTGACCTTCGGTGTCTACAACGGCCAGAAGCATGTGCCGGTGGCGATCAACGAGGAAATGGTGGGTCACAAGTTCGGCGAGTTCTCGCCGACCCGGACCTTCCACGGCCACTCGGGCGACAAGAAAGCCAAGAAGGCTTGAGGAATAGACGATGAGCAAACCAAAGCGCGAACGTAGCCTCGCGGACAATGAGGCCAAGGCCGTCGCCCGCATGCTGCGCGTCAGCCCGCAGAAGCTGAACCTGGTGGCGCAGCTGATCCGCGGCCGCAAGGCTGCGGCAGCGCTCGCCGACCTGCAGTTCTCGCGCAAGCGGATCGCGGTCGACGTCAAGAAGTGCCTGGAATCGGCGATCGCCAACGCCGAGAACAATCATGACCTCGATGTCGACGATCTCGTCGTTGCCGAGGCGCATGTCGGCAACGGCATCGTGATGAAGCGTTTTGCTCCGCGCGGCCGTGGCCGTTCGGGCCGTGTGTTCAAACCGTTCTCGCACCTGACCATCGTGGTTCGTCAGGTCGAGGCCGAGGCAAGCGCCTAAGAAGGGCGCAGGAGAAGACGATGGGTCAAAAGATCAATCCAATCGGGCTGCGTCTCGGCATCAACCGGACCTGGGACTCCCGTTGGTTCGCCGGCAAGCAGGAATACGGCAAGCTCCTGCACGAGGACGTCAAGATCCGCGAGATCCTGCACAAGGAGCTCAAGCAGGCGGCCGTCGCCCGCATCGTGATCGAGCGCCCGCACAAGAAGTGCCGCGTGACGATCCACTCGGCCCGTCCGGGCGTCGTGATCGGCAAGAAGGGCGCCGACATCGACAAGCTGCGCAAGAAGGTCGCCGACATCACCTCGTCGGACGTCGTGATCAACATCGTCGAAATCCGCAAGCCGGAGCTCGACGCGACCCTGGTCGCTGAATCGATCGCCCAGCAGCTCGAGCGCCGCGTTGCGTTCCGCCGCGCCATGAAGCGCGCCGTGCAGTCGGCGATGCGTCTCGGCGCGGAGGGCATCCGCATCAACTGCTCCGGCCGTCTCGGCGGCGCCGAAATCGCGCGCATGGAGTGGTACCGCGAAGGCCGCGTGCCGCTGCACACGCTGCGCGCCGACGTCGACTACGGCGTTGCCACCGCGTTCACGACCTTCGGCACCTGCGGCGTCAAGGTCTGGATCTTCAAGGGCGAGATCCTCGAGCACGATCCGATGGCCCAGGACAAGAAGATGGCCGAGGGCGACAATACCCCGCGTTCGCGCCGCGACGCCGCTTGAGGCAAAGCAGGAATTTGAGGGCTTAAAGCCATGATGCAACCTAAGAAAACGAAGTTCCGGAAGGCGCATAAGGGCCGTATCCACGGCGTTGCGACCTCTGGCGCGACGTTGGCGTTCGGCCAGTTCGGCCTGAAGGCGATGGAGCCTGAGCGCGTCACCGCCCGTCAGATCGAAGCCGCACGCCGCGCGCTGACCCGTCACATGAAGCGCGCCGGCCGCGTCTGGATCCGCGTGTTCCCGGACGTGCCGGTGTCGAAGAAGCCCGCCGAAGTCCGCATGGGCTCCGGCAAGGGTGCGCCGGAATTGTGGGTGGTCCGGATCAAGCCGGGCCGCGTGATGTTTGAGATCGACGGCGTGCCGGTGCAGACCGCCAAGGAGGCGCTGTCGCTCGCCGCCGCCAAGCTGCCGATCAAGACGCGCTTCGTTGCGCGCATTGCGGAGTAATCGCCATGGCCGAGATGAAAGTTGAAGACATTCGCGCGATGAGCGACGACCAGCGGGAAGACGCGGTCCTTAACCTGAAGAAGGAACGCTTCAACCTGCGTTTCCAGCGCGCCACCGGGCAGCTGGAGAACACCTCGCGGATGCGGGAAGCCCGCCGCGATATCGCTCGTATCAAGACCGTCGCCGCGCAGCTGCGCGCGAAGAAGAAGTAAGGGAAGCCTATGCCGAAACGTACTCTGCAGGGCGTGGTCGTCAGCGACAAGCAAGCCAAGACCATCGTGGTGCGCGTCGATCGCCGCTTCACCCACCCGATCTACAAGAAGACGATCCGCCGTTCCAAGAACTACCACGCGCACGACGAGAACAACCAGTTCAAGCCGGGCGACATGGTCTGGATCGAGGAATCGAAGCCGATCTCGAAGCTGAAGCGCTGGACCGTGGTCCGGGGCGAACACAAGAAAACGGCCTGATCACTTCGGCCTGGCCGAGGGAATTCAGGAAAATTTTGGGCGCGCTAAAGCGCAGAAAGAGGACGAGGTGCATCAATGATTCAGATGCAGACCAACCTCGACGTGGCCGATAATTCAGGCGCACGCCGTGTCATGTGCATCAAGGTTCTTGGAGGTTCCAAGCGCCGCTATGCCACCGTGGGCGACGTTATCGTTGTGTCGATCAAGGAAGCCATTCCGCGTGGCAAGGTGAAGAAGGGCGACGTGATGAAGGCCGTCGTGGTCCGGGTCCGCAAGGACATCCGCCGCGCCGACGGTTCGGTCATCCGTTTCGACCGCAACGCCGCCGTGCTGATCAACAATCAGTCCGAGCCGGTCGGCACCCGTATCTTCGGGCCGGTGCCGCGCGAGCTGCGCGCCAAGAACCACATGAAGATCATTTCGCTTGCGCCGGAGGTGCTGTGATGGCTGCCAAGATCCGCAAGGGCGATAAGGTCATGGTGCTCACCGGCCGCGACAAGGGTCGCACCGGCGAGGTGTTCGAGGTGCGTCCGGACGAGAACAAGGCTCTCGTGCGCGGCATCAACATGGTGAAGCGTCACCAGAAGCAGAGCCAGACCCAGGAAGGCGGCATCATCTCCAAGGAGATGCCGATCCACCTGTCCAACGTGGCGTATGTCGGCAAGGACGGCAAGCCGACCCGCATTGGGTTCAAGATTCAGGCCGATGGCAAGAAGGTTCGTGTTGCCAAGAGCTCGGGAGCAGAGATCGATGGCTGATACAGCTTACACGCCGCGCCTGCGCGCGGAGTATGACAAGAAGATCCGCGGCATGATGACCGAGAAGTTCGGCTATGCCAACGTGATGCAGGTGCCGCGTCTCGACAAGGTCGTACTCAACATGGGCGTCGGCGATTCCGTCAACGACCGCAAGAAGGCCGAGACCGCCGCTGCCGAATTGAGCCTGATCGCCGGCCAGAAGGCGATCGTGACCTATTCGCGGATCGCGATCGCGACCTTCAAGCTGCGCGAGAACCAGCCGATCGGCTGCAAGGTCACGCTGCGCAAGACCCATATGTACGAGTTCATCGACCGCCTGGTGAACGTGGCGCTGCCCCGCGTCCGCGACTTCCGCGGCCTGAACCCGAAGAGCTTCGACGGCCGCGGCAATTATTCGCTCGGCATCAAGGAGCACATCATTTTCCCCGAGATCGACTTCGACAAGGTCTCGGAAGCGCGTGGCATGGACATCACGGTGTGCACCACCGCCAAGACCGACGACGAGGCACGTGCCTTGTTGGCCGCTTTCAATTTCCCGTTCCGGCAGTGAGTAGCTGAGCCAAAGCCACTCAAACGCGGATACCCAGGAGCCAAGCATGGCAAAGAAGAGTTCGATCGAGAAGAATAACCGGCGCAAGCGGATGGCGAAGAATGCCGCCCCGCAGCGTGAGAAGCTGAAGGCGATCATCGCCGACAAGACCAAGCCGATGGAAGAGCGCTTCGCGGCGACGCTGAAGCTCGCCGAGATGCCGCGCAACTCGTCGCCGACGCGCATCCGCAACCGCTGCGAGCTGACCGGGCGTCCGCGCTCGAACTATCGCAAGAACAAGCTCTCGCGCATCGCGCTGCGTGAACTCGGCTCCAAGGGCCTGGTTCCCGGGCTCGTGAAGTCGAGCTGGTAAGGAGGGTCGGAACCATGTCTACGCACGATCCGATCAGCGATCTCATCACCCGCATCCGCAACGCGCAGATGCGCTCCAAGTCCAAGGTTTCGACCCCGGGCTCGAAGATGCGCGCCAACGTGCTCGAAGTGCTGAAGTCCGAGGGTTACATCCGCGGCTACGCCAGCGTCGAGCATGCCTCGGGCCGCAGCGAGCTCGAGATCGAGCTGAAGTATTTCGACGGCGAGCCCGTCATCCGCGAGATCGAGCGGGTGTCGAAGCCGGGCCGCCGCGTTTACGCCTCGGTGAAGAACCTGCCGCGCGTGAACAACGGTCTCGGCATTTCGGTGTTGTCGACGCCGAAGGGAATCATGGCTGACCACGAGGCGCGCGACGCCAACGTGGGCGGCGAAGTTCTCTTCACGGTGTTCTGAGGAAGGATTTTACGATGTCACGTATCGGCAAAAGGCCGGTGGCGATCCCGTCAGGTGTGACGGCGACCGTCGAGGGCCAGACCGTCAAGGTGAAGGGGCCGAAGGGCCAGCTTCAGTTCGTGGTGCATGACGACGTCGAGGTGAAGTTCGAGAACGGCCAGGTCAAGGTCGCTCCGCGCGTCAAGACCAACCGCGCCCAAGCCATGTACGGGACCGCGCGCGCGCAGGTCGCCAACCTCGTCGAGGGCGTCACCAAGGGCTTCGAGAGGAAACTCGAGATCACCGGCGTCGGCTACCGCGCCGCGATGCAGGGCAAGAACCTGCAGCTCGCGCTCGGCTACAGCCACGACGTGGTCTACGCGATCCCGGAAGGCATCACCATCGCGGTGCCGAAGCCGACCGAGATCACGATCACCGGCAACGATCCTCAGCGCGTCGGCCAGGTCGCCGCCGAGATCCGCGCCTACCGTCCGCCGGAGCCCTACAAGGGCAAGGGCGTGAAGTACGCCAACGAGTTCATCTTCCGCAAGGAAGGCAAGAAGAAGTAACGGAGCCGGTCATGTCACTCAAGGTTACGAATGCCCGGCGCAAGCAGCGCGTGCGCCTTGCGCTTCGCCGCTCGGCAGGCGGCCGTCCGCGGCTGTCGGTGTTCCGCTCGTCCAAGCACATCTACGCCCAGGTCATCGACGACCAGAAGGGCGAGACGCTCGCGTCCGCCTCGTCGCTGGAGAAGAATCTGCGCGAGGCCGGCAAGACCGGCGCCGACATCGATGCTGCGAAGGCGGTCGGCAAGCTGCTCGCCGAGCGCGCGGCGCAGAAGGGTGTCAAGGAAGTCGTGTTCGATCGCGGCGCCTACATCTATCACGGGCGCGTCAAGGCGCTCGCGGATGCGGCGCGTGAAGGCGGATTGAGCTTCTAAACGAATCGAACGATTACAAGGAAAGAGGCTTGGGCCTCCTAGAGATTGGAAAACACCATGGCAGGTGAACGCGAACGCGGCGGACGCGAACGGAGCAGGGATCGCGAAGAGCGCGACAGCGAGTTCGTCGACAAGCTCGTCCACATCAATCGCGTGGCGAAGGTCGTCAAGGGCGGCAAGCGCTTCGGCTTTGCGGCGCTGGTCGTGATCGGCGATCAGAAGGGCCGGGTCGGGTTCGGCCACGGCAAGGCGCGCGAAGTGCCGGAGGCGATCCGCAAGGCGACCGAATCGGCGAAGCGCAATCTGACGCGCGTCGCGCTTCGGGAGGGCCGTACGCTGCATCACGACATCGCCGGCCGTCACGGCGCCGGCCGCGTCTACCTGCGTGCCGCTCCGGCCGGTACCGGCATCATCGCCGGCGGCCCGATGCGCGCGGTGTTCGAGACGCTCGGCATCCAGGACGTGGTGGCGAAGTCGATCGGCTCGTCGAATCCCTACAACATGGTTCGCGCAACCTTCGATGCGCTGAAGCATCAGGATTCGCCGCGCTCGGTGGCGGCCCGCCGCAACATCAAGGTCTCCACCCTGCAGTCGCGCCGCGTCGGCGGCGATGCCGAAGCGGTGGCGGAATAACCCCGCGCGACCAGCGCTTTCTGGAGTTCAAGACGATGGCCAAGGCCAGCAAGACGATCAAGGTCGAGCAGACCGGCAGCGCAATCCGCCGCCATCACTCGCAGCGTTCGACGCTGATCGGCCTCAAGCTCAACAAGATCGGCCGCACCGCCGAGCTGCAGGACACCCCTGAAGTTCGCGGCATGATCAGCAAAGTCCAGCATCTCGTCCGCGTCGTCGGCGAGTAAGCAGAGATAAGGAGAAGGGCGATGAAGCTCAGCGATATCGCCGACAACGCCGGCTCGCGCAAGAAGCGCATGCGTGTCGGCCGTGGCATCGGTTCCGGCAAAGGCAAGACCTCGGGCCGCGGCGGCAAGGGCCAGACCGCGCGTTCGGGCGTCCGCATCAAGGGTTTCGAAGGTGGCCAGATGCCGATGCATCGCCGTCTGCCGAAGCGCGGCTTCAACAACATCTTCCGGCTCGACTTCGCCGAGATCAATCTCGACCGTCTGCAGGAAGCGATCGACAACAAGCTGGTGGACGCGTCCGCCACGGTGAACGTCGAATCGCTGGTGAAGGCCGGCGTGCTGCGCCGCGCCAAGGACGGCCTGCGGCTGCTCGGTCGCGGCGAGATCAAGACCAAGCTGACGATCGAGGTGCACGGCGCCTCCAAGTCGGCCATTGCCGCGGTCGAGAAGGCCGGCGGCTCGGTCAAGATCCTGGCCCCCGCCAAGGAAGAAGGCGAGGCGGCGTAACATCTGCGTCATTGCCCGCGCGCGGCGCGGGCAATCCGCAGTTCGAATGATGGACTTATCGAGGCCGAGCACCAGATAATGTCCGGTGTCTGCCGACTCCCCGGGAGAACTGATCTCTGGGGGGCGTCGGCGAAGGGGGCTCCGGGAGAAAGCCGAAAATGGTCTCAGCAGCCGAACAACTTGCCGCCAACCTCAATTTCGGACAGCTGGCGAAAGCCGACGAGCTGAAGAAGCGCATCTGGTTCACCCTGGGTGCGCTGCTTGTTTATCGGCTGGGCACCTACATCCCGCTGCCGGGCATCGATCCCAACATCTGGGAGCAGGTGTTCCGCAGCCAGTCCGGCGGCATCCTCGGCATGTTCAACATGTTCGCCGGCGGCGGCATCCACCGCATGGCGATCTTCGCGCTGAACATCATGCCGTACATTTCGGCATCGATCATCGTGCAACTGTTGACCACCGTGTCGCCGCAGCTCGAGGCGCTCAAGAAGGAAGGCGAGGCGGGCCGCAAGACGCTGAACCAGTACACCCGCTATTTGACGGTGATCCTGGCCGCGTTCCAGTCCTACGGTATCGCGATCGGCCTCGAAGGCGCCGGCAATGTCGTCAGCGACCCCGGCATGTTCTTCCGCCTGTCGACCGCGATCACGCTGACTGGCGGCACCATGTTCCTGATGTGGCTCGGCGAGCAGATCACCTCGCGCGGCATCGGCAACGGTATTTCGCTGATCATCCTGTCCGGCATTGTCGCCGAGCTGCCGTCGGCGCTCGCCAACATGCTGGAACTCGGTCGCCAGGGCGCAATGTCGACCGGCCTGATCCTGATCGTCATCGTGATGGCAGTCGCCGTGATCGCCTTCATCGTGTTCATGGAGCGCGCGCAGCGCCGGCTGCTGATCCAGTATCCGAAGCGTCAGGTCGGCAACAAGATGTTCGAGGGCCAGTCCTCGCATCTGCCGCTCAAGCTCAACACCTCCGGCGTGATTCCGCCCATCTTCGCCTCGTCGCTGCTGCTGCTGCCGACCACGGTTGCGAACTTCAACGCCGGCAAGGGCCCGGAGTGGTTCCAGTGGATCACCACCCAGCTCAGCCACGGCCGGCCGTTGTTCCTGTTCATGTATCTCGCGCTGATCGTGTTCTTCGCGTTCTTCTACACCGCGATCGTGTTCAACCCGACCGAGACCGCGGACAATCTGAAGAAGCATGGCGGCTTCATCCCGGGCATCCGGCCCGGCGAGCGCACCGCCGAATATATCGACTACGTGCTGTCGCGCATCACGGTGCTCGGTGCGGTCTATCTCGCGATCGTCTGCCTGATTCCCGAAATTCTGATTTCCTACGCCTCGGTCCCGTTCTACTTTGGCGGCACTTCGCTCCTGATCGTCGTCAGCGTGACGATGGATACGGTGTCGCAGGTGCAGGGCTATCTGCTCGCTCACCAGTATGAAGGGCTGATCAGGAAGTCGAAGCTCAGGGGAGGCCGCCGCCGCTGATCACGGCGCGGCTTCAAACTCAAAACACTGGTGTGCGGACCTCGCCCACCTAGCCGGGGGGCGAAACAGAGATGAGATTGATCCTTTTGGGGCCGCCGGGCTCGGGCAAGGGAACCCAGGCGCAGCGGCTGGTGCACAAGCACGGCATCGTTCAGCTCTCGACCGGCGAAATGCTGCGCGCCGCCGTTGCCGCGGGCACGCCGGTCGGCTTGCAGGCCAAGGAGATCATGGCCAATGGCGGTCTGGTTCCGGACGAGGTTGTGGTGGGAATCATCGCCGACCGGATCGAGGAGCCCGACGCCAAAAAGGGGTTCATCCTGGATGGCTTCCCGCGCACCGTGCCGCAGGCGGAGGCCCTGGACGAGCTGCTCAGGAAAAGACATCTCAAGCTCGACGCCGTTGTCGAGCTGCGCGTCAACGAAAGCGCGCTGCTCGCGCGCGTTGAGAAGCGCGCCGAGGAGACCCGCGCGCGCGGCGAGGAAGTGCGGCTCGACGACACGCCGGAAGTGCTGACCAAGCGCCTGGCGCAGTATCGGTCGATGACGGAACCGCTGATTCACTACTATTCCGAGCGGCGGAAGCTCCTGACGGTCGATGGCATGATGACCATCGAGCACGTCACCCGCGACATCAACCGGATCCTGGCGGCGATCGGCGCCGTCGAATCGAAGGCCGACGAGCCGGCCAAGAAACCGGCCAAGAGCGCTTCGAAGGCCACCAAGACGGCCAAGAAGACGACCAAAAAGCCGGCCAAGAAGGCAACTAAGTCGGCCAAAACGGCCGCCAAGCCGGCCCGGAAGGCCGCCAAGGGGGCCGCAAAGGCGGTCGCCAAGGCCAAAGGTACCAACAAGGGCGCCAAAAAGGCCGCGAAGAAGGCTGCAAAGAAGGCCGCCAGTACCCGGAAGGGTGCAAAAGCCGCCAAAAAGGCGACAAAAAAGCTCACGAAAAAGCGAGCTAAACGCTAGGAGCGGTTGACGAAACCGACATGAATCCTTTAATAAGCCCCGCATCCAAGTTGGATAGTTTTATGACGATGCCGGGCCCCGAAGGACATGAGGGGAGGGCGTCGTGTTCGCGTTTGTGGACACAAGCCCGAGAGAGCAAGAACTTGAGCAGCCCGTATCCGTGATGGATCGGCGACAGGAGAGAAGTCCGTGGCCCGTATTGCCGGCGTCAACATTCCGACCAACAAGCGCGTCCTGATCGCGCTTCAGTACATCCATGGCATCGGCCAGAAGAACGCGGCCGACATCATGGAGAAGACCAAGATTCCGGTGGACCGTCGCGTCAATCAGTTGACCGACCAGGAGGTCCTGCAGATCCGCGAAGTCATCGACCGCGACTATCTGGTCGAGGGCGACCTCCGTCGCGAGGTCGGCATCAACATCAAGCGGCTGATGGACCTCGGCTGCTATCGCGGCCTGCGTCATCGCCGCGGTCTGCCGGTGCGCGGTCAGCGCACCCACACCAATGCGCGCACGCGCAAGGGGCCGGCCAAGGCGATCGCCGGCAAGAAGAAGTAATTAGGCGAATAGCGAATAGTGGGTGGCGAATAGTTCTATTCGCTACTCGCCATTCGCTAATCGCTTTTTGAGGTGTAGCCGCTGGCACTACGGCGGCGCTTGAGATCACAGGAAAGGTTTGAAATGGGCAAGGAAGCCACCCGCGTACGCCGCCGCGAACGCAAGAACATCGCCTCCGGCATCGCGCACGTAAATTCGTCGTTCAACAATACGACCATCACCATCACCGACGCGCAGGGCAACACCATCGCCTGGTCGTCGGCCGGCACGATGGGCTTCAAGGGTTCGCGCAAGTCGACCCCCTATGCCGCGCAGGTCGCGGCCGAAGACGTCTCCAAGAAGGCGCAGGAACACGGCATGCGCACGCTGGAGGTTGAAGTGGCCGGCCCGGGTTCGGGTCGTGAGTCGGCGCTCCGCGCGCTGCAGGCTGCGGGCTTCACCGTCACCTCGATCCGCGACGTGACCACGATCCCGCACAATGGTTGCCGTCCGCGCAAGCGTCGGCGCGTTTGATCTGTAAGTCGCGGGCGGCGGTCTGCCGCCCCGCGATGGTTTTTGGAATTGACCGCGCGGACTGTTCCGCGATCTCCAACGCCAGGTTCGGCCATTCGACTGGCCCTGCGACTGGCAAAGGGTGAAAAAAGTGACGATCCAGAAAAATTGGCAAGAACTCATTCGACCGAACAAGCTGCAGGTGACGCCGGGCTCGGACGCGAGCCGGTTCGCCACCGTCGTCGCCGAACCGCTCGAGCGTGGCTTCGGCCAGACGCTCGGCAACGCGCTGCGCCGCATCCTGCTGTCCTCGCTGCAGGGCGCGGCGGTGCAGTCGGTGCACATCGACGGCGTGCTGCACGAGTTCTCCTCGATCGCCGGTGTGCGTGAAGACGTCACCGACATCGTGCTCAACATCAAGGACATCGCGATCAAGATGCAGGGCGAAGGCCCGAAGCGCATGGTCGTCAAGAAGCAGGGCCCGGGCGCCGTCACCGCTGGCGACATCCAGACCGTCGGCGACGTCGTGGTGCTCAATCCGGACCTGCAGATCTGCACGCTGGACGATGGCGCCGAGATCCGCATGGAATTCACGGTCGCGACCGGCAAGGGCTATGTCGCCGCCGAACGCAACCGTCCCGAGGATGCCCCGATCGGCCTGATCCCGGTCGACAGCCTGTTCTCGCCGGTCCGCAAGGTCTCCTACAAGGTCGAGAACACCCGTGAGGGCCAGATCCTCGACTACGACAAGCTGACCATGACGATCGAGACCAACGGCGCGATCACGCCGGATGACGCGGTGGCCTACGCTGCGCGCATCTTGCAGGATCAGCTCAACGTGTTCGTCAACTTCGAAGAGCCGCGCAAGGAAGTCACGCAGGAGATCATCCCCGATCTCGCGTTCAACCCGGCGTTCCTCAAGAAGGTCGACGAGCTCGAGCTGTCGGTGCGTTCGGCAAACTGCCTGAAGAACGACAACATCGTCTACATCGGCGACCTCGTGCAGAAGTCGGAAGCGGAAATGCTCCGCACCCCGAACTTCGGCCGCAAGTCGCTGAACGAGATCAAGGAAGTGCTGGCCCAGATGGGTCTGCATCTCGGCATGGAAGTGCCGGGCTGGCCGCCGGAGAACATCGACGAGCTCGCCAAGCGCTTCGAGGATCACTACTGATCCGTTTTCACCGTCGTGGCCGGAAAACCTCCGGCCACGATTTTTTAATGGGCGAACGCAGGATGCCCACCTGCAAGACTTGTCGCTGAACCACCGCGGCAGAATTGAAGAAGGAAGAAGTCAATGCGTCACGGCAAGGTTCATCGGAAGCTCAACCGCACCGCCGAGCACCGGCGTGCGATGTTCGCCAACATGGCGGCCGCGCTGATCAAGCACGAGCAGATCGTCACCACGCTGCCGAAGGCCAAGGAGCTGCGGCCGATCGTCGAGAAGCTCGTCACCCTCGGCAAGAAGGGCGGGCTGGCCCTGCGCCGTCAGGCGATCTCGGAGCTGCGCGACGTCGACCAGGTCAGGAAGCTGTTCGACACGCTGGCGACCCGCTACAAGGACCGCCAGGGCGGCTACACCCGCATCATCAAGGCCGGCTTCCGCTACGGCGACAACGCAGCGATGGCCGTGATCGAGTTCGTCGATCGCGACGTCGATGCCAAGGGCCAGGACTCCGGTCCGACCCAGGACAAGGAAGCCGAGGCGGCGTAAGCCGGTCTCGAGCCAAGGTTTTGAAAGCGGCGCCTCCGGGCGCCGTTTTTTGTTGGTGGCTGCGTTCTATCTCTTGTCGTCCTGTCGAAAGCCAGAACCCATAACCACCGACATTTGTGGTTGGAGAGACTGTGGCCCCAGCATCGCGTAACAATTCGCATCTGGGGTAATGGGTCCTGGCTTTCGCCAGGACGACGTCGTTCTATGCGTAATCTTCCTCATTCGTCGGTGAGATGCAATTGCGGTGCATCATGCCGCGCCCGATATCTCCTTCAACATCAATGGAGATGACAGATGAAAATCGACCTTTCCGGAAAGACTGCGCTGGTGACCGGCTCGACCGCGGGCATCGGCAACGCCATTGCAAAGGGACTGGCCGGGACCGGCGCCGAGGTCGTCATCAACGGCCGCGGCCAGGCCAAGGTCGACGCGGCCATTGCCGCGATCGCAAAGGCGGTGCCGGGCGCCAAGATCCGCGGTATTGCCGCCGACGTCTCGACATCAGCCGGCTGCAAGGCGCTGCTGGCGGCGCTACCCGAGGTCGACATCCTCGTCAACAATGCCGGCATCTTCGAGCCGAAGGCGTTCTTCGACATTCCCGACGAGGACTGGAGCCGCTTCTTCGAGGTCAACGTGATGTCGGGGGTGCGGCTGTCGCGCGGCTACATGCAGGGCATGCTGAAGCGCAACTGGGGCCGCATCGTCTTCATCTCCTCGGAATCCGGCCTCAACATCCCGACCGAGATGATCCATTACGGCACGACCAAGACCGCGCAGCTTGCGATCGCGCGCGGGCTGGCGCAGCTGACCCGCGGCACCGCGGTCACCGTCAACTCGGTGCTGCCCGGGCCGACCCTGTCCGAGGGCGTCGAGACCTTCGTCAAGGATCTGGCGAAGCAGAACGGGCAGTCGGTCGAGGAGGCGGCCTCCAACTTCGTCAAGCAGCACCGGCCGACTTCGTTGCTGCAGCGCTTTGCCAGCACCGAGGAGATCGCCAATCTCGTGGTCTATGTCTGCTCGAAGCAGGCCTCCGCTACCAATGGCGCCGCGCTGCGCGCCGAAGGCGGCATCGTCAACACCATTGCCTGAGGTGGTCCCATGTCAGCCTATGTGATTTCCGAAGTCGACGTGAAGGATGCCGCCGGCTTCGAGGCTTATCGCACGATCGCGGCCAAGGCGATCGCGCACTATGGCGGGCGTTATCTGGTGCGCGGCGGTGTCGCCGAAGTGGTTGAGGGCGAACCGCCGCCGAACAACATCATCGTCGTCGAATTCCCGTCGATGAGGCGTCTGCGCGAGTGGTACGCGTCGGCAGAATATGCCGAGGCGCTCAAGCATCGGCGCACTGCGCTCGACCGCCGGCTGATCTTCGTCGAGGGTGTGCCGCCGAGCTAACCTTTCGCTCCGTCGAGGAACTCGCTGAAGCCTGAGGGGCGATAGGGGCCGAAGCACAATTGCTCGAGAACGCCGATTCCCGTCCGGTCGCCCTGGCGGGCGCGTACCACCTGTTGCGCGTGCACGTTCTCGCGCGCCAGCGGATCGAGCGTCGAAGGATCGAACGATTCGCCGCCGATCTCGAGCTCACCCTTCCACATGCCCTGGCCCCATTGCGGATGACCGTAGCCGAGGCCCTTCATCTGGAATTTGAGGATCGGATCGAGCGCGATCGTGCTGGTGTGGCCGTCGACGTCGACCAGGTCGATTTCGGCCGAGCGCGCCAGCCGTGTGTTCGGCACGTAGGTCACGCGGTGCCGCGCGGTCGCCATGCGGCGATCGAGCCCGTCGACGACGCCGGGGATCTCGACCTCGCTCCGGTAGAGCGGGGCGATGATACCCTCGCGGACCAGCGCCTCGCCGCGCGTCCCGTCGAAGAAGATGGCGTGCGAGATGTGGTCGTCCCAGACCAGCGGCGCCCACAGGAAGAACACGCTCGGCGGCGGCATCGGCGCGCCTCCGACATCGCGCTCACCGACATTGCGAACGCCCCAGGAGCGATCCTTGGTGCCGTAGCATGAGCGATCGTCGACCTTGATCTCGCCATCGGGGTGGCTGATGACGCCGTGCCAGCGGCCGAACTGGTCGAACCGGGTCGAGTCCATGGCACGGCGGTCGCCCGACCAAAGCGTCTGGCGCGCTTCCTGGATCGCAGCGGTGCGCGCGGAAAAGGTCAGGTCACACGCCAGCCCCGTCGCATTGTCGTCGAGCACGACCCGGGTGCGCAGCATCGGTTCGAGCACCTCGAGTCTGAAAGGACCAACCTGCATCTCGGTGCGCTCGATCGGCGCCCGCCGCGAACCGTAGAAGCAGTGCTGCCGTCCGCCGCGCTCGACGACGCTGAACGCGCAATCGAGGATCTTGCGGTGCGGATAGATCGCGATGCCGATGCCGAAATAATACGCGCCGTCGGCGGTGTAGCCGTTGAACCAGGTCCGGTCATAGACATTGCGGTCGCTGGTGATGGGAACCGCGATCGGTTCCGGCGTCTGGTGGATCGGGAAGTCGTCGAGTTTGTTGAGCACGCGGATCCCTTTCGGTATTCCCTAGTCCTGCCAGTATGCAAAACTGTCGTGATCCAGCGCTTGCGCGCAGGCGCCGCGGGTCATCTTCAGGAACAGTGCGTCGCCGCGCTCGGAACGCTGCACGCTCAGTGCGGAGACGACGCCCATCATGATGCCATGCAGGGTGTAGCGCCGGTAATCCCGCCAGCACTGATCCCAGCCATAGTCCCGCACGCCGCGACGGATCAGTTCCGAATGATAGAATCGCACCAGATCGGCTTCATGAAGCTGCCGCTCGGACGGTTCGATGCCGGCTGACAGGAAATAGGCGACGTCGACGATTCCAGGGCCAACCGTCAGCGTCTGCCAATCCAGCGTCGCCATCGGTCGGGTATTGCCGCGGACGTCAAACAGGATGTTGTCGAGCCTGAAGTCCGCGTGTTGCAGGGTTCGCGGCGTCGATTGCTCGGACTGGTAGCGCGGGACCGCGTCCGGAAGCCGGTCGATCAGATCAAGGAATTCCGGCTCGATCACGCCACGATATCGCTCCTTGTAGTGACCGATGATGGCGGGCAGCGTCGCGCGAAAATCCTTGCGCCTGCTTGCTGCCACCACGAAGCAATGCACCGCGTCCAGCGTCGGATCGTTCCATCGCGGCGCATGCAGGGCGGCGGCCTCGGCCATCGCGATCCGGCAGTCCGCGATCGAGCATCCGGCGAGTTGGTCGCCCTGACGTGCGGGCGCCAGATCTTCGAGAATCAGCGTGAAGTCGTCGGTCGCCGGATCGATTTCGGCGAGGATCGGCCGCGGGGTGTGAATGGCGACGGTCGCCGCCAGCTCGCGATAGAACGCGACTTCGCGGACATAAAGCATGTGCGCGGAACCGGAGCGCCGGCTGTCGGGATCTGCGGCCGGGAATTTGCCGATGACGCTTAAGGGCGCGTTCGGCGCGTCACCGTCATAGTTCAGACGAAATCGATAGGAGTCGCCGACAAGGCCATTACCGACTGGCTTGCAGGCGAGATCAGTGACTCTGACCTGGTCGATCACACCGGCTTCGCGCAGCGCCCGCGTCATCCACTCCGGATCGATCCGCGACGGATCGGCCGTGAGCAAATTCATCGGCTTCCTCCCATCCCCGTGGGCGTCACCACCGCTCCAGCCGCGTCTCGCGTCGGCAGGATTGAGGACGGGGTGATCGTTGCGCAAACTATACAGGCGATCTCGCGGCTTTGGCAAAAGCGACGCGGCGGCCTGTGGGGAAGTCGGGTAGGGCGGGTTAGCGTCAGCGTAACCCGCCGCCCTTGGAGAGGCGGTGGGTTACGGCTTCGCCTAACCCACCACCCTACCCATTTGTCCCGATCCTACTACCAGCCTTCCAGCACGATCTTGCCGCGCGACTTGCCGCTTTCCAGCAGCGCGTGGGCGCGCTTGAGGTTGGCGGCGTTGATGGTGCCGAAGGTTTGATCGAGTGTGGTGCGCAGCACGCCCTTGTCAAGGAGGTCGGCGACATCGTTGAGCAGATGATGCTGCGCGATCATATCAGGTGTCTGGAACGACGAGCGCGTGAACATCGATTCCCAGTGCACCGAGACCGCCTTGCCCTTGAATGCGGCGACGTTGAATTCCGCGGGATCGTCGATCAGGCCGAACTTGCCCTGCGGCGCGATGAAGTCGGCGATCGACTTGTAGTGCTGGTCGGTGAAGGTGAGGCTGGCGACGAGGCCGACCGGCGGCAGCTTCAGCTTCTCGATCTGCTCCTTCATCGGCTGCGAGTGATCGATCACCGCGTGCGCACCGAGATCGAGGCACCATTTCTGCGACTCAGGCCGCGTCGCGGTTGCGACCACGGTGAGTCCGGTGAGGCGGCGTGCAAGCTGGATCAGGATCGAGCCGACGCCGCCGGCGCCACCGGTGATCAGCAGCGTGCGCGGATCGAGGCTCTTGCCCGGCACGGCGCCGAGCCGGTCGAACAACAGCTCCCATGCGGTGATCGAGGTCAGCGGCAGGGCGGCCGCCTGCGCGAAGGACAGCGATGCCGGCTTGTTGCCGACAATACGCTCGTCGACCAGATGAAATTCCGAATTGGTGCCCTGGCGCAGGATCGAGCCCGCGTAAAACACCTCGTCGCCGGGCTTGAAGAGGGAGACGTCGGGCCCGACCGCGTCGACCACGCCGGCTGCGTCAAAGCCGAGGATCTTGTAGCCGCCGTCGGTCGGCGCCGCGCGCTTGCGCACCTTGTAGTCGACCGGGTTGGCCGAGATGGCCTTCACCGCGACTCTGATGTCGCGCCCCTTCGGCTCGGCCTTGGCGATCTCGAAATCGACGAGCGAGTCCGCCGCCTCGATCGGCAGCGATTTTTGGTATCCGACGGCCTTCATGCCTGGTCTCCGTAATGGGCGATTGCCTGCCGTGATACCTGTCGCGCTGGCGTCCATTTGGCAAGTACTGTAAAATCAGGGAACTAGTCCCTGTTTGTATACTATTGGGAAAATACCGATGAAACGGAAGAATTTCGCGCGCCGGCCGGGCTGCGCGGTCGAGGCGGCGCTCGACCTGATCGACGGCAAATGGAAGGGCGTGATCCTGTATCATCTGCAGGCCGGCACCCAGCGCTTCGGCGAGTTGCGGCGGCGGATGCCCGGCATCACCCAGCGCATGCTGACCAAGCAGCTGCGCGCGCTCGAGGACGATGGTCTCGTGATCCGCAAGGTCTATGCCGAAGTGCCGCCGCGGGTCGAATACACGCTGTCCGAACTTGGCGAGAGCTTGCGTCCGGTGATCGATATTCTGAAAGCGTGGGGCGAGGGCCATCAGGAGCGGCTATCCTGCGCGCCAGCGCCTGAGGTCGTCGTGAAGAAGTCCAAGCGCGCGGCGTAGAAGCGTGCTCCTGCGTGAGCAATGCCATGCCTTTGTCCGGGAATTACGAGATGCAAATCAAGGTAACACCAGAAGAGCTGAGATACATAATTCGCTGCGGGGCTGCTCTCGCGCAAATGTCCCTGAGAAATCGCTCCGACATATTGCGGATTCGACAAGCAGCAGATCGTCGATTTTTCCGGTCGAATGAGGAGCGAACTGGATAAGGCCGGTCTAGATATGTAGACGCTGGAGCGGCAGTCGTAGCGCGCCCACGCCGTGAGAGCAGTTGAAATGAAAACGGCCGGAGCGATGCCCCGGCCGTCTGTTCGTCGACGACGGATCGGATCGTCTCAGAACGCAACCTGCGTGCGCAGCGCGACCGCATCAAACTTCGAGCCGACATCCGCAGTCGAAGTCGCCGACGCCTGCTTGGCGACGTCGCCGTGCAGGTAGTTCAGCATGAAGCGGACGTTGTTGTTGACATACCAGTTCAGCGCGGCGGTGTAGACGGTCTGCCGTCCACCGGCGATGCCGACCGCCTGGCCGATCTGATCGTTGAGGTTCATCTGGCTCACGCGGCCGGCGATTTCCCAGGCGCCCCAGCCGCCGCTGGCGAGCGAGAACGGATCATGCGGCTTGATACCGCCATAGGAGGCCGTTGCCGGGTTGTAGGCGTGATTCTCGCCGGTCAGCACATAGCCGACCTGCGCGTAACCGCCGTCGAATTTCAGGCTCGACGCGCCGAACGGCGGCAGCCCGGTATTCGCAGTGCGATCGACGTTGAACCAGTAGTACTCGCCCTGTGCGATCAACGGGCCATAGGTCGCCGCCGCCTCGACGCCGTAGACCTGCGCCCCGGAGACGTTGGCGATCGCACCGGTCGAAATCAGCGTCGTCGGATCGATGCGCAGCTCGGGCCGGTCGCTAAGCGTCAGGGTCTGCGCCTGCGTCACCAGATTGCGCGGCGGCTGGATCAGCCATTCCGCGTCGGCGCCGATATGCACCGAATAGTTGTTGCCGCTGATCGGATTGCCGGCGACGCGGACGACCGCGCCATACTGCTCCGATGATCCGGGCGGGGTGACGCTGGACGCCGAGTGAATCTGGCCAGTGGTCGGTCCGGTGACATAGCCGCCGAGCCAGAGCTGGTCATTCCACCAGCGGGTGCCGGCGGCCGAACGGAAATCGCCCGCCGCGACGTTCTGCGCGATGATGCCGGCCGAGGCGCGCTCCATGAACAGGATGTCGTTGGAGCTGGTGGACTCGTCGAGCGTCCAGGGCAGATCCATGATGCCGCCTTCGATCGCCATCTTGCCGCCGAACGGCTTGAAGCCGGTGTAGCTGAGATAGGCATTCTCGACGCCGGAGGTGCCGCCGCCGGGCAGCGACCCCGCCGCCGTGCCACCGAAGCCGTCGGACGAACCGCCGAAGTCGTAGATCAGCGCGTAATTCCAGTCGCCGAAGAATTTGCCGATCACGCCGATGCGGGCGCGGCGGAGATTCTCGCCGCTGTCGAGCTTCTGCGGCGACGTGCCCGCGGTGTTCGGACGATAGTCGTAACCGCCGACGTCCCAGTGGATGCGGCTCGTGATCGCGATGCAGTTCTGTTCGTCCGCGGTGCAGATCGTCGGCCGGTTGTTCGGCAACGTCACCACGACGCCTGAAGGCGCGACCGGACCCTTGACCGGGATGGCGGCATTGGCGGTTGCGACCCGCGCGGCCTTGGCGTCCGCGGCCTTCGCGTTGGCGTTTGCGCTGGCTGCGGTCGCGGTGTTGGCGTTGGTCTGCTTCTGAAGGTTGTCGAGCTTCTGCTCGAGCATCTTCAGCTGCTGCTTCAGCAGCGCGATCTCGGCATCGCTGCCGCCCCCGGCGGATTGTGAATAGGCCGGCGAGGCGGCGAGCGCCCCTGCCAGCCCTATGGCGATTGCACCAACTTTTGTCGCACTCATTGTGCACCCCTGTTGTGTTTGAAGTCCCCACTCACTCACTGAAACGTCCTAGGAGTTGATCGTGACTGACGCACGACAGCGCTGCCTAGCATCGCAGTTCCGCTTGTTGTCCGCGGGCAACAAGCGGAGCGGCGCAGTGAGATGACAATCATCATAGAAGTTTGGCGGCGCGCTTCAACGCGGCTGCCACGGGTTTTGCACCGCGGCGGCGGGGGGCAGTTATCGGGCCCGGCGCCCTTCAATTGCCCGGCGAACACGCCTATATTCCGGCGTTTTCCACGAGAGGTGAGAATGCTCCGACCCGTCCGCTTTGCTGCCCTATCCGCTCTGTGCACGTTGGCTTTCATTGGGAATCTCGGCCCTGCCGCGGCCCAGGACCGCCGCGTGCCGTCCTCGCAGGCCGAGCTGCAGCTGTCCTATGCGCCGATCGTGCAGCGAGTGCAGCCGGCGGTGGTCAATGTCTATGCTGCCAAGACCGTGCAGAACCGCAATCCATTCCTGGACGATCCTATTTTTCGTCGATTTTTCGGCGTGCCCGGGCAGCAGCCCGAGCAGATGCAGCGTTCGCTTGGCTCCGGCGTGATGGTCGATGGTTCGGGCCTCGTGGTCACAAACAATCACGTGATCGAGGGCGCCGACCAGGTGAAGGTATCGCTTGCCGACAAGCGCGAATATGAGGCCGAGATCGTGCTGAAGGACAGCCGCACCGACCTTGCGGTGCTGCGGCTGAAGGGGACCAACAAGGAGAAGTTCGCGACGCTGGATTTCGCGAACTCCGACCAGCTGCAGGTCGGCGACGTCGTGCTCGCGATCGGGAATCCGTTCGGCGTCGGCCAGACCGTGACGCACGGCATCATCTCGGCCTTGGCGCGCACTCAAGTCGGGATCACGGATTATCAATTCTTCATTCAGACCGATGCCGCGATCAATCCCGGCAATTCCGGCGGCGCGCTGGTCGACATGACCGGCCGGCTCGCCGGCATCAACACCGCGATCTTCTCGCGCTCCGGCGGCTCGCAAGGCATCGGCTTTGCGATCCCCGCCAACATGGTGCGCGTGGTGGTGGCCTCCGCGAAGGGCGGTGGCAAGAATGTGAAGCGGCCATGGCTCGGCGCGCGGCTGCAGGCGGTCACACCGGAGATCGCGGAGACGCTCGGGCTGAAGCTGCCGACCGGCGCGCTGGTCGCCAATGTCGCGCCGAACAGCCCGGCGGCGAAGGCCGGGCTGAAGCTCTCCGACCTGATCGTGGGCATCGACGGCCAGGCGATCGACGACCCCAACGCGTTCGACTACCGCTTCGCGACCCGCCCGCTCGGCGGCAGCGCGGAGATCGAGGTGCAGCGCGCCGGCAAGCCGGTGAAGCTCACCGTGCCGCTCGAGACCGCGCCCGATACCAACCGCGACGAGATCGTGCTGACTGCGCGCTCGCCGTTCCAGGGCGCAAGGGTCGCCAACATCTCGCCGGCGCTGGCTGACGAGCTGCATCTCGACGCCGGCGCCGAGGGCGTCGTGGTGACCGAGCTCGCCGATGACGGCACCGCCGCCAATGTCGGTTTCCAGAAGGGTGACATCATCCTCGCCGTCAACAACGAGAAGATCGCGCGGACCAGCGACCTCGAGAAGGCATCGAAGACGGGGACGCGGGTGTGGCGCATCACGCTGGTGCGCGGCGGCCAGCAGATCAACGTGACGCTCGGCGGATGAGCCCCAAGTGAGCCCCAAGTGAGCCCAAAGCAACCGCGGGAAGTAAGCAACCTGTTCGCTGCGGCAGGGATGGAGCAGGACGCGCCGCACCCGCTGCCGGACCGGCTGCGCCCGCGTACGCTGGCCGACGTCGTCGGCCAGGATCACATCCTCGGCCCCGACGGCGCGCTGACCCGCATGCTGGAGACGCGCACGCTGGGCTCGCTGGTGTTCTGGGGACCGCCCGGCACCGGCAAGACCACGGTGGCGCGGCTGCTGGCCGACGCCACCGAGCTGCATTTCGAGCAGATCTCCGCGGTGTTCTCCGGTGTCGCCGACCTGAAGAAGGCGTTCGATGCCGCGCGCGCCCGCCGTGAGACCGGCAAGGGCACGCTGCTGTTCGTCGACGAGGTGCACAGATTCAACCGCGCGCAGCAGGATTCCTTCCTGCCCGTGATGGAGGACGGCACCGTGGTGCTGGTCGGCGCCACCACCGAAAATCCGTCGTTCGAGCTCAACGCGGCGCTCTTGTCGCGCGCCCGCGTGCTGGTGTTTCACTCGCTCGATACCGCTGCGATCGAACGCCTGTTCGCCAATGCCGAGAAGGTCGAGGGCAAGAGCCTGCCGCTCGATGCGGAAGCCCGCGCCGTGCTGGTGCGGATGGCCGACGGCGACGGCCGCGCCTCGCTGACGCTCGCCGAGGAGGTCTGGCGCGCCGCGCGCAAGGGCGAGGTGTTCAACGCCGAGCAGCTGCAGGCCATCCTGCAGCGCCGCGCGCCGATCTACGACAAGTCGGCCGATGGTCACTACAATCTGATCTCGGCGCTGCACAAGTCGGTGCGCGGCTCCGATCCGGATGCAGCCTTGTACTACCTCGCGCGCATGCTCGATGCCGGCGAGGATCCGCTCTTTCTGGCGCGGCGCGTGGTGCGCATGGCGGTCGAGGACATCGGTCTTGCCGATCCGCAGGCGCTGGCGGTCTGCAACGCCGCCAAGGATGCCTATGATTTCCTGGGCTCACCCGAAGGTGAACTCGCGATCGCGCAGGCCGTAGTCTATCTCGCCACCGCGCCGAAATCGAACGCGGTCTACACCGCGTTCGGCTCGGCGATGCAGACCGCGAAGCAGAATGGCTCGCTGCTGCCGCCAAAGCACATCCTGAATTCACCGACCAAGCTGATGAAGTCGGAGGGCTATGGCTCCGGCTATCAATATGACCACGACATGCCCGACGCGTTCTCCGGCCAGGACTACTTTCCGGAAGCCCTGGGCCGCCAGACTTTTTACGATCCGCCCGACCGAGGCTTCGAGCGCGAGATCCGCAAGCGGCTGGATTATTGGGACAGGCTTCGCAAGGAGCGGGGCGGCAAATAGCTCCTCACTTCACGCTCTTCACAAACTCCAAAATCTCGTCGGTCAGTCGCGTGTCCGGGGTGTTGATCGCATAGACCTCCGACATGTGGCTGTGCTGCGGCAGCATGAAACTGCGGGCGCAGCCGCTTGGCCGCTTGCAGCTGGCCTGCTTCATGAGCTCGAATTGCTCGACGAAGCGCGGCGGATCGAGCTCGGCTGCGGTGATCAGGAACGGGATCGGGCTCGCGACGAGACCCTGCAGCGAGGAGCGCTCGGCGTAGCGCGAGGGGTCGGAGCCGTAATAGACGAGCTCGGCATCGCCGACGGGCGAAGCCGTCAGATCGTAGATGCCGGACACCATGATCGCGCCGGCAAGGCCGTCGCCCTTCACCTTGTGGAATTCGCCGTGCGAGACATAGCTCGCGACATGGATCGCACCGGCCGACTGGCCCATCAGGAAGATGCGTTTGGGATCGCCGCCGCGGAGCACGATGTTCTCCGCGACCCATCGCACGATCGCGCCCATGTCTTCCGCGCCGGCCGGCCAGGGAAACGCCGGCGCCAGGCGATAGGTCGCGTTGACGCCGACAAAGCCGTTCTTGGCGGCCCACAGCATGACGTTGTCGTAGAACGGGCTGCCAGGCGTGCGCTTGTTGCCAGCGACAAAGCCTCCGCCATGGATGTAGATCAGCACCGGGCGTGGCGGCGACGCTGCGTCCGGCGTGAAGACGTCGAGCAGATGGCGGTCGGCGGGGCCGTATTTGACGTCGCGCTCGACCTTGACGCCCTGATAGGGCTCCCTCTGTTGCAGCGGTGCGTAGAGCGCGGCCGTCTTGGGCATCTCGACGACGCGGCCGAGTTCCAGGAGCTTCCAGGCGAGCTCCTCGGGCATCGGGCTCTCCTGGGCCCGCGCCGGCCCCGCGAGCGTCAGGGCCGCCGCCAAAGCCGATACCGCCAGTCTCATTCCAGGGCTCTCCGTCGCTTGCCGCGTGCGGCCGAACACGGCCGATGTGGCAGGATTTACCGATTTCGCCGTGACGATTCGCGGCATTTGCGCTACCCAACGGCCTAACTTCGGAGTTGCAACCCCATGAGCCGCCGCGTCAAGAGACCCCTCCGCCCTGCCGCCGACCGCGCCAAAGGCGCGCGTCCCAAGGGTGCGCGTCCCCATCGCGGCTCGGCGGCCGAGCGGGGGCCGGCGCATCGTCCGGGCGGCAAGCCAGTGGTGCGGCTTGGCGACAAGCAGCGTGCGCCCAAGCCCTTCGTGCCTGAGCCCGAGAAGCATGTCGCCGAGCCACCGCCGCTACCGACCAAGGTGCAGACCGTGGTCGTGACGGCGGACGAGAACAACATGCGCGTCGACCGCTTTCTCGAGGCGCGTTTCCCCGGCCTGTCGTTTTCCCACATCCAGCGCATCGTTCGTAAGGGCGAGTTGCGCGTCAATGGCAAGCGTGCGGACAGCAAGGACCGGCTGGAAGAAGGCCAGAGCGTCCGTATTCCGCCGCTCAAGCTCGATACGCCGAAGGCCGCCGCCAGCCTCTCTGAAGCCGCCAAGAAGACCCTGCAGGACCTCAAGGACATGATCCTGTTCGAGGACGCCGACGTGATGGTGCTGAACAAGCCCGCAGGTCTGGCGGTTCAGGGCGGCTCCGGCATCACGCGCAATGTCGACGACATGCTGGAGGTGATGCGCGACGCCAAGGGGCAGAAGCCGCGCCTGGTGCATCGGCTCGACCGGGAGACCTCGGGCTGTCTGCTGATCGCCAAGACGCGCTTTGCCGCGACCGCGCTGACCGGTTCGTTTCGTCATCGCTCGGCGCGCAAGATCTACTGGGCGCTGGTCGCCGGCGTGCCGAAGCCGAAGCAGGGCCGCATCTCGACCTACCTCGCCAAGGAGGAGAGCGAGGAGGACAGCATCATGCGGATCGCGGCGCATGGCGACGAGGGCGCCAGCCACGCGGTGACCTATTACGCCGTGGTCGAGACCTCGGCGACCAAGCTTGCCTGGGTGTCGCTCAAGCCGGTGACCGGCCGCACCCATCAATTGCGCGCCCATATGGCGCATATCGACCACGCGATCGTGGGCGACCCCAAATATTTCAACAAGGAGAACTGGCAGCTGCCCGGCGGCCTGCAGAACCGGCTGCATCTTTTGGCCCGCCGCATCGTGATTCCGCATCCGCGCGGCGGCGTGATCGATGCGACCGCGCCGCTGCCGCCGCACATGCTGCAATCTTGGAATCTGCTCGGGCTCGAGGCCGACCGCTTCGACCCGATCGAGAACGCGCCCGAGGAGTGACGGGCGGCCGCCCGCAAATCCGTTTCCGACAGCAAGAACGATCAAACCGCGCCGCGCGCAGCCTCTATGTTGCCGCGCGCCGGCCGTTGCCGGCGTGCAATCTTGAAAGGGCTGTCCATGATCGGGACCTGGCTACGCGTCGCGCTTGTTGTTGTTGGCTCGGTTCTCGCCTCAGTGGCGGTGCATGCCGAGACCGTCGTGCTGCGCGGTGGCAGCGTCTACGCCTCGCCCGATGCGGCTGCGCTGCCGGATGCGGTGATCGTGATGACCGACGGAGTCATCAGTGCGGTCGGCAAGTCCGGCGACGTCACGCTGCCCTCGGATTCGCGCGTGATCGATTGTACCGGCAAGACCATCGTTGCCGGGTTCTGGAACAGCCATGTGCATTTCACGCAAAATGTCTGGCGCGGGGCCGGCGCCGCACCGGCCGCGGCATTGACGCAGCACATGCAGGAGATGCTGACGCGCTGGGGCTTCACCACGGTCTGGGATCTCGGCTCCGATCCAAGAAATACGCTGCCGCTGCGCCGGCGCATTGCGGCGGGCGAAGTCGCCGGTCCCAACATCCTGCTGGCCGGCAACGTCTTTCCCAAGGGCGGCCATCCTGTGTACCTGCCGCCTGAAATACAGCTTCCGGAAGCTGCGACGCCGGAGGAGGCTGCGAAGTGGGCGCGGGACTGGCTGGCGATGGGCGAGGACGGCATCAAGCTGTTCACCGGCGCGTTCATGGGAGACAAGCCGGTCGTGAACATGGACCCGGCCATTGCCAAGGCGGCCGTCGACGTCGCGCATGCGCAGGGCAGGCCGGTGTTCGCCCACCCGCAGAACAAGATCGGTGTGGAGACGGTGATCGCATCGGATGTCGACGTGCTCGCGCACACCACGCCGAGCGAGCGCGCCTATAGCGAGGACCAGCTGGCGCGGTTCAAGGCGCAGGGGACTGCGCTGATCCCGACGCTGGCACTGTTCACCACCGTCGTGCTCGACCCTGGTGTCACCAACCGTCTGGTGGCCGCGACCGTCAACCAGCTCAAGCAGTTCTCCGAGAATGGCGGCACGGTGCTGTTCGGTACCGATGTCGGCTTCACCACGCAGTACGACACCACGCAGGAAGTCGAGCTGATGCATCGCGCGCTGTCGGAGCGCCAGGTGCTGGCCTCGCTGACCACCAATCCGGCGCGGTTCTTCAAGGCCGCGAAGAAAGGCAAGGTGGAGCAGGGCTTTGACGCCGATCTCGTGGTGCTCGACGGCGATCCGCTCAGCGACGTCGGCAACCTCGCGAAGGTGAGCACCACCATCCGCGCAGGTCATGTGATCTATCAGAAGCCGTGATGGCTGGCCGCAGAACGCGCTGCCGTGCAACGCGAGCACCCGTTACCATGCGTATCGCATCGTGCCTTGCCGGCATAACTGCGGGTGACGGTGGAGGAACTCCCCGCCGCAGGTGCGCGCTGCCAAAATATCGAAAACAACCCCATGCAAAGTAGCTGGCGGCTGCCGGCGTTCGACAAGGCAACTTGACACGTCGGGCAAATCAGGGATAAATTTCCAATATACCGAAATTGAGCAAGCGTCCCCTCGACCGCAATGGCGGGCTCGCCGGTTGCGATTGCAGCCGCGTCCCCACAATTGAAATTGCCCCGGTTGCGTCGGTCTATTTGGCCGGAAGGCTATCCAAACGGACCAGTTTGATTTCGTCTCATGATCTTGAGCGCGAGCAGGGCCGCGCCGAGCACAAGAAACAGGACGCCGACGACAATTGTGCTGGTGGATTCGAATGTCACACCGACCGCTGTCAGCAGGCAGCCAAGAATGATAGCAAAAAGCCCACCCAGCTTCTTCACCAGCAAAAGCTGTCCGTCGCTTGCGCGCGCCACCATGATCAACCTCACCATTCAAGTGATGCGGTCATTGCCGCCATCGCCGCGGGCCGGTGTTGTTTGGACAGGCGGCGGGCTCACATCCGCACGCGGCGATCGTACTCTCGAGCGCCAGCGATGGAAATCTCGTTGATGGCCTGATGACTTCTCTTTGATTCAATTGCGCATCTGATGATTGGGCAATGCTGCTTACCTGATAGCGCCATCAGCCCGGTCGTTGACTCCGTGTTTTTTTGGGTGCCTACTTCCGGTTGCCGACTGGAAGACCTGAAACACCAAGGTCGAAATCGGGAAGGAAAGCCAATGTGGCCACCTTCGATCGCTGAACAAGCGGAGCGGCCTTACATCTCGACGGGGCACTTGCCCGATCCCGAGATGGTGCAGGAGCTGGTGTCCCAAGCTCATCTGCGCTTCAAGTCGAACAGCGAAGGGACCAATTCGCAGGTTTATCCGGCCTTGGCCAGGGTGCCGAGTGAACTGTTCGGCATCTGCGTGGCCGGTGCCAGCGGGCGCATCTACGGTGCCGGCGACATCGAATACGAATTCTCGATCATGAGTGTGTCGAAGCCATTCGTGTTCGCGCTGGTGTGCGAGGCCATCGGCCCTGAGGAGGCGCGAGCAAGACTGGGCGCGAATGCGACCGGGCTGCCGTTTAATTCGCTGGCGGCAATCGAGCACGGGGCCGGGCGCACCAACCCGATGGTGAACGCAGGTGCGATCGCGACCACCAGCCTCGTTCCGGGTGCGAGCGCGGAAGAGCGATGGCGGTTGATCCATGACGGCCTTTCACGCTTTGCCGGTCGCAAGCTCCCGCTCAACGAGGAAGTCTACGCGTCGGCGTCGAAGACGAATTTTCGCAATCGAAGTATCGCCCGGCTGCTGGAGAGCTATGACCGGATCTACTGCGACGCCAAACAGGCGACCGATCTCTACACCCGGCAGTGCTCCCTCAATGTGAGCGCCAGGGATCTCGCCGTGATGGGCGCGACGCTGGCTGACGGCGGGGTCAATCCAGTCACCCGGCAGCGGGTGGTCGATGCGGCCGTGTGCCACTATGCATTGGCCGTCATGGTCACTGCAGGGCTGTACGAGACGTCGGGCGACTGGCTGTACGACATCGGTCTACCCGGCAAAAGCGGCATCGGCGGCGGTATCGTTGCGGTTTCTCCGGGGAAAGGTGGTTTCGGCACCTTCGCCCCGCCACTGGATGCGGCCGGCAACAGTGTGCGAGGGCAGCTCGCCGCGAAGTTCCTGTCGCAAAGACTGGGCATGGATCTGTTCGTGTCCCAACCGGACGAGTGAAACAAGATGCTCTGAGGATCGGTAGAGCCGTGGCTCGATCGATCGCAACACCAGGCAGGTTGGAGGACGCGATGGCAACGCAAGCTATCTCGATCGGCGACGTTCATCAGGAAGAGCGTGCATCATGGGTGCCCATGATCGCGATCGCCTTCGGTCAGATGATCATGTCGTTCAATGTCGCGTCGTTGCCGGTTGCCATGGGGGGAATGGTGGCCAGCTTCGGCGTGCCGCCGACCACAGTCGCGACCGGAATCGTGGCCTACTCGATGCTGGTGGCCGGGTTCGTGATGCTCGGCGCGAAACTCGCCCAAAGGTTCGGGGCGGTGCAGGTCTTTCGCGTTGCCGTCGTGCTCTTCCTGATATCTCAGATCGCGATGACGTTCAGCCCCACGGCCTCGGTGATGATTTCCGCTCAGGCGCTTTGCGGCGCTGCGGGCGCGGTGATCGTGCCTTCGCTCGTCGCGCTGATTGCCGAGAACTATGCCGGACGCCAGCAAGCGACGGCCCTTGGTGCGCTTGGCTCGGCGCGGGCTGCCGCCGGCGTGCTGGCATTTGTCATCGGTGGGTTGCTCGGCACCTATATCGGCTGGCGCCCCGCGTTCGGGATTCTCATTGCTGCTTCTGCGATCGCTTTCGCCCTGAGTTTCCGCCTGCGGCCCGACCGCGGTCGCCAGGATGTTCAGATCGATCTGATCGGCGTCGTTCTTGCCGCGAGCGCAATCATCTTTATCAGTTTCGGATTCAATAATTTGAACGGTTGGGGGGTGATCCTGGCGACGCCTAACGCGCCGTTCGACTTGCTGGGCGTTTCGCCGGCACCGGTCCTGATCGTGCTTGGCATCGTACTCGGGCAGGCGTTCCTGATGTGGACGCATCGGCAACAGGCCGCAGGGAAAACGCCCCTGCTGGCGTTGCAGGTGATCGACTCGCCGGAGGAGAGGTGTGCCGTCTATGCGCTGTTCGCGGTTGTGGCGCTCGAGGCGGCCCTGAACTTCACGGTGCCGCTCTACATCCAGATCGTGCAGGGACGTTCGCCCATTGCGACGGCGATCGCGATGATGCCCTTCAATCTGACCGTTTTTCTGTCGGCGATGCTGATTGTCAATCTCTATGAAAAACTGACGCCTCGCCAGATCGGACGCTTCGGCTTTGGCCTCTGCGCCGTCGCGTTGCTATGGCTCGCGTTCGTCGTGCGCAACGACTGGAGCGAGTTTCCCGTTCTCTTTGGACTCGTGCTGTTCGGCATTGGCCAGGGCTCCCTGGTGACGCTGCTGTTCAACGTTCTGGTCACGGCCTCGCCCAAGGAATTGGCCGGGGACGTCGGGTCTTTGCGCGGAACCTCACAGAATCTGGCGGCTGCAGTCGGCACCGCGGTTGCCGGAGCGCTTCTCGTCGGTCTGTTGAGTACGATCGCGCTCGGCAGGATCGCGGCCAGTCCGGTGCTGACCAAGGAGCTCCAGAGCCAGGTCGATCTCGGCAACATCACCTTCGTCAGCAATGACCGGCTGCGTAGCGTGCTCGAAGGCACCAGCGGTACGCCGCAGCAGATCGAGGAAGCGGTGCGCGTCAACACCGAAGCGCGCCTGCGCGCGTTGAAGATCGGATTGTTGATCATGGCCGGCCTCGCCTTGCTCGCAGTCATTCCCGCGGGCCGGCTGCCGAATTACCGGCCGGGAGAAATACCGGACGACGGAGCGACAGGCGAGGGTGAACGATCGGCCTAGTTGGCACGCGCCGCGGCCGCTTGGGATTAGGGAGGATGACATGGCCACCTATGAGAACAGTTCCACAATGCTCCGCGGCCTGCCGGGCCCACCTTTATGGGTGTGTGTGCTGCTTGGGCTCGTCATGATCGCCGCGGGCCTTCTGGTCCTGGGCGATGTCGTGCTCTTCACCGTGATCAGCGCCATCTTCATCGGCTGGACGGCAATCGTCGCCGGTGCGTTCGAAATCATGCACGCGTTCTGGACCAAGGGCTGGGGCGGGTTCGTGTGGCAGCTTCTGCTCGGGGTCCTCTACCTTGCATGCGGAATCGTTATGCTGAGCCAGCCGGTGACGAGTGCGCTGATCCTGACCTATGCGCTCGGTCTCCTGCTGTTGGTCTCCGGTATTGTGCGCATGCTGGTCGGCATCGGCCATTGGCGGCAGGCCGGCTGGATCATGCTGGCCTCCGGGCTGTTTGGCGTCCTGGCAGGCCTCGTCATTCTGACCGGGTTTCCGGCAACCGGCCTGTGGGTGCTCGGGCTGTTGCTGGGGATCGATCTGCTGTCTCATGGCGTCGGATGGCTGACCTACGCTTTGCAGCCTGCCGCCAGAGCAGCCCGGTAGGCCGTCAATCCCTTCCAGCCGCAATCAGGTCGGCCCCTCCTACACAGCGAGATCAATGATAATCTCGAGCGATGTGCCATAGGCGGAGCGTGGACATGTCAGATTTGAGCAAAAGCTTCGGGGTGCCTGCACTGATCGCCTCGATTGGGTTGAGCCTCCTTGGCCCGCTGCCTGCGCAAGCTCAGCAGGATACCGGCGTGCTGTTCCAGAATGTCCGCGTCTTTGATGGCAAGAATGGCGCGCTCTCCGGGCCGTCCAATGTGCTGATCCGGAACAACAAGATCGAGAAGATTTCGACTGCGGCGATCACGGCCGACGCGCAGGTGATCGCCGGCGACGGACGGGTGCTGATGCCCGGGCTGATCGACGCGCATTGGCATGCGATGCTGATACGCCCGACGCCGGCGACCGCGATAGCCGGTGATGTCGGCTACACCAATCTCCTTGCGGCCGCGGAAGCAACGGCCACGCTGATGCGCGGCTTTACCACCGTTCGCGACATGGGCGGGCCGGCCTTTTCCCTCAAGCGGGCGATCGACGAGGGGCTCGTCGCCGGTCCGCGCATCTACCCATCCGGTGCCATGATCACCATCACCAGCGGCCATGGCGACTTCCGGCAGCTGTCCGAACTGCCCAGAACGATCGGCGGCATGCTCAGCCGCATGGAGAGGATAGGCGGCGCCATGGTCGCGGACAGCCCCGATGAGGTCCGTGTGCGCGCGCGCGAGCAGCTCATGCAGGGGGCTACGCAGGTCAAGCTCACCGCGGGCGGCGGGGTCGCGTCGCCATTCAGTCCGCTCGATGTGTCCACATTCACTGAACCGGAGCTGCGCGCCGCGGTCGAAGCTGCCGAGAACTGGGGGACCTATGTCGCCGTACACGCCTACACGCCGGTCGCGATCCAGCGATCGATCGCAGCGGGAGCCAAATGTGTCGAGCACGGTCACCTGATGGACGACGCGACGGCCCGCCTGATGGCCGAGAAGGGAATTTGGCTGAGCACCCAGCCCTTCGTCGATCTGTCGGGCGCCAGCGTCCTTGGGCCTGCGGAGCAGGACAAGATGCGACAGGTCGTTGCCGGCACCGACAGGGTCTACGGCTTTGCGAAGAAGTACAAGTTGAAGACGGCATTCGGCACCGACGTCTTGTTCTCGAAGGCGCTCGCCGACCGGCAAGGAGCCATGCTGACGACGCTCACGCGATGGTATACGCCGGCCGAAGCGCTCACGATGGCGACATCGACGAATGCCGAATTGCTCGGTCTGTCTGGGCCTCGAAATCCGTATCCGGGCAGACTGGGCGTGGTGGAGGAAGGCGCGCTGGCCGACCTTCTGTTGGTCAACGGCGACCCGATCGACAACATCAAGCTGATAGAAGACCCGGCAAAGAACTTCGTGGTCATCATGAAGGATGGGAAGGTCTACAAGAATCTTCTTGGTGGTGACCGGAACAAATAGACGGACGTGATGACAGGGCGGGCTCGGCGGTCGCGTCAGAGCATCAGCTTGTAGCCGATGTGGCTACCGGTGAATCCCAGCCGCTCATAGAAGCGGTGCGCATCGGGGCGCGCCTTGTCGGTCGTGAGCTGCACGAGGTTGCAGCCTCTCGCCCTGCATTGCGCGATCGCCCATTCGAACATCTGCTGCCCAACGCCCGAGTTGCGGTGCGTCTCGGCAATTCGGACCGCTTCGATCTGCCCGCGCCAGGCTCCCAGCCGCGCCATTCCGGGGATGAAGGTGAGTTGCAGCGTGCCGATCACCTCGTCATCCGCAGTCGCCACGACCAGCAGTTGGTTGGGATCGGCGACGATGGCATCGAATGCATCGACATATTTTGGATTCGGCGGCGAGCTCTTATCCTCCCGCTGCTGCCCCAGGACGTCGTTGGCAAGCAGCGCAATGATCGCCGGCAGGTCGGCCGCTTGGGCTTGGCGGAAACCGATTGATGTCATTGAGCAGGATTTCCACAGAGACGAAGCCGGATACCTTACAGGCTCGCGCTGGCTATGGACATCCAGCTGGGGGCAAATGAAATCCGCCGGCCCTTTCGGGCCGGCGGATTGGTGTGTCGTCAGCGGTCGTCAGTGCTCCCAGCCGCCGCCATGATGATGGTCGCCGCCGTCGAAGTCGAAGAAGTCGAAGAGATCGCTGAGCGCCGGGCTGTTGACCGGAACATAGGGATTATTGGGCGTCGCAACCGGGTTCGGGAAGTTGTCGCGGCTGCGATGGGTGATCGGCTGCAGGTCCCAGTTGCGCTCGATGAATTTGATGATCGAGACGTGATCGGCATATTCATGCGAGATGTGGCCTTGCCGCGCGAACGGCGACACCACGATCAGCGGAATCCGCGTGCCGTCGCCGAAGTAATCGAGCGGCTGCACATAGCCTGAGTCGAAGTAGCCGCCACCCTCGTCGAAGGTGATGAAGATCGCCGTGTCCTTGGCGTAGTCGGAGGCCTGGACCTGATCGACGATCTTCTTCGTGAAGCCTTCGAACAGGTTGAGCTTGGACGACGCCGGGTGGCCGTCGGTGAAGCCGCTCGGCTTGACGATCGAGACCGCCGGCAGCGAATGCTTGGAGAGGTCGGAGTACAGGTCAGACGAGTCCTTGATATGGGCGGCGACCTGGTCCGGGTGCGACATGATCGAGGTGTCGTACTGGAACGGATTGCAGATGTTGCAGTACTCGTCGGCATTCGGACCAGCCACGCCCCAGTTGAGCTGGTAGGGATCGTTGACGTAGTTGTTCCACTGGTCGCCGTAATACTTCCAGGAGACGTTGCGCTCGTTCAGGCTGTCGCCGATGCTCTTGCGGGTCGACGGCGGGATCGTGAACGGCGTGTTGGACGGATTGGTGTCGGTGTAGGCGTTCTTGCCGTTGCCGAAATAACCCGGATTGTAGTTGTTCAAGAGATAGTAGTGACCCGGTTCGCAGTTCGGATTGATCCGGAGCCCCTTCAGATAGTCCAGGATCGGCTTGACGCCAGGCTGGCTCGGATCCGAGCAGTCGCTGTAGGAGCCGCCGCCGGACACCGGGCTCGTCTGGTAGGGCGCCGGGAAGCCGCCATTGCCGCCGGCGCCGTAGCCGTCCTCGGTGTACCAGTTGTTGGTGCCGACAGCCGGATTCGGATTCTCGATCTGATGCACGATGCCGGCGTCGGGCGTGCCGCCGAACACCTGCGTGCCGTTCGGCGGCACGGCGGCGTTGCCGTAGGTGTCGCTGAAATAAAGCATGTCGGCATGACCGAACATGATGTGGTTGGCACCGGTGCCGCCGTTGACGGACTGGTGGAAGTTGTCGCTCATCGCGTATTTCTGCGCGAGAGACGTGAAGTACGGCACGTCGCCCTTCTGCACGTTGTAGAAGCCGAGCGCCGTCGAACCTTCGCCCGTGGTCGTCGCCGTCGGCGAATAGTCCGTCGAGAAGTTGGAGGGCTGCGCCGCGCCATTGGCGCCGGCGCCGACGGTCACCTCGACCCAGGCGAACAGATTGCCGCCGCAGCCCGACGGATTGTCGCGGCTGGCCGCCGAGTGGTTGCAGTTCAGCTGCTGCCACATCTGGTAGAAGCGATGCACCGGGCTCGCCGAATAGGTGTCGTAGGGCATCGCATCGCTGTTGGTGAGCTGGAACGGACCGGCCGGCAGCGCGCTGACATTGGTGATGCGCGCGTCGGGGGTCGCCGACGTCTGACCGGTGCCGCCGGTCAACAGGTACTGGTAGTACTCGGACGGCAGGCCGGATTCCGACTGCTGCGCCAGCGCAAGCGACGCTTCGCAGGTGGTGATCGGCGAGCTGCCGCATTTGTTCGGGATGTAGGAGACCTTGGGGCCGCCGACCAGCGGAGCCGGCAACTGGTCCTTCGGGAAGTTCTGCTTCGGCGGGCTCAGCAGGAACGCATCGTTCAGGCCGGTGTCGGTTGCGGCTTGCTGATGTGCCTTTTCGAAGTTAGGCCCGGGGATCGCGTTCTTGTTGTGATCGAGCTTGACGATGCCCTGCGAGAGCAGGTTGAACACGCTCTCGTCGTGCCGCTCAGGCACGTAGGTCGCGAACACGTGGTCGAAGCTGCGGTTCTCGCCGATGATGACGATCACGTGCTTGATCGGCGACCGTGTCTCGTGTCCACCGTGGTGGTTCCAGTCCTCCGCCAGCACCGGGCCGGCGGTGAACTGACCTAGCGCAAGTGCGCTGAGGGTAAGGCGGCATCCCTGCAGCCAACGTGACCTGTGCTTGTCGGGCATTAAAGCTCTCCTTTTTGCTGGTTGAGCGGTTTGGTGGAACTTGCAGTGTCTCGCGGCACGACCTTGATCCGTCCCATCATGCCGCCGTCCTCATGTTCGAGGACGTGACAGTGGTAGACGAAGGTGCCGACGATGCTGGGATCGCGAAAATCCATGCGCAGGCGCACGCTGGGATATTTCAGCATCCGGCCGTTGTAATAGGGCACATTGACGGTATCGCGCAGGAACGGCTCGTTGACGGCGACGCCGGACCAGTCGAGCAGCTGGAAGTGAAGCTGATGGATGTGGAAATCATGCAGCTCCATCGAGCGGTTCTCGATGATCCAGTCCTCGACGTCGCCCTGCCGCACGGTGATGTCGGGAATGTCAGATTGCGGATCGAACGGCTTCGGCGTCTCTCCGTCGAGGGTCATGAAGAACTTGGTCGGGCTGTTCGGGTCGTTCGGGTTCTCCGGCTGCTCGGAAAAGAACAGTTTTCTGACGCGCACCGGTGCGACGTCGCCGACCCACGGCCGCTCGGAGCGCGGCAGCGGCTCGGCGTGCGCGGGTAGTCGGGCCTGCGGTTCGCTCGCATTGACTGAGGTCGTGATGGCCACCAGCGCGCGGTTGGGGTCGTTCTCGCCGGCGGGCCCGGTGTCGACCGCGCGCGTCACCAGCAAGGCCTGCGCGCCGGCCGGCGGTCCTTCGACGATGAACTCGGCACGCGCGCCCGGCGGCAGGCCGATGTGGTTGACCCGTTGCACCGAGGGCGACGGGCTGCCCTCGAACTGCAATGGCACCCCATCGAGCCCGACGATGCCGATCTGCTGTGGCGTGCGGCCGACCAGCAGAGCGAGGTTGAGATAGGTGATCGCGGACGCGTTCAGCACGCGCCACAGCTGTCGCTCGCCCGGCTTCATCGTGAGCTGGGCCGGCGGATAGTTCGGATAGGGCACCGGCACGAAGTTGACGGAGAGATCCTTCGACGGCTTGCCGAAGCCGGTGCCGGAATTGGCGACGTCGCCATCATTGTCGAGCTGGCTCTTGGTCATCACCGGCTCGGATTTCGACGGCGGCGCATCGGGATTGACGAGATCCTGGTCGCGGATCACGAGCACGCGCTCGGGGAGGCCGGCGAGCGACGGATCGGCGCGCTCGATGCCTTCGATGATCAGCGCGCCGGAGGCGCCGCCGAGCACCTGGGTCTTGCTGAAGCCGTGCAGATGCGGGTGATACCAATAGAGGCCGGGCGGGGCGTCGTCCGGGATGCGCAGACGATACTCGAACGGCGCATCGTCGGGCTGGATCGAGGTTTTCAGCACATCATCCTGGTGGCAGACCGGCGGCACGGTCAGCCCGTGGAAGTGCAGATTGGTCGAGATCGGCGTCATCGCGCCGCTCGCGCAAACGTCGGCTTTCGGTCTCGTCGTGCAGATCGGTGCGCCGGCGAGCGGGCGGTCGATCGCCGGCGTTGCCGTGTCGAGGTCGACGAGGTCGTTCTTGAAATGGATGACCAGCTGATCGCCCGGCTTCAACCGCAGCGTCGGCGACGGCTTGCCGTCCGGTGTCAGGTAGCAATAGCGGCTCGTTCCATCCGGCAGCTTCTGATCGTGGATACTGAGGTCGGTTTCGAGCACGCCGTCGCGGCTGCGCAATTCGGCGGGTTCCTCGAGCGCGCTGCCAGGCTCCGGCCGCGCACAAACGTCTTGTTGCGTTCGCGGCGCGTCCTGCAAGCCCGTTGCGCCGAGCCAAGCCGTCATGCCGCTCGCAGCAAGCCCGAGACAGGCCGCGGCGATGACACAACAAGCTGTCGAAAGTCGTCGTGCCACGCCGCCCTGCCAATACGTCGACATAGGCGCGCAAACGCGCAACCGACGCCATGCGTGACGTCAGTCCACGTCTTGCGACCGCAATGGTCGACAAATGCTTCTGTTTGGTATCGGAAGGCTAGCCGCGCGTTGTTGCCGAAATCTGGCAGGTTTTTAACACGCAGATGACAGCTTCTTGCGGCACTTCGACGCAGAACGCGAGCAGGATGTTCAAACTTGCTGAGCGATCAATCGGATGGACCATTCGCCGACGCAATTGCGGAGAAAGCGCGACGCGCCGGCAGCCGTCAGATATTTTTTCGTCGTCGCGGATTCTGTCATGTGCCGTCGTGCCGACGGCGGTTTGGTTCCAGCAAACCGCCGCGTGGTTCCGAAGGCGCAGTCTCGCGCTACCCCGCGGCGGCCGTCGACAGGAAGTTGGCGTCTTGCTCGACGGGCTCGCCCAGTTCGTTCTCCCATTTTGCAACGACGGCGGTTGCAACGCCGTTTCCGATGACGTTGGTCATCGTCCGTCCCATGTCCAGGAAGGCGTCGATCCCGATCAGCAGGACGAGGCCGCCTGCCGGCAGGCCGAAGGTCGGGAGGGTGGCGGCGGCAACGACAAGCGACGCGCGCGGCACGCCGGCGATGCCCTTGCTGGTGATCATCAGGAGCAGCAGCATCGCGATCTGGGTCGTGAGCGGCATCTCGATATTGAAAGCCTGTGCGACGAACAGGGCGGCGAAGGTCTGGTACATCATCGAACCGTCGAGATTGAACGAATACCCGAGCGGCAGGACGAAGCCGGTGATCCGCTCCGATACGCCGAACTTCATCAACTGCTCGATCATCTTCGGGAAGGCCGCCTCGCTGCTGGACGTCGAGAAGGCGATCATCATCGGTTGCCGGAGCAGCCGCAGCAGCTCCTTGATCGACCCGCCGAGCACGACGCTGCCCGCGCCGATGATGATCGCCCAGAGCACCACCAATCCGAAGTAGAAGGCGCTGACGAACTTTCCATAGGTGACGAGGACGCCGAGCCCCTGCGTGGTGATGACCGCGGCCATGGCCGCGAACACGCCAACCGGCGCAAAGCGCATGACATAGTCGGTGAACTTCAGCATCACTGGGACGATCTGATCGATCGACCGCGCGATATCAGGGGCAAGCGTGCCTTTGACCGCACTCAGCGCAAAGCCGAAGAACATCGAGAACACGAGGATTTGCAGCACCTCGTTGCCGGCCATCGCCTGGACGACGCTGATCGGGAAGACGTGGGCGGCGAAATCCTTGATGTTCAGGCTGCTGGTCTGGACATTGGCCGTGGCATTCGCATCGGGCAGCGCGAGACCGAGACCGTGTCCCGGTTGGAGCAGGTTCGCGAGCACGAGCCCGACCGACAGCGACAGCACCGAGGCGGTGATGAACCAGGCCAGCGATTTGACGGCGATGCGTCCCACCGCGCCGCCGCTGGCGCCGAGGCTGGAAATCCCGGAGACGATGGTGGCGAACACCAGTGGCGCGATGATCATCTTGATCATGCGCAGGAAGATGTCCGACACGATCGCGAAATAGCCGGCGATCGCCTTGGCCTGTTCCGGGCTCGCGACAACGTTGCACGCGTAACCGACGGCGATGCCGAGAAACAGGCTCACCATGATGTACGTGGTCAGCCTGTTCGGGGTCTGGACTCTGCTGCCTGGCTGCATGACGTGATCCTTCGCCACCGGAGAGTTGCGGCATCCGAGCTGTGGCGCGCCGTTCCGGCGTCTCGGAGGGCTGCTTGATTGAGCGGAGAGCCGGTCCGGCTAACCGAGCTTTGACAGAACCGCCGTACGGGCCTGGCTTGCTGGCGCGTTGCGGGCGCGGATCGCCTCGATGAGGCGGTCGATGTCTTCAGTGGTGTTGAACATGCCGAGCGACACGCGGATGCCGTCGCGCTCCGGCGAGACGCGGATGCCGTTCTGGGTGAAGTAATCCAGCCATTCGGCAGTCGGCAAGGCGATGACATAGATGTGCGGCGCGCGGTGCTGCCGCTCGCGCGGGCCGACCAGACCGACATCGAGCCGATCGAGACCTTCGATCAGGTAATCGCCGACGTCGAAACAATGTTGCTGGATCTTCTCGATCCCGACCTGGTTGATGAGGTCGATCGCCGCGCCCAAGGCTTGGATTGCGGGAAGGTTGTAGTTGCCGAGCTCGAAGCGGCCCGCAGTCGTGGGCAGGGCCATGTTGTCCGGCCGGGCGATGAAGTCGAGCGGCGGTTCGGCGAGGCTTGCCGCCGCGAGATAGGCCGGCTCCAGCTCGGTCCGCGTCGAGTCCCAGTAGAGCAGGCCGAGCCCTTGCGGCACGAGCAGACCCTTGTGCGTGCCGGAGCCGATGAATGTGGCCTTCATGGCCTTGGCGTCGATCGGCACCACGCCGATGCCCTGCATCACGTCCACGACAAAGTAGAGCGAATGCTGCGCGCAGAGTTCGCCCACGCTCTCCACATCGAAGCGATGACCTGCGTGAAATGTGACGTGCGACATCGAGATCGCGCGCGTCCTGTCGTCGATATGCGGCCGGAAGCTCTCCGCATCGACGACGTCGGTCATGGGGATGAAGACGATCTCAACGCCCTTCTTTCGCAGATTGAGGAAGGCGTAGGCGTTGTTGGGATGATCGCCGTGGATCATCAGAACCTTGTCGCCGGCACGAAGCGGCAGCGCGTTGGCGGCGATGTTCATGCTCTCGGACGTGTTCTTGGTGAACGCGATCTCGTGTGGCTCGACCCCGAGGAAATCAGCAACTTTCGCGCGGGTCTCTTCGAGGCGATTGAGCCAGATCCGCTTCGGGCCAGCATTCTCGAAGCCTTCCCAGAGAAAGCGTTCATAGGCCTCCTTCACCGGCCGGGAGAGCGGCGTCTGAAAACCGCTGTCGAGATAAACCACGTGCTCGGCAGCCGGAAAGGCCTTGCGGACGGCTGATACGTCGTAGTGCTGGCGCATGATCACTCCGGTGGCTCGGGCATAGGCTTTCGGCACGGCAAAACGCTCCGCCGGATGGCCGGCGGCGGCGATCAGTTCTGGTGGTGGCGAAGTGGCCTTGATGCAGACTTGGAGAGAGCTGCCTCAATCGTGGTCAGCTCAATCATCTGCCCAGAGGATACACAGGATTTGCGCGAGATCGAGTTTCGATTCAAAAAATGAGAGTAATTATTCCGAAAAATGAGAATCTATGAGATCTTCTTCGTAATCCTGTAGGATCGTTTCGGACAGCAGCGCTGCCGCCTCCTGCAATGGGGCGATGAAGGCATCGAGCCCCGCGAAGCCGACCCGCGCGGCAGGCACTGAAACGCCCAGGCATGCGATGAGATCGCCGGCCGGCGAGACGATCGGCACAGCGCAACCCACAACGCCCTGCACGAATTCCTCGTTGGTCTTCGCCCAGCCTCTGCGCCGTGTCTCGTCGAGCAAAGCCAACAACGCGTCGGGATCGGCAATCGTCGTCGGCGTGTAGCGGACGAGGGGGAGCGATTTGACCAGCCGCTCGCGGACCTTCGCGGGCAGCCGGCTCATGTAGATCTTGCCCGTCGACGTGCAGTGGAGCGGAGCCGCTTCGCCCGGATTGAACTGCAACGCCTGCTGTTGCTTGGAGCGAACGCTGTCGACATAGACCACGACGTTGTCGCGGACGACGCCGATCTCGCACTGTTCGCCGATGCGGTCGGCCACCGCACTCAGCACGGCGTGCCGGCGCACGGTGCGGAACGCTGCGCCGATCGTCTTGGCGGCCAGCGTCACCAGCTTGCTTCCGACCACGTAGCGCTTGGTCCCGAGCGCCTTCTGGATCAGGCCTCGGGTTTCGAGATTGCCGATCAGCCGATGCGCCGTCGGAAGTGGAAGGGAAAGCGCGGCGGCGATCTCGGCAGCCGACAACGCCTTCTTCTGTTCGGCAACGAAGACCAGGATCGCGATGGCCCGATCCAGCGGCCCGTCGTTGGAACTGTCAGGTTCGTTGGCCACGATCCATCCCTCTGCGTCGATGTCGCCCTATAGATTCTACAGCAACACTGACACTTGCCTAGCGCCTGAACTGCGTCAGAAACAGACATAACGAATCGTGCGGGCTCTCGACATCAGAGATCACCCAGCCGTCGGGACCGTTGACGACGATGAAGTTGAGCGTGACCGCACGGCCCTCATTGTCGAACGTCACGGTCGCATCGGTGCGGTCGAACTGCCTGCGCAGGATCGCGATCGAGATCGGGCCGATCCGCCAGCTCGGGCTCTGCACCAGGAAATCGTAGGGTGCGTCGTGCAGGGCGGTCCAGGCGGCGCGCAGCGGGGAATCGAAGAATTGCCGGGCGGTTTCCTCGTCGCGCGGCAGGCCGTTGGAAAACGCCGCGCTGCCTCGTCCATAATGGGCGTAGACGTTGCGGATCAGCGATTCCGGCGTGCGGAACCCGGCCTCGGCGCCGGCGGCTCCGAAGGCCACCGCAACGAGCGAAAAACCCGCGAGGATATTGACCCGTCCCATCAGCTTTATTTGCCGGTGACCCTGACATATCTTGCAGGGAAATCCTCCCGAACGAAAGCCTGCCGGCGTAATGCTGGCTACAGCGGCGCACTCGAAAGCGCAAAATACAACGCAAACAGGAAGCCTCCGACCGTCGGCAGCACGATGACCGATCCACCCTGATGGATCGCTTCCGGAATCATGGCGTGCGCGACGAGGGCAAGCACGCCCCGCCGGCGACCGCCTGCAAGAAGGTCGAAACCAGCGACGGGGAGTTGCCGATCAGGTCATGCCCGGCCACCGCCGAGACGATGCCGGCGACCATAACGGTCGACCACAGCAGCAGCACCGTCCCTGCGCTATACCCTGCTTTGCGAAGTATCGCGGCGCTGGCGGCCGCCTCCGGAATGCCGCCGATGAACATGCCGAGGATGAGGCTGAGCGACAGCGTCTGCATTCCATCGAACTTGGCCCCGATCACAAGGCAGCCCGGGATCGTGTCCAGGATGTTGCCCAGCACGATCGCCAATCCCGCGCCATGGCCGGCCTTGACCAGCAACGTGTCCGACTCGCGCCGGGTGAGGTGATGGACGTTGCTGGCGGCGATCGCGGCCCAGGTCGCGGGATTGACCCCGCTGGAGCTGAGGTTGCTGATGGCCCGTTCGTGACTGAGGCGCCTGACGGCGGCTTCCAGGTCACGATCTTCGTGGATCAGCCGCTCGAAATCGTCCTTGCCGATCCGCAGCAACTCGGTCGTTATCGTGGCGCGGATCGTGGCGCTGCGTGGATTGCCCGTCAGAAGCGCCATCTCCCCCAGGATCTGGCCTTCCGAAAGCTGAGCGATCGGCTTTTCCGCCGACGAGGTGTTCTCGCCGCGATCCGGCAACACGGCGACGTTGCCATGCTTGACGATGTAGAGCGCATCGCCCTTGTCGCCCGCGCGAAACAGGTCGTCGCCTGCGTTCAAGGTCCGTACTTCAATGTACGGCAGCAACGCTTCGATGCGCTCCGGCGGAAGATGGCGCATCAGATCGGATTTGCTGAGCAGTCCGATCAACTCTTGCGAGCTCTTGCGCTTCTGATTGACGGCGAATTCGTAAAAGCGGGTCGGCAGACGGACCGCGGCGCCACGCTGCTCGAGGAACATCGCGCCGCAATAGTAGATCGCGGCGCCCAACGCGAAGCCGCCGCCGACAAATTGCCAGGCCTGCATCCGGCCGAATTGCTGATGCTGGAGGGCTAGCACGCTCTCAAATGCAAGCTCGATGGCGAGCGCGCAGATCAGCGACCCCGCCGCGAAAGCCAGCAGCGCCGCCAGCACGCTCTTGGGAATCCGCACCCACAGGCCGAGGAGCGCGCCGAACATCGTCGATGATGTCGTGACGAAGCCGACGAAGGCCACGGCGGCGATGTCAACAAATCCGGTCATCGGTCCCGAGAATGCTCTCATCGGCACCGTATCGAGCCTGCTTATAGGAAATCGATATGAATCGGCCGGGGTCCGTATAGGCATGATATAGGAGCCTGTAGAATTCAGGTTGCGGGGCGACCATATCTGATGCATCTGGAACGAGACCTGCGGCGCGGACGTTTGTCTGCAGCAGTTCAATGGTGCAGGGAGCGACAGTCTTGAGACAGCGGGCTCGCCTACGACCTGTCGAAGTCAATTCCGCGCCGGAGCGCCTCTCGCCGAGCGAGCCAGGCGTGGTCGCAGCGAGCGTCTATGTCAGCGGGCGACGCGTTTCCGATATTTCGATCGAGGAAGCCGGCGAGTGGTCGAAGAAATCCGGCCATGTGGTCTGGATCGGGTTGCATGAGCCTGACAAGGCGCTGCTCGAGCGCGTTGCCGCGCAGCTGGACCTGCACCCCCTGGCGATCGAAGACGCCTCCACTGCACATCAGCAGCCAAAGGTCGAGCAGTACGACGACGCGTTGTTCGTGGTGGCGCGCACCGCGCAAATCGTCGATGACGAGATCGCATTCGGCGAGACGCATATCTTTCTCGGAACCGGCTACGTCGTCTCGGTGCGGCATGGCGCATCGAGTTCTTACAAGGCTGTTCGGGCTCGCTGCGAGTCATGTCCGGCTTCGCTTTCGCAGGGCGAGGACTACATCCTCTACGCCATCCTGGACTTCATCGTCGACAATTACGGACCCGTTATCGAAAGCGTGCAGACCGAGGCAGAAGAGCTCGAAAAGGAAGTACTGCAGAGGTCGCTGGTCCGGCGGGAATTCGACCGCTTGTACAGGTTGCGGCGGGATCTGCTCAGTCTGCGGCGCGCGGTCGGTCCGGTGGTCAATGTCTGCAAACGGCTTGAGCATGCCGATCTGATCGCGATGGACAAGGAAATGAAGCCGCTGTTCCGCGACGTGCTCGATCATGCCAAGCGGGCCGAAGAGGATATCGATTCGCTCCGCGAAATTCTGGCCTTCGTGTTCGAAGCCAGCATGATGGCCGGACAGGCGCAACAGACGGCGATCACCCGCAGGCTGGCGGCATGGGCCGCGATCCTCGCCGTGCCGACGGCGATTGCCGGCATCTACGGCATGAACTTCGAGCACATGCCGGAGCTGAAGTGGGAATACGGCTACTACTATGTGCTGGCCGGTATCCTCGGCACCTGCGCTCTGCTCTATGCGCGTTTCAAGCGTGATGGCTGGCTTTAGCCACGTTCGCTTCTGCCAGACAATCCGGGGTCATCGGACGGGCCGGTCAACGGAACCCGGGATCGGCGGTGGCGGCTTCGAAAACCGCCGAGACGGGCGAAATTTGACGCGTCGCATCAGCTTTATTTGCCGTTGTCCCTGACATATCTTGCGGGCAAATCCATCTGAACGAAAGCTGGCCGGCGCGATGCGCGAACTGTTTGACGAACCCGCCGAACAATCCCCGCTCGATCCGCAGGAGGCGGTGCGGCGCCACATCCGCACGCCCCGGCGCAAGCGCTTCTACACCGGCGCCGGCGTCACTGACGCCAGTGGCGGATTTGCGATCACGCTCGATGGCAAGCAGATCCGCTCGCCGTCCGGCAAGCCGATCGTGGTGCCGACGCGCGCCCTTGCGGACGCGGTCGCGGCGGAATGGAATGCGCAGGGCGAGACCATCGATCCCATGACCATGCCGCTGACGCGGCTAGCCAACAGCGTGATCGAGGGGGTGATCGATCGCGTCGACGAGGTCGCCGACGACGCCGCAAAATTCCTCGGCAGCGACCTGCTGTTCTATCGCGCCGGCCATCCCGATTCCCTGGTGGCGCGCGAGGCCCGGCATTGGGACCCGATCCTGTTCTGGGCCGCCGATGCGCTCGGCGCCCATTTCGTGATGGCCGAGGGGGTGATGCATGTCGGCCAGCCCGAGCCCGCGATCAAGGCGGCGCGCGCGGCGTTCCCGGCCGATCCATGGTCGGTCGCGGCGCTCCATGTGGTGACGACGCTGACCGGCTCGGCGCTGCTGGCGCTGGCCTTGATGCATGGTGTCTGCGACGAGGACCAGATCTGGGCCGCCGCCCATGTCGACGAGGACTGGAACATCGAGAAATGGGGCGTCGACGAGGAGGTCGCCGTCCGCCGCACCGCCCGGCAGGTCGATTTCAAGGCCGCCGCCGGCGTCCTGAGGGAGCTCAAGCCGGCCGCCGGTTAACGAGGGGTTTACGGCGCCGGGCTAGCCTGCGGCACGTCCCTCGCGCCTGGCCGAAACCTTCGACATGGCACTTGCGATCAATCCCGTGCTGCCGGTGCTTGCCTCGAACGAGGCGGGCAGTGTTGCGCCAGACCTCACGCTCGAGGCGGGCAGCGTCGTCAACGCGCAGGTCTTGAAGGTGCTGTCGGCCGATCTGGTGCGGATCGCGATCGCGAGCCTGTCGATCGACGTCCAGACCGAGGTGCCGCTGCAGCAGGGCCAGAATTTGCAGCTTGCGGTGTCGCAGACCAGTGACGGCAGCGTCCGCCTGCAACTGGTCGGGCCGGGCGCCGACGCCGGCGATGCGGTGCAGCTGTCGCCGCATGCCCAGGGGGCGGCCGACGTCAGCGCCGCGTCGCAGCCCGTCGCCACGGCGCCGAAGGCGGTGCTGACGCCGCTCGAGCGCGTCACCATCACCGCAACGGCCCAGAACGCGGCGGCGGTGCAGGGCAGCCAGGCGCCGCTATTTGCCAATCTCGCGGCGGTCGCCTCGGCCAATCTGCCGCCAAAGCTTCAGGCCGCGATCGCACAGGTGCTGGCGCAGCAGACCGGCCTCGACGAGAATCTGAGCGGCGATGCCGTCAAGACCGGCTTCCAGAAATCCGGCCTGTTGTTCGAGGCGACGCTTGCCTCGGGCGTTGCGCCCGCGAGCGGCAGCGCGCCCGATCTGAAGGCCGCGCTGATCGTGCTGCGCCAGGCGCTGACGTCGCTTGGTGCCGGCGACACCGCCAAGCCTGCATCCACGCCACTCCAGCAACCGACGCTTGCCAATGCCGGCACGGCGCCGAGCATCGTGCCGGCGCCAACGGGCGACCTCGACGTTCAGGAAATCCTGCTGCCGCAGGCCCGCGTGCCGGTTGCCGACGATCTCAGCCGCGGCGCCACTGGGCTCGCCGGGGTTCTCGCGGATGCGCTCGATGCCGGGCCGTCGGCGGGCGGCACGCTCAATCTCATTCAGGAAGCGCTGCACGAGCTCGGCAACCCGGCACGGCAGGCCGCCGCGCCAAGGGAGATGCTGCCGGGCGAAGTGTCCGCACGCAGTAACACGCCGCCACCGCCGTTTCACGGCGCGCTGCCGTCGGCGCAGGCCGTGGCCGAGCCGTCGATCGCGCCGGGCACGCCGATTGCTGCCGCCGCGCATCGCCTCCTGGAAAACACCGACGCGGCACTGGCGCGGCAGACGCTGCTCCAGGTCGCCTCGCTGCCGGATCGCGGCGATGGCCAGCGTCCGCAGCTCGACGCGATGGTGCCGCGCTGGAATTTCGAGATCCCGTTCCTGACCCAGCAGGGCACGGCGATGGCGCAGTTCGAGATTTCCCACGACGGCGGCGGCAATGAGGTCGAGGCCGCCAAGCGGGTATGGCGGGCGCGCTTCACGCTCGACGTCGAGCCGGCCGGCCCGGTGCACGCGCTGGTCTCGTTGAACGGCGAGCGCACCTCGGTGCGGATGTGGGCCGAGCGTCCCTCGACCGCCGCGCAGCTGCGCGCCGGCGCATCCGAGCTCAGCCAGGCACTGAGCAGGGCCGAGCTCACACCCGGCGACATCGAGATCCGCGACGGCAGCCCGCCGCAACCTGCGCCCGCGCGCGCCGGCCACTTCCTGGACCGCGCATCATGAGCGACGCGAACAGCCAGCTCGCGGTCGCCCTGCATTACGACCATTCCGGCGCGCCGCGCGTGGTGGCCAAAGGCAAGGGCGCGATTGGCGCCAAGATCATCGAGGTCGCCAAAGCCAACGATATCCCGATCGAGGAGAACGAGGTTTTGGCCGGCGCGCTCTCCAACGTCGAGCTCGGCGACGAGATCCCGGCCGAGCTCTACAAGGCCGTCGCGGAGGTCTTGGTGTTCGTGCTGCGGCTGTCGGGCCGGGTGCGATAGCGATAGCGTTTTCGAGCGAAGTGGGCACCGGTTCGCGTGAAGAAAATGCGTCAAACAAGCAAGTCCGATTGCCATCGTTTTACCACGATGGCATCAGCATCGTCGTCAACCCGAACTGTTCAGGTCTCCTCGTGATCAATCGCCGCCATGCGCTCGGTCTGCTTGCTGCCGCAGGCATTCTGCCGTCGCGCAGCTTCGCCAACGTGTCCTACCAGCGCAGCGAGTTTCGCGAGGATCTGGCAAAGCGCTTCTTCGATCTCGGCACCGAAGGTACCTTCGTCGGCTACAAGGTCGACGATTATCTGATCATCGCGAGCGACAAGGTGCGCTCGGGCGAGGGCAAATTGCCGGCCTCGACCTTCAAGATCCCGAACGCGCTGATCGCGCTCGAGACCGGCGTGGTGCAGGACCCCGACAAGGACGTCTTCAAGTGGGACGGCACAACGCGCAGGATCGAGGCCTGGAACGAGGATCACACGTTGCGCTCGGCGCTCGCGGTGTCGGCGTTCCCGGTGTTTCAGGAGATCGCCCGCCGGATCGGCGAGGAGCGGATGAAGAAGTACGTCGACATCATCGACTACGGCAACCGCGACGTCGGCGGCGGCATCGACCAGTTCTGGGTGACCGGCAATTTGCGGATCGATCCGGTGCAGCAGATCGATTTCCTCGACCGGCTGCGCCGCGGCGTGCTGCCGGTCGGCAAGCGCAGCCAGCAGCTGGTGTGCGACATCCTTCCGGTGACGAAGGTCGGCGACGCCGTCATTCGCGCCAAGACCGGACTGACCGACAAGGAGCACGGCTCGCTCGGCTGGCTGGTCGGCTGGGTCGAGAAGGGGCAGTGACGTCACCGTGTTCGCGATGAACATGGACTGCAAGACCCAGGCGCAGATCGACGCGCGGATGAGCGTCACGCAGCAATGCCTCACCGATATCGTCGCGCTGTGACGGGCTGACCTGCGCGCGGCGCGGCTGGCAGGCGCATCACGGCTCGACTAGCATGCCTCCGTCAAAAGCAAGAATCGGAGGAAATCATGCAATCAGCAACCGTCTGGCTGTCGTCGCTCACGCTGGCCGCGGCCGGTGGCTGGCTCGCGGCCACGATGTTCTCGGCGCCCGCCACCAGCAAGGAGCCGCGCTTCCCGCAGCTCACCATGGAGCAGCTCAACGATCTGCAAAAGCCGCTCGGCGAGCAGATCATGAAGGTGTCGAGCGTCGGCATCGGCGGACCCTACAATCCGATCATCAGGAGCCCGGTGCTCGGCCAGCGCCTCTACGATCTCTTTTATTACCTGCGCTGGCAGACCTCGGTGCCGACCAGGCTGAACGAGTTCGCGATCCTGATCATCGGCCGGCAGTGGCGCTCGCAGGTCGAATGGTTCGCGCATGCACCGCTCGCGGCCAAGGCCGGGCTGTCGGCTGACGTGATCGCCGAGCTGAAGGCCGGCAACCGGCCGTCGAAAATGGCCGAGGACGAGGCCGTCGTGTACGATTTCGTCACCGAGCTGACCACGACCAAGAAGGTCTCCGACGAGACCTATGCGCGGGCCAAGAAAATCTTCAACGACCAGCAGATCGTCGATCTCACCGCGCTCGCCGGCAATTACGTGATGGTCGCGATGATCCTGGCGATGGCCGAGGAGACCGTGCCGCCTGGCAAGGAGGAGCCGTTTAAGGTGGGTGAGAAGTAGTCGCCGCGTCGGTCAGGTGCTCGGGCAGTGGACTCTGCTTCACCTCGCCCCGCGTGCGGGGAGAGGTCGGAACGCATCGCGAGATGCGTTCCGGGTGAGGGGGAGTCTCCGCGAGCGCAGCTATCACCGCTTATGCGGAGATAGCCCCTCACCCAACCCTCTCCCCGTGAAGGGACGGGGCGAGGGAGCGCAGCGCCGTCGCGGCGGCTATTCAACCCAATCTCATCGCGCTCTACCGCCGGATCGCCCGCTGCAAGGCCGGCATCAGCCTGGGGTCGCGGCATTGCGCGACGTTGAAGCGCATGAAGGCGGATGCCGTCTGCGAGGCGCTGAATACGTTGCCGGGCGCCAGCACGACATTGTCGGCGAGCGCCGCGCGCGCCACGTCGGCGGAATCGCGGCCGTCGGGCAACTCGCACCACAGATAGAAGCCGCCGCGCGGCATCAGCCAGGGCTCGATGCCGATGCGCTGCAGTCTGTCGCCGACGTCGCGGCGGGCGCGGGCGAGGCGCCTTCGCAGCTCCTCGACATGCTTGCGATAGAAACCGCTCGACAGCACGCTCGCGATGATTTCGGTTGCGACCGCGCTCGGGCCGCCAAAACCGGTCGCGACCTGGAGGTCGACGAGATCTTCGATCCAGTCCGTCCGTGCGGCGATGAAGCCGCAGCGCACCGAGGCCGACAGCGTCTTGGAGAAGCTGCCGATCCGGATCACACGGTTGAGCCCGTCGAGCGCGGCGAGCCGCGCCGACGGCTCCGGCTCGAAATCGGCGAAGATATCGTCCTCGACAATCGTCAGATCATGGGCCGCCGCGGCATTCAGCACGCGATGCGCGGTTTGCGGCGACAGCGTCGCGCCGGTCGGATTATGCAGCGCCGAATTGGTGACATAGAGCCTTGGCCGCTCGGCGGCCAGCACCGCTTCGAAGCTTGCGACGTCGGGCCCTGACGCGGTGTAGGGCACGCTGACGATTTTCACCTGATGCGCGCGCAGCAGCGCCCGGAAATTGAAGTAGCAGGGATCGTCGACCAGCACGGTGTCGCCGGGCCGCAGCAGGAAGCGGCAGACCAAATCGATCGCCTGGGTGCCGGACGCGGTGAGCAGGAGCTGCTCCGGCGGGACCTCGAGGCCCTCGTCGGCGAACCGCGCCATCAGGATGCGACGCAGTGCGAGCGAGCCGCGGGTCGCGCCATAGTCGGAAAGCACGGCGTCATCGGCCCGCGCCAGGCTGCGCAATGCGCGTCGCAGCGCTTCGGTCGGCATCCATTCGGCCGGCAGCCAGCCGCAGCCCGGCTTCAGCGCGCCGTCTTCGGCATCGAGCGATTGCCGCGACACCCAGAACGGATCGACGGCGCGGTCGCGCTGCGGCTGGTCCTTGGCCAGCGCGAGCGGCGGCAGCGCGGTTGAAGAGACATAGAAGCCGGAGCCGGGCCGCGGGCGGATCAGGCCCTCGGCCACCAGTCGGTCATAGGCCTCGACGACGGTGGAGGGCGAGACGCCCATCGTGGCGGCAAGGCCGCGGATCGAGGGCAGGCGGTCGTCGGCCACCAGCGCCCGGCTCGCCACCCTGGCGCGGATCGCGTTCATCACGTCGGTGGTCCGCGTCGCTCTCGGCGGATCGGATTGCGGCGCATCGGATGGCTGTTGCAAGTGTATGCCTACCTTCATCCATACAGTTTTGCGATATTGTACTGATCTGTAGCTGCCTTGGCGAGCCCCCGACCGCTATGTTCGCTGGGACGAGCAAGATGAGATTCGGTTGAATCGGTCTGGCGGCAGGCTCGCTGCACCTCTCCCGCTTGCGGGGGAGGTCGACGCGCGTAGCGCGGCGGGTGGGGGATCTTTCCACGATACGACTCGCGGTGATACCCCCACCCCAACCCTCCCCCGCAAGCGGGAGAGGGGGCGCACTGGTGCTCGCGGTTCGACCCTATCTCGCAATGCGCGAAAGCAAGGTGCGATGGACAAGGCTTCGATCGATGGCTGGGGCAGCGGCCTGCTCGGCGTGATTATCTTCAGCGGCTCGCTGCCGGCGACCCGCGTCGCGGTGGCCGGGTTCTCGCCGCTGTTCCTGACCTCGGCGCGCGCCGCGATCGCGGCGCTGCTCGGTGCCGCGCTGCTCGCGGTGTTGCGGCAGCCCTGGCCGCAGCGCAAGGATTTGGTGTCGCTCCTCATCGTCGCGCTCGGCGTCGTGATCGGCTTTCCGCTGCTGACCGCGCTGGCGCTGCAGCACATCACCTCGGCACATTCGATCGTGTTCATCGGACTGTTGCCGCTGTCGACCGCAATATTCGCTGTGCTGCGCGGCGGCGAGCGGCCGAAGCCGCTGTTCTGGCTGTTCTCCTGCATCGGCAGCGCGACGGTCGCAGCCTTCGCCTTGTCGGGCAACGGCTCGGCGTCGCTGACCGGCGACCTCCTGATGGTTGCGGCGATCGTCGTCTGCGGCCTCGGCTATGCCGAAGGTGCGGCGCTGTCGCGCCGGCTCGGCGGCTGGCAGGTGATCTCCTGGGCGCTGGTGCTCTCGGCGCCGGTGGTGCTGCTGATGACGATCATGACGCTGCCGCCGAATTGGGACGGCATCGGCGCGCCGGCCTGGCTCGGGCTCGCCTATGTCTCGATCTTCAGCATGCTGGTCGGCTTCGTGTTCTGGTATCGCGGGCTCGCGATCGGCGGCATCGCCAGCGTCGGCCAGCTGCAATTGCTGCAACCGTTCTTCGGCCTCGCGCTGGCCGGGCTGTTGCTGCACGAGCCGGTCGCCTGGTCGATGATAACAGCGACCATGCTCGTCGTGGTCTGCGTCGTGTTCGCGCGCCGGTTCGCGTGAGTGGTGAGGAGGCCCGGGGGCCCAGGCGCCGCAGGCCAGGTAGCTGCCCCACAACACAACGCCGTCCGCTTGAAATATCCGCGGGCGGCGTTGGTCCTAGCCCCAGGAAGGGTGGTGCAAAATCCCTGGCAGTTATAGGTCGGCTGCGCCGGCAAAGGTTCAGGCAAAATCGCTTGCCGGGGACGTCATCGCTTCATACCGGGCTATTGCGCTTTGCCGATCCGTCCGAGGTGGGTGGTGCCAAATCCGACCGAATATTTCAGCCCGTAGCCGAGCGCGCGGTCGATCCCGATATGGGCGAGCCAGATCATCGCGATCGACAGCACCAGCGGCCCTTCGCCGGCAAGGCCCAGCGTCATCAGCGCCACCGGCGCCAGATAGGTGTGGGCGGCGTTGTAGGCGATGGCGCCGACGCGAGGGCCGGCGAGATAGGCGGCAAAGCTTAGGTCCGGCACCAGGAACAGCAGGACATAGACCAGCCAGGACCCTTCCCATTTGTAATAGAGCACGGTCATCCCGACGAACAGCACCAGGCCCTCGAGCCGGAGCAGGGTGCGCACCCCACCGGTTGCCGCGCCGGTTTCCGTCACGGTTGTCTCGGTCATCGCTGTCTCCCCCACATGTCGGAAAATCCTACCGTTTTTGCGCCCGATACCGCCCACAAGCGGCTTTCCGGTTCCGAAATTGCCGTGCTAAAGCCATTTCCGAACGAAGCGGGACCCCGGCTGGCGCCGGGACGCGGACTGTAGCTAACACGGGCGGAAACAAATGAAAGACATCCTCGACACCCTCGAAGAGCGGCGCGCCGGCGCGAAATTGGGCGGCGGCGAAAAGCGCATCGAGGCGCAGCACGCCCGCGGCAAGCTGACCGCCCGCGAGCGCATCGAGCTTCTGCTCGACAAGGGCTCGTTCGAGGAATTCGACATGTTCGTCGAGCACCGCTCGACCGAGTTCGGCATGGAGAAGAGCAAGGTTCCCGGCGACGGCGTCGTCACCGGCTGGGGCACGGTCAACGGCCGCAAGACCTTCGTGTTCGCCAAGGACTTTACGGTGTTCGGCGGCTCGCTATCGGAAACCCATGCGCTGAAAATCACCAAGCTCCAGGACATGGCGATGAAGGCGAGGGCGCCGATCATCGGCCTCTACGACGCCGGCGGCGCCCGTATCCAGGAAGGCGTCGCTGCCCTGGCGGGTTATTCCTATGTGTTCCGCCGCAACGTCATCGCCTCGGGCGTGATCCCGCAGATCTCCGTCATCATGGGCCCCTGCGCCGGCGGCGATGTCTATTCGCCGGCCATGACCGACTTCATCTTCATGGTGAAGAACACCAGCTACATGTTCGTCACCGGCCCCGACGTGGTGAAGACCGTCACCAACGAGGTGGTCACCGCCGAGGAGCTCGGCGGCGCCTCGGTGCACGCGACGCGCTCCTCGATCGCCGACGGCGCGTTCGAGAACGACGTCGATGCGCTGCTGCAGATGCGGCGGCTGATCGACTTCCTGCCGTCGAACAACACCGACGGCGTGCCGGAATGGCCGAGCTTTGACGATATCGGCCGGGTTGACATGTCGCTTGACACGCTGATCCCCGACAATCCGAACAAGCCCTACGACATGAAGGAACTGATCCTGAAGGTCGTCGACGAGGGCGACTTCTTCGAGATCTCGGAGACCTTCGCCAGGAACATCGTCACCGGCTTCGGCCGCATCGCCGGCCGCACCGTGGGCTTTGTCGCCAACCAGCCGATGGTGCTGGCCGGCGTGCTCGACAGCGATGCCTCACGCAAGGCCGCGCGCTTTGTTCGTTTTTGTGATGCCTTCAACATTCCGATCGTCACCTTCGTCGACGTGCCGGGCTTCCTGCCCGGCACCGCGCAGGAATATGGCGGCCTGATCAAGCACGGCGCGAAACTCTTGTTCGCCTATTCGCAGTGCACGGTGCCGCTCGTCACCATCATCACCCGCAAGGCCTATGGCGGCGCCTTCGACGTCATGGCGTCGAAGGAAATCGGCGCCGACATGAACTACGCCTGGCCGACCGCCCAGATCGCGGTGATGGGCGCCAAGGGCGCGGTGGAGATCATCTTCCGCAGTGACATCGGCGACCCCGACAAGATCGCCGCGCGCACCAAGGAATACGAAGACCGCTTCCTGTCCCCCTTCATCGCCGCCGAACGCGGCTACATCGACGACGTCATCATGCCGCATTCGACCCGGCGCCGGATCGCGCGGGCACTGGCGATGCTGAAGGACAAGAAGGTCGAGATCCCCGCGAAGAAGCACGACAATCTGCCGCTGTGAGGAGAGCGCAGGGTGGGTTAACGCAAGCGTAACCCGCCATCTTCTCCGCACGATCCGCGGCGGGTTACGGCTTCCACCTTCGCTCGTTGAGCTACGGCGGACGCAGTCGCCTAACCCGCCATACAGGTTTCACCGATGACCGAAGACGATCCGACCGACGAGATTTCAGAGATCGAGGCGCGGATCGAGGAGCTTGCCGAGAGCGCCGAACGATCGCGGCGGATCATTCTCGGCTCGAAGGTCGCCATCGCGGGCGGTTTTGCGTTGCTGCTCATCGCGCTGCTCGGCCTGTTGGGCTCCGGTGAGACGGCAGCCCTCGGATCGATTGCGCTGGTGCTCGGCGGCATCGTGTCGCTTGGATCGAATGTCAGCACGTTGCGGCAGACCGAGGCCGCGATCAGCACCGCCGAGGCGCGCCGCGCGCGTCTGATCGGCGGCATCGACCTGCGCCTGGTTCACGATGCGCCGCTGAAGCTGATGTGAGGCGATGTCGTAGCCCGGATCAGCCAACGGGTCGCGCGAACGCGCGCCCGATGACTGGCTCCGCGATATCCGGGGCCGGACTATCGGTGCGGCGCGCACCGTCCCGCATGTCGCTTCGCTGATGTCGCGAGAGTGCGAAGCTGTGTCCCGATCCTCATCTGTCTTCGCCCGGCTCGACCGGGCGATCCAGTACGCCGCGGCCTCTCGGCTCACGCACAGGCGTCTCTGGAATACTGGATCACCCGCTTTCGCGGGTGATGATACCGAAGACGCTGTTTGACATGTGAACCGGAATCCCACCCCACGTCGTCCCGGGCAAGCGAAGCGCGACCCGGGACCCATAACCACCAATGGCAATTGTGTAAGCGACGCTGGGTCCACAGCTCGCTTCAACAACACGACCCTGTGGTTATGGGTCCCTGCTTCGCAGGGACGACGAGTGGAGAAAGCACGGAGCGCGCGATCAACAGCGATGACATGAAGCGGCTGGTCGCCGACTTCAACCGCGACTGGCCGGAGGTGACGCGCACGCGCGATCTCCTGGTGCTCGCGGAGGAGGTGACGGCGTGATGGTTATGTGACGTCACAACCTCGCGAATACAGCTGCGATGCATCGGGTTCCGTGAAAGCTGAACGCGCGGTTCAGCGAGCGTTCAGGCCGTGGCGAAAAAACTGGCTGACGCCTTGTCCAACGCAGCAACAAAGGGAAACTCTCATGGAACGCCGGGATTTTCTGAAGATCGCCTTCGGTGTTGCCGCCGGTGCGGTGACGTTCGCAGCGACCGCGCAGGCCGCGCCGCTCGCTCCGCTTCCCCTCAATCACGATGCACGCGCGCCGGCCGCTGGCGATGCGCATCCGGCCGTCACCACGGGCGAGGAAGTCGATCGCCTGAAGCCCGAGCAGGTGCGCTGGCATCACCGCCACTGGGGTTGGCATCACAGGCGCTGGCACCACAGGCATTGGGGCTGGCGCCGCCGCCATTGGCGCAGGCATCATTGGCGTCATCATCACTGGCGCCGCTGGTGACATTGACTTGACGTCAAAGAAAAACCCCGCGCGAGGCGGGGTTTTGTTTGCGCAGATGTGCCGGATCAGATCGGGCGGCAGCGGCCGTAGCGCCAGGCAAAGCCGTAGGGGCAGGCGCGGACGCGCGGCGCGACCACGACCGGGCCGGGCGCGACGACGATGGGGCGCTCGACCACGACCGCGCCCGGAGCGACGACGACGGGGCCACGATTCCTGACGCAGCCGCCATAGGGGCCGCGGTGCCAGCCCGGGCCGCAACCGCCGGCAGCATCAGCAGCGCTGATGCCGGCGAACGCGGTCGTCACCAAAACAGCTGCTGCAAAAAGATACTTCATGTCTTCTCCTTTTTAATTGGGCCGCGCTGCGGCACCGCAACAAACTTTTACTTACCGATTCGCCCGGCCGGATCATTGCAGAAGCCGTGCCCGATGTCGCCGACCTTAATGGTGCGGGCTGAATGCGACATGAATGTTGCATCTCACGGCTGCGTCCGCGCGCCGCAAGCAGATTCAGCATCAATTCGAAATATTTCGCAGGCGCGAAGGCGGTGCGCGGGAGCGGCGAGGGCGCGAGAATGCGGCGGGGCGCGCATGCCCGCCCCAATGCACGATGCTATTCGCCCGCGCCGAACAGTGCGGCGAACCGCTTCTCGCCGTTTCGCGAAAAATTGACCACGCGGCTGCCCGGCGCAGCATCGCGCGCGGCCCATTTCAGCTCCGTGAAGCGGTCCATCATCGCGGCGCCCAGCGTGCCGGCGAGATGATGCCGCCGCTCGCTCCAGTCGAGGCAGGCCTTGCACACCGGACGGCGCGGATGCGTCAGGGCATCGGCGTCGATCTGCAGCTCCTCGGCCATGAAGCGCTTGCCTTCGCCGGTGAGCTCGATTGCCTGCTTGCTCTGGCGCACCAGCTTCTGCCGTCTCATGCTGTCGAGCATCTGCACGCCGAGATCGCCGGCGAGATGGTCGTAGCAGATGCGGGCGCGGCGCAGCGCCGGATCCTTCGGCCCGGTGCGCACCCGCATGTGGCCGGCGCGGGCGGCGATGCCCTGCAGGCCTTCGAGCACGTCGGCGACGTCGGGGTCAGAGAGCCGATAGTAGCGGTGGCGCCCTTGCTTCTCGGGCTCGATCAGCCCGCCGGCCTCAAGCTTGGCGAGATGCGAGCTCGCGGTCTGCGGCGTGATGCCGGCCTCCTGCGCCAGCTCGCTCGCGGTCAGCGCGCGGCCGGTCATAAGCGCGGTCAGCATGTTGCAGCGTGCGGGATCGCCGACCAGAGCGGCGATCCGGGAAATGTCGGGTCCTGCTTTCATAGTTCGATGATAGACGAAGCATTGGTGTCGGGCAAGCGGGTAGTGTCGGCGTCGGAAGCAGGCTCGTCTTGCGCTCGCAATGACGGACAAATCAGGAGGCAGCCAATGACCATCACCGTCTTCATCCGCTACCAGCTCGATCCGTTCAAGCGCGCGATGTTCGAGGAATATTCGAAGAACTGGCTCTCGATCATTCCGCGCTGCGGCGGCGACCTGCTCGGCTACTGGATGCCGCATGAGGGCACCAACAACATCGGCTTCGCGCTGATCTCGTTCGAAAGCCTCGCCGCCTACGAGGCCTATCGCGCGCGGCTGCGCCAGGACAACGAGGGCATGGCGAACTTCCGCTTCGCGGAGGAAAACCGCTTCATCCTCGCGGAGGAGCGGACATTTCTGCGCAAGGTCGAGGCTTAGCCATTGCACTTCACCGAGCACACTGGCGTGTTGCCCTGTGCGTGCCTATCTCTGCGCGGCCAACGATATCAGGGAGCGACCCATGCCACTGACAACTGCTGACAAACGCGCCGCCTTCAAGAAGCTGCACGAGAGCGGATGCTTCATCATCCCGAACCCGTTCGATGTCGGCAGCGCCCGCGCATTGCAACATCTCGGCTTCAAGGCGCTGGCGTCGACCAGCGCGGGCTTCGCCTGGACCATCGCCAAGGCCGACAACCGCGTCACCGTCGACGACGTCTGCGATCATCTCACCGCGGTGTGCGCGGCGGTCGATATTCCGGTCAACGCGGATTTCGAGGGCGGCTTTGCGGTCGAGCCCGACAAGGTCGCCGTCAACGTCGCGCGCGGCGTCAAGACCGGCGTCGCCGGGCTGTCGATTGAGGATTCCACGGGAGACGCCGCCAATCCGCTGTTCGAGCACAAGCTGGCGGTCGAGCGCATCCGCGCGGCGCGCAAGGCGATCGATGCCGACAACAGCGGCGTGCTGCTCACCGGCCGCTGCGAGGCGTTCCTGTGGGGCAAGCAGGACCTCAATCTGGTGATCGAGCGGCTGCAGGCCTATTCGGATGCCGGAGCCGACGTGCTCTACGCGCCTGGCATCAAGACCAGAGAGGAGATCTCAGCGGTCGTGAAGGCGGTGGCGCCGAAGCCGGTCAATCTCCTGATCGGCGGCCCATCCGAGCTTTCGCTGCAGGCGGTGACCGACCTCGGCGTGCGCCGGATCAGCGTCGGCGGCGCGCTGGCGCGGATGGCCTGGACCGGCGTGATGAAGGCGGCGAAGGAGATGGCCGAGAAAGGCACCTTCACCGAATTCGCCAACGGCTATTCCGGCGGCGAGCTCAACAAGATGTTCAAATAGTCGTCACAAGAAAGCAGCGGGCCGTTTCGGCCCGCTGCTCGCGCCTGGTCAGTGTCGTCGCTCGTTACTTCGCATTCTCGGCCGGCGGGGCGGCCGGCTTGTTCATGTCCGACTTGTTCATGTCAGACTTGTTGATGTCAGATGGCGGGTTGGCCGGTGCTGCCGACGGGCTGGCCGGTGCAGCGCCCGTGGTCATGCCGGGCTGGCTGTTCGACTTCGGCGTCACGTCGCGCATGCCCGGAGGCGGCGCGGCCGGATTGACCGGCTGGGTCTGTGCGGTCTGCGTCGACGGCGTCGTGCCGGCCTCGTGCACCGACGTATTGTTCAACCCGTAGAACAGTGCGCCGAGCACCACGGCCACCGCAACTGCGAACATCGCGACCTTGGTGCTGCTGGCCGGTCCGTCCTGGAGTTCCGGATCCGGCTGCAGCTCGTTGTCCAGGCTGTTGAAGCGCGCCTGACGGCGGATTTCGTCATCGGTCAGGTTGGCGCGATACGGATCGTCAGGTTGGTAAGCCATTTCAAAGTTCCTCCGTTTGCCCCCCAAAGGCTAGACTCAAAGGCTAAACGCAAAGGCTGGACGCAAAGACTAAACGCACGGGACAATCGCTGGCGCGTGGGGATGTTCCGCGGCAATGTTGCAACCCGTTCATGATGGAACCGCCGATTCCAGGGTTCCGAACCTATTCCATGAGGCCTTTCCAATGTGGACCATGCCGCCCGCCGATTCGGTGCTGCACATCCTCTCGTTCATTGCGGTAGCGGCGCAGTCGATGACGGCGGCGCTGGCGGCCGGCAGACGCAGCATGGATTGGGCCGGCGTCTGCATGCTCGGCGCAATCACCGCGCTCGGCGGCGGCACCATCCGCGACGTGCTGCTCGGGCATTATCCGCTGCTCTGGGTCAAGCACCCGATCTACCTCGCGATCGCGGCGGCGGGCGCCTTCGCCACCATCCTGCTGGCGCGGCTGGTGCATAGGCTCAATCTCGCCTTCCTCGTGCTCGATGCGATCGGGCTCGTGGTGTTCACCATGGCCGGCTGCGACATCGCCTGGCAGGTCGAGGCTTCGCTGCCGATCGTGATCGTCTCCGGCATGATCACCGGCTGCGCCGGCGGCGTGCTGCGCGACATCCTCTGCAACGAGGTGCCGCTGCTGTTCCGCAGCGAGCTCTACGCCAGCGTATCCGTGGTGACGGGGCTGTTCTATGCGACGGCCTTCGGCCTGCATCTCAACGACCAGATCTGGACCGTGCTGACCTTCGCCCTCGGCCTGACGTTCCGGATGCTGGCGATCCGCTACAAATGGGAGATGCCGAAATTCGTGTTCAGCGGCGAGGAGCGGTAAGCGGCTACTCGCGCCCCGGACGCAGCGCAGCGCGCTCGCGGTGCGCTGCTGAGCCGGGGCCCATGTCAGCCGCTGAGCCAGGTGGGTCCCGGTTCTGCGGAGCAGCGCATCGCGCCGCACCGCGCCCGGGACACGATACCTATTTCCTCCGCGCCTTGGCGACCTCGTCCGCGCTCACGGCTGGCGCCGCGTTGCCCCAGGCATTGCGGATATAGGTCGCAACGTCGGCGACCTCCTGGTCGGTCAGCTTCGGATAGGCCGGCATCGAGCCTGCGTTCGGCGCGCGCGGCGTGGTCACGGTCTGGGCGCCATCGAGGATGATGCGCAGCGTGCTCGCCGGATTGGCCGATTGCAGATTGGCGTTGCCGGGCAGCGGCGGATAGATCCGCGGCGCGCCCGAGCCGTCAAGCTCATGGCAGGCGATGCAGGCGCCGCGATAGATCCGCTCGCCGTCGCTCATCTGCGCAGGCGAGGGCGGGGTGACCGCAGGCTCCGGCGCGCCGGCCGGCAGGCTCTTCAGATAGACCGCGATCGCGCGCACATCGGTGTCGCTCATCTTCGAGGTCGAGTTGACCACCACCTCCGACATCAGGGGGCCGGCATGGCTGTGCCCGTTGCGGCCGCTCTGCAGACATTCGGCGATGTCACCAGCGCTCCAGGATTTCAGCCCGCTGCGCTCAGCGCCGTCGAGCCTCGGCGCGAACATGCCCTGAACGATGCTGCCGCCGAACGCCTGGTCGCGTCTGTCGGCGCCGAACGCATTCTTCGGCGTGTGGCAGGCGCCGCAATGGGCGAGGCCTTCGACGAGGTAGCGACCGCGATTCCATTCCGTGCCCTTGCTCTGGTCCGGCTGGATGATGCCGGGCACAAGGAACAGATAATTCCACGCCCGCATCAGCCCGCGATAGTTGAGCGGCCAGCGCAGCTCCGGCGGCGGCGCCTTGTTGCTGACCGGCGCCAGCGTCGCGAGATAGGCGCGGATCGCCATTATGTCGTCGCGGATCAGTTTGGTGAAAAAGGGGTAGGGGAAGGCGGGATAATAATGCGCCCCGTCTGGCGAGACGCCGCTGCGCAGCGCGCGGAGGAAATCGTCGTCGCTCCGGCCGCCGATGCCGGTATCGCGGTCGGGGGTGAGGTTCGGCGAGAACACCGCGCCGAATGGCGTGTCGATCCGCTTGCCGCCGGCGAACGGCTTTGCCGGATCGGCAGTGTGGCAGCTCGCGCAGTCGCCGGCGATGGTGAGCGCCTTGCCGCGGGCGATGACGTCGTCGGTGGCTTGAGCTGCGCATTCGCGGGCCGCGAACGCACTGCACAACAGCACAACGGCCAGAATCGCACCCGTCGCTCGATGTCGTCGCCGCATCCAATCACCTTCCGGTCCACAAGACGCGTTACGCCATTTCGCCGCGGGCCTGTCCTGCGACAGAAACCGAAACGGCGCTCCGATATTCCCGGCACTAAGTTGCGATTTTTGGGCGACCGGCTTGGTCGCCCAGAATTGTGCTGCGCAGGCGAGAAAATCCGACATAGACTGGTTCTAACAAGTTCGGATGACTAGCTAAAATGCAGTCGTCGCGACCAGCGCAAAGAGGGCTAAATGGGAATCAACCAAGGGCCTATCAGCCTCGACCAGAAATACACCCAGGGCACCGGCCACGTCTTCATGACCGGCATCCAGGCGCTGGTCCGCCTGCCCATGGCGCAGATCAGACGCGACCGCGCCGCAGGCCTCAACACGGCAGGCTTCATCTCCGGCTATCGCGGTTCCCCCCTCGGCGGTTACGACCAGCAGCTGTTCGCCGCCCGCAAGCATCTCGAGCAGTACAACATCAAATTCCAGCCCGGCGTGAACGAAGACCTCGCGGCCACTGCGATCTGGGGCTCGCAGCAGCTCGCGCTGTCGCCCGGCGCCAAATATGATGGCGCGGTCGGCATTTGGTACGGCAAAGGCCCCGGCGTCGACCGCTGCGGCGACGTGTTCCGCCACGGCAATGCGGCCGGCTCCGCCAAGCATGGCGGTGTGCTCTGCCTTGCCGGCGACGACCACGGCGCGAAATCCTCCACCGTCCCGCATCAGTCCGACCACGCCTTCATCTCCGCGCTGATGCCCTACCTCTATCCCTCCAGCATCCATGAAATGATCGAGATGGGCCTCCTGGGTATCGCGATGTCGCGTTACTCGGGCTGCTGGGTCGGCATGAAGGTGATCACCGAGACGGTCGAGACCACCGCCGAGATCGACCTGACCGACGAGATGACGCCGTTCGTCATTCCGACGGACTTCGAGCTGCCGCCCGGCGGCCTGAACATCCGCTGGCCCGACGACCGTTTCGAGCAGGACCGCAGGCTGCAGGACTACAAGGGCTTTGCCGCGATCGCCTTTGCCCGCGCCAACAGGGTCAACCGCATCACCATGGATTCGCCGAACGCGCGCTACGGCATCATGGCCTCGGGCAAGAGCTATGAGGATATCCGCCAGGCGCTGCGCGAGCTCGGCATCACGCCCGAGATCGCCGCCAAGATCGGCCTTCGGCTCTACAAGATCGGCATGCCGTGGCCGCTGGAGCCGGAAGGCGTGCGCAACTTCGCCGTCGGCCTCGAGGAGATCTTCATCGTCGAGGAGCGCCGCGAGATCGTCGAGAACCAGGTCAAGCAGGAGCTGTTCAACTGGCGCGACGACGTCCGCCCGCGCATCGTCGGCAAGATGGACGATCACGACAAGCGCTTCCTGACCTTCGCCGCCGAGCTCAGCGTGGCTTCGCTTGCGAGCTCGCTCACCGAACGGCTGCTTCGACTTAATCTCAATCCCGAAATCGCCGAGATGCTCCGCGCCAAGGCCGACTGGTTCAACGGCCGCCAGTCGACCCAGATGCAGGCGACCGCACCGGTCACCCGCACACCGTATTTCTGCTCGGGCTGCCCGCACAACACCTCGACCAAGGTGCCCGAAGGAAGCCGCGCACTGGCCGGCATCGGCTGCCACTTCATGGCGCTGTGGATGAACCGCTCGACCGAGACCTTCACCCATATGGGCGGCGAGGGCGTGCCGTGGGTCGGCATCGCGCCGTTCACCAACGAGAACCACATCTTCGCCAATCTCGGCGATGGCACCTATTTCCACTCCGGCATCCTCGCGATCCGCCAGTCGATCGCCTCCAAGGCCAACATCACCTACAAGATCCTGTACAATGACGCGGTCGCGATGACCGGCGGCCAGCGTCACGACGGCGATCTCTCGCCGCAGCAGATCACCTTCCAGCTCCACGCCGAAGGCATTCGCGAGATCTATCTGGTCTCGGAAACTCCCGACGCCTATCCGGCCGATACGATCGCGCCCGGCGTCAAGCTGTTCCATCGCGACGAGCTCGAAAACGTCCAAAAGATGTGCCGCGACACCAAGGGCACCTCGGCGATCGTGTTCGTGCAGACCTGCGCCGCCGAGAAGCGCCGTCGCCGCAAGCGTGGCCTGATGGAGGATCCGCAGCGCCGCGTGCTGATCAATCCCGCGGTCTGCGAAGGCTGCGGCGACTGCTCGGTGCAGTCGAACTGCATCTCGGTCGAGCCGCTGGAGACCGAGCTCGGGCGTAAGCGCACCATCAACCAGTCGACCTGCAACAAGGACTATTCCTGCGTGAAGGGCTTTTGCCCGTCCTTCGTCACGGTCGACGGCGGCAAGCTCAGGCGTCGCGCGCCGCCCGATCTCGGCAGCATCGACAATCTGCCGGAGCCGGCATCGAAGCCCGCGCTCGACCGTCCCTACAACATCGCGGTCGGCGGCGTCGGCGGCACCGGCGTCCTGACCATCGGCGCGCTGCTCGGCATGGCCGCGCACATCGAGGGCAAGGCCTCGATGATCCTCGACATGTCCGGCCTTGCGCAAAAGGGCGGCGCGGTGCTGAGCCATGTCCGGCTCTCCGAGCACACCGCTGATGTGACCTGTTCGCGCATCGTGACCGGCACCGCCGATCTGGTGCTCGCCGCCGACGAGGTCGTGGCGGCCTCCAAGGACACCATCACGCTGTGCGATGCGAGCCGCACCGTCGGCATCATCAACAGCCACGTGATCCCGACCGCGGATTTCATCCTCAACCGTGACTTCAACTTCCAGAGCCGTAAGGTCAACAGCGTGCTGGAGACCGAGCTGCGCAAGGACTCCGCCTTCTTCGACTTCACCAAGCCGGCCGAGGCGCTGCTCGGCGATAGCATCGCCACCAACATCATGATGATGGGCTTTGCCTATCAGCGCGGACTGCTGCCGCTGTCGGCGGAGGCGATCCAGCAGGCGATCGAGGTCAACGGCGTCTCGATCAAGATGAACACGCAGGCGTTCCAGCTTGGCCGTCTGGCCGCGGCCGATCCGGCACGGCTGAGCGGGATGATGAAAGGCGAGGACGAGGCCGCGCCGCCGAAGACGCTGGATGCGATGTCGCTCGACGAGATCATCACCCATCGTATGGGGTTGCTGACCGACTATCAGAACGCGCGGCTCGCCAAGCGTTATCGCAAGCTGGTCGACCAGGTGCGCGACGTCGCCACCAAGGGCGGCTATGGCGAGGCGCTGCCGCGGGCGGTCGCGATCAACTACGCCAAGCTGCTCGCCTACAAGGACGAGTACGAGGTGGCGCGGCTGTTCACCGACGGCCGCTTCGAGAAGCAGCTGCGCGACCAGTTCGAAGGCGAGTTCAAGTTCAGCTTCAATCTCGCGCCGCCGATCCTCGGCGGCGGGCTCGACGCGCAGGGCCGTCCGAAGAAGCGTGCGTTCGGTTCGTGGATGATGTCGGCCTTCAGGGTGATGGCGCGGTTCCGCTTCCTGCGCGGCACGCCGCTCGACGTCTTCGGCTACAACGCCGACCGCAAGCTCGAGCGCGATCTGATCGCAGGCTACGAGAAGGATGTCGCGACGGTGCTGGGTCTGCTGTCGCCGCTCAATCACGACATCGCGGTCGAATTGCTGTCGCTGCCCGACCGCATCCGCGGGTACGGCCCGGTGAAGGACAAGGCGATCAACGAGGCGAAGGTTCGCTACGCGCAACTCGCCGCCGATCTCGCCAACCCGCCGCCGGCGCCGCGGCAGATGGCGGCGGAGTAGGCGTAGCCACGATGCGTATGGTGGGTTAGCGAAGCGTAACCCGCCATCGCATTCACACGCTGATGCTTCGATAGGTAACGACTTGGGCATGGATACGAGTCAGAGAATCGTCACGCAGGCGCCGCTCACAGAACTCTGGGACAGCAACGGGCCGTTGGACGCGCATCGCACTGAGCCGGTAGGCGAGGCAGATGTCGTTCGGCTTCTGCGGAATGGCTCGACCATGGTAGTTGCCGACGTAGGCCTTCCGCTGTGTTGGATAGCTGCGGATGATCGCTTTGCGTTCTGGAAGGATGAAGTGAAGCGTCGTTTGGCGGTACCAAATGTGGATCGCCTTGATCTCAGCGATTATCCGGCCAACTACTGCTATGCCGCATCGATGTGGTCGTGCGCGTCGCTTGGAGCTGTGATCGTCCTGGAAAAGCATCACTAGCCTGCCGGCATACGCTGCGTAGTAGGCGTGGCCACATACTCCGTGTCGTCCCGGGCAAGCGGAGCGCGACCCGGGACCCATAACCACAGGGTTGTGTTGTTGGACCGAGCTGCGGTCCCAGCGTCGCGCAGCAACGAATAGCGGTGGTTATGGGTCCCGGCTTTCGCCGGGACGACGCCAGCTTTGCGGCGCGCATATTGCTCGCTAATAGCAGTCTCGCCTGACGGAATATTTCCGCGCTTGCCAAGGCCGCGACGGCGGTTCAGAAAAACGCTGGAGCCAGGAAACGCCAGCGGAGAGCGATTTGACCATCAAGGGCAAGGCCTACATTGCCGGGATCTACGAACATCCCACCCGGCATGCACCGGATAAATCAACAGCACAGCTGCACGCCGAGGTCGCCAAGGGTGCGATCGAGGATGCCGGGCTCACCAAGGACGACATCGACGGCTATTTCTGCGCCGGCGACGCGCCGGGCGGGCTGTGGCCGATGGTCGATTACCTCGGGCTCAATACGAAGAAACTGCGTCACATCGATTCCACCGAGACCGGCGGCTGTTCCTATCTGATCCATCTCGGCCACGCCGCCGAGGCGATCGCCGCCGGCAAATGCTCGGTCGCGCTGGTCACGCTGGCAGGCAAGCCGCGCACCGGCCCGATGCCGCCGCGCGCCTCCGGCGCCGAGGCCGATTTCGAATCCGCCTACGGGGCTACCACGCACAATGCCTATGGCATGTGTGCCATGCGCCATATGCACGACTACGGCACCACCTCGGAGCAACTCGCCTGGATCAAGGTCGCGGCCTCGCATCACGCGCAATACAATCCGCATGCGATGCTGAAGGAGGTCGTGACCGTCGAGGACGTGCTGAACTCGCCGATGATCTCCGATCCGCTGCACCGGATGGATTGCTGCGTCGTCACCGACGGCGGTGGCGCGATGATCGTCACCACGCCGGAGATCGCCAGGAGCCTGAAGAAGCCGCTGGTGCGCCTGATCGGTCATGGCGAGGCGGCGAAGGGCCCGCGCGGCGGCAAGGATCTCGACCTGACGTATTCGGCCGGCGTGTGGTCCGGCCCGCGCGCGTTCGAGGAAGCGGGCGTGACGCCAAAGGACATCAAATACGCCTCGATCTATGACAGCTTCACCATCACGGTGCTGATGCAGCTCGAGGGCCTCGGCTTCTGCAAGAAGGGTGAGGGCGGCAAGTTCGTCGCCGATGGCAATCTGATCTCGGGTGTCGGCAAGCTGCCGTTCAACACCGATGGCGGCGGGCTGTGCAGCAACCATCCCGTCAATCGCGGCGGCATGACGAAAATCCTCGAGGCTGTGCGCCAGTTGCGCGGCGAGGCGCATCCGAAGGTGCAGGTGAAGAACTGCGACCTCGCGATCGCCCACGGCACCGGCGGTCTGCTCGGCGTTCGCCACGCCGCCTCAACCTGCATTCTGGAGCGTGCGTGATGTCTGAAGCGAAGAAGTACAATGCCCCGGTGACCAACCCGGAGACCGCGCCGTTCTGGGAAGCGGCGAAGGCGGGCAAGTTCATGATCAAGCGCTGCACCACCTGCGGCGAAGCGCATTACTTCCCGCGCGCGATCTGCCCGTTCTGCTTCTCCGACAAGACGGTGTGGGAAGAATCGAGCGGCGAGGCGACGGTCTACACCTACAGCCTGATGCGGAAGTCGCCGACTGGTCCCTATGCGATCGCCTATGTGACGCTGAAAGAAGGCCCGTCGCTGCAGACCAACATCGTCGATTGCGATCTGGAGAAGGTGAAGATCGGCCAGAAGGTGAAGGTGGTGTGGAAGCCGACCGACGGCGCCCCGCTGCCGTTCTTCACGCCGGCCTGATTTTACCCTCTCCCCTTGTGGGAGAGGGTGCCTTCGCCGAAGGCGAAGGCGGGTGAGGGGTCTCTCTCCGCGCAAAGGATCTCTCTGCGGCGCGAACCCCTCACCGAAGCGAGTTTGTGACGACTGCCGGTGTAGCCCTCTCCCACAAGGGGAGAGGGCACCTCAATTGGCGGCGCAGCAGGAAAAAGGTTCGGGGAGAAGACAACAATGCCGATCGTGTACGAACAGCTGATGGCCCTGAAAAATCTCGGCCAGAAATACAGCTACAGCGACCGCGAGGTGATGCTGTACGCCTATGGCATCGGGCTCGGCGCCGATCCTATGGACGAGAAGGAGCTCGCCTTCGTCAACGAGGGCGTGCTGACGCCGCGCCCGCTCAAGGTGGTACCGACATTTGCCTCGGTCGCCGCGTGGGGCGCCGGTCCCGGCGAGATGAATCTGAACCGCGTGATGGTGGTCGACGGCGAGCGCGACATCACCTTCCACAAGCCGTTCGCGACCGCGGCCCACGTCACGGCCGACTCGACCGTGCTCGACGTGTTCGACAAGGGCAAGGACAAGGGCGCGGTGATCCGGCACCAGACCGTGCTCAGGTGCGAGAAGGGCGAGAAACTCGCCACGCTGGTTGCCTCGCGCTTCGCACGTGGCGATGGCGGGTTCGGCGGCCCGTCCGAAGGCCAGCCCGAGCCGCACAAGGTGCCGGAGCGCGCACCTGACAAGGTCGTCGACATCACCACGCGGCCCGACCAGGCGCTGGTCTACCGGCTCTGCGGCGATCGCAACCCGCTGCACTCCGATCCGGAATTTGCGAAGAAGGCCGGCTTCCCGCGGCCGATCCTGCACGGCATGTGCACCTACGGCATCACCTGCCGCGGCGTGCTTCAGACCTATGCCGACTACGATCCGTCCGCCTTCAAGCAGCACGTGGCGCGGTTCTCCTCGCCGGTGTTTCCCGGCGAGACCGTGACCATGGAGCTGTGGAAGGACGGCAACGTGGTGTCGTTCGAGGCCAAGGTGAAGTCGCGCGGCGTCACCGTGATCAAGAGCGGCAAGACGGTGCTGGCGTAGCTCTTGTGCCCCGGATGCAACGCAGCGCGCAAGCGGTGCGATGCAGAGCCGGGGCCCAGTCGCCGGGTGTGGGTCCCGGCTCTGCGAAGCAGCGTTTCACGCTGCATCGCGTCCGGGACACGATAACAAGGGAGAAGAAACGATGGGATTACTCGACGGCAAGGTGGCGCTGATCACGGGCGCCGGCGGCGGACTGGGTGAAGCCTACGCACAACTGTTTGCGCGCGAGGGCGCGGCAGTCGTCGTCAACGATCTCGGCGGCCCGCGCGACGGCTCGGGCTCCGACAAGTCGATGGCCGACAAGGTGGTCGATGCGATCAAGGCCGAGGGCGGCCGCGCGGTCGCGAACGGCGCCGACATCTCGACGCTCGCCGGCGGCCAGTCGGTGTTCGACGACGCCATCAAGCATTTCGGCCGCGCCGACATCCTGGTCAATAACGCCGGCATCCTGCTCGACGAGACCTTCCACAAGGCCAAGGAAGCCAACTGGGACAGGGTGATGAAGGTGCATCTGAAGGGCACCTTCTGCTGCACCCAGCCGGTGTTCAAATGGATGCGCGACAATGGCGGCGGCGTCATCGTCAACACGTCGTCGACCTCGGGCCTGATCGGCAATTTCGGACAGACCAATTACGGCGCGGCCAAGGGCGGCATCTGGGGCCTCTCCAACGTGCTGGCGATCGAGGGCCGCAAGTACAACATCCGGATCTGGACGCTGGCACCCGGCGCACTGACCCGCATGACCGCAGACCTGCCCCGCTACAAGGAGAACCCGGGTGCGGCGCTCGGACCGGATGGCATTGCGCCGGCCGTGCTCTACATGGTCAGCGACTTGTCGGGCGACCAGACCGGCAAGGTTCTCGGCGTCTCGGGCCCCCGTGGCGTCCGCGAGATGCGGATGATGGAAATGGAGGGCTGGAAGCCGCCGTTCACCGGTTGGAAGGCCGAGGACATCGCCACCCACGCCAAGGAGATCTTCTTCTCCGAGGAGCAGATCAAGATGGGCGCGCGGCGGTTTTAGTGGGCTGTCATTCCGGGGCACGCGAAGCGTGAGCCCGGAATCCATGCTACTACGGATGAATGGATTCCGGGCTCGCGCTGACGCGCGCCCCCGGAATGACGAAGAAAGGCTAGACCATGAAACTCACCGCCCAGGCCGCAGGCACCTTCGCGATCGCGCCGACCCCGTTCCACGACGACGGCCGCATCGACGAGGCGTCGATCGATCGGCTGACCGATTTCTACACCGAGGTCGGCTGCGACGGCGTCACGGTGCTGGGCATCCTGGGCGAGGCGCCGAAGCTCGATGCTGCCGAGGCGGAGCAGGTTGCGCTGCGCTTCGTCAAGCGCGCCAAGAAGCTGCAGGTGATCGTCGGCGTCTCGGCGCCGGGCTTTGCCACGATGCGCTCGCTGGCGAAGAAGTCGATGGATGCGGGCGCCGCCGGCGTGATGATCGCACCGCCGCCGCATCTGCGCACCGATGACCAGATCTCAGGCTACTTCAAGCAGGCGCAGGAGGCGATCGGCGACGATATTCCCTGGGTGCTGCAGGACTATCCGTTGACGCTGACCGTCGTGTTTACGCCCGCAGTGATCCGCAAGATCGTGATGGATTCGCCGTCCTGCGTGATGCTCAAGCACGAGGACTGGCCCGGCCTGGAGAAGATCTCGACCTTGCGCAACTTCCAGAAGGACGGCTCGCTGCGGCCGCTGTCTATTTTGGTGGGCAATGGCGGCCTGTTCCTCGATTTCGAGATGGAGCGCGGCGCCGACGGTGCGATGACCGGCTATGCTTTCCCCGAGCTCCTGATCGACGTCGTCAACCTATCCAAGGCAGGAAAACGCGATGCCGCACACGATCTGTTCGACGCGCATCTGCCGCTGATCCGCTATGAGCAGCAGCCCGGCGTCGGGCTGACCGTGCGCAAATACGTGCTGCAGAAGCGCGGCATCATCTCGTCCAGCGCCCAGCGCAAGCCGGGTACTGTCATCACGCCGCAGGCGAGGGCGGAAGTCGACTATCTGCTCTCCCGCGTGGCGCGCGTCGACCGCCGCGCCAATCTGCAACCGCAATCCAGTGCAGCAGGCTAATCATGACCGAGATCGTTGCCCCGCGCCTTGCCTCGACCGTGCTGTTGCTGCGTGACGGCACGTCGGCGCGCGAAATTGAAATTTTCATGATGGTCCGCCATCACCAGATCGAGTTCAACTCGGGCGCGCTGGTGTTTCCGGGCGGCAGCGTCGACAAGAACGACAAGGAGATCGCGGCCAATCCCGCGCTCTATTCCGGCGGGGAAGGCCTCGACGCCGACGCGCTCGGCTTCCGCATCGCGGGGATCCGCGAGACCTTCGAGGAGAGCGGCATTCAGCTGGCGCGGCCGAGCGGGTCGAAGGACCTGGTCGACGCCAGGCGCGCGAGCGAGATCGCGACCGCGCATCGCGCGGCCCTGAACGAAGGCAAGATCACCTTCCACAAGGTGCTGACCGACAACGGCATGGTGCTGGCGCTCGACGCGCTCGTGCCCTACGCGCACTGGATCACGCCGGAGGGCATGCCGAAGCGGTTCGACACCTGGTTCTTCCTCGCCGCCGCGCCGCCCGAGCAGCTCGGCGCCCATGACGGCAAGGAATCCACCGACTCGATCTGGGTATCGCCGCGCGAGGCGCTGGAGGGCGGCGAGACCGGCCGCTTCAAGCTGCCGTTCCCGACCACGCGCAACCTGATCAAGCTCGGCAAGCAGCCGAATGTCGGCGCCGCGCTCGCCGATAGCAAGGGCAAGCCGGTCGTCGCCGTGATGCCCGTGATGACCAAGACCGCCACCGGCCGCCAGCTCCGCATCCCCAAGGAAGCCGGTTACGACGGCGAGGTGTTTGAGGTCGGCGCGCTGGGGTAGTCCCGTCACCCTGAGGAGCGCGCTCTTGCGCGCGTCTCGAAGGGTCGACGGCCCGACTGTGGCCGTGCATCCTTCGAGACGCCGCTGCGCGGCTCCTCAGGATGACGGTTCGGCATCTTCACACTTCGATCTGTAACGAAGGAGCGGCGCAACAAATTCGACGTCGTCCCGGCGAAAGCCGGGACCCATAACCACCGATCTTCATTGTTGCGCGACGCTGGGGCCACACCTTTTTCCAACAACACAACCCTGTGGTTATGGGTCCCGGCCTTCGCCGGGACGACGACGGGAGAGAGAATCGCTTTCTCCACATTTCGGCCTGTAGCGAAGTATCATCGCCTCGCGCCGATCTAGGCTCCGTCTCAATTCACGAGACGGAATCGGCACCATGACCGCCACCACGCCCAGCCAACCCGGCATGGCCTTCGAGCTGGCCCTGCTGCTCGCGCTCGCCACGCTCTGGGGCGGCTCCTACACCTTCATCAAGCTTGGCGTTGCGACCATCCCGCCGATCACGCTGATCGCGGCGCGCACGGCGATCGCAGGGCTGCTGCTGCTCGTCATCATGCGGATGCGCGGCGTGACGATGCCGAGGGATGGCGCGACCTGGCGCCGCTTCATCTTCCAGGCCTGCCTCAACAGCGTGATCCCGTGGACGCTGATCGCCTGGGGCGAGCGCTACGTCGATGCCGGGCTCGCCACCATCCTCAATTCGGCCTCGCCGATCTTCACCTTCCTGTTCACCGCCGCGATCACCCGCCATGAGGCGGCGAGCCCGCGCAAACTGTTCGGGGTGATCGCCGGCATGGCCGGCATCTGCCTGATCGTCGGCGTCGATGCATTCCGCGATCTCGGCGCGGGGATCGTGGCCGAGGTCGCGATCGTCGCCGCCACCATCTGCTACGCCTGCGCCGCGATCTTCAGCCGCGGCTTCAAGGGGCTCGATCCGATGGCGCCGGCGGCGGGCTCGCTGATCGCGGGTGCCGCGATCCTCACGCCGCTCAGCCTCGCCGTCGAGCGGCCGTGGACGCTGTCGCCCTCGACTAGCTCGCTGCTCGCTCTGCTGGCGCTTGCGGTGTTCTCGACCGCGATCGCCTTCGTGATCTACTTCCGCCTGATCCAGACCCTCGGCTCGGTCGGCACCACCGCACAGGCCTATCTGCGGGTACCGATCGGGGTTGCGCTCAGCGTCGCATTTCTGGGCGAGCGGCTGAGCGCGACGGCCTGGATCGGGCTCGCCTGTGTCGTGGTCGGCGTCGCCGCGATGACGATTCCGGCGCGAAAAATCGCCACCGCCTGAGGTCATCGCCGCGATGACGATTCCGGTGCGAAGGATCGCCACGGCCTGAAGTTTCGTCAGCCGAAACCCGCGCCTTGCTGCCGCGGGCCAATCCCTGCATCCTGCCCGCAACGAGATCACGGGTTACGGAAACGGGACGATGCTGCGGCGGATCAGCCTCATTGCCGGTGCGTGCCTGGCGTTGCTGGCGATGGCGGACATGGCGCGCGCGCAGGATTTTCCGAGCCGGCCGATCCGCATCGTGCTTCCCTATGCGCCGGGCAGCGTCGCCGACGTGTTCGCGCGCATCGTCGTACAGGACATGCAGGAGCAGTGGAAGGGCACGATCGTCGTCGAGGCCAAATCCGGCGCCAACGGCTCGATCGCGGCTGAGGAGGTCGCGCGCGCCGCGCCCGACGGCTACACGTGGCTGTTGGTGACGACCTTCTTCACCGCCAGCCCGGCGCTCAGCACCCAGCTGCGCTGGGACCCGGTGAAAGACTTCGCGCCGATCGGCCAGATCTGCCTCGCGCCGAACTTCTTCATCGTGCCGGCCTCGCTGCCGGTGAAAACCGTCGCCGACTACGTCGCGCTCGCCAAGGCCAAGCCGGGCACGCTGAACTACAGCCATCCCGGTAAGGGCTCGACCGGCCATCTCGGCTTCGAGCTGTTCAAGCGGCTGGCCGGGATCGACGTCACCGCGATCGGCTATCGCGGCTATCCGCAGATGGTGCCCGACATCGCGAGCGGCCTGATCACCTCGAGCTTCCTGTCGGCCAACCAGGCGCTGGCCCAGGTGCAGTCCGGCAGCATCCGGATCATCGGCGCGATCAGCGACGGCCGCTCGAAATATTTCCCCGATGTGCCGACCTTGGCCGAGCAGGGCTATGCCGAGGCGCAGGTGACGCCGTGGTTCGGCTTTGTGGTGCCATCAGCCACGCCGCAGCCGGTGGTCGAACGCATCAGCGCGGCGCTGGAAACGGCGCTGGCCTCCGCCGCGGTGCGGCAGAAGCTCGACGTCGCCGGCTGCGACGCCACGAGCGCGCCGCTTGGGCGCTTCGCCGACATCATCAAGGCGGATGTCGCCCTCTGGGCCAGGGTGGTCAAGGAAGCCGGCATCCCGCCCGACTAGGCCCGACGTCGCCCTGTGCCGGAATCAGCCACCGGCTGCTATCATCGGGGTGACACAGATCACACCGCCGGCCGGCTCAGCCGCCTAGCATGTTTACCCAAAGCCCGTATTTTCCCGTATATTGGGCGTATTGGACCCCGGCCTTGATGACATGACCGCTGAATTGCCGCCGAATTCGCACGCGCCGCGTGCGTTCTCCCTCTCAATTGGCCAGCTCACATTCGGCAGCTTCCTGCTGGTGCTGGCTGTGATCATCATCACATCCACGGCCAGCGTCATCGCGATCCGCCACATCGATACGACCTTCGCCGAGCTGCAGCGGCTGCAGAGCGTCGGCGACATCGCCGAGGACATCGACCGCCGCACCAACGAGCTGAGGCTGGCGGCGCGGGACTTCGTCACCGAGCCCGGCAGCCAGTCGCAGTCGGCCCAGGTCGCGCAGGCGGCCCAGTCGCTGAGCGAAATCCTGAAAAAGACCCGGATCGAGCTGGCGCCCGAGCAGCAGGACATGATCGACGGCGTCACCCAGCGGCTGGCGACCTATCGCGGCGGGATCGAGCGCATCTCGGCGCTGCTCAGCCGCCGCGCCGAGATCGTCGCCGGGCTGCCGGCGCTGCGCGACGCCTTCGACAAGGCGGTTGACTCGAGCGGCGATGCGGTGCTGGCCAACGCGCTGTCACAGGACCAGAGCCGGATTGCCACCGCGCTCCTGGCGCACAACACGTCCGCCGCCGAGCAGGCCGCGCAAAGCATGCGGGCGATGACCGTCACCGACCCCGCCTTGCGCAGCGCCGTCGACAATTATGCCGAGGCGATCATCGCGGTCTCGGTCCGCGAGGGCCAGATCGCCGATATCGACCGCGAGGTGCTCGGCGCCGAAGGCCGGCTGATTCAGAAGGTCACCGAGCTGTTGCGCGAACTCTCCAGCCGTCGCGGCCATGTGCTGGCTCGCGATTTTGCGCGGACGCTGGCCGAAGCAAAATGGCAGAGCATCGTGCTCGGCACGGCGGGCGTGCTGATCGGCCTGTTCGCCTCCGTGCTGGTGGTTCGCCGCACCGTCCGCCCGCTCGCCAGGATCGCCGGATCGATTCGCAAGGTCGCGGGCGGCGAGAAGAGCGCGTTCATTCCCGGCGCCGATCTCGACAATGAGATCGGCGACATCGCGCGCGCCGCCGAAGTGTTCCGCCAGACCCTGATCGACGCCGACAGCGCCCGCGAGGCGGCGCTGCGCGCGCTCGCCGAGCAGCGGCTCGCCGAGGAGAGCTACCACAAGCTGTTCGAGGCGTCGGTCGAGGGCATCTACGTCACGACGCCGGGCGGCACGCTGCTCAACGCCAATCCGGCGCTGGCGCGCATGATGGGCTATGCCACGCCGCAGGACCTGATCAACGGCGTCGACGACATCGCAACCACGGTCTATGTCGATCCGGCAGCGCGGGAGCAGTACCAGAAGCTGATGCAGCGCGACGGCACGGTGCGCGACTACGAATACCAGGTGCGCGCGAGCGACGGCACCATATTGTGGCTGTCGGATTCCGCGACCGTCGTGCGCAACGACGAGGGCGAGGTCATCCGCTACGAGGGCACGGTGCGCGACATCACCGACCAGAAGCGCGCCGAAGACGCCATCGCCGAAGGTCGTCGCATGCTGCAGATGGTGATCGACACGGTGCCCGCCGTCATCAACGTCAAGAACGGCGAGCTGCGCTATGTGATGATGAACCGCTACATGGCGGGAATCTTCGGCATCGATCCGCAGGACGCGCTCGGCCAGACCACCGCCGAGCTGATGTCGCGCTACGGCGCGGCCAAGACCGACGAGAACGACAAGCGCGTGCTGTCGGTGCGGCGCGAGCTCGGCTTCTATGAAGAGGAATACAAGGACGCGGCCGGCAACATGCGGCAATGGCTGGTCAACAAGCTGCCGATCCTGGACTCGCAGGGTGACATCGAGAACATCGTCACGGTCGCGCTCGACATCGGCGAGCGCAAGCGCTCCGAGCAGGAGATGCGCAAGGCAAAGGACTCCGCCGAGGCCGCGCTGCGCAATCTGCGCGAGACCCAGAATTCGCTGATCGAGGCCGAGAAGCTCGCCGCGCTCGGCCGCCTGGTGGCCGGCGTCGCCCACGAGGTCAACAATCCCGTCGGCATCAGCCTGACGGTGGCCTCCGCACTGGAGCGCAAGACCGCGATCTTCGCGACCCAGGTCGAGCGCGGCGATTTGCGCCGCTCCAGCCTCAATGATTTCCTCAACACGGCGCGCGATGCGTCCTCGCAGCTCGTCGCCAACCTCAATCGCGCCGCGGAACTGATCCAGTCGTTCAAGCAGGTCGCCGCCGACCGCAACTATTCGGACCAGCGCACCTTCGATCTCGGCGACCTCACCGAGCAGGTGGTGATGAGTCTGCGTCCCGGCCTGCGCAAGCACAATCTGACGCTCAACGTCGATTGCGAGCCGAACCTGATCATGAATTCCTATCCGGGGCCGTACGGCCAGGTGCTGACCAACCTGTTCCTCAACGCGGTCGCACATGCGTTTCCGGACGGCAAGGCCGGCGAGGTCGAGATCCAGGTGCATGCGTCCGGCGGCGACAATGTCGAGGTGATCTTCGCCGACAATGGCTGCGGCATGAGCCTCGATGTCCGCCGCCGCGCGTTCGATCCGTTCTTCACGACACGGCGCGACCAGGGCGGCACTGGGCTCGGCCTGCACATCGTCTACAGCATTGTCACCACGCGGCTCGGCGGACGGCTCTCGCTCGACTCCGCGCCGGGCAACGGCACGCGCATCCAGATAATCCTGCCGCGCGTCGCGCCGCTGGAGCAGGCCGCGGAGTAGGTGGGACGAGGCTACGACTCCTTCACCGCCGTCATTGCGAGGAGCGATAGCGACGAAGCAATCCATTTTTCCGCTTGCGGGGCGATGGATTGCTTCGCTTCGCTCGCAATGACGTGGATCGAGCAATGCGCTCCATCTCCGTCATCCTGAGGAGCCGCGAAGCGGCGTCTCGAAGGATCGACGGCCACCAGCCGGGCCGCGCACCCTTCGAGACGCGCGCAAGAGCGCGCTCCTCAGGGTGACGGCGACGGAATCGTCAGCACTCTGAATCGCTAATTGATATCCGCGAGCTTGTGCAGCGTCGCGCTGAAGATCAGGCTGGCCTTGCCGACCAGCGCGGTGCCGCTCATGGTGCCGCGGGTGTCGGTGAAGGTGCCGGAGACGCCGATGCCGACGGGCGCGGGCCCGCCGAACAGCGGGTTGTCGGTGTCGCGCGGCGTGGTGTGGCGTTGCACAAGGACTTCGCCCTTGAAGGCGTCACCTTTCACCGTGTAGCTGCCGGTGTAATATAGATAGGCGTCGCCGCCCAGAATCTGGCCGTCGCGGAAGAGAATGACGCCGCTGCCCTTGCCGACGCGACCGTCCAGCAGGGTGACGTGAATTGAGTAGAGCCCGTTCTTCATAACGTCCCATGTACCGGCTGCCGCGCCCGCAGCAATCCGGATTGGTTTTTTATGCCAAAGCGAGCAACCTCGTGCAATGCGGCAGGTTGATTCCCGGGTCTCCCGCGTTCGGGTAAACCCTCGGTTCCTGCCAGGCAGTGTGACGGCGCGATGACAGCGGACCGTACGCGCGAATCAAAGTGGCCCGCGAAATGCATAGCTCTGGTTGCACTGGCCGGTGAGTGCTGGAGCGAACACATGACAGACTGGATTGAGTCCGGCGGCCGTTTGGCGCGCCCTCGCAGTGCCAATGGAACTTCGGCCCGTCGTGCGGGCCTCATGATGGTGTCACTCAGGCTCGGACTGGTGACGCTGGTGTCGGTGGTGGCCGTGCAAATCGCGCAGGCGCGCGATCCCGACGGTCGCTACGCCAATTCGCCGCTCAAGGAATGGTTCGATAGTCTGCGCAGCGGCAAGGGGCCGTGCTGCTCGGATGCCGACGGCAGCGCCGTCAGCGATGTCGATTGGGAGTCCAAGGACGGACATTATCGCGTGCGTCTCGACGGCCAGTGGTTCGATGTTCCCGATGAGGCTGTGGTCACCGTGCCGAACCGCGCGGGCCGCACCATGGTCTGGCCGATCAAGAGCTACATGGGCGTGACGATCCGCTGCTTCATGCCGGGCAGCATGACGTAGCGGTCAGGGGTGACGAGCGATCCCTGATCCGCGTCATCCTGAGGTGCGAGCCTTGCGGCGCAATTGCGCCGCTGAACTCGCACCTCAGGATGACGGGGATGCGTCGTCGCTCACACGTACTTCTTGTCGCGCTCGAGCAGTTCGATCGAGATGCCCTGCGGGCCGCGGATGAAGCAGATCCGCACGCCGGGGCGGATCGTGGTCGGCTCCTTGGTGAACTCGACACCCTTGGCCTTGATCTCGGCCGCGACCGCGTCGATGTCCTTCACCGTCAGTCCGAAATGATCGAGCCCCTGATAGGGCGTCACCGGCGCAGCATTGACGCCGTCGCCTTGCGTCACCTCCGCGATGAACACCTTGGCGCCGCCGAGTTGAACGTCGATCCGGCCGGGGCCGCGGATGATCTCGCCGCCGAGAATGTCGCGCAGCCAGGTTGCGGTGGCCTCTGGATCGGGGCTGCGCAGATGGACGTGGTCCCAGGTGACGACAGGCATTGCGATCTCCTTGTTGTTCTTGCGCCGCTGGGGGGCACGGCACGCGCTCTCGCGCGCGAAAGTAGCGAGCGGCCGGCCGTGACGCCATCCCTCCGTCACCGCAGTCGCAAGATTGTCGTCCCGGAATGAAACCATTCCGGCCGTCAGCGATTGTTTTTCGCGTGGCCGCTCGACCTGCGGCCGTCCGGAAGCCGCTTGGCGCGATGCCTGCGTGGCTTCCTCGGTGTGCGGCGGCTCGATCGGGCGTCCAGGGGTGAGGGCACCACGATGCGGATCGGCTTGTCGTTTCAAAGAACTGCCGCCGGACGTCTCGGTCAGGGCGGCTTCTATGCCAGCCTGCTGCTGTCGATTATTGCCATAGCCGGGATCGCCGCGTGGTTCATGCTCCCCGAGCCGAGCGATGCCGGGGACCAGGAGCTGTGGCCGATCTCGCCCGCCGTCACCCGCACTGCGCAATATACATCGACCGAGGCCGAGCCCGCTCAGCCCGCAAAGGCCTCCCCAACCACGTCGGCAGATGAGCCGGCCACGGTGGGCATGGCGACCGCCCCGCCGGCGATTGAGTCGGCGAAGCCGTCCGAGTCCGGCGCCGAACGGTCGCCGCTGGAGAAGCTGCGGATCGCCTCGCAATCATGGCGGCGCGGCGGGCTGGGCTCGAAGGCGCTGGTGACCCTGACGCTGCGCAACGCCAATGATTTCGCGGTCAAGGACATCGAGATCGCCTGCGCCTTCATCCGCCGCGACGGCAGCCCCCTGACCGAGCGCAAGCGGCTGATATCGGACACCATTGCCATGAAAAGCCGCAAGACCTACTCGCGGATGCTGATCGGGTTCGTCAACGTTAACGCAAACAAGGCGAAATGCTCTGTCGTGACCGCCAGCCGCGTTTAATCCCCATTCCCGAAAAAGTGACCGGGAATTGACTTGGCGGGTGAACCGTAACGGCCAGGCAGGAACTAACTAATAAGCCGACCGTTAGAGAACGACCCGGGAGCGCGATGGCGTCTGTCCGGGTGATCATGCGCAAACGATGAGTTCGTTGCGCGATGACTGATGTCGTCGCGCCAAGATGAACCGCGCCCGTAGCGCGGGGGGAGCTACCAAATGCCTGTGGCGCGTTATTTCCTGTACATGGGTGGTGTGCTGCTCGCGCTGCTCTTCGTCGTCAACCTCGTGGTGCCGCAAGAGGCCGTGGTCACCAGCCAGGGCCTGTCGTCGCCCGGTGTCGACAAGACCATAGTGCGCATCAAGTCGACCCAGAAATTGCCGGAGCGGGTGGTGTACGACACCAGCGTGCCGGCCATCGTTCCGCCGCAGGTGAACGCCGTGGCCGCTGCAGCCCCGCCGGCTGACCGCGATGCGTCGGCGCAGTCCCGCGTCCGCAATACGTTCGCCCAGTTCATTCCGCCGGAGAAGGCTGACGCGGGCAAGGGGCCGGTCGTGGCCGAAGCCAAGCCGGCTGAGCAGCCGGCGCAGGCCCAGCCGCAGGCACCGAAAAAGCGCAAGGTCGCGCGGGTCCACTCCCATCCCCAGCAGCCGATGCGGCTGGCGCAGCCCGGGATGTACCAGCCCTATCGCATCGCGCAGCAGCAGCCGCGCATGGGCTTCTTTGGCGGCTTCGGGACCTGGTAAGCGGGATCTCCGTAGCCCACTCGATACGCCGCCGCGAATGCTCGCGGCGGCATTTTCATGTCCGCGATATCAGGCCGGTCGCCGGGCGCCGATTGCGCAGGTGCCGCGCTACGCGGCTACCGCGGCAGGCGCGGAATCTTGTCGGCAAAACCGTTGTAACAGGTCAGCCGCTCGTCCTCTTCCTTGACGAACCGGCATTCATTGACGCCCTTGGCAGGCGCCGCCTTCGGCTTGGGCTGCGGCTTGAAGATCTCGTCGTAGCAGAGCAGCCGCTCCTTGGTGGCGTCGTCGATGTCGCCGCAGGCCTGGAGCTTCTGCGCGACCGATTGCGGCTTGCCGGGCGCTGGCGGCTTCTCGCCCTTCTTGGCCGCCGGCTTCTTGCCGACCTGGACCAGCGGCTTGTCGCCGATCATGGGCTGGGCGGCCGCTGCCGGCTTGTCGGCCGCGGCAGGTGGGGTGGTGCCTTGGGCAAGCGCGGCAGCCGGATACAGGAGCGCCAGCGCGAGAATGATCTGTCTCATGTCGAAATGTCCGAAATGGCGTGATGACCGGAAAGGAGCCGCCGGGACCGGAAAAGCCCGGCAAGCGCCGAGGCTTAGCGCAAGTTTTACTTGAATCCTACCCCCAGACGTTGCTCACCCGGCATCGATCCACCGGCAAAAAGCAGGGCAATTCGTCGGCGGTTGGCTCGCCCGGCGTCGTGATTTGCCTTTGCCAGGCCGGGCGGGTATGACCGCGCCATCTGCGCGACTGGCGCTTGGATGGACCACCATCGGGGAGCGCAGAGACTGAACGCCGCGCGCCTGGGCACCGCTTCGAAACGGAGGTCCCATGACGGCGAATATTCTCGACGGGCATGCACATGCCCAAATTGTCGTCGATCAGGTTGCAAGCGAACTGGACCGGCTGCCCCGCGCACCGGGGCTGGCGGTCGTGCTGGTTGGCTGTGACCCGGCGAGCCAGATCTACGTGCAGAGCAAGGTCAGGATGGCCGAACGGCTCGGCCTGCGCGGCGAGGTCGAACGCCTGCCTGATGACGCCAGCGAGGCCGATCTGCTGGCCAGGATCGAGGCGCTCAACGCGCGCGACGATATCGACGGCATCCTCGTCCAGCTGCCGCTGCCGGCCCATGTCGACGCATTGCGCGTGATGGCTGCGGTCGATCCCGCCAAGGATGTCGACGGCCTGCATGCCCTCAACGCAGGCCGGCTGTTTCACGGCGACGATGCGCTGGTGCCATGCACGCCGCTCGGCTGTCTCCGCCTGATCAAGTCGATACGGCCTGATCTCACCGGTGCGCATGCCGTGGTGATCGGCAGCTCCAACATCGTCGGCAAGCCGATGGCCGCGTTGCTGCTCCAGGAGCAGGCGACCGTGACGCAGACCCACATCCACACCCGCGGCATCAGCAGGATCTGCCGACAGGCCGATATCCTGGTCAGTGCGGTGGGGAAGGCCGGCCTGGTGCGCGGCGACTGGATCAAGCCGCAGGCCATCGTCATCGACGTCGGCACCACGCGCGTCAAGAAGCCCGACGGCGGCTACACGGTGTGCGGCGATGTCTCCTTCGACGAGGCGGTGCAAATCGCGGGCGCGATCACGCCGGTGCCGCGCGGCGTCGGCCCGATGACGATCGCCTGCCTGATGGAGAACACCGTGAAGGCGGCCAAGGCGAGGGCGGCACGGCTGCAATAGCGCGGCATGTGTGCTGCGTTGGGCGAGCGGCCGATGCCGCTCGCGCAACTGATCGCGTCCGGGCGTCTCGCGCGAAGTCGATGACGTAGGAGGTCATGGAAAGCCCGCAGCGATCGTCTATCGTCACGGTACTATGGCGCAAACGCCACAAGGCTAACTTAGGATACTTTTGTTGGGCGCAGTGCGTCCTCAACAGCACAACGCCGCCCGCTTAAAATTCCTGCGGTCGGCGCTGGCTCTAGCCCCAAGGAGGAAATGCAAAATCCTTGGCAACTAGGAGTCAGCATGAACGGCCGAGAGGTTCATCACCCAATCGGGTTATGCCGGATGCGTTTCTCGCTGTCACGAAACTGCAACGCAGCTTTGGTGGAATTGTCGCTTAGCCTGCGGGTTGGATCACCAGCGCGGGCAAGGCGGGGTCACTCTGTTACGCGGCTGAGTGGCCCCGCTCGCGCGGTCGCATTGGTTGGATCGTAAGCCGATAAGCGATCAGATTGGTGCCGTCATAGGCTTCAAGTAGATGGTCGCAAGCTAGGCAATGATACTCGCCCTTGGAGCCCGGTTCGGACCAAAGCTCCAAGCGTCGGAAGCCCGCGCCGCAGATTGGGCACGTTACGTCTGTTTTCTTCATCGCACTGACCCCAATCCCACTTGGGTATCAGTTTATCGAAACTTGCGCGGCAGAACTATGTTTAAGTCTTGTGACAGATTGGTCCCTTATGCCCGATATTTTGATCAATTGCCCAGAGACGGGGAAGCCCATTCAGACTGGTTTGGACACGGAGACTGTCATTCTTGAGACGCTGCCCAGCGTCTCGCTTCCTGTCGAGTGTCCGCACTGCGGTCGAGTGCATTACTGGAAACCAGCCGAGGCTTGGGTCTGGCAGGGTGGGAAGCCCGCACCGCACTGAATTGCTAGATGTCCTCCAGTACGACCTGTTCAAGCTCTAGGACCGCAACGCACGCAAGAAACACATGTATTCCCCCGGGGGATCGTACCCTGAGGGCGCGAGAAGTCTCTGCAATCGCCCGGGGGCATGCGCGGCCCTTTGTGGCGTTTGCGCCGTACCGTATCGTGGTGCCGTAAAGCGGAGGCGCGCGATGCTGTATGCGGAAGATCTCACCGAAGGCCAGACGTTCCAGCTCGGCAGCTACACGATCGGCGAGGCCGAGATACTTGCGTTCGCCGGCAAGTATGACCCCGTGCCGATCCACACCGATCCCACTGCGGCTGCGGCGGGTCCGTTCGGTGGCTTGATCGCAAGCGGCTTCAACACCATTGCGATCTATCAGCGCCTCGTCGTCGAGGCGATCTGGAGCAAGGTGGCGGGGATCGTCGGGCGGAGCCTGGAGATTCGTTTGCCCAGTCCGGTCCGCCCGGGAGCCACGCTGACCGGCCAGTCGCAGATCCAGAGGATCACCATCAGGCCGGAGCGGCGCGACGCCGTCGTGATCTTCAGGACGGAGCTGGTCAACGACGAGCAGCGTCCCGTCCTCGTCGTCGTGCTCGATGCTTTGATTCACATGCGGCCGGCCGCCAAGGAGCGGGCGTAGCCGGGATGAGCCCACGGTAATTCGGGTAACTGCTTCCCACGCGTCATTGCGAGCGAAGCGAAGCAATCCATGCTTCCACCGCGGAGGCATGGATTGCTTCGTCGCTACCGCTCCTCGCAATGACGGACAAGCGACGGGGTCGGGACATGTACCTTGCATTACATGGTACCTTGCTATATATAGCTCCCAACACCCGCAGGAGTTCGATGGCGGAATCGACGATCCAGGTTCAGCTCAAGAAGGGAGCGCTCGAGATGTGCGTGCTGGCGCTGCTGGCCCGTGGCGAAAGCTATGCCTATGAGATCGCGAGCACGCTCGCCTCACGCATCGGCATGGGCGAGGGCACGATCTACCCCTTGATGCGCCGCATGCAGGATGACGGGCTGGTCGATACGCGCCTCGTCGAGTCGAGCAGCGGCCCGCCGCGGAAATATTACCGGCTGACGCCGGCGGGACGCGCGGCGCTCACCGCCCAGAAACGCGAATGGCAGGCGTTCACGGACGCGGTCGATCAGCTGCTCGGAGAGCGCAAATGAACCGGGCGGCGTTCCTGCGACGTCTCTCCGACGGGTTGGCCGGCCTGCCGGCGCGCGAGGCCGAGGACATCCTCGACGACTACAGCGCTTATTTCGACGAGGGTGTTGCGGCGGGACGCAGCGAAGAGGACGTCGCGGCCGCGCTCGGCGATCCCGCGCGGCTGGCGCGCGAGCTGCGCGCCGAGACCGGCCTGCGCCGCTGGGAGAACGACCACAGCCTGCGCAATTCGGCCTCGGCGCTGCTGGCGCTCGGCGGTCTTGCCGCGGTCGACATTTTCTTCCTGTTGCCGCTGCTGTTCGCGGCGCTGCTCACCGTGCTGATCCTCGGCCTCGTGATGTTCGTGCTCGGCATCGTCGGGATCGGGCTGTTGCTCAGCGTGTTCAAGCTCGCCGCGGTTGCGTCGATCGCCAAGCTGGTGCTGCGCGCGGTGGCGGGCGTTGGGCTGATTTCCGCCAGCGCCGGAATTGCGATGCTGCTGCTGTTCGCCGTCAACGCCGCGGTCGGCAAGCTCGGCAGCTATGCGCGCCTGCACTACCGATTGCTCAAACCCGAACAGCACGCCGGCTGACGATGCCGGCATCAGGAGGATGGTGATGAAGCGCATGATGCAAAGTCTCGATCCAACGACCAAGCTCGATCGCCGCAGCGTCCTGGCCGGGCTTGGCGCGAGCCTGATCGCGCCACGGGTCGCGTCAGCGCAACCGACGGCCGATGAGATAGCGCGCCGCCTGACGCAGGCCGAGAGTGCCGGCAGGATCAGCGGCCTGCATGCACTGCTGGTGACCCGGGGCGGCAGGCTGGTGTTCGAGCATTACGGCAAGGGGGACGATGAGGCGGAAGGCCGCGGGCCGCTGGCAAACGTCGTGTTCGGCCCTGATGTGCCGCACGATCTGCGTTCGGTATCGAAGAGCGTGATCGGTCTTGCCTACGGCATTGCGCTTGCCGCCGGCAAGGTGCCGCCGCCGGAGGCGAAGCTGTACGACCAGTTTCCGCAATATGCCGACCTTGCGCGCGAGGCGGGCCGCGACCGCATCACCATCCATCACGTACTGTCGATGACGCTCGGCCTCGAATGGGACGAACTCACCGTTCCCTATGGCGACGATCCGCGCAACTCGGAGATCGCGATGGAGGCGTCGCCCGATCGCTTCCGCTTCATCCTGGAGCGGCCGATTGTTGCCGAGCCCGGCACCAAATGGACCTATTGCGGCGGCGCGACCGCGATCCTGGGGCGCCTGATCTCGAACGGCACCGGCGAGGACTTGCTGGCCTACTGCCGCCGCGTGCTGTTCGATCCGTTGGGATTTGGTCCTGTCGATTGGGCGAAGGGGGTGGGCGACGGCCAGTATCGCGCGGCTTCGGGCCTGCGCCTCTTGCCGCGCGACCTCCTGAAGATCGGCGAGCTCGTGCGCGCCGGTGGCGCGTGGGGCGGCCGGCAGATCGTGCCGCGCGACTGGCTGACGCGCGTGCTCGCGCCGGCGGTCGTGATGGAGAATGGCGGCCGCTACGGCTACCAATGGTATCTCGGCGCGTCCTTCGCTGCAGTATTGCCGCATCCCGAACGCTGGGCCGCCGGCATCGGCTGGGGCGGTCAGCGCCTCTATGTATTCCCCGCACTCGACCTTGTCGTCGCGCAATACTGCGGCAATTATGACAAGCCGACGGCCGAACAGCGGCGCATCAATGATGCCATCATCGATGAGGTGGTGCTATCAGGCATCCTGGCCGCGCACCCATAACGACGCGGACGTCGGCTTTGGGGTCTAGGCAGACATTTTTGCTCAACCAGAGCATTGCCGGTTTTGACTCAAAGCGGAAATTGGATGTTTGGCTAGAAAAAGTCTTCGGTTGGAAAAAGATCGTCGCCTTCAATGCATTTTGAGAGGAAGATCGCAAGCCCTAGTACCCACTTTTCTTGGAACGTGAGTCGTGATTCAAGATATGGATGATCCCCGAAGCAAGAGAAGTCCACCTTTCGCGGAGAGACCGCAAGGTTCTTGAGGCGTGCTGTCGCTCGCCGGTGACGCTGCAGCGCGATTTGAAGCGGGCGCGGATAGTTCTGTTGGCGGCGGACGGGCGCAGCACTCGGTCGATCGCCAAAGAAGTCGGAGTCCAGCCGCGGATTGTCAGCCTTTGGCGACACCGCTATGCCGATCATGGCCTTGAAGGACTGCACGACAAGCCGCGGCCCGGCAAGCAGCCGATCTATACGAAGGCCACCGACAAGCGGATTCTGAAGCTGCTGGATAAGCCGCCACCGCAGGGGTTTGCGCGCTGGACTGGCCCGCTGCTGGCCGAGGCGCTGGTCGATGTTGATGTCCAATATGTCTGGCGGTTCCTGCGTAGCCACAAGATTGACCTCGCGGCTCGCAAGTCCTGGTGTGAGAGCAGCGACCCGAACTTTACGGCCAAAGCCGCCGATGTTGTCGGCCTCTATGTCGCCCCGCCCGCGAAGGCCATTGTGCTGTGCGTGGACGAGAAGCCCTCGATCCAGGCTTTGGAGCGAGCGCAGGGTTATCTGAAGTTGCCCAATGGCCGCGCCTTGACCGGCCAGAGCCACGATTACAAGCGGCATGGCACCACAACATTGTTTGCGGCGCTCGAAGTCGCCACCGGAAAGATCATCGCGGCGCATTCAAAACGCCGACGCCGCGTCGAGTTTCTCGACTTCATGAACAGCGTCACCGCGGCTTTTCCGAACCGGAAGCTTCACGTCATCCTCGACAACCTCAACACCCACAAGAAGAACGAGCATTGGCTCAAGGCCCACCCCAACGTGCAATTTCATTTCACGCCGACAAGTGCGTCTTGGCTCAATCAGGTCGAGGTATGGTTTTCGATCTTGCAGGGGCAGTCGCTCAGCGGCACCTCCTTCACAAGCCTCACGCAGCTTCAGGAGCACATCGATGCCTACGTCAACGCATACAACGACAGAGCCGAGCCCTTCGTCTGGACCAAGAAAAAGGTCCGTCAACGCCGTTTCAAAGGCCGCCGTATCACTCAGCTCTGATTCTGGGTACTAGATCGCCGGTCCACAACGTGTAGCGGTACTGACCATACTGCTGCTTTGCTGCCTCACACTGGCCTATTGCGTGGGCCGCGAACTGTCGAGCACGATCCAGCCACATCTCACTTCCGGTGCGCTTGAACAATTTGAGAAACGCAAAGCCGTTTCCAGCCGTGCCGTGACAGATGCAGCTACCTTTTTTCAGCGGGCCAACTTGCCAGATCGTCTCGCCAGCCGCAGTCAAGAGATCGTCAATGGCTGGGCCCGGAAAGGTAGCCATGGTGTTCACAATGCCAGGCGCACCATGACAGTGCTGCATCAGCATTGCGGTGCGGCCCGGTCGATGTTTGCCAACCGATTGCGGCCAATTGATCAACTCCCCCTCGCGCACTGCCGTCGCCCGCAGCGTGCGAGAAATGCAATCCAGCCATTGTTTTTGCTCGTTCTCGGGCAAGAGATGTCGGCCGCGCAACGCAGGAAAGGCATTTCCCGCGAAGCCGTGAACTGCGCCTAGATGTGTCGCCTTATGCCCTTGAAGATTTTGTTCCCAGATCAGGCAATCCGCGCCCTCGCAAGTTTCAAGCCGATCCCACAGAAGCCTGATATCGCGACGAAACCGCGACGCCCAAATGTCATCACCGGTTTCCTCAAACAGCGCGCGCGATAGGGTTGCTGTCCCCGGAGACCCAAACATAAATTCACGCACCGGATTGTCCTTACTATTATCAACAGCAGCTCCCAATTGATCTGCGACGGTGTTCAGCCCCGCCAATCGGCCTGCAACTAGAAGCAGTCCAGCGTCACCGATCAGAAGGCCGTCGGCGCCGTGGCTGCGCCACCGTCCGCCTTCGATCTGGGCGCGGTTGGCGTCCCTTAATTCAGGTATTACTTCCTGAAAATCGGGATGATCGACAATGGCTCCGATACGCCTCAGGTGGTTGAGCGCCCACGCAACACCACCCGCGCCAACATATAAATTATGAAAGCGAGTGCCCGGACGGGCTTCCTCCAGCGGATGTGTTGGCCATAGGTCGCGGCGAGAAAACGTTGCGTTGGCGTCGGCTGCAATGCGTTGAATGTATTCGCGTGAAGTCGCTTCGTTCCAACTTGACCCATTGAGGGCTTCGTGACGCGCGGCCTCGTAGATCATCAGGGAATATCCTTGGATGCTCGGCTGCGGCCCCTTTCGCACAGTCCGATAACCCGCTTCAATGTCCGATCATTGTGCTGAACTGGTCATCGCGTCAATTTGACAACGCTTCCGAAGATGGCCCTTTTCGGACATGCCGCACTGGCTATCGAAAGTCCGGTGTCGGGGGTGAAGCGGACCTCACGGTTGCGCGTTCCGACTTCCGAGTTTGACCCAACTCGGACCCTGCGTCATAGGGAACTCCCGTGAACCTCTGCGGTAACTCCTCGACCTAACCAGTGGGGGCTCAACGGAGGGATTAGGTCATGGCCATTGTACAATTTACACGCTTCAAGAGCGACAAACCTGAGGAAATGATCAAGACCGCCAAGCAGGCGAAGGCAATCTTCGAAAAGCATGGCGCAGAATTTCTTCGGCTTTCTCGATTTCACACCGGTACGTGGGCCGGGGAGTTTCTTATCTCTACGCGCTATTCCAGTTGGGAGGTGTACGGAAAGGTACAGGAGGCTTTGGCAAAGGACGAGGCATTCGCAAAGCTGTACGCGCACACAGCTACCTTTGCCGAATTGACGGGCCGTAACATCGCGGTCGGCATCGATCTCTGAGGCTCCGCTGAGAGTTGCCGGCGTTGCTCTCGAGTATTGAGGTTCTGTGAGCCGCATCGGCCGCGGAGTGCTCTCTTTCAGTTTACGATCCCAGCTGACTGAGCTGCCATCCGTGGTCGATGTCGCTTCTTGGCCCTTTTCGGACGTGCCGCACTGGCTATCGGTTGTGCGTTCCGACTTCCGAGTGTGACCCAACTGCGACATCAAAGAGCATCGCATGCTGCGATGCCACACGTGGTTCAGCCCTACCAACGTAGCCGGTTAAACCGGTACGATGCCTCCTCACCTTGTTCTGCTGTGGGTCAGAACTTGGCGAGCACCCGGCTGGCCAACCGTTCGTCGAGCGGCACTAAACCGCGGGCTCGAAATTCTCTGCGCCAGCGGTGAGGCGTTGGCGAGTCTCGTCCGAGCTTTTAACTCGGTTCAATCCAATGGGAAGGATTCGAGACGTACATAGTTCCTCGCGTTAAGAAAGCGGACAATTCAAGTCCGACACCTAAAAACGGCAAGTCAAGCACAATGACGCCCGAGCCCTTGGCTGCCTCGAGTCCTCCGTACAGCGTGTGGAGTGCATTTCTCACGTTCTGAAGTAAGCCAATAGCCGTAAAGGTGTTTCGCGTATTTAGCGCGGGCGCCACGTACTTACCGTTTTTCATGCCATCGATGAAGTACTTGCTGTTATGGATTGATTGTAGTGCCGATTTTGAGATTAGCTTTTCGGTAAATGCGACATTGACGCCCCAGTCATTTAAGTGTTCACGGTGCAACTCATATGGAACACTGAAACCAAAGCCGATAACAGCGACGGCCCCTCCGCTGCCTCCAAGACCCAGTCCCCACCGGCTGCTAACAATCTGGAGATCAAAGGTCTCCAAATCTCCTAAGTTCACGACGTACGCGGTAGTGCTCTCGACGCCGCCGATTAACAACTGTCCGCCAGACTTAACGCCGAAGCCAAGCCAACGCTTGAAGAATTTGCGTTCCTCCGGATAATGTTGAGGGGTTGCGGCGGCGGTGGCGGCGGTGGCGGTGGCGGATTTGGTTTATTCCAAACTGAGATGATGACAGCACGCCAGCTTTCGTTTTCCACCCCATCCCTTTCACCTGCATACTTGGCAGCGCGTTCCCCTTTCGCCACCTCGAGCGCAATTTTGAAATTGTTGGGCACTTGCTTGCGAAGCAAATCAATCACGGATTGCAGCCTATTATGCGACAATTCCATGTTGAAATCGTCGCTGCCGGTACGACTTGCAAGTCCTATAATTGTAAGGCTTCCTCCGCTCCTTAATTTCGGAGCCACGACACTAATCAGCCAATTGGAATGTTCCGGCTTTATGGCGAACTTGCCGACTTCAAAGTTGAATAACTTCGCCGCAATCGTATCCGGTGCCTGCGATCCGTACTCCTGGATTTTTCCGGGGGATGCCATGTTGACTATCTCCTAACGGAGAGACCGACTGCGGAACCGGTAGAACTCAGATTGTAATATCCGCGTGCCGATGGGTCGCTCTGGACGTTATGTCGGTTCATCGTCGCCCTCAGATTTCCCGTCAGCTACTTGAAGGTGCCATCGACGCCGTCGAAGTTGGTGAAGCCTACCCGCCCTGGTTCAGCTATGCGCCATAGGGCATTGGCCTGGATGTGTGCGTCGTGAAAAGCAAGCAGAAGCGCGGAGAGATCGACGCCAAGCGGCGCAAGGCAGAGGAATGGCGCCGCCTGCAGGCGCAACGCGCCGCCGAGCAGCGCCGTCTCCGCGAATACAAGATTGCGCTGGCGCGCGGCGAGGTTCCGGTGGTGACGAGCGAGCTGGCGCCGTCGAACAGCTATTCGATCCCCGATTTCGTCGAGCGCGGAACCTATCGACCGGAGCCGTTCGTCTGCAGGGACTGCGGCGTTGCCGAGGTGTGGACTCCATTGCAGCAGAAATGGTGGTACGAGACCGCCAAGGGCGACGTGTTCACCACGGCCATGCGTTGCCGGGCCTGCCGCACCAGGGAGCGCGCACGCAAGACCGCCGCGCGCCGCGTGCATCTCGAAGGGCTCGCGAGGAAGAAGCCTTCCGCCCCGTAAGGGGTACGCATACGACGGAGGCCGCCTGATTGACGCATGCGCGCGGGCACGGCGAGGTCTATGATGGCATTGGGTGAAGGGTGAAGGTCAGGCGGCCTGCTGATTGGCTGGCTTGTCGGCCTGGCGCAGGAGCTTCCATTCCCAGGGCAAGAGCTCGTGCAGACGCGATGCGGGATGATCGGCGATACGGGCCAGGACGTCGGCGAGCCAGGCCTTGGGATCGACGTCGTTGAGGCGACAGGTCGTGATCATCGTCAGCATGATGGCGGCACGGTCGGCGCCGCGTTGGCTGCCGGCGAAGGTCCAGTTGCGCCTTCCCAAGGCGATGCCTCTCAATGCGCGCTCAGCGCAATTGTTGGTCAAGCAGATCCTGCCGTCGTCGAGGAAGCGGGCGAAGCCGTCCCAGCGCCTGAGCATGTAGTTAATCGGCTTCAGGACCTCGGAGGAACGCGAGAGGGTTTCGCGCTCGCGGAGCAGCCAGGCATGCATGTCCTCGAGAAGTGACTTACTCTGTTCCTGGCGAGCGGCACGCCGCTCGCCGGCACCGCGGCCGTTGATGGCGCGCTCGATCTCGAACAACGTATCGAGGCGTCTGACAGCCTCCAGCGCGATCGGGGAGACCGGTTTGCCTTTCTTGCCTTCCCGAGCATTTTTCTCGATATCAGCCAGCTCGAAGAAGCCCCGCCGCGCATGGGCCACGCAAAACGCCGGCGTAATCGGCAGCGCCTTCTTCTGCGGGTCGAACAGCGGCTCGAAGCCGCTGTAGCAATCCGCCTGCAAGATGCCGGCGAAGGCGGCCAGATGTCTCTGTGGATGCTCGCCTCGTCGGTCGCTCGAGGCGTAATAGACCGCTGCCGGCGGCGCAGGCCCGGCGAACGGCCGGTCATCCCGCACATAAGTCCAGATCCGCCCGGTCGTGCACTTGCCCTTCGCCAGAATACGGATGGTGGTGTCGTCGCCATGAAGGCGCTCGGCAGCGAGCACGTGGCGTTCGATCAAGTGGAAGAGCGGCATGACGGCGAAGGTCCCGTGGCCGACCTGGTCGGCCAGCGTCGACAACGGCAGGTCGATCCCCTCGGCCTTAAAGCGCGCACTCTGGCGGTTGAGCGGGATATGCATGCCGAACTTGTCGAACAGGATCGTCGCCAGCAATTGTGGGCCGATGAAGCCGCGCGGCGTGGCATGGAACGGCGCGGGCGGCTGGCTGATCTTCTCGCAATCGCGGCAGGTGAACTTCTCGCGTACCGTCTCGATCAGCTTGAAGCGGCGCGGGATCTCCTCCAGCGTCTTGGTCACATCCTCACCGATCTTCGCCAGCCGCGATCCACCGCAGCAGGCGCAGGTCGTTGGAGTCTCAATGACGACGCGCTCGCGTTCGATATCGTCAGGCCATGGCTTGCGCACCGGCCGCTTGCGCATGAAGGGGCGGACGTTCTGCGTCTTCGCCGCTGCGGCCTGTGCGGCAAGCTCATCCTCGCTCGCCGTGGTGACGAGTTCTTCGAGCTCCAACTCCAACTGCTCGAGCAGCCGTGCCGAGCGCTCGGATCGCTGCCCGTGCAGTTCGCGTTTCAGCTTCTCGATGCGCAACTCGAGATGAGCGATCAGCGCCTCGGTATCCGACAGTTTCGCCTGCGCATTCGCGGCTTGCGCCTGCCAGTTGGCGGCCTTCGCCTCGGCTTTCTGTCGCGCCTCACGCTCGGCCTGCAGCGCCGCCAGGGCACTGACAAGGTCCGATGGAAGATCATCCGGCTTCGATATCATGGAGCCATTGAATCAGATCGAGCAGCAGATTCAAACCGTAAAACGACTATCCGACCCGCGTCGGACGCTGGGTTTCTTGAGGGTTGCGCCAATCGATCCCGGACAACAGATAGCTCAACTGCGCCGGAGAGATCGTTACCGATTCACCAGCAACCGATGGCCAGATGAACCTGCCTCTCTCGAGTCTTTTGGTGAACAAGCAGGCGCCCTGGCCATCGTGCCAAATGACCTTCAATAGATCACCGCGTTTGCCCCGGAAGCAGAAAAGACCGCCGCCCATGGCGTCGCGCTTGAGCACTTCCTGCACGCGCAGAGCCAGGCTCGGAAAGCCGCACCGCATGTCGGTATGGCCCGTCGCCAGCCACACCCGCACGCCCGTCGGGATCGGGATCATCGGCGCGCCAGGCCCCGAGCAATTCGAACGACCGCCTCGATATCCGCACCGGGGCCGAAGACCACGCGCAGCCCCTGAGGGCTCACGATTTCGATCTGACCTGTCTCGACAGCTTCCGTCGTTGGCGGCGTACTTGCCGCAACTATCGCAGGGACGAATGTCGGGCCGATCGAATCCTCTTCGGCCGGATCATGACAGGTCCAAGCCTTGCGCCAGCTCAGCAGAAGCTGACGTGATATCCCATACCGGCGAGCCGTCGCCGACACCAGTCGTGGCCCCGAGAAGCTCTCCTCTACGATTCTGAGCTTCTCCGCACGCGTCCAGCGTCGCCGCCGACCGGTCTCCACCAAATCCATGCGGCTCAGCACCGCACTGTCCTTATGTCCGTCCATAAGGACAGTCAGCTACAGATCGGAAAAACTCGCAAGACGGCCGCCCTCGGACGGATACCGTAAGGGCGCGCATGCGCGCTGACCAGTTGTGCCTCCCGCAGCGACGGACATGGAACCCGCACGCCGGCGGTCAATGCGTCGCGCGCGCGGAACGTTTCGTCGCCTGATCGGTTCGAGACCTTGAAGCCTCCGGACGTGGGGCGCGGGCGGGGAGGAACCAGCCAAGGAAATCAGTCAAGGCCGGATCCAACAAGAAGGAGCAGCGGATGAAGCTTAATGCCACGCAAGTCAAACAGACCATGACGCAACTGAACGCCCAGGTGCTGCCGGATGATCATCCGGCGGTGGCGCAACTGAACAGCGTGTTCGGCGAGCACACATTCTTCGTCGATACCAGCGGACTCAAGGTGCTCGAACCGGCCCAGACCTCCGACACGCCGGGGCAGACGGGCGAGGTCGTGAGCCTCGCCGAGTGGAGCGATCCGGAGCTGACGTCGCTTCGGCCGCACGAGCCCGAGCCGACCGGCGTGCTCATCACGCTTGAACCCAGCAAGCACTGAAGCATTTTCGGCGAAGTGGGCACCGGTTCGCGTCAAGAAAATGCGACCAAACAAAGGGATCAGAGCAAGATCCGATCAATCGGATCATGCTCTGAGTGACATCTCGCCCGGCGCGGCGATGGGCGCTCTCGATGGTGACAGTCCCCAACGTCACCTCAAGAGGTGCCGAAAGTCACATGGCAAATCAGCGCCGCCTGCGTATGCATCTGCGTGAGGTGGGTATCCAGGCGGTGAGGGGCAGATGGGGATCGTGCGGCGCTGGAGCTCGGAAGAGGACGAGAAGCTCCGTGAGCTCGCCGGGGCCGGCAAGAATGCTCTCGAGATCAGCAACGAACTGACCCGCAGCGCGTCGGCGGTGCGCCGGCGCGCCGAGGTCCTGTCGGTTCTCATCATCGCCAAGGCGTTTCGCGCCCGCCCGTCGCATGTCGCCACCCATCTCGAGCGGGTCGCGATCGACGCGATCAAACATCGCCGGCCGTTTCCCGCAGGGGTCGGCCCGAGCACGCTAGCCGGAATGATCGACAAGGGCTGGATTATCCCGGAGGTGGGGCGGAGATATCGCGTCACCGACGCCGGAGTGGAGGCGGTGCGGCGCAAGATCCCGAGCAGTTGAAGGCGCTGCGGCAGCGCGCCCGGCGCGATCCGAATGTGGGCTGGCGGGTTTCCCGTAGATGCACGGCAGGTGAGGCGGAATATTTGCGCCCGAACGCAGATTCCGCGCCCGAGACGGACGCGCCCGCCGTTCAATCATCGGGGGCGCATCAGCTGCGGTCTCCTCTTGCCCTTCCGTCCGAGTTGATGGTGCCGATGCTCAACGTCCCGCAGGCTCAAGCCGATCGATATCAGCGTTTTGCCGATCTCTCCGATTCGGTCGGTGAGGCAGTCGATGCGATCGCCGGACTGAGCGCCGCAGAGCGCACTGACGTGGCATTCCTCGAGCGGGAGTTCATCCCCGCGCTCGGCCTCAACGACGAGTTGCTTCGCGAGCAGCCGCCGGAATTGTCGACGAGCTTCGGCAAGGGCCTGCACCTCTGGCAGTATCCGAGCCAGCTTGCGCCGTATCTGGCCTGGCTGGCGCGCAACGTGTCCGGCGTCTCATCGTATATGGAGATCGGCTGCCGCTGGGGCGGCATGTTCATCCTGGTTGCGGAGTGGCTCCGGAATAGCGGCGCCGACCTCAAGACCGTGATCGCGGTCGATCCGATCGATCCGACACCGTTCATCACGACCTATTTCGAGCTGCTCCGCGAGCGGGCGGAGATCGAGCCGGTCTACCTTCAGGCCTTCTCCACCGCGCCGGTCGTCAGTGCCTATGTCGATCGGGTGAAGCCGGAGTTCGTCTTTATCGACGGCGATCACAGCCTGCGCGGTGCGATGCTGGACCATCTGCTGGTCCGTGCCCATGCCAGGATCATCGTGCATCACGACGTCCACTCCCAGGCCTGTCCGGATACGACGCTGCTCTGGACAGCGCTCAAGGAGTTCGAGGCGCCGATCTTCGATACGTTCGAATTCACCAGCCAGTATCCGTCCGTCGGCGGTTCATTCCTCGGCATCGGCGCGATGAAACGGCGGTCGGCATAGACGGGGCTCACGGTGTTGGCGGCGTCTCGAAGGCGCGCCAGTTGATCGCTCGGAGGTCGCCGCGCTGATAGGGCTGCGGCACGCGCTGCCGGGCCGGCATCAATAGCTGCCGATGCAGCACCGGAAATTTCTGCGCCAGCGTTCCGTTGGTCGGCGGATCCTGCGTATCGGTCGCGGTCAGGCTCACCAGACGATAGCCCGATCCGAACGCCCGCTCGAATGCGCCGGGCTCGAGCTTCCGGATCGTGTTCGGATCCTCGATATCGCCAAAGGTCACGATCATCGGCGCCCTGTTCGGTTGAAAGCTGCCATCGGCCTGCATCGATTCCGGCAGGAGGCTTCCCGAGATCGGACTCTCGTCGAGCTGGTTGTTGATGGTGACGAACACATAGCGCCTGCCGCCAAGATCGGCGTAGGGGGCTTCGCCCCGCTCGGAGGTCGCGCTCTTCACCGCGGCCGGGTACCACCATGGTGCATGCGAGTGGACCATCTCGATCACGGACGCGCCGCGCGCCGTGCCGTTCGGTGTCGCCACCTCGATCGAAATCTTCTTGCGGATCGGCTTGGACGTCGACGATCCGCCGAACACCAAGAGATATCCGCCGCCGAGCACGAGTAGCCAGATCACCAGGCGCCGGACCGCCCAGTTGAGCAGGTTCGTCCGCGGCATGCGCTTCTCCGCTCTACCCGGCGCGTTGTGCCGAGGCTGACGCCCCGTTGAGCGCGCGCGGCGCAGCGCGTCGCTCCTCGAGATAGGCGTTGCCCCAGCTCCACAGCGAGCGGATCACGGGCTCGAGCGAACGCCCGCGCGCCGTCAGCGAATACTCGACGCGCGGCGGCACCTCCGGATAGATCTCGCGGTGGATCAGTCCAGCGGTTTCCAGCTCGCGAAGCTGCCGCGTCAGCATGCGCTGCGAAATCCGCGACAGCCGCCGCCCGAGCTCGTTGAAGCGGATGGTGTCGCCGAGCAGGTGATAGAGGATCACGGCCTTCCACTTGCCGTCGATCAGATCGAGCGTCGCCTCGACGGGGCAGCCGGCTGCACAATCATAGCTCTTCGCATCGCGCCCCTTCATGGTTCACTCCCTGATACTACCGGACATTCCTGTGCGTAATTGTCAGCGCCCAACTTAGCGCGCAACGTTGGTCCCGCAAAGCCGAACCTTGCCGAGCAGAGGCCGGTCCGGCGTGCAACGACACATGAATGACAACAGGGAGGGGACCCGCGTGAAGCGAGGGATTTTGTTGATCGCCGCGATGACGGCGAACGTATTGCTATCAGCTGCGCGTGCGGACGAGGCGGCGGTCCGTGCCGAGATCGTGGCGCGGTTGCCCGAGTCGGTCGGCAACATCGCCATCACGCCGGACAACCAGCTGATCTTCAGCCATCACCCGTTCTTCAGTCCGGAGATCAGGGTCGCGAAGCTGACGTCGCCGACGACGTTCCAGCCGTTTCCAAGCGCGGAGTGGAATACGCCGCGCAAGGGCACCGACCAGTATCTCGACAACGTGCTCGGGCTCCGCTCGGACGAGAACGGCGTGGTCTGGATCATCGACATGGGCTTCCGCACCAACATCACGCCAAAACTGGTCGGATGGAATACACGCAGCGACCGGCTCGAGCGCATCTATTACATGCCGGATCCCGTGACGCGGACGGGGTCGCAGCCGCAGGACATCGTGATCGACCAGAAGCATCGCAAATTCTACATCGCCGACGAGAATATCGGCCCGGGCGGCGACGGCTCGCATGCCGCGATCATCATCATCGACATGGACACCGGGCGCGCCAGGCGCGTGCTTGACGGAGACCGTTCCACGATCCCCGAGGACCTGCCGATCACGGTGGACGGCAAGGATCTCACGGTGTCGGCCAAGGACGGCAAGCCATCGATCATCAAGGTCGGTTGCGACGGCATCACCATGGATGTCAGGTCGGAATGGGTCTACTTCGCGCCGCTCAGCGGCCGCTCGATCTACCGCGTGCGGGTTGCCGATCTCAACGACGAGAAGCTGACGCCACCCGAGCTCAGCGCCAAGGTCGAGCGCTATTCAGACAAGCCGAACAATGGCGGGCTCTCGATCGACTATGCCGGCAATCTCTATCTCACCGCAGTCGAGAGCAAGTTGGTCGGCGTCATCGGCGCCGACCGCAAGTATAGCACCTATCTGAGCGATGCGGAGATGGTCTGGTCCGACGGCATCACGGCGTCCGCAGACGGCTACATGTACGTATCGGCGTCGCAGATCTCCGCGGCCGCGATGTTCCACGGCGGCAAGGGCGAGAACAAGGCTCCGTATCTGATCTATCGCTTCAAGCCGCTCGCGGCCGGCTACGTCTCGCGATGAGTGCGGGCGCAGCGTATTGACGCCGCCGCCCGGCCTGTTTGCAGGCCGGGCGGCAATTGCAATCACGAACTCGCCGGCCGGTCGCGCAGATTGAGCTTGCTCTTGTCGCCACCGGCCCAGGCCAGTGTCTTCGGGTCCATCACCCGGAACCAGAGCGGCGGGATCGCCGCCAGCCCGAACATGCCGGTGTAGCCGTTCGGCAGCCGCGGGATGTCGTCGAAATCGCGCAGCGACTGGTAGGGGCGCATCGGGTTGGCGTGGTGATCGGAATGACGTTGCAGATGGAACGTCATCAGGTTCGAGACGATGTGGTTGGTGTTCCAGGAGTGGCGCGGCTCGACCGCCTGGTAGCGGCCGTTCGGCAGTTTTTCGCGCAGCAGCCCGTAATGCTCGACATAATTGGCCTGGGTCAGCGCATACCAGCCGAGGAAATGATGCGCGACGATGAACGGCGCCACCTTCCAGCCGAACAGCGCGATCAGTATCGCCGCGACCACGAATGTCAGCGCAAAGCCCTGCAGGATCTCGTTGTTGACCGACCAGACCGGCTCGCCGCGCCTGGTCAGCCGCTCGGCCTCGTTGCGCCAGCCGCGCTTGAAGGCGCCGGGCAATTCGCGCAGCGCGAACGCATAGATCGATTCCCCGAACCGCGCGCTGGCGGGATCTTCGGGGGTCGCAACCCAGGTGTGGTGGCCGCGATTGTGCTCGACGCGGAAGTGGGCGTATCCCACCGCACAATTGGCGAGCGTGCCGAACAGGATGTTGAGCCTGTCCGGCTTGTGGCCGAGCTCGTGCCCGATCAGTAGTGCACCGCCATTGATGGTGCCGACACCGAGCAGCAACGCGACATAGGACCACCACGGCAGCTCCTGGGTGCCGAAGAAGGCGATCAGGGCGACGTAGTTCACCCAGGGAAACACCACGGTGAAGCGCGCCAGCCGCAGATAATACGGATCGGCCTCCATCGCAGCGACCACTTCCGCCGGCGGATTGTGGGTGTCCTCGCCGAACAGGACGTCGAGCAGCGGGATCAGGATGAAGATGAAGACGAAGGGGATCAGCGTCACCAGCGGATTGTGCGTCCGCAGGAACAGCCAGTAGGACAATAGCGGGATCAGCGGCGGGATGAACGATAGCATCCACAGATAGCGTTTGCCGTCCCGATAAAAGATCGGGTCGCCAGCATCATTCTTGCCTTCGAAGATCATCGCATTCCCTCCAGCATCTCGCGTCGCGTCGGCATTCGCCGTTGTTGCATCAAGAATGCCGCGAGGCGGGCCTGCGCCGCCAGTTCACAACAGGCCAATTTTGTGGCATTTTGCGCCAAACGTCAGACAGCCGGGGGAGGCCGGCGACACCATGCAGGGATCTGACACGGATGCCCTCCGCGCGCCGGTCACGGTGAGCTATGCGCGGGCGCTGGTCCGCGCCTTCGGCAAGACGCGCGGCGAGCGCGACGAGCTGCTGAAGGGCACGGGGATCCAACTCGAGGCGCTCGACCAGCCGGGCGCGCACATGCCGGTGGCGGCGCTGGTGGTGCTGGCTGCCAACATCACCCGCCGGCATGGCGAGCTTTGGCCGTTGTCGGCCGCGTCGGTCTGGTCGACATCGCTGCAGGGCGCGCTCGACGTCGCGACCCGGACGGCGCCGACCATCCAGGACGCGTTGAGCACCGGCGCCCGGTTCGGATCGACCCGCGCGCCCTTCATCCGCAACCGGCTGCGCCGCACCGCGCGCTCGATCCAGATTGAAATCTCTCCCGCGGTGGCGATGGATGACGCGCTGTGGCACGCCGTGGCGCTGGCGGTCAGCCTCAACGTGCACGCGGTGTACACGCAACTGCTCGAGGATGCGATCGGCCAGGCGACGCTGCAATTTCCCTGGGCTCCGCCCGCGGGCGCGGAGCGGCTCGTGCCGCACTATTCCTGCGCGGTGAAGTTCAACGCGGCCGCCTTCCTGTTCGACGTGCCGAAAGAGTTGTGCGCGCGGCCGTCGCCGTTTGCCGATCCGGAATTGCACGCCAAGGCGATCGAAGCCTTGGAGGCGATCGAGAAGCCGCGCTCGGACAGTGAGGCGCTGACGCGGATCGTGGAGAACCTGATCGCGTCGCGCCTGCCGCAGCGGCTCGGCGAGGAGGAAGCCGCGCGCCTCGTCGGCACCTCGCGGCGCACGCTGGTGCGGCGGCTGGCGGAAGGTGGCGGCGCCTTCCGCCCGCTGCTCGACGGCGTGCTGCGCGAGCGCGCGAGGGTGATGCTCGCGGCAGGCACCCAATCCCGCGACGAGATGGCGGCGGCGCTCGGCTACACCGATGCGACGAGTTTCAGCCGGGCGTGCCGGCGCTGGTTTGGGGAGAGGGGCGTGCGGGGCTAGCGGATCACGGCGTGCTGCGCGGTTCGCGTCAGCCCAATACATCTGGTTGGAGGCTGGCGCGCCTCGGCCGATGAAGAGGGGCAGTATTGCTTCAGCCGTGGCACAATGACGCGGCGGTCGCGGTCACGAGCATTGCCAGGATCATGATCCGGTTTCATACTCTGAAGGCCGGAAAGCGGAGACAGCGATGCTGTTTCGTCTCGCATTTGCTTTTGTAGCGATGGCGGCGCTGCTGGTTGCTCCGATTGACGCCGTCGCGCAGGACATGCTGCGCGATGTCGACCTCAACAGTCCCGACATGACGACGTCGGAAATGACGCGCGCCGATGTCGACAAGCTGCTCGAGGCGGCACGTCAACAGCCGGCGAACCGACGCACGGCAGATTTGGAGGGAAAGCGGCTGTCGCGCCTCGATCTCTCGGGGCTCGACTTCTCCGGCGGCAATCTTCGCCTCGTCAAACTCAACCGCGCCAGCCTGAAGGACGCGCGCCTCGACGGGGCCATCCTGAACCAGGCGTGGCTCATCGACGCAGATTTGACCGGGGCATCCCTCGTCAGGGCATCGCTGCTCGGCACCCAGATGCAACGCGCGAGGCTTGGCGGCGCCGATTTGAGCGGCGCTCGCATCACCGCCGATCTTTCCGGCGCCAGCCTGATCGGGGCCAAACTTGCGGGCGCTGATTTGAGCGCTGACATGCGCAACCAATCGATGGGCATGATGCGCGGCGTGCTCAATTCCGCGGATCTGCGGAATGCGGATCTGAGCGGCGCCAATCTCTCGCGCGCCGATCTCGAATTCGCGAAGCTGCAGAACGCCAATCTGGCGAATTGCAACCTCAGCCGCGCTAACCTCGTGGGAGCCGACTTGTCCGACGCCAATCTCGCCGGCGCCGATTTCACCGAGGCCGACCTTGCGTCGGCCCTCCTGCCGAGCGCGGCGGCGCTGGCCGAGAGCCGCAATCTGGACAAGGCCCGGAACTTGAACCTGGCGCGGCGCCCAAATTAGCAGGCGAATTGCAGTGCCCAGCAACTGGACTTATGCTCTGCGTTGAGAACCACGCTACCGCTCATCGTGCGGCGGGCAGGACCACGGTGGATGGTTGCATGTCGCACCGGAGGTGACGTCATGACCATTTCTCCCACACTGCATAAATATCTTGCTGCTGAAAACATCGCGTACGACGAAATCCCGCACGTGCTCACGATGTCGTCCACCCATAGCGCCCAGGCATGTCACGTCTCAGGCGATCGCTTGGCCAAGGCGATCGTGTTGCGTCGCGATGGCGGCTACATGCTTGCCGTGCTGCCGGCCTCACATCACCTCAGGCTTGAGGATCTGAGGGCGAGATTCGGCGACGATATCGCCTTGGCCGCTGAAAGCGAGATCGATCGTCTGTTCGCCGACTGCGCGCACGGGGCGGTTCCCGCCGCCGGCATCTGTTACGGGCTTGACGTGATCGTCGATGACAGCATCGAGATGCAGCCCGACGTCTACATTGAAGCCGGCGATCATGAGACGCTGCTGCATCTCGGTCGTGAGCAATTCGCACGCCTGACCGCCAACGCACTGCGCGGCCGCATCAGCGCGCACGACTGACGCGCTCGATGGCGGGACCATCTGTCGGTGCGCCCGATGAGGGCGCAGCACACATGCGGCCACGTCCGATCTGCTGTATAGTTGCAGGCGAGGGGGCTGCTGCCTTGCAAGGGAGGTCCTCCATGAAGGTCAAGGACGTGATGCACAAGGGCGTCGATTGGGTGAGCCCCGACACCCCGATCGCCGAAATCGCAAAATTGATGCAAGGGCACGACGTCGGCTGTATTCCGATTGGACGAGACGATCGCCTGATCGGGATGGTGACGGATCGCGATATCGTCTGCAAAGGTGTTACGAGCAAGGACTTCAACCCGGCGCGTGCCACCGCGCGGGATGTGATGACCGAAGGCATCCACTGCTGCCGGGAAGACGACGATCTGGCAAAGGCGGTGCATCATATGGAGACCCTGAAGGTCCGCCGGCTGCCCGTCATCAACAAGAGCAAACGGATGGTCGGCATGATCAGCCTGGGCGATGTCGGCCACTTCGCCGGTGCCGATCTCGTGTCCCAGTGCATGAAGAGCGTGTCGGCTCATCATTGAGGCGAGGCCGGTCTGCCGGACGCGACCGGCAGATCGGCCGGCACCGTGGTCGCACGACAGAACGTCACGATGAATCTATAGCGTGCTCAATACTTCCGGTTGCTGCGGGAGACGCCGATCCCTGTTGCACCGACGCATCAACTGTCGAGCGATACATTCATGCCGATGGAATTTCTTTTGACTGATCGCGGACGGCCCGTTTTGCTGTGCCCATTATGTTTGACGCAGCGATTTCCATACTTTTTATTGTGAGTGTTGGTATCCTCCTCGCTCACGCGATCGATGCGTTCAGATCGTGACATCAGCAGCGTGCTGCGTGAGTAAGCGGACTATCAACCAAGAGACGCCTTTGGCGAAATCAACCAGTTCGCCCCATTCCAGACAGGTATCAACCCAGCCGACCTTGCCGCACGCGGCCAATCGCATGGACGGGTACTTGCCGTTCAAAACCTTTGCACGAACCGGGACGTTCTGACGGCGCGGTGTCTGTTGATGCCCAAGTATCGAGAGGACGCGCTGGCGGTGCTGCGATCAGCCGAGGAGCTTGTGACCGGCTTCCCGTTTGAGGCCTGTCCCTCGAGGCAGGGTGTCTCAAGAAAAGACGCCGCCGGTTTCAAAAATACACGCCCGGCGGCGTTTCCTTCCTGAACTGGGACACTGAAATCCCCAGCACGGTCTCCATTGCACCGCCCATGCCAGAGCGGTTCAGGCTGGCGGGACCTGACGGCAGGTCGTGAGGACGAACCCGGCCTTGCTGCATTGCCACTCGCTGCCGAGCGCAGCGCTCGATACCGGGTGAGGAGCGGCCATCGCCAGCAACATGACAGCCGCACCGGCCAGCAGACTTACGACCACCAGCATGCGTACCTTGTGATTCCACATCGTCGTCGCTCCCTTGGGTCAGTGGGCCAGAAGCTCTGTGCCGGACTGCGTTGCAATCGCGTGCTTGCTGTCGGTCGCCCTCTGTTGGCGAGCGAGACCGAGGTTCTGGATGTACTGCCGTATCCAAAGACCTAGGTCGGCAGAACGCCTGATCTGTGCGGTACGCAAAACCTGGTCGAGATCCTGGAATTTGATGCCGTTGTCTTGCTGCATGGCTTTACCCCGGAAATGTTCAGGTGATGAAAAACACTGGGGATGCTGAGCGCCGTTTGTTTCGGCCTCGCTTCGAGGGGCTGGAAATGAAGTTTCGTTCACGCGGAGGTTATTAGGCGGGTGGGCCAAGGGCCAAGCCAAGGGAGGCCAAGGCACTCGCCCCCGTGGTTCACTGGCGCGCTCGGAAAGATCAGAATCTTGCCGATAAGATATTGATAGGATGGGTATTTTTATTCTGTTCGGCGCCAGGCATGGGAGTGATGTCGAGATGCGGCCGTGTCATCGCCGCCTACCGCCCATTCTGGGCGCGACACCTATCCTCCCGTGGCCTCGATGGCGATAAGCGAAAAGCCCGCTGCCGTATGTCGGGTCCAGTGTCGGACCAGTTGCATAGGCGAGAGCGGCTTGGTCGCGCTCGAACCTCAGTCGCTCTTTCTCTGCCTCGATTTGCCGCATCTCGATCGCGCGCTGTTTATCAAGCTGCATTCTTTTAAAGGCGCGCTCATTTCGTGCGCGCAGATCGGCGTCGTCGAGGACCTCACCGCCGGGCCCGTAGATGTGCTCGATGTCACCCGTGATGACCCGCACCTGCTGAGCTCGCGATGGCGACGTGACAGCCAGACAGGTAGCGATGAGGATTGCTGCTCGGAACACGCTAAATCTCCCAAGCGTGGTGGTGTGCGAACCTGTTGTAAGTCCCGACAGGTACCGGCTTGGCGTCGTTTCAGCATGACAGCATTCACGACGTCTCACGTTCGCGTTCAGCGAGCGGAAGCACGCTCGTGACGAGCATCGTTGCCGTGACTTGAACCGTTCACAACCGCCGGGCCGGACTTGAAAATGCTGGCGTCCACCGGAGGCCGGAAATGAGCTCTCTGCTGCGGCTACGCAGCTTGGTTGACGCTCGCGATCACGGTCCGCATATCGGTCGCCAGGTCGCGATAGCGCGCACCCAACCGCAGATATAGTTCGCGGCTGCTCCCATCCTGCACACGGCTAGCGATCATTTCGCACTCGGCGGCAAGAACCTCAAATCGTTCCAGCTTTGCATGGAGAGCAGACATGGGGCGCGTCCCTGACTGATACTGAGGGACCTGCGACGCTACTCCTCTGATTGCGTCTGATTAAGCATTATTATCGGGTAGAACTAAAATTCTTGCCGCGCCGCCATTTCGGTCATTGTCGCTGTCGCTCTTTCGGGCACTGCTGACGAAAGGGGCACATGGCGGGGGGCCGGCTCATGGAAATGGTTTCATGCCTGCGCCGAGTTCTCTTTCTGAGAGACGCCTTTCAAGCGTGGCAATGGTTCCCTTGAGATTATCGTGCCGCTCGTTCAGCGACCTCGCCAAAATCGGATACCTTCTGTCCGATCGGTCGAAAATCCCCGCACGCTCTTCCTCGGCCGTGATGTCGTCCTGGATCGTCTGACAGGCGAGGATCAGATCGGCCAGTATTTTGCTGATCGTCAACTTTCGTGGAGTGCTTTCGCGGGCTGTGTCAAAACGAGGGTGCATGTTCATCTTGGTGCTCCGAATGTTTGAGTTCGGCACACCGGGAATGGTTGGCGCCGAACTATTCACGCATGCATCGCAAGTTGCTTGCCAGTGTCGGGCCCGTAAGAACACGGTCGGAGCGGGCCCGGCGTCGGCGGATAGCTCCGGATCTTTACGGTGGAGAACACCGGACTGGCTGCTTGCGCCGGCAGAACTATTCTCGGCGCCATGTTGGAATGCAGGCGCCTAGCGTGGCGCGCTTGTAGTCTCGAGCTGCAGTCTGATCTCCAGCTGTCTCGGCAAACCTGACCGCGGCCTCCAGGTCTTGAGCCGCAGACGCGCTGTCGCAGAACAGGCTGCGAATTTCAGCCCGGTATCGATATGTCCTGTAGTTCATCGGGTTGTACTGAAGCGCCAGGTTGTAATTGTTCTGCTCCTCAGCGGCGACCCGGCGCGCTTCGTCAGACTGACGGTCGGAGCTGGTCAGGCGATTGAGCGCCTGGAGTGTCCCGAGCTCCGTGTAACGCAGCGACATCGCGCCAAAGGTCACTGGGAGCGCTTCGCCCGACGAGGCGAGTTGCTTCACCGGGGCAAGCGCGCGCTCGATTTCAATCTTCTTGTATTTGATGGCGTTGTTGTAGTCCCGCAGGCTTTGGAACGCGCTCGATATTTCGCTATTGATCGGAGCGACATAAGCGGCCGGGAGCCGTCGATCCCCGAGCAAGTTGAGGCATGCGCGTATCTTTGCCTGCGGAGGCAGGACATCGCGACATTCCTTGTCAACCACACGCCACTCGTCCCGTGAATGCGCCGTCGGCCGCGTCTGCGCAGCGGAAGGCAGCACACTAACCAGTGCAAAGAAGATCGCTGAGTTGCGACCGCGACTTAGGCCGTCCATTTTACCTCCTCGCCGTTAGCCCGATCTCGACCCGCCGCCGGATAGAATCGAAGCGGGTAGGAGCGTCGTCCTGGGCGTTGTCGCCGCGCTCACCGGGCACAGCCAGAGGACGTCGAGCGCATCTTGCAGGCGCACGATCTCGGCGGCAAATTCGAGTTGGCAGAGCAGGCCATGGTGGAGCTTGAGCAGCAGGTTAGCGGAACGTAAATTGCCAACCGGTCCGCAAACCGACAAGTCCGTCCGGTTCTGTCTCAAGCCATTTGATGGATTTTATTGGCGCGCTCGGAGAGATTCGAACTCCCGACCCTCGGAATCGAAATCCGATGCTCTATCCAGCTGAGCTACGAGCGCGTTGCGGGTCGATTATCAGACTTGGGCGGTGAGGGCCAGCAGCCCTGCGCGGCCGCCAGGCGGTGTCCGCGCGTCCGGCCGGCCGTGTTCCGCAAAGCCGTCAGAAGCAGGGATGGCGGCGGCGATCCTGGCCGATATAGGCGGCCGAGCTCTGGTAGCACTTGTTGCGCGAGGGGCCGTCGTAATAGGCGAAAGTGCCCGCGGCCGCGCCCGGGCCGTAATTGTGCAGATAGCTGATGGGGTAGGGCAGGCCCCAATGGGCGTCGTGGTGGTGATGCCGGTGGTGGCGCGGGTGGGCCGAGGCCGCCTGGGTGAGGGCCAGGACGGCCAGGGAAACAGTCACGGTGAGGGCGGCGAAAAGCTTGGTCTTGGTCATGGGCTGCCTCCGGGCATTCACGCTGGCGGCATTTCGGGCCGATCCGAAGCCCATTTAACCCGGAATCGGGCGAAAAGCTGCGGGAAATCAGTCACAGCGCGCCAAATTTTGCCTTTTTGCGGATGCTTAACCGATTGCCAACACAGTCCGGCCAGAGTCTTGCGGTCAGGTCCGCCCGGATCTGGCATTCCCTCGGTCTCGAACGTTCCATGCGCATCACGCTCCTTGCCGCCTTGCTGCTCCCGGTTCTGGCTGCGACGCCCGCGCGGGCCGTGCTGCACATCACGCGCGACCATGGCGGCTATGTCGAGGAGTACAAGGCCAAGTACAAGCAGATCCGCGACCGCCGCGAGCGCGTCGTCATCGACGGCATCTGCAACTCGGCCTGCACGCTGGTGTTCGGCATCGTGCCGCTGAACAAGATCTGCGTCACGCCGAAGGCCAGCATCGGCTTCCACCAGGCCTATTACGACAAGGCCTTCACCTTCGGCATCAAGGTCACCAGCCTCGAGGGCACCTCCGACCTGATGTCCTACTACCCCGACACGGTGAAGAACTGGATCCGCCGCAATGGCGGGCTCACCACCGAGATGAAGAAGATCAAGAACGGGGTCGATCTCTGGAACATCGTCGATCCCTGTCCGGAAGAGTGGTAGGCGCGGGCGCGCTAGCTCCGACCGCAAAAGCGTTTGACGTAAAATCGGCATTGCTGCTTCAACTCGTCATGCCCGGCCTTGTGCCGGGCATCCACGTCTTTCCCTCCGGCGGAGCAGGAGACGTGGATGGCCGGGGACATAGGCGAGCGGAAGCGACGCCGTCCTTCAGACGGCTGGGCCCGGCCATGACGAGAGGGGCTCAGGTCTTCGGCCTGACGTCGCCGTCCGACAGCAGCGGCACTGACGCCCTCGACTTGCCGGGCACAGCTTCGGCGATGCGGCCGTTCGCTCATGATCCGTTCATCCTCGTGATGCGATTGTGCTCAATGAGCGAGCCCGAGCGCCGGAGCGGCGAAGCTCGGCTCGCACGCACAGGAGGTTGTGATGGCAACCAGATCCAATCTTTCGAAGGCTGAACTCGCTCGCAGCGTTGCCGGCGCCGCGTCGGCGCTGGTGCTGAGCGGACTGGCGCTGTTCGTGGCCGCCCATCATCTCAGCGGCGGCTAAAGCATGATCCGGAAACGTGCGAAGCGGTTTTCCCGCGCGACAAGCGCGGAGCGTTTGCGCGGAGATCATGCTCAAACAAGGAGCCAAAGCGCGATGACGATTCAACCCGATCTCATCGCGCTTTAGGGCGCGCCGGCGCGGGCGCCGCATGGTCTCGTGTGACGATCAATTACGACAGCCAAAACACCCCGATCAACAGACCGGCTGCAAATGCCCAAAGCCCCAGTGTGCAGGCCGAGATGACCCGCACAAAATTCCGCAAGTCGACATCTTGCATTGAATCGCGGGATCGATCGGTCAATTGCAGGCACCCCCCTGCGGTGGCCGCCTTGGCATGCCATCCTGGCATCTCCGCAGAATAGCCTGTTCCCGATCGATGCCCAAATGAAGGCAGGGAACATCACGCAGGATCACGCATTTGCGAGGCCCGCCGGCCCGGCCGGGCATGCCGGGATGCCCGTTCCAGGCCGTATCTCCAGGGAATTCGGGCCGTCTCGAGACGGTGCCGGGGGCAGGCAGCGTCTTGGCGGCCGAGTCCTTCGGCCTCACGCCGGTGTTGCCCTTCGGCTGCCTCGGTAGAAGCCCAGCCATTGTCCGCGATCAAGGCGCGCGCTAGAGGAGGGGCCCGGCAAGCGAGGGCCCGAGAGAACGTGTCGTTCAGGATATCTGCCACCACGCGCATCGTGATCGGATCGACGCTTTTTGCCCTGGCGTCGAGCGCGTTGCTTTATCTGTTGCCTGCGAGCCCGGTCGATCGAACGCTCCGCGGCACCTTCCGTTTTTTGCAGGGCCATGCCTACCTGATCCCCGTCAAGTATTTCAGCGGCGAGCTCAACGCTGCGCGACTGTATGAGGATGATCGACCTCTCGGCCCGGCCAATAGCGACCGCCGGGAGATCGAGACCAAGGGCGCTGGCCGGTTCGAACTGCACCGGGACACAACAAATTGGTTCGGCCCGGTCCTGGTGTTCTCGACAAGCGACAATACCGACCCGAACAAGAACGGAAGAAAATATCGCCTCGAGTGATGACGGCGTTTTCCCTCGCGACAAACGCGGGACGCGTTTGCGCGGAGATCATGCTTAGGCAAGGAACTAAAGCGCGATGACGATTCGACCCAATCTCATCGCGCTTTAGGGAGCGATCCAGATGCCAAGCGCGATGATCGCGATGGAGATCGCGATCACCAGCATGTCCGTCGTGAGCCAATCGGGCATTCCGGTTGATGGCTTGTCGCCCATGTCAGCGACTCCTCTGTTCGCGTCGAGCCCGCATCTTGGAATGCCTGCCTGCGAACGCAGGTGAAGCAGTTCACACAGAAAACGGGAAAGGTGACAACTCGAATTTCGATCACCCGCGCGTTGAAGTTGCGATGCGCGATGCGGATGTCATCTGGGTTTCTGAACATGTTCTGCAGGCAAGGTCGGCGAGCGCAAGTTGATCAAGATGCAGTTTGCCGAGCATGCCATCGGCCTAGCCGCTCGCACCCTTGGCCGTCGGCGGCCCTAATCTCGTGCCGCGCGGAGCTGCTTTGAGTTTTCCAGCAGAGCGGGCCGGTAGGGCGGGGTGGGCTCGTCATCCTCAGGGATCGCGCAATAGCCGAACTCCTGCTGGATGCGCTGGATCTCCATGACGCGATCGTTCAGCCGCCGCAGATTCTCGAGGGATTTGGCCTTCCAGTAGTGGAAGGTATCGTGTGTGATCGGCACGAAGGCGGTCCCGAACAGCGTTGGATCGGGGACGATGGTCCGTCCGAGCAGCAGATACCTGTCGTCGCCGACGATGACGAGCGTGGCATAGGGGCGTCCTTCGCTCACCCTGAGGCCCTTCAGCGACAATTCGCAGAGCTTGCTGAAGTAAGGTTCCTCTCGCCAGCGGTCGGGAGCATCGATATCGACCTGCACGTTCAGTGTGTCGAGTCCGAAATGCGCCACCATGCCTGCGGTCGCAGGAAACCAGTCGTCGTCGAGGTGGCCTTGCAGCCAGCCGCAGCTGAATGAGCGGCACTGCCGCGGACGCCGGTCGTAGATATCGCATCCGCCGCCCGACAGGATGTGATTGCAGACGGTGTTTACCGGTTTGCCGAGATCGGTCACTTCAAGCACCTTGCAGCAGGCGGTGCATGAACCGCATTGCCGAACCGGCGGCGCCACCGGAAAACCGAGGGCCCATGAGCCCTGACTTTCACGGAACAGCAGTTTCTGCTTCTCCAGCGCGCCCAACGCACGCTCGACCTTGAGGCGGGACAATCCGGTCACGCCGATAATACCTTTTGTCGTCGTCGCGCCGCTCTCGACCGCCCGAACAACGACCAATGCCACCTGGTCCATTTTTCTTTTTCTTGTCCGGCTCGTGGCCGGCTCTTCTTATGTAGTGTTCTTGGCCGCCGGTAATCGGCAACGGCAGATCCCGGTGTCATCCGGAAGGCGCCGCGACCGACGCTGTGAAAATTGTTCTGGACCGTATTCGCGAGGGCGGCGCGCCGCATCCGACAAACCTGCATGGCATCGTTGAGGACACATCGTCGTGATTGCATCGCATGCTGCGCTGAAGCGGGCCGGTAGCGAACGTTGTTCGGCACGACAAGGCGACCCGACCGGCAACTCTGCAAAATGCGGATGTGTGGCTCGCCGGCCGTGCAACACATCCGCTGTCGTCCCTGCGAAAGCGGGGACCCATAACCACAAATGGTCATCGTTGAGCGATGCCGGAACGACGAGTCCCGTCCACTACATCTGCTGCGGCGTATGGGTCCCTGCTTTCGCAGGGACGACATTGTGGGTGAGGCACGACCCCGCAAAATTTCGCGATTGCCGCCTGCCTCATCCTCAGCTGTCATCGCCCGGCTCGACCGGGCGATCCAGTACGCCGCGGCCTCTCGGCTCAAGCACCGACGCCTCTGGAATACTGGATCACCCGCATGCGCGGGTGATGACACCGTCGGCTTGAATGCCGAACGCCAATGGCATCGGCGCATCAACCCGCAAAAATTCGCGATTGCCGGCTGCCTCATCTTCAGGCAATGACTGGCGGCAATGAACAAGAGCTTCGAGGAAACTGCCGCCCGCCTGGCGCCGGCGATCTTTGTCGTGCTGTGGAGCACGGGATTCATCGGCACCAAATACGTCATCAACAATGCGGAGCCGCTGACCTATCTGGCGATCCGGATGGCGTTCGTGGTGGTGGTGATGGCGGTGATCGCCGGGGTCGCGCGGCCGAAATGGCCGGACCGGACGGGCGTCTTCCACAGCGCGGTGGCCGGCATTCTGGTGCACGGCTTCTATCTCGGCGGCACCGCGATTGCGATCGCGCATTCGATTCCCGCCGGGCTCTCAGCCTTGATCCCGGGGCTGCAGCCGATCCTGACCTCGACCATCGCCAACCGCTGGGTTGGCGAGCGCGTCACGCCGCTGCAATGGGGCGGGCTGATGCTCGGCCTTGCCGGCGTCGTGCTGATCCTGCACAACCGGCCGATGACGGGCGAAGCGGGTTGGGGCTGGCTCGCCTCCGGCGTCTCGCTGATCTCGATCACGCTCGGCACGCTCTATCAGCGCCGCTACTGCAACCAGATCGACTGGCGCGCCGGCAATCTCGTGCAATACATCGCGGTGACGATCTTCTTCGGGATCGGCGCGTGGCTGTTCGAGAGCAATGTCGTGCACTGGACCAGCGAGTTCGTGCTGGCGCTGGCCTGGCTGGTGTTCGCGCTGTCGATCGGCTCGATCGGGCTGTTGTACTGGCTGATCCGCCACCATGCCGCGACCTCGGTCGCGAGCCTGTTCTATCTGGTGCCGGCGGTGACCGCGCTGATGGCCTATGTGCTTTTCGGCGAGCGGCTCGATCCGGTATCGATCGCGGGCATGGCGGCCTGCGCTGCGGCGGTGCTGCTGGTCAACCGCCGCGCTTAATCCCTCACGCGAATCCTGGCGTGGGCCGCAAGCGCACGTTCGCGGCCCTGCTTGTGATCGACGATCGGCCGCGGGTAGCTCTTGCCGAGGTCGACGCCGGCGCCGGCGAGTTCGATCGGCGTCGCGGTCCAGGGCTGATGGATCAGCTCGTTGGGCAATTGCGCAAGCTCCGGGACCCAGCGCCTGACATAGGCGCCGTCGGGATCGAACTTCTCGCCCTGCAGGATCGGATTGAAGACGCGGAAATAGGGCGCCGCATCGGCGCCGGAGCCGGCGACCCATTGCCAGTTCGCCGGATTGGAGCCGGCATCGGCATCGACCAGCGTGTCCCAGAACCATTGTTCGCCGGCGCGCCAGTCGATCAAAAGGTGCTTCACCAGGAAGGAAGCGACCACCATCCGCACCCGGTTGTGCATCACGCCGCTGTGCCAGAGCTCGCGCATGCCGGCATCGACGATCGGATAGCCGGTCAGGCCGCGCTGCCAGGCCTTCAGCGCGCGGGCATCGCGCTTCCACGGAAAGGCGTCGAAATGCTGCTGCAGATTCCGCTCGGCCAGGTCGGGGACGTCGAACAGCAGATGACGGCAGAACTCGCGCCAGCCGAGCTCGCTGAGGAATTTGTCGATGTCGCCGGCCAGGCGCGGATGCTCGGCTGCGGTGAAACGCGCGGTGTGCCAGAGCTGGCGCGGGCTGATCTCGCCGAAGCGCAGATGCGGCGACAGCCGCGAGGTGCCATCGCGGTCGGGCCGGTCGCGGTCGTCGGTGTAGCCGCGGACGCGATCGTCGAGGAACGTCTTCAGCCGCGCTTGCGCCGCGGCTTCGCCCGGTGTCCAGCTCTCGCGCAGGCCGCCCGCCCAATCCGGCCTGACAGGCTCGAACGCCCAGTCATCGACGGCTTCGCCGGCGATGTCGCTGACGGAGGTGAGCTTCTTCGGCGCCGGCAGCGGCTTCGGCGGATCGCCAAGCCCCTGCACGCGCCGCCAGAATGGCGTGAAGACGCGCAGTCCCCGGTTGTCCTTGTTGCGGATGGCCTTGGGTTCGACGAGCAGGTCGCCGGGGAAAATCTGCGAGCCTCTTTCGTCGCTTGCCAGCGCGGCCTCAACGTCGGCGGCGACAGCTTGATGCGGCGCCTGCGCGACGTCATTCCAGAACACGGCGCTCGCATTGATTTCACGCGCCAGCGTGGCGATCACGGAGGCGGCCGGTCCGGTGCGCAGCACCATCGTTCCGCCGATCGCCTCACAACTCTTGCCGAGCGCGCGCAGCGATTGCGCCAGCCACCAGCGCGTCGCGCCCCCGAGGGGGCGCGCGGCTGGAGGTTTCAGGGCAGGGCTTTGTTCGTCGCGGACATAGAGGCCAACCACGGGCACGCCGCGGCTGGCTGCTTCGTGCAGGGCCGGGTGATCCGACAGCCGCAGATCGTCGCGGAACCAGACGATAACAGGCTGCGCGCGGGCCACCCGGAGGATGCGTGCCTGCCGTTACTTCGGCTGCGGCACGATGCGGATATAGGGCTTCGGCTCCTTCCAGCCCTGCGGATAGATCGTCTTGGCCTCGTCGTTGGTCACCGAGCCCGCGATGATCACGTCCTCGCCCTGCTTCCAGTCGGCAGGCGTGGCGACGCGGTGCTTGGCGGTGAGTTGCAGCGAGTCGATGACGCGCAGGATCTCCTGGAAGTTCCGGCCGGTGGTCATCGGATAGACCAGCACCAGCTTGATCTTCTTGTCGGGGCCGATGATGAAGACGTTGCGCACCGTCTGATTGTCCGCCGGCGTGCGGGTGAGGGGATCGCCGGACGTCGAGGCCGGCAGCATCTCGTAAAGCTTGGAGACGTTGAAATCGGTGTCGGCGATCAGCGGATAGTTCGGGGCGGCGCCCTGCGTCTCCAGGATGTCCTCGGCCCATTTGGCGTGGCGATCCGCGGGATCGACCGAGAGGCCGATCAGCTTGATGCCGCGCTTGTCGAATTCCGGTTTCAGCTTGGCCAGCGCGCCAAGTTCGGTCGTGCAGACCGGGGTGAAGTCCTTCGGATGGGAGAACAGCAGGGCCCAGCTGTTGCCAATCCAGTCGTGGAACTTGATTTTGCCCTCAGTGGTCTGGGCCTCGAAGTCGGGAGCGGTCGTGCCAATCGGAAGTGTCATGATCTTACCTCATCTCATTGATGTTACGGGATAATTCGTATCTGAGGTCGTCTGTTCCAGTATAGGACGGAACAAGGGTTAAGTGAACCGGTTCATGAAAAAGGTGAGATTGTTCTCATAGCGGGGGAATTCCAAGCAACTTGTTTTGATCCAACCCCCTGCGGCGAAATATCAGATGCGGCACAAAAGCTTGGAAATGCCCAGATAAAGCCGCTTATCGCCGTCATCACGCCGGCCCCGGCTGCTATGGGACTGAACCGCGAAAGCTTCCAAAGCGACCAAATGGCAACCATCTAAAAATCTCGGAACGCAAGTTCCGAATCATTAACCACTCGTTTACGCCCGCATGGAAAAGCTGGCCTCAGATAGGAATTGAAAGCTCCCACAATGTCTGCCCCAAGTACCAAGACCGCTGAGGCTCTCAGCGGTGCGTTGCATCCATCCTGCCGCAAGACCGCTGCCCATGCGCTGACCATCGTGCGCGACGGCGTGATCACCGGCGAAGGCCCGACCACCAAGGGCCGTATCCATTTCTCCCGCTCACTCGACGCCGATGACGCAGCCTGGTGCGCGCGCATCCTGACGGCGGCCGCGGTCGAGCATCAGCCGGTCAGCCGGGCCGAGATCGAGGCGCTGTTTTCGATCAACGAGGCCGCCGCCGAGCGCAGCGATGACGGCAGGTTCGACGACCTGCTCGCCAAGGCGATCGCCCATCATGCCGCTTCGGAGTCCGGCCTGCCGGTGCCGCCGCGCACGGTCGCGCTGTCGCCCGACACCGAGATCGATCGCTGGGCGCCGACCCAAGGCGCCAAGATCGACACCAAGGTACTGGAATGGATCGCGGGCCAGATGGGTGGCCAGCGCCGCACCGGCCGCGCGCTGGCGGCAATGGTGGCGACGCTGGTCGGCGCCGCCGCGCTGCCGCTCGCAGCCCAACTGCCCAACGTGTTCGACATCGGGATGATGTGATTATTCGGGATGATGCACGCATCATCCCGAACGAACGGCTTCAAGCGAGAGCGGCGGGGATCACTTCCCCGCCGTTTTCTGTTTGCCGTCGGTCTCCTCGAGCCCGAGCGTCCGCCCCGGGAACCCGGCGACGTCGAAATAGCGGGTCGAGAGCACGCGCTGGAATTTCAGCACGGTGCGCAGGCCGTTGGCCGAAGGCTTCTTCGACATCAGGGTGCCCTCGGCCATCTTCGGCACGATGCCGTTCGGCAGCGCTTCCGACATCACCCGGCCGATCAGCCCGCCATTGTTCGGCGCACGCAGGCCGAGCAGCTGCGCTGCGGTCATGCCGACATCGGCGTTGCTGACCGGCAGCGGATCGACATAGCCCGCCTTGAAGTCGGGCCCGATCGCGGCGGTGAAGTTGAAGGTGTCGCCGCGGCTGAAGCTGCCATGCATGCCCTGGCCCTGGCGCAGCAGGGTGTCGGCGATCTGCACCGAGCAGTTGGTCGGGATCGCGCAGCCGCTCGACCAGGAGCGGAAGTTGACCACGATCGACGGGTTCGGCGTCACCGCCTTGCCCTTCAGATTGAGGTTCGACATCGGCAGCGTGCCGGGGAAGTTGCCGAGCTTGTCGTCGACGAACAGGCCGCTGACATAGTCCTGCTCGAGCAGCGCTTTGACGACGCGGTCGGCGAGCTTCTTGTCGCGGTTCGGCAGATAGATCAGGTCCGAGCCGCCATTGGTCGCGATCACGACGTCAGGCTTGGCTGGGTCCTGGCCGAGCACGCCGTTGCCGGCCTTCGGATGGGCGTTGTCGGCGACCTTGGCGTTCTTGTCGTTGGGGTCGAACAGCGGCAGGTTCAGCGCCTTGGCGAGATCGATCGCCAAAAAGCCCATCGGCAGGAAATCCTTCGGCGTGTCGTCGTAGACGATCTTGGCCGAGGGGCTGGTCTTGCTCTCTTTCGAGATCGTCGAGAAGCCGTGGTCGGAGGAGATCATGATGTTGGTGTTGGCGGAAAGCCCGAGCTCGTCGAGCGCCTTGCGGAGCTGGGCGAGGTTGTTGTCGGCATTCTTGATGCCGGCCATCGAGGTCGGGCCGTTGATGCCGGGGGTGATGGTGTTGAGGCTGTCGCCGGTGTTGTGCTGGCTGCCGTCCGGATCGCGCGACCAGAACACCAGCACGAACGGCTTGTTGCGCGCCTTGAACATCGGCAGCACCACCTTGGTCGCGACGTCGGCCATGTAGGCCTGCTGGGCGACGTTGGCGACCGTCGTGCCCGGCGTCTTGGCGTCGCCCGCCTTGGCGTTATCGCCGCGGCTCGGGGTGGCGACCGGCAGGCCGGCCTTGGTCAGCGCCTCCTTCATCTCGTCGGAGAGCGGCACGCCGGTCTTGCCGCCGGTGGAATCGTCGACCACGATCGTGTTCTTGCCGCGATCGGTGTGGTCGAACAGCAGGGTCGGGCCGACCTTGCCGATGGCGGCGGTGCTGAAGCCCTGGCCGCGGGCCATCTTCAACAGCGTTTCCTCGTTGAGGTAGTCGCCATTGAAGTGGTCGTCGACATCGGCGAGCACGGCGTCGTTCTCGATGAAGGGGACCACGGTGTCGCCCGCCGGCACCGAGCTGTAGCCGGTGTAGATCGTGTTGGAGAAGGTGCCGGTGTCGCCGAGATAATGGCCGGTCGAGAGCGCCGAGCTGTTCGCCATCGTGAAGGTCGGGAACAGCGAATGCGAATTCTTGAAGTTGACGCCCTTGTCGCGGATCTCGGCCATCGTCGGTGCCGTCTCCGGCGTCACGATGCCGCCGCGCAGGCCGTCCGGGACGAACAGGATGAGGTTGCGGGGCTTGGCGTTCTGCGCCGCGGCGGCGCCCGCTGAAAGCGCGATCATACTTGCGGACAGTAAGGTAATGGCTCGGCGCATCTTGTTATTCCCCCTGATGAAGCCCCGCGGCAGCCCGCCGCCGCCTTCGTTTAGTTTTGCCACATGACAGAAATGTTACAGTGCCTGCTCGGCGCTGTAACTGGCGGATTTTTCTTGGCGACGGCCGGTCAACCAGCCATCATTCCGCGGGCTGAATCGCGGCTCTCTCATTGCGCGCAGCACTGCCGGCATGTCCGTACCGTGCATAGAGCGCAGGCAGCACGGCAAGCGTCAACAGGGTTGCGCTGATCAGCCCGCCGATCACGACGGTGGCGAGCGGCTTCTGCACCTCGGCGCCGGTGCCGGTGGCGAATGCCATCGGCACGAAGCCGAGCGAGGCCACCAGCGCGGTCATCACGACGGGCCGGAAGCGGGTGAGGGCGCCTTGCTCGATGGCCTCCCGCAACGGCACGCCGCGTTCGCGCAACTGCCTGACGAAGCTCAGCATCACCAGCCCGTTCAGCACCGCAACGCCTGAGAGCGCGATGAAGCCGACCGCCGCCGAGATCGAGAACGGCATGTCGCGGAGCCACAGCGCCGCGATGCCGCCGGTCAGCGCCAGCGGCACCGCGCTGAACACCAATAGGGCATCGCGCGCCGAGCCCATCGCCGCCAGCAGCAGCAGGAAGATCATCGCAAAGCAGGCCGGCACCACGACCGCAAGGCGCTGGCGCGCTGCGGCGAGATTCTCGGACTGGCCGCCCCAGGTCATCCAGTAGCCCGGCGGCAGCTTCACCGATTGCGCGACGTTGGCCTGGGCTTCCTCGACCACCGAGCCGAGATCGCGGCCGCGGACATTTGCGGTGACCACGATGCGGCGCTTGCCGTTCTCGCGGCTGATCTGGTTCGGCCCTTCGGTGAAGGAGAACTGCGCGACGCGGTTAAGCGGCAGGCTCTGCACAGGTGAGTTCGGCGTCACCTTTGGCAATGCGACCGGCAAATTGCTCAGCGCCTCCAAGTCGGAGCGCACGCTCTCCGGCAATCGCACCACGATGTCGAAGCTGCGATCGCCCTCGTACACGACACCGGCATCCTGGCCGCCGACCGCGGCACCGATCACGTCGTGCACAGCGGAGACGCTCAAACCGCGCCGGGCAATCGCCGCCTTGTCGACCTTGATCTCGAGGATGGGGAGGCCGCTCGTCTGCTCGACCTTGACGTCGGTCGCGCCGCGCACGCTCCGCAGCGCCGCCGCAACCTGGTTGGCGGCCCTCTGCATCGGCTCGAACTCGTCGCCGAACACCTTGACTGCGATGTCGCCGCGAACGCCGGCGAGCAGTTCGTTGAAACGCATCTGGATCGGCTGGGTGAATTCATAGACGTTGCCGGGCAGCCGGCCGACCGCCTTCGAGATCTCCCCGATCAACTGTTCCTTGGTCATCGACGGATCCGGCCACTGCTCACGTGGCTTCAGCATGATGAAGGTGTCGGACGCATTCGGTGGCATCGGGTCACTCGCCACCTCCGGGGTGCCGGTCTTGGAGAAGACGAACGACACCTGCGGAAAGCGGCTGACGGTCTTTTCGACCGAGAGCTGCATCGCCTGCGACTGCGATAGCGACGTGCTGGGAATCCGCAGGGCGTGCATCGCGATGTTCTTCTCGTCGAGCGACGGGATGAACTCCTGGCCGAGGCGAGAGAAGCCGAACAGGGCGGTCGCGAACAGCACGACCGCCACCGCGATGACCGGGATCGGTGTTGCAACCGCTCGCCGCAGCAGGGGGCGATACCAGCCTTTCAGGGTGGCAACGAGGCGGTTTTCCTCCTCCTGTACACGGCCGCTGATGGAGATCGCGATCAGCGCGGGAACCAGGGTCAGCGACAGCACGAAGGCCGCGCCGAGTGCGAGGATCACCGTCAGCGCCATCGGCTCGAACATCTTGCCTTCGACGCCGGTGAAGGTAAGGAGCGGTACATAGACCAGCAGAATGATGGCTTGGCCGTAGAGGCTCGGCTGGACCATTTCGACCGCGGAGGCGTGCACCGTCGCCAGCCGCTCGTCGCGCGTCAGCACGCGGCCGAGCGCCTGCTGCTTCTCGGCGAGGTGACGCAGGCTGTTCTCGGTGATGATGACGGCACCGTCGACGATCAGGCCGAAATCGAGTGCACCGAGGCTCATCAGGTTGGCGCTGATGCGCCCCTGCCACATGCCGATAGCCGTCATCAGCATCGCGATCGGGATCACCAGGGCCGTGATCAGCGCGGCGCGGAAATTGCCGAGCAGCATGAATAACACCGCGATCACGAGCAACGCGCCTTCGGAGAGGTTGCGAGCTACGGTGCCGATGGTCGCATCGACGAGCTCGGTGCGATCGAGCACCGTCGTGACCTCGACACCGGGGGGCAGGGACGGCGTGATGGTCCGTAGACGCGCGTCGACTGCGGCCGACACCGTTCGGCTGTTGGCGCCGATGAGCATCAGCGCCACGCCGACCACGACCTCGCGGCCGTCTTCGCTGGCGCTGCCGGTGCGGGTCTCGCCGCCGATCGACACGGTTGCGATGTCGCGTATCCTGATCGGAACCCCGCCACGGGTGGTGACGACGACGGTGCCGAGCTCATCGATGTTCTGGAGACGGCCGCCGGACCGGACCACAAGGCCTTCGCCGTTGCGCTCGATATAGCGCGCGCCGCGGCTGACGTTGTTGCTCTCGATGGCCTTGGCGACGTCGGCAAAGGTGAGGCCGAGCGCGATCAGCTTCGGCGCGTCGGGATAGACGTGGTACTGCTTGAGGTAGCCGCCGATCGAATCCACCCCGGCGACTCCCGGCACCATTTTGATCCGCGGTTTGATGATCCAGTCCTGCACCGTGCGCAGATAGGCGTCTTTCTCGACGTCGCTTTGCAGCATCTGGCCATCAGCCGAGAGGAAGCGTCCGTCGCTCTGCAGACCCGGCGCGCCGTCGGCCGGCGCCGGCCGCCCGGAGAAATGCACGGACCACATGTAGACTTCGCCAAGGCCGGTCGAGGTCGGGCCCATCCGCGGCTCGACGCCTTGCGGCAAGCGTGCCCGGACTTCGGTCAGGCGCTCGCCGACCTGCTGGCGGGCGAAATAGATGTTCGTCGCTTCCCTGAACACCGCGGTGATCTGCGAGAAGCCGTTTCGTGACAGCGACCGCGTGCTTTCCAGCCCGGGCGCCCCTGCCAGTGCGGTTTCGATCGGGAAGGTGACCTGCTTCTCGATTTCCGCCGGCGACAGTGCCGGTGCGAGCGTATTGATCTGGATCTGCTTGTTGGTGATGTCGGGCACCGCGTCGATCGGCAGCCTGGTCAGCGCAAGGCCACCGAGGAACATCGCGATCGCTGCGAGAGTGACGACGACCCAGCGCCGCTGGATGGCAAGGCCGATGATGCGCTCAATCATGGTCGTGCTCCGCCTCGTCCTTCTCGAACTCGGCCTTCAGCGTGAAGGTGTTCCGCACCGCGATAGTTTCGCCGGCTGACAGGCCGGCGACGATTTCGATATCGTCATCGTCCTCGCGGCCGGTCCGCACGGACCTGGCCTCGAAGCCGTCGGCATCGCGCACGAAGACGGTCGGCGTCCCCTTAATGGTCTGGATCGCCTTCTTCGAGACGATCACGGTCGACGGCGCGCCTCCGAGCGGCACTTCTGCGGTGACGAAGGTGCCGGGTTTCCAGCGGTGGTCCTTGTTGGGCAGGGTCGCGATCACGCGCGCGTTCCGGGTCTCGCGGTCGAGCAGAGGGCTGACGAAGATCACATCCGCACTGGTCTGATCCTCGGTGCCGATGGCGCGAATCTTGACAGACAGACCTTCGCGGACCGCGGCGATGTCCTCGGGTGAAACCGCCAGATCGACCCAGACATCGTCGAGATTGACGATGACGTAGAGCTCGCTTTCCTGCCCCTCGCGCCCGATCAGTCCGCCAAGATCGACGCGCCGTTCGGATACCCGGCCCGAGATCGGCGAGCGCAGGAACTGCGTCCGCAGGCTCTCCGGCGGCTGGTTGGGCAGGTCGGCGATCTCGCTTTCCGACAGGCCCAGCGCAAACAGCTTCTGCCGCGCGCCGTCGAGCTTGATCTGGGCGTCGTTTGCGGTCAGCCGCGTGCGCAGGAACTCGTTCTCCGACACGATACGGGTCTCGACCAGCGTCTTCTGCCTGGCATAGAGGGTCTGCTGCAAATCGTTGCTGAGCCGCGCGGCGAGGTATTCGCTCTTGGCGTCGGCCACCTCGCGGCTTTCGATTGCCGCCACGATCTCGCCCTTCTCGACGACGTCGCCAAGGCGCTTGCGCAGTTCCGTGACCGTCGCAAGCACGCGCACCGAGACGCGGCCGATATGGTCGGCGTCGGGAATCAGCGATCCGGGCGCGAGGAAATGTCGCTTCAACATGCCGCCGCTGGTTTGCGCGAGCGTGATGGAGGCTTCGCGAATCTGGTCTTCGCTCAGCTCGATATGTCCGGGGGCCTCATGCTTGGCCTCAGCCTTCGCTGTGCCCGCGGTCGCAGTTTCCTGCGTCGTGGCCGGGAATTGGACCGGCCAGCCGATCGATCCGGCTGCCATAACGACCAGTGCAATGCCGGCGGCGACGCCGGCGAAAAATAGAATGATCCGTTTCATCTGCGCCTCCGCAGCGCACGCTCGTGGCCGTGCGCCGTCGCAACTTCGTTCTGTGCGGAAACATGCTCGCCGCCTGACGGCGGCGAGTCGCGGCCGGTTAAGCCGGCCGGATCAGGCGCGCGGTGGTTTGAACGGGGAGAGGTGACCGGCTGAAGCCGGCGGCCGCTCGCTCGCGTCACTATACGTATGCGGCGCGTACGCGATGGTGATCACAGTATCCTGCGGGATCATGGGGGCGACGTGCGTCAGGCAGTGATCGCAGTGAAGCGACGCCGGATGAGCAGGAGCCTTATCGCCGGTTTCGCTGCTCGATTGTGCGATCGAGACAGCAGATCCTGTGTCGTCGACGCTGTCACAGGTGCAGGGGTGAAACAGCGACAGCACCAGCGCAAGCGAAATCAGTCCCGCAAGCAGGCTGCGCCAGTGGCGCGATCCTGTTGCGTGAAGGAAAGACTGAATCATGGTGCGCGAAGCGTCCATGGCACCAAACTAGCGCCGCGAGCGCGCACATTCAAGTTTGGGTTCGCGACAGATTGGCCGCGGATACTATAACGTTACGCGCCATATGCGGTTCGGCGCATCAGCCAGCGGCGCGCCGCGACGACGGCCCAGATCGCTTCGACCAGGCCGAACGGCCAGGCGCCTTGCAGGAAGCCGTAGGCCGAGCCGAGCGCGCAGGCGACCGCGAAGGCCAGGATGAACCAGGGGCTGCGATCTTCGGCCGCATAGCAGACGAGCATCATGGTCACCGCGAACAATCCGAACAGCGTGAGCGCATCCATCGCGCAGGTGAACCCCGTTACATCGATGTTGATATCTGAGCATGCCTGAGGTGGAATATCCATCCAGCGTCGCCGCCTGAAAGGACTGCCCCATGAAGCGCATGCATGTTCACGTCGCCGTCAAGGACATTCCGCAATCGATCGGCTTCTACTCGGCGCTGTTCGGGGCTGAGCCTACGGTCGTGAAGTCAGACTATGCCAAATGGATGCTCGACGATCCCCGCGTCAACTTCGCGATCTCGAGCCGCGGCCGCGAGCCGGGCCTCGATCACCTCGGCATTCAGGTGGAGAGCGCGGAAGAGCTCGGCGAGGTCTATGGACGGCTGCGCAGGGCAGGCGGCGAGGTCATCGAGCAGGGCCAGACAGTGTGCTGCTATGCCAAGTCGGAGAAGTCGTGGATCGACGATCCCGCCGGCATCGCGTGGGAGACGTTCCATACGACGGGCGAGAGCATCGTCTATGGCGACGGTACCGGCGAGCGGACTGCGCGCGTCGCGCACGAGAAGCCGGGCGAGACACAGGGCGCGTGCTGCGCGCCGCAGCCCCAGATCGCGCCTTCAGAGGCATCGAGCTGCTGCCGTTCCTGAACAGAACAATTCGTGTCGATGAATTGCGTCGACGCGTTCGCCGGTCATGGGCATTCCGTCGGGCCATCGGATGGGACTTCGGAGCCCGCTGCAATCGGCGGTGGTGGACTCGACCTGCCGCCTATCGGCGCTTGAATGCAGCGGTAGATTCTAGCCGATCTTCGTCTGAACGCGGTTTGAGGCACCTCGCGGGTGCTGACGCACCACGCTACCGCTGTAAGCAAAGGCTTAATGCCTGCTACATAATATCCCGCGATCAACTGCCCCCCGCGCTAACAGCCGGTCAACCATGCGGCTTCTGCCACTCAAGGATCCCGAGCGGTCCTGGCGTCACATCAAGGCACAATGGAAGAAGGACGCTGAAGGCGTCGGTGAGGATTTTTCCACCAGGCATCACCGCTTTCGAGGCGCTGGCGTCGAGGGAGGGCGACAGCCAGGGGCTGTATCACCTGACCGACGGCGAGCGCGTCCATGCGGTCTGCCAGGTCAGACGCCTCTTGATGAGCAAGTATACCGGGCCGGCGCTCAGCACGCGCTTCGTCAACGTGTCTCCGATCTATGATCTCGGCCTCACCGATTCCAGCAGTTACGGGAAGATGCTCGTGGCGCTGTTCTCGGGTGTCGTCTGGCTGTCGAGGGATGCGCTGTCCGCCACCCATATCCGGTTTCTTCTGAAGAGCCCCGGCGACTCGCAATTCTTCGCCGCTCTCAAGGTTGCGACGCCATATTCACCGTTCTCGAAACTCACCATCGAGGGGGCGCTGATCGAGTGCAGCCTGAAGGATGCCAGCGCGTCGTCCGGAGCTGTCTCCTGACGGTGGATCGCTTCTGGTCTGCATTCGTCTTAACCGTCCGATAACTGATTTTCCTAACCGCCCCTTGGGTTGTGTTCCCCTACAAGGGCAGCCGCAAGGGGCAGGAAAATGTCGGTTGTCTCCACGAACAGCGCGATGCCGGAATACCGGCGGCTGTCGATCAAGGGTGTGTCGCGCGCCACAAGGATGGGCGCCATCCAGTGGCTCGTGTTGAGTGCCGCGCTGCTGGTGCTCGCGATCACGCTTGGCACCGGCTATCTCGCGCTGCAGTTTCGCGAGCGTGCGCTGGACATATCCGAACGCGAGCTCAACAACACCGCGCTGTTGCTGTCGCGGCATTTCGACCAGCAGCTTGTCGATCTCCAGCACGTCCACGACGACGTCGTGAATTATTTGCGGGCCGAGCAGGTCGAGACCGCCGATCAGTTCGAAAAGACCATGTCGCTGCTGAGCGCGCACGAAATGCTTCGCACGCGGCTGGCGACACTGCCGCATGTCGGCGGGCTCAATCTGTTCAATGCCAAGGGATGGCTGATCAACTCGTCCGAGATGTGGCCGGTGCCCGACATCAGCGTTGCGGACCGGCGTTATTTCCAGGAGTTCACCTCGGGACGGCCCACGTCGCCTGTCATCGTCGAGCCGGCGATGAGCAAGGTGACCGGCAACTGGACCGCGATCTTTGCGCGCAAGATCACCGGGCGTAATGGCGAGATCATCGGCTTTGCAAGCCGCGGCGTCGAGCCGAGCCATTTCGAGGATTTCGTGGCCTCGCTGGCGCTGAACGGCGACACCGTGATCTCGATCATCCACCGCGACGGCACCATCATCGCGCGTTATCCGCAGGATGCCAGCGTGGTTGGCCGCAACATCGCCGATCAGCCGGCGTTCCGGAAGGTCATCAGTCTTGGCGGCAATCTGTCGGGACGCTTCGTCGGCGCGTCGGGCGATGAAAATGTCGGGGCCGTGAAGTCACTGTCGCACTTTCCGATCCTGATCCTCGCCACCACGCGAACCTCGAGCGCGCTGGAGGACTGGCGTGCCCAGACCAAGCTGCAGTTCTGCGCTGCGGTGCTCGCGGTGCTGATTGTCATCATGATGATCTTCCTGATCGTGCGGCAGCTGCGGCGGCAGCACGACGCCGCGCAGCGCCGGCTGTCCGAGCAGAGCCAGCACCTCGACACCGCCATCAACACCATGACGCAGGGCCTGCTGTTGTTCGATGACTCGGCGCGGCTCGTGATCTGCAATCAGCAATATATCGACATGTTCGGCCTCTCGCCTGACATCGCCAAGCCGGGATGCCATCTGCGCGACCTGATCCTGCATCGCCAGGCGACCGGCTCGTTCGTCGGCGATGTCGATGCGTACTGCGCCCGCTTCATCAACCCGGACAGCGACAAAGTCCAGGACGCTGTCATCACGATCCCGGACGGCCGCAGCATCCATCTGATCTACAAGCGCTCGCCCGACGGCGGCTGGGCCACCACGCTCGAGGACGTCACCGAAGGGCGGCGCGCGCAGGCGCGCATCGAATATCTCGCGCATTACGACGCCCTGACCAATCTGCCGAACCGGACGCTGCTGCAGCGTCACGCGGAAGGGCTGCTGCGCGAGCCGGCGGCCGACGAATTCGCGATTCTTTATATCGATATCGACGAGTTCAAGCGGATCAATGACACGCTGGGTCATCTGATCGGCGACGAATTCCTCCGGCGCGTTGCCGAAAAGCTGCGCCAATCGGTCGGCCCGGGCGACTTCATCGCGCGGCTCGGCGGCGACGAGTTCGCGATCGTCCAGCGCGACATTGCCTCGGATGACGACGTCAGCGACCTGGTTGCGCGCGTCTATCAGTCGCTGCGCACGCCGTTCGACTGTCTCGGCCATCGGCTGTCGAGCGATGCCAGCATCGGCATCGCGATCGCACCACGCCACGGCTCCGACCTGTTCGACCTGCTCAAATGCGCCGATCTGGCGATGTATGCCGCCAAGGCGGCCGGTCGCAGGACCTATCGGTTCTTCGACCCGGCGATGGAGAAGCACGCCCATCAGCGCCGGGCGCTGGAGGCCGACTTGCGAACCGCGCTGGCCGACGGCGGCTTCGAGCTGCACTATCAGCCGCTGGTCGATTTGCGCAGCGACGAGGTCACCGGCTGTGAGGCGCTGCTGCGCTGGCGGCACCCGGTGCGCGGCATGATCTCGCCGGCCGAATTCATACCCCTTGCCGAGGAAACCGGCCTGATCGAGGAGATCGGGCAGTGGGTGCTGCGCACTGCCTGCACCGAGGCGGCGGCCTGGCCCGCGCATGTGCGGCTCGCGGTCAACGTGTCCCCCGTCCAATTCAAGTCGGAGACGCTGGCGCTCAAGGTTGCGAGCGCGCTCGCCGAGAGCGGGCTCGACCCGCGCAGGCTTGAGCTCGAGATCACCGAGGCGGTGCTGATTGCCGACGACGATGCGGCGCTGGTCACGCTCGGCCAGCTCCGCGCGCTCGGCGTCCACATCGCGCTCGACGATTTCGGCACCGGATACTCGTCGCTGCAGTACCTGCAGCGCTTCCCGTTCGACAAGATCAAGATCGACCGCAGCTTCGTCAAGGAAGTCACCCGCAACAGCGGCTCGGCCTCGATCATCCGCGCGGTGGTCTCGATCGCCGCCGATCGCAACATGATCACGACCGCCGAGGGCGTCGAGACCGACCAGCAGCGCGACACCGTGCAGATGCTCGGCTGCACGCAGATGCAGGGCTATTTGTTCAGCAAGCCGGTTCCCGCGCAGGACGTCCGGACGCTGCTCGCGGCCGATGCGGTCGAGGACGCGGCCTGAGGGGCCGCCGATCCCATTCACCAGGAACAATCCACGCCGCCTCCGATTGAGAGTGACAGCTCTTGAGAGGCGTGGCGGTTGATGAAAAGCAAACTTGTGTCCGACGCGCCCGGCGCGCAGGTTCATGTCGTCGTGCTCGATAGCGGTGAGGAAGCATTCGGTGCGCTGACTAGCTTCGCCAATGATGTGAAGCTGTCGGCGGCATCGTTGACCGCCATCGGCGCGTTCGAGCGGGCGACGGTCGGCTGGTTCGATTTCGAGTCCAAGAGCTACCGGAAGATCGAGGTCGACGAGCAGTGCGAGGTGCTGTGTGCGGTCGGCGACGTCGCGACTGGCGACGACGGCAAGGCCAGCCTGCATATCCATATCGTGCTCGGACTGTCTGATGGCTCGACGCGCGGCGGCCATCTGCTTGCCGGCATCGTGCGGCCGACGCTCGAGGTCGTGGTCACGGAGGCGCCGGCCAGTCTGCGCCGGCGGAAACGGCCCGAACTCGGCATCGCCCTGATCGACCTTGCCGCAAAGTAGCCCGACCACTTTACGTGTCCCGCTGAAAAGCTCCTGAAAATTGGCCCCCTGGCGCGACGGACGTGGAACCGAAATCGCGGAACCGCGTTCCTTTGCGGGGCTTGAACGGCAGGCGATCAATGAAAACCGCAGCTACGTCCGCGGTCATGCTGCTGTTTGCCTATTCAATGGCAAACGCGGAGAGTGGCATCGCGTCCTATTATCACGGCATCGGCAGGAGCGGCGAGATGACCTGCGCGCATCGCAAGCGGCCGTTCGGCAGCATGGTCACGGTGTCCTATCGCGGGAAATCGATCCGGTGCCGCGTCAATGACCGCGGCCCGTTCATACGCGGACGGATCATCGACGTCTCGACCACGGCGGCCCGCGCGCTCGGCATCCTTCAGCTCGGCGTCGCGCATGTGGTGATCGATTAGGCGGCGCGTTCAGGACTTCAAGGCGGTCGCCCGCTGCTCGGCGATCGCCTTCCTGAGCGTGCGCGACAACGCCTCGACCGAATAGGGTTTCTGGATCAGCTCGAAGCCGCTGTGCGCGTTCTCGGCGAGCACGTTGCTGTAGCCGCTGGTCAGCACCACCGGCAGTCCGGGAAAGCGATCGCGGATCACGCCTGCGAGCTCGACGCCGTTCATGCCGGGCATGATCACGTCGGAGAACACGAGGTCGGCGGCGAACTCGTTCTCCGACAGGATCGCGAGTGCCGCGTTGGCATCGGCGGCGCGTTTGACCGAATAGCCGAGATCCTCGAGCAGCTCGGTGGAGAACTGGCCGACATCATCATTGTCCTCCACCACGAGAACGCGATAGCCGCGGCCGATCGAGGTCTGCTCGATGCCCGCGCTGGCCGTGACCTTGGCGTCGGCCGGGCGCATCGCCTGCGGCAGATAGATGGTGAAGGTCGCGCCGTGCCCGGGCGTAGAGGTGACCTCGATGTCGCCGTCGGATTGCTTGACGAAGCCGAAGGCCTGGCTCAAGCCGAGGCCCGTTCCCTTGCCGACTTCCTTGGTCGTGAAGAACGGCTCGAAGATCGCGTCGAGGTTTTCCGGCGAGATGCCGGTGCCGGTATCCTGGATCGACACCGTCACGAAATCGCCGCTGCGCGAGGCCTGGCCGCGCAGGGGAGGGATGCTGTTGGCCTTCCTGACTCTGATCGTCATCAGGCCTTCGCCGTTCATCGCGTCGCGGCCGTTCACCGCAAGATTGATCAGCGCGGTCTCGAATTGGCCGATATCGGCGATCGCAAAGCAGTCGGGATGGTCGATCCTGATCTCGATGTGGATCCGTCCGCCGACCAGCGGGCGGATCAGCTGGGTCACGCTGTCGACCTGGGTGCCGACATTGAACACTTCGGGATTGAGCGGTTGCCGGCGCGCAAACGCCAATAGCTGGGCGGTCAGCTTGGAGGCCCGCTCCACGGTCTCGGCGATCGCGTCGATATAGCGGCGGCGCCGCTCATCCGGCAGCTCGCGGCGGCGCAGGAAGTCGGTCGCCGAGCGAATGATGGTGAGCAGATTGTTGAAGTCGTGCGCGACGCCGCCGGTGAGCTGGCCGACCGCTTCCATCTTCTGCGATTGCCGCAGCGCTTCCTCGCCGCGCCGCCGCTCGGTGATGTCGACCGCCTCCGGCACCGCGCCGACGATCGTGCCGTGCTGGTCCTGCAGCGGCCGCATCGCGAAATCGAAATAGCGCTCGCCCGCCGGCAGGCGCAGTAACAGCTCGATCTTGACCTCCTCGCCGCGCATTGCGGTCGTGAAGGCATTCTGGATCAGGCGCGGCATGCCGTCGGTCGCAGCGAACCACGGCGTGTCCCAGAACGGCTTGCCCACGACATCGGCGGCATCGGTGCCGATGCCGGCGAGCGCAGTCTGGTTGGTGTAGAGCAGGACGCCATCCCGGTTCAGCAGCATCTGATATTGATGGCTGGTTTCCAGGATCGCGCGGGTCTGGGCTTCGCGGGATTCGAGCTGCGCGGTGCGCTCGAGGATGCGCCGCTCCAGCGACTCGTTGAGCTTGCGCAGCTCGATCTCGGCTTCCTTGGCGGCCGTGATGTCGTGGGCGACGCCGATGAAGCCGATATGCTTGCCGGTCGGGTCCCAGCGCGGTTGCGATTCCGAACGCAGCCAGCGCCAATCGCCGGCCGCATTGCGGTAGCGCGCCTCGAGCACGAACGGCTTGAGCGAGAGCTCACCGGTGATCTGCTCCTGCAGGATGTTCGGCAGATCATCCGGATGCAGCGCCTTGCGCCAGTCGAACACGACCGCTTCCTCGAACGGCAGGCCAAGGAAATCGAGATAGGCCTGGTTGGCGAAGGAGCGGGTGCGGTCGAGCTTGGTCACCCAGATCGGCACCGGCGCGCTGTCGGCGATCAGGCGGAAGCGTTCCTCGCTCTCGCGCAGGGTCTCCTGCGCCAGCATCTGATCGGTAACGTCGAGATCGGCGCCGACCAGCCGCATCGCTCGGCCGCTGCGGTCGCGCTCGATCTTGGCGACGACGCGGATCCAGCGGCTCTCGCCGTCGTTCGGGCGGATGATGCGGTATTCGGCCGAGTAGTCCTCGCCGCCGGCCTTGAGCACGCCGAACAGATGCTGGATGGTGCGTTCGCGGTCCTCGGGATGAATGCGCGCGACCCAGTTCTCATAGGTCTCGTTGACCTCTTCGGGCGGCAACCCGTGCACCAGGAGATATTCGGGAGAGCGGCGGTTGCGCACGCCGTCGCGGAAATCGATCTCGAGCCCGCCGACCCGGGCGATGCGCTGGATCCGCGCCAGCTCGGCCTCGCGCTCCTGGAGCTCGCGATGGGCGCGATCGCGTTCACGTGCGATCTCCTCAAGGTGCTGCCGCAGCCGTTCGGCTGCCGCAGTTTCGGGGAGCACATCAGCGGGATCGGGGGGGGTCATACGCGCCGGCAACCTCTTGGCGCATTTTCACACAGGACAAGGCGGCTTTGCCAGCGTGATTTATCGCGGTCGCTTGCTCTTCACTTGCGCTTCACTTGGTCTTCACTTGACCTTGGCTTGGTCTTTGGGCGGACGGCAATTATAGGCCCTCCGGAACCCGGCGGCCTGGGCATCCTCCTCGGAGCAGAACCAGCGATCCGGATTGTTGAGGCCGGGGTAACTGCGGCACGCCTGCAGGTGATAGATGCCGACATTGCCGGTGACGCGGGCGCGCACGGCGTATTTGCCCTTGATGTTGCAGCTTGCCGGCATCGGCAGGTCGTCGGGGAAGAGCGCATCGCGGATCTGCTTGTCGCGGTTGGCCGGACAGGCGTTGCCGAGCAGGGCGCCGTCCTTCTTGCCGGTCCGGAAATCGCGCGGCGCCACGAAGCAGCCTTTCCAGAGCCCGGCACGACTATCCCTCGCGGTCGCTTCGTCCGGCTTGAATCGGCCAGTGGCCGACGTCTCGACATTGAGGGCGTAGCCCTTCTGGACCAGCAGCTCGCTCAGGCTGGTCGGGTCGCCCTCGATCTTGCAGACGCCGAGGCGGCGCTTCTTGAAGGTGGGGTCGACGCCGATATCGTCGCAGTGAATCGGCTTGCCGCCGATCAGCCTGGTGAGCTGGTCGCGCGCCTCGATCCCGCAGCTCCAGACATCGGCATGCTCGTCGATGCAGAGCTGATCGGCGGCCGGCGCGTCGATGCCGTCGAGCCGATAGGTCGTGTTGCCGAGCTGAACAGTGCCGGCATCCTTGATGACCGCTGAGGCGGCGAGGGCGGGGGCTGCAGACAGGCCAGGCGTCGCAGACAGGCAGGTCAGGAGAAGCGTCGTGGCGACCGGATTTCGAAACCGCATCATTCTCACTTCAGGGCTTTGGACGTCAGGGCTTGGGCGTCAGGTCTTGATGGCAGGTCTTGATGGCAGGTCTTGATGGCAGGTCTTGGATGTCAGGTCTTGGATGTCAGGTCTTGGGCGGGCAGCCGAACTTCTAGCACAGGCCGGCGCGATCCAACCAAGGCCCGTTCGAGAACGGGCCCGTTCGTGCGAGCCGCCTGCGCGGTGGCATCCGATCAAAGATCCGATTGACTCGACGAGAACAAAATAGGAACGTGATGTGCCAGCTGAATCCCGGATACCTCATGATGTCTGCACGGCCCGAATCTGACGACGATGACGGGCTGGAAGCGGCTGTCGATCAGGCCATCTCGGCCTGCGGCGGCAATTTGCGCGCAACCATCCGGGCGCTGATCGTTGCCAATGAATTCCTGGAGAACGAGGTCAGCGAGCTGATGAAAGCCGTGGCGAAGGCGCATTCGCGCGGCCGCTTCAAGACCTATTCGGGCTGAAATACCCCTCAGGCTACCGCCAAGAAACGGCCAAGCACCCGGCAGGGTCTGCATTAGACCGTTGCCTCCGGGGTAATTTGCTGTACCACGGAGTGGCCAATCGCCCGTGCCGGATTGCGCGGGGAGGATCCTACCCAATAGACAAATTCAAGTCGAAAAAGCCCAAGCAAGAGCATGTTCAAACGAATCCTGATCGCAAATCGCGGCGAGATCGCCTGCCGGGTCATCAAGACTGCGCGCCGTATGGGGATTGAGACGGTCGCCGTCTATTCCGAGGCCGACCGCGACGCGCTGCATGTCGAGATGGCCGATGAAGCCGTGCTGATCGGCCCGCCCGCCGCGGCCGAGAGCTACCTTTTGATCGACAAGATCGTCGAGGCCTGCCGCAAGACGGGCGCTGAGGCCGTGCATCCCGGTTACGGCTTCCTGTCCGAGCGCGAGGCGTTTCCGCGTGCGCTGGAAGCTGCCGGCATCGTGTTCATCGGCCCGAACCCCGGTGCGATCGCCGCGATGGGCGACAAGATCGAATCCAAGAAAGCGGCGGCCAAGGCCAAGGTCTCGACCGTGCCGGGTCATCTCGGCGTCATCGAGGACGACAAGCACGCCGTCCAGATCGCCGACGAGATCGGCTATCCCGTGATGATCAAGGCCTCCGCCGGTGGCGGCGGCAAGGGCATGCGCATCGCGCATTCCAAGTCGGAGGTCGCCGAAGGCTTCAACCTCGCCAAGGCGGAGGCGAAGTCGTCGTTCGGTGACGACCGCGTCTTCATCGAGAAGTTCATCACCGATCCCAGGCACATCGAGATCCAGGTGCTCGGCGACAAGCATGGCAACGTGATCTATCTCGGCGAGCGCGAATGCTCGATCCAGCGCCGCAACCAGAAGGTCATCGAGGAGGCGCCGTCGCCGCTGCTCGACGAGCAGACCCGCCGCAAGATGGGCGAGCAGGCGGTCGCGCTGGCCAAGGCCGTGAACTACGATTCGGCGGGCACCGTGGAGTTCGTCGCCGGCCAGGATAAGAGCTTCTACTTCCTGGAGATGAACACCCGCCTGCAGGTCGAGCATCCCGTCACCGAGCTGATCACCGGTATCGACCTCGTCGAGCAGATGATCCGGGTCGCGGCCGGCGAGAAGCTCGCGCTCGCGCAGAAGGACGTGACGCTGACCGGCTGGGCGGTGGAGTCCCGCGTCTATGCCGAGGACCCGTTCCGCAACTTCCTGCCGTCGATCGGACGCCTGGTGAAATACCGTCCGCCGGCCGAGGCCAGCCATGACGGCATCACGATCCGCAACGACACCGGCGTCCAGGAGGGCGGCGAGATCTCAATTCATTACGATCCGATGATCGCCAAGCTCGTCACCCATGCTCCGTCACGTGCAGCCGCGATCGAAGCGCAGGCCACCGCGCTCGATGCGTTCTATGTTGACGGCATCAGGCACAACATTCCGTTCCTGTCGGCGTTGATGAACCATCCGCGCTGGCGCGAGGGCCGGCTCTCGACCGGGTTCATCGCCGAGGAATTCCCGAAAGGATTTTCGGCGCGCGCGCCCGAGGGCGAGATCGCGCGGCGGTTGGCCGCGGTCGGCGCTGCGATCGATCACGTGTTGGGCGAACGCAAGCGGCAGATTTCCGGCCAGATGGGTGGCCGCGTGGTGCAGCGCGAGCGCCGTCGCGCGGTGTGGCTCGACCGCGCCGAGATCGCGCTCGACGTCGCGCGCGAGGACGACGCCGTCACGGTGCGCTTCATCGGCGCCGACGGGCTGCCGGGCAATCCGCACAATCTGGTGTCGAGCTGGGCGCCGGGCGAGCCGGTCTGGCAGGGCACCATCGACGGCAATTTTGTCGCCGTGCAGGTGCGGGCCATCAACAACGGCTTCCGGCTCGCGCATCAGGGCCATGAGGTGCCGGTCTACGTCTTCACCGAGACCGAGGCGACGTCGGCGCGGCTGATGCCGGTGACCTCCGCGGCCGACACCGGCAAGAAGCTGCTGTGCCCGATGCCCGGTCTCGTGGTGTCGATCGCCGTGGCCGAGGGCCAGGAGGTCAAGGCCGGCGAGACGCTGGCGGTCGTGGAAGCCATGAAGATGCAGAACGTGCTGCGCGCCGAGCGCGACGGCACGGTCAAGAAGATCCACGCCGCCGCCGGCGCCACGCTCGCGGTCGATGCGCTGATCCTGGAGTTCGCTTAGCACCGTCATTGCGAGCGCCAGCGAAGCAATCCATCTAACCCCATATGACGAGAGGTGGATTGCTTCGTCGCTTCGCTCCTCGCAATGACGTGGATGGAGAAAACACCATGGCTTTCCGCAAACGCCGCGAAGCACTGCGATCGATTTTGAGTGGATCAACCTGTATCCGCCCGGGCTCGGTCTATGACGCGGCCTCGATCCGGATTGCCGAGGATCTCGGGTTCGAGCTCGGCATGTTCGGTGGCTCGGTCGCCTCGCTCGCCGTGCTCGGCGATCCCGATATCGCGCTGATCACGCTGACCGAGTTCGCCGAGCAGATACGCCGGATGTCGCGTGCTTCGGCCCTGCCGGTGCTTGTCGATGCCGACCACGGCTACGGCAATGCGCTCAACGTTCGTCGCACCGTACAGGAAGTGGAAGCCGCCGGTGCCGCCGGCCTCACCATCGAGGACACGCTGCTGCCGCAGGCGTTCGGCCAGGCCAAGACGCAGCTGATCTCGCTCGAGGAAGGCGTCGGCAAGATGAAGGCTGCGCTCGACGGCCGCAGCGATCCGTCGCTCGTGATCCTGGGCCGGACCGGCGCCGTCTCGATCACAAGTCTCGACGACGCGATTGCACGCGCCAGGGCCTATGAAGCGGTCGGCGTCGACGGCCTGTTCTTCACCGGCATCAAGTCGCGCGGCGAGCTGGAGGCGCTTTCGGCCGCGACGACGCTGCCGATCGTGCTCGGCGGCGCGCCGGAGGAGATGACTGCGCTGGACTATCTGGCAAGCCAGCGCGTCAGGATCGCGCTGCAGGGCCATGCGCCGTTCGCCGCCGCCACGCAAGCCGTCTACGAGACGCTGAAGGCGCTGCGCGAAGGCACCTCGCCGAAGAACCTCAAGGGCATCGCGTCATCCGAACTGACCGGCCGCGTGATGCGCGAGGCGGAGACCAAGGCGCGCAGCGGCGAGTTCCTCGGCTTGAAGAAATGAGCGGCGTGATCCGCCACGTCACCATCAGCGGCCGCGTCCAGGGCGTCGGCTATCGCGCCTGGGTCGACGAGCAGGCGAACGGGCGCGGCCTCGAAGGCTGGGTCCGCAACCGCCGCGACGGCAGCGTCGAGGCGGCGTTTGCCGGAGCCGACGACGTCGTCACCGACATGATCGCAGCATGTGGCCGCGGTCCGTTCTCTGCGCGCGTCGATGCGGTGCACGCTACGGCGGTCAATTCCGATCTCTTGAATCAGCGCCGGGCAGGGGAACGGTTCTCCGTCCTGCCGACGGTCTGACGCGCGTTGTTACGCGACGGCTGAAATCACCAGCGCCTGAATGCGGCCTTCGATCGCGCCCTTGCCGAACCGGTTCGCCAGAGCCGATGCGGCGTGCTCGGTCGCAGCATCAAGGCCGATCCCGCCGCGCGCCTCGATCTCGCCGCGCAGCGGTGAGCCCTGGCAAAAACCGATCGCCGGATCGTGAGGCGCATTCGCCCGGCTTTGCTCCCGCAAGACGTCGATCTCGATCTTGCCAAAGCCCGCGGCCAAAAGATCGGCCCGGATCGGGTCGGTTGCGTAGTGGCCGTAAGGCGTGCGCGCCAGGAAGCGCGGCGGATCGGCCGGAAAGACCTCTGCCAATGCATGGTTCACCACGTCGGCAAACTCGTTGTCTTCGATGCGATCCCAGATGTTGAACAGGAAACGGCCGCCCGGCTTCAGGACACGGCGAGCCTCAGAATAGCCCTTGGGCTTGTCGGGGAAGAACATCGCGCCGAACTGGCAGGCGACGACATCGAAGCTCGCATTGTCGAACGGCAGGTTGAGGGCGTCGGCCTGCCGCCACCTGATATCGGTCGCGTCCGGTATCCGCGATTTCGCCCGTTCGAGCATCGGTTCATTCAGGTCGGTCGCTGTGATCCTTGTGCCGCGGCCGAGCGCCGACGACAGCGCGCGGGTGACGGCGCCGGTGCCCGCGGCCGTCTCGAGCAGGTCGCGCGGGCCAAGAGCCTTGGCGCGTTGCGCCAGATCGCGCGCATAGGGTTCAAAAATCATCGGCACGAGGAGCCGGTCGTACAGTTCTGGAATGGACCCAACGAACTCCTTGTCGGACGCTGGCATGGCAATCTCCCTGGCGGCCGTGAAGCCGGCCCACATCGACAAGCAGTGTCCGGCCCAAAATGGTCCACCCGGACCAGCTTGGCCGAAGACCTCGGCAACCACAAAGGAAAACTCGTCACCTGCGATCGATTGCACTCACCGGTGCATCACACAGGGCAGGTGGTCCTTCCGGGTCGCGCGCCCCTCACGGGCGGCTTCGGAGCCCTTGACTTTAACTCCGAACAGTCTGATATTTCTGTCATGACAGAAATAACCGCCAAGAGAAAACTTCCTGCCGTCGTCGAGCGCTTCATCCTGCATTGGGGCGATATGGGCGACGAATGGGGCGTCAACCGCTCGGTCAGCCAGATCCACGGGCTGCTTTATCTCGCCGAAGCGCCGATGACGGCCGAGGACATCGCCGACACCCTCGGCATGGCGCGCTCCAACGTTTCCAATTCGATCAAGGAGCTGTTGTCCTGGGGCTTGATCCGGCGGGTGCCGATCCTTGGCGACCGCCGCGACCATTTCGAGGCCGAGACCGACATCTGGGAGGTCGCGGCCAAGATCGCGGCCGGGCGCAAGGAGCGCGAGATCGATCCCGCGCTGGCGGCACTGCGCGCCTGCGTCACCGACGCGGCCGACGATCCGGCCATCAGTCCGCTCGCCAGCAAGCGGCTGAAGGAGATGCTGACATTCACCGAGCTGGTCGACCGCTGGTACACGCAGATGCTGAACGTGCCGCGGCCGCGCCTGGTCGCGCTGATCAGGCTCGGCGAGAAGATCGTGAGTTTCCTGCCCACAGGCAGGGCCAAATAGAGGCGGCGGCGTAACGGGAGTGTGCGATGGCGTCAGCAAGGATATCCAGCCTCAAGACATCGCCGGTCCCGGATACAAAACTGCTCGACGACCATCGCTTCCGCGCATTGCTGCCGGATGAGGATTGGGGCCGCCTGCCGGTTGCGATCTGGCGGCGTTTTTCGAAACGGTTTGAGGATGGCAACACGGTCGTCTATGTCGGTGAGGTCGAAGAGGCTTCGAGCAGCCGTCCTGGCCGGTGGCTGGCGCAGGCCGCGCGCCTGATCGGCGGCCCGCTTCCGACCGGCACCGAGACCGGCGTGCCGATGATCGTCACCGTCACCGAGGACGCGGCGAGCGGCGGCCAGATCTGGACCCGCATCTGCGCGCGCCGCGACGGCTTCCCGCAGGTGATTCATTCCGCCAAGCGTTTTGCCGGGTCGACTGGGCTTGAGGAGTATGTCGGCTTCGGCGTCAGCATGGCGCTGCGGATCGCGGTCGAGCACGAGGCGCTGGTGTTTCACAGTGTCGGCTATTCGCTGCAGCTCGGCCCGTTTCGCCTGCAGCTGCCCGAATGGCTCACGCCCGGCGCTCTCACCGTGACCCATTCCGATCTCGGCTGCGGCGACTTCCGCTTCACGCTGGAGATCATCCACCCGCGTTTGGGCCGGCTGATCCGTCAGTCCGCCGTGTTCAGGGAGGCCTCGTCATGACGCCGCTGCTTTGGACGCTCGTCGCCATCCAGATCGCGATGGGGGCGTTCGACACCTTCTATCACCACGAATTCACCGAACGGCTGGCCTGGCGTCCATCGCAGCGCCATGAGCTGCAGCTGCACAGCGTGCGAAACATGCTCTACGCGCTGCTGTTCCTGGTGCTGGGCTGGCTCGAGGTGCACGGCATCTTCGCGATCGCCATTATGATGGTGCTGGTTGTCGAGGTCGTCATCACGCTGATGGATTTTGTCGAGGAGGATCTGAGCCGAAAGCTGCCGCCGAGCGAGCGGATCAATCATACGCTGCTCGCGATTAATTACGGCGCGATCCTTGTGCTGCTGGTGCCGGTCCTGATCGGCTGGGCGATGCTGCCGACGGCCGTCGCACCTGCCTCTGCGGGCCTCTTGAGTCTGTTCGCGACGGCCGCAGCCTTCGGCGCTGCGCTGTTCGGTGCGCGAGACTTCGCCGCAGCCAGACGCCTCGGACGGATGGCCAGCGTGCCGGCCACGACGCTGGTTGAGAAATTGCCGGCGCGGCAGACCGTGCTGGTCACCGGCGCGACCGGCTTCATCGGCAGCCGTCTGGTCGCAAGCCTCACCGCGTCAGGCCATCAGGTCATCGCGCTGATCCGCAATCCGGCGAAGGCCGAGATGCTGGCGCCGCCGGTGACGCTGATCACGAGCCTCGACCAGTTGCCCGCCGACTCAGGGATCGACGCCATCGTCAATCTCGCGGGCGAGCCGATCGGCAATGGCCTGTGGACCGAGGCCAAGCGGCGGACGATCCTTGCCTCGCGGATCGACATGACGGCGGAGGTCGTCAGGCTGATCGCGCGCCTTGAGCGCAAGCCGGCTGTGCTGGTGAGCGGCTCGGCGATCGGCTGGTACGGTCTTTGGCAGGACCAGGTGCTGACGGAGTCGGCGAAATCCCATGCCTGCTTCAGTCACGAATTGTGCGAGGCTTGGGAGAATGCCGCGAAGCCCGCTGCCGATCACGGCGTCCGCGTGGCCTATTTGCGGATCGGTCTCGTGGTCGGCACCGACGGCGGCTTCATCACGCGGATGCTGACGCCGTTCGAGTTCGGTCTCGGCGGCCCGCTCGGCTCGGGCAAGCAGTGGATGTCGTGGATCGAGCGCGACGATCTGGTGCGCCTGATCGCGCATGTGATCGCGAGGCCCGAACTGTCCGGTCCTGTCAACGCCACCGCACCGATCCCGGTAACCAACACGAAATTCACCGAGGAGCTGGGGCGCCGTCTGCACCGGCCCGCGATCTTCCGCGTGCCGGCCGCGCTGCTCCGCGCCGTCGGCGGCGATTTCGCCGATGAGCTGCTGCTCGGCGGCCAGCGCGTGCTGCCGAACAAGGCGTTGAGCAATGGCTTTGTGTTTCGGCACGAAACCCTGCGCAGCGCATTCGAGGCGATCCTGTAGAGGAGGGGCGTATGTCCAGCAGCTTCACTCGTGGAGTCAAGGGCTGGCTTGCGGGTTGCGCCACGACAACAGTGGTGATTTCTGTCGGCGTCAGCGCGCTATTGATTGCTTCGTACCCCAATCTATCCTCGGTTCTGGTCTGTTTCTGGGTGCTGGGCTGCTCGCCCTTGCTCTTCTTCGTGACCTGTCTGTTGACCGCCATGCCCGCCTCGATTGTCGGCTGGCTCAGTGAGAAGTTTCAGATTCGGGCTGTCGGCTTCTTCGCCTGCGCCGGTGCTGCGACCGGGGCGTTGATCATCACCCTGCTGGTGCCGCGTCCAGAGTTCTGGACATCCGGACTTGGTTACGTGATCGCCGCGGTCGGATTTGTTGCAGGTGTGGCCTACTGGCTCGTCGTGCGCGATGCTACGCCGCAGCCGCCACGCTCCGAAACGTCGCAGCCAGCGTCCTGAGTGCCGCCAGCTTGGCGGGATCGCCGACCTTCGAATGCAGCATCACCTTTGACGCACCTAGTCGTGGCAGCTTGTGCGTGGGGCCGATGTCGATCAGGCCCGGCGGCGCGATGCGGCGAACGAGCGGAGCGACCGCAAGGCCTGCCAGCGCGGCAGCCACCACCGCGGTGACACCGCCGCCGACGAAGCTTTCGGTCCACGCGATGCCGGCCTTGTCGAGTGCACGCACGGCGAGGGCACGCACTCCGCACGGCGGCGCGAGCGTTGCGAGCGGCAGGGCATCGCCTCGCGGCCATACGAAGCGCTTGGTGGCAAACCAGCCGAATTCGTCCTCGGTCAGTTTCTCGCCGCCGCGCCGGCTGCCTTCCTGGCGCACGATGACAGCATCGAGCTCGCCGGCATCGTAGGCGTCGAGCATCTCGCGCGAGAAGCCGATGTTCACGGCAAGCGCGAGCTGCGACGCCATTGCGTGCAGCCGCTCCAGGAGCGGCACCAGCTCGGGGCCTGCGGCGTGATCGCTGATCCCGAGCGTGAGTTGCTGCCGCGCCGGCCTCTCGCCGGACAGCGCGCGGTCATGCACCTCGATCAGCGCGCGGGCATGATGCAGGAACGCCGCGCCATCAGCGGTCAGCCGCACCGCGCGGGGCGAGCGTTCGACCAGCCGCTTGCCGAGCACGGTTTCGAGCCGCTGCAATTTCATGCTGATCGCCGCCTGCGTGGTGCCGAGCGCCTCGGCGGCGCGGGTGAAACCCTGCAATTCGGCGACCAGCAGGAAGGCCTGCACGGTATCGATATCGAGCGTCATGATCAACAATCGTTATCACTGCTATCCATATAGATAAGATACCAAGATGATGCGCGAAGGTCTAGCTAGAGGAGGCGCGATTGACCCGCGCCAACCGAATTCAAGGAGACCGATCATGCCGCTCATCACCGTCACCTACGCGACCTCCCGCCAGACGTCGTCGCTGAAGTCCGACATCGCCGCCGCCGTGTCCGACCTCACCGCTGACATCCTGCACAAGGATCCCAAGGTCACCGCCATCATCGTGAAGTCGGCCGCCGCCGCCGACTGGTTCGCGGGCGGCAAATCGCTCGCCGAGCAGGGGCTCGCGAGCTACTGGCTCGACATCCACGTCACCGAGGGCACCAACACCAAGGACGAGAAGGCGGCCTATCTCGCTGCGCTGTTCAAGCGGATGGGCGAGCTGCTCGGGCCGTTGCACACCGAGAGCTATGCCCATGTCGACGAGGTGAAGGGCGATGCCTACGGCTTCGGCGGCCTCACCCAGGAGCGCCGCTACATCGCCGGCAAGCTGGAGGTCGCGCCGCAGAAGGCGGCGGCATGATTGCCAGTTGTCCGGCTGGCGCGCGCCTCAAGGACACTGCCGGTTGATCGTGCTCTCGATCGTGCCGGTCCAGGCGGCATAGCCATCTGCGCTGAGATGGATGCCGTCCTCGACCTGGGGGCTCGCCTGCGTGCGCAGCGTGCCGACATCGATCAGCGGGATCGAACGATCATGGGCGGTCTGCCGTATCACCCGGTCGATGTCGGCGAAGCGTGACCGGTCGATGGCATTGGCCAGCACGCCCGACCCGGCAATCGGCGCCAGCGACACGACGAAGACCTTGGCGCCGAGTGCGCCGGCCCGCTGCACGATCTCCTGATAGGACTCGGCAAAGGGGCGCCGGTCGACCACGAGGCTGTCGTTGACGCCGACCGAGATCACGACAATGCCCGGGGAAAATTTGATGCGGTCGAACTCCTTGACCAGTTGAAGCACGCCGCTGGCGATCGCACCGGCATAACCCGCGTTGAAGACGGGTCGTCCGCAGATCGCAGGCGAAAAGTTGGCGTTTTCGACCAGGCTGTCGCCGACGAAAGCAACCGGTCTCTCGCTGCCATGACGCGTCATGAAATCCTGGACGCGCTGCAGTGTTGCGTCTTGTCGAAGCTTTTCGACCGGGGTGTCCAGCAGGCGATACACCAGGCTTGCGGAGGCCAGAACGATAAACCCGACCAGGAACCGCTTGCGCATCAGATCACAGCGCCGTCGCTTCCGGCAGGCGCGCCGCGGTGTCGCCGAACACCTCGGCGAAGGCCTGCAGGAGCGCGATGTCGACATCGGCCATCGTGACTGGCAGCCCGAGATCGACCAGCGAGGTGACGCCGTAGCGCGGATCGACCACGCCGCAGGGCACGATCGCCTGGAAGTGCGAGAGCTCGGGCTCGACATTGATCGCGATGCCGTGGAACGAGACCCAACGGCGCAGCCGGACGCCGATCGCTGCGATCTTGTCCTCAAAACCCGGTCCCTTGTCCGGGCGTCGCACCCAGACCCCGACGCGATCCTCGCGACGCTCGCCGCGGACGTTGAAGGCGGCCAGCGTGCGGATGATCCACTCCTCCAGCGAGGCGACATAGGCGCGCACATCCGGCCGGCGCCGCTTGAGGTCGAGCATCACATAGGCAACGCGCTGGCCTGGGCCGTGATAGGTGACCTGGCCGCCGCGGCCGCTCTGGAAGGTCGGAAAGCGCGGGGCGAGCAAATCGTCGGCCTTGCCGCTGGTGCCGGAGGTGTAGAGCGGCGGGTGCTCGAGCAGCCACACCAGCTCGGTTGCCTCGCCGGCCGCGATCGCCGCCACCCTTGCGTCCATCGCCGCGAGAGAATCGGGGTAGGGCACCGGACCGTCCGAAATCCGCCATTCGACCGCGCCGCCGCCCGAAGGGCGAGCAAAGGTCGTCAAATCGAGGCTTTGGCGGTCGTTAACCATTAGCTAACCCTAACGTGGTCAGGTGAACCCATAATTTAGTTCCCGTTCGGCGGTTCAGAAGTGCCCACCCTCGATAAAGTCAGCGTAGATCTCATGGTGGTCCTCGGCACGACCACCATGCCGATTCATCAGGTCATGCGGCTGTCCCGCGGCGCCATCATCGAACTGGATGCCACCGAGGCCGACGAGGTCAAGATCCTCGCCAACAACCTGCCGGTGGCCAGCGGCGTGGTGCTGGTCGACCGCAACCGGATTGCGGTCGAGGTCAAGCAAATGCTGCCGAAATCTCCCGGAGTTCGCAGTTAATTCTCGCATTTAGCGCCTTGTCCCTGCATGCATGATTTGTTACATCGCCCCGTCGATGCGGCGGCGCCTTAGGGTTCCATCCGACATCCTTAGCGCTCGTGGCGGAATTGGTAGACGCGCTGCCTTGAGGTGGCAGTGGGTAACACCGTGGGGGTTCGAGTCCCTCCGAGCGCACCACAACCCGAAATCCTCTTTGATATTATTGCACTTTTCGCTCTCATGCACCCACCAGATCGAGGGTGGGTGCATAGGTGTTCACGATCTGAGCGTGTCGCGGTTCGCCGCGGCCGTATTGTCGAGCATCCCCATCGCCCGCAGCGCCAGCCGCTTCCGGTCCGCCGCCTTGGTGTAGATCTCCGCTTCTTTGATGTCCTTCCAGCCGAAGATCGCCATCAGTTCGTGGGCGGTGGCGCCGTTGTCGGCCGCCCGGGTGGCGGCCGCCTTGCGGAGGCCGTGCGCCGACTTGTCCATGATGCCGGCCGCGACGCAGGCATCCTTGAAGGCATTGCCGAGGCTCTCCTTGACGTAGGCGTCGCCGGTCTCGGTGACGATGAAGGTTTCCCCGGTGGGGCCCGCCTCCAGCGTTTCAGCCAACGGAGGGAGCATGGGCAGGTGAACCGCCGTCTGGCGCTGGCTCTTCTCGGTCGACAGTGAGATGACCTTCTTGACGATCGGTTTCCTCTCGCCCGTGACCTCGTCCCGCACGATGGCCGGCTGGTCGTAAACGTGCTTGGGTCCGACCTCGGCGGCGTCGCCACGGCGTAGGCCGGTATACATATACACATCCAGCATAACCCGCTGCCGGGTGCCGCGCGGCCAGCGCTCCTCGTACTTCACGACGTCGGCCTCAGTCCACTCCTTGAAGCCGCCGGTCTTGGGGCGCTTCGGCAGCTCGGCGTCCTCGGCCGGATTGACCGCCACGATCTTCTGACGCTTCAGCCAGGCGAAGAACTGACGCATGGTCTGCTTGAAGTTCTTCGCTTGCGACGGCGTTGCGGCGCGCCGTTCGATGCCAGCCGCGATCGCATCGGCGTCGATGTCCTCCAGCGGGCTTGCCCCTCCGGTCTTGAGGACGTGCTTCATGATGTTGCTACGCTGGCGGCGGGTCGATTCGCTGATCTCGTTGTTCCACGCGCTCGACGCCTTGTAGAGCTGCCACGCCCACTCCAACGTTCCCTTGCTGGCCCGTGGCTTGCGCTTGACAGTGGCGCCGCCATTCACCGCCGCCCGGTATTCCTCGTCGAACTCCTTGGTGCCGTATTCGGCACGGATGGTGATCTTCGGCCCGCTGCGACCGACCTTCACAAACCAGTACGGCTTGCCGTGGCGGCTCTTGCCGCGCTGCAAATAAGGGGGACGGGGTCGGGGCATGTCCTCCATTAAAGCACCACTGGGGTGCGCTTCCGAGGAGGCTCCGGGGGTAGCTCTTCCGGTGTGGATGGCGGGGAAATCCGGACCCAGATCGTGCCATCAGGCTTGATTTCCACGGTTCCTGCGCCAGCGCGCTGCGCCGCGCGGATCGCACGGTAGGCGTCAGCCTCAGTGAAGCGGGCAGCACGGCGGCTCATGATCGGTCTCCTTGCCAGCAAGGGGCCCGCCTGCGAAGCGGGCCCCGGCCGGGGTCTATTTTACACTTACTGCAAGCTGCTCACGCAGCTTCTCGGTTTCTTGGTAGCGGCGATCGCACTCCTCTTCGAGGTCCGCGACCTGGCTGGCGTAGCGGGCGATCTCGGCCTTCGCCTCGCTCAAAGCCTCACCCGGCGTCAACGCACCGTCGCCGCGCTTCTGCACATAGAACAGGAACTTCTCGAAGGGCGGGTCGATGGCGTTGATGGCGATCTCGACGTAGTTCTTGGCGCCGCTCTCGCGGAACCACGTCGTCATCATGATCGCCATCCGCTTCACGACCTCGCCGCCCAGCTCCATGTTGAAGCCGCCATCATCGAGCCGCATGCTCCTCAGAGTGGGGTCGGTCAGGTCGGTGATGATCTTCTGGTACTTGGCGATGATCTCGCGCGCCAGATCGGGCGTGAAGTCGGCGTCGTCGTCGGGGATCTGCGGCAGGTCCATCAGGCGACCTCCTCTGGGATCTCGGTGCGGTTGCGGGTCTGACCGAACGTCCATGCCGTCAGATTGAGCTTGTGCTTCGCGGCCCACGCCTCGATCGCGGCGGTCACGACCTGGCCGAGCTCGTCCGACTGCTCCTTGGTGCAGTCGAAGAACTCGCCATCGCCGATGTCCTCCTCGTTGTTCTGGTAGAGCATCTCGATGACGTCGCTGCCGTAGACATGAAGGCTGAAGTCCTGCTGCTGGCACTCAGCCACAATGGCCTTCTCTCCGTAACCCTTGGCCGCCTTGATGGCCTCGGCCTCGGTATCGAACTCTTCGATGAAGGACTCGCCGTCGAGGCTGATCCACCAGCGCCACGGATAGGTCGCGTAGGGCGTCGCCGGGGCTACAGCGACCGCGGGCTCGACCAGCTCGCCCGCAACGACGGGGCCCGAGGAGGGCAGTGCGACGGCGGCGGCCGCAGCCGCGCCGACCTTGAACAGATCGCGGCGCGTTGTCATGCCATCACCTCGACCGGCTGCTCGACCACCGCCGCGACCGGCTTGGGCGTGATCGCCTTGACGAACTCCGGCCAGATCTTCTGCCAGAAGCCAACGCACTGAGGGTCAGGGCGGTTCTTGATGACGTCCTCGAAGTCGTGACGATAGGCCTCGCAGATCGCCTTGTCCGCATAGACGCGATCGACGAACACGTCGACGCTCTGATGGTTATCCATCCACTTCAGGTCGTCGATGGCGACCAAGGCGTCGCGAGCCTTGTCCTTGCTCAGCATCTTGCGGCGTTGCGCTTCGCGGACGTGCTTTCTCATGCCCTCGATGGTGCCGTTGAAATCAAACTGCTTGCTCTCGAGCCCACGCGTCTTTCCCATGAAGTAGTCGAACTCGAGGTCGAGCAGGAACTCCTTCAAGGTCTCGGGCCCCCGGTGAGGCCAGCAATATGCGTAGGTTCCGAACGACGAGTAGGCCATGAACATGCTCTTCTCCTCGTCGACATAGATGAAGGCCCATTCGCCGCGGTGCGCCTCGGGCCGGATGATGTAACGCTCGATCTCAGTCATACCCTCTCCATTTGTTGATGGGTGTCGACGCGGTACGCTGCGGCTTGACGCCCTCGAAGCCGCGGCTCTTCAGCCGCGACGGCTTGTCTTTCAGACCCAGGTGATACGCACGCTTCTTGTAGAGCGGCGCGCGCGGACAGCTTCTTGAGGATGCGGAGGTTCATCGGCCGGGCTCCGGATCAATGTAGCCGGTCTGCTCGAGGTGACCGGGACCGGTCCACTGGCGCTCCGGCTTTGGCTCGGCCCCGGCGTTCTTCACCGTCGCGATCGCGGCGTCAGCAAACTCCAGATTGAGCCGCTTCTCCTGCTTGCGCAGCTGGTCGAAGGTCGGCAGCACGTGATCAGCCGGGAAGTTCGGCTTGATCCAGCGGTTGGTCACCTCGACGATGGCGCGGGCGACGGCCACGCGCAGATCCGGATGTTGTGGCGTCCCTGCGAGCGCTGCATCGGCTGCTTCGAGATCGCGGTCGAAGCCGTTGGCCCAGCTGCCGTTGGGCATCACATTCTGCTTACGGACCACGAACAGGGCGAGCTTGGCGGCGCGAATTGCCGCCTGCAGGCCCGCGCGAAGCTCAGAGATGGTGCGCGCGGCGTCTGCGCCGGGTGTGGCCGGCGCCTTCGGCACGTTCTCCAGTGCCCGCTCCAGCAGGAGTCGGGCGTTGTGACCGGGTGACCGGGCAGGGCTCCCGTATTTCCGTTCGGCCAGCAGGTCGCAGGCTTCGACGATGCTATCGCGCAGCTTGCTCGTCCGCTGCGCCGCATCCATCAGCTCCGCGGACATATCGACGGTGACGACTGGCGCGGCTGGGGACGTTTTGTACTCTCTCCTTGCTTCGATCGCGATATTGATTGCGTCCTTGTGGGACGCTGACTTGATGATTTCCTGCAGAGCCGCCTGAGCCGTCCCAGCATCTGCCTCGACATGCTGGGGCAGTGGCGAGTGCTTCGGCTTGGTGGCCTGCTTCGCGCGGATCTGGTCGATCCGGGTCCAGACGCGCACCAGCTCGGTCTCGGCCGCCGGCATCATGTCAAGGTCGTGCGCGCAGGCGAGGGCCGCGAGCGTGACCATGACGCCGCCCATCTCCTGCTTGGGCTCCCCGACCGGGCGACCGAACACGTAGTCGACGAGCTGATGCGCCTCGCTCGCCGTGCAGCCGAGCGATTGGACGAGTTCCAGCGACTCTTCGAGGAAGCGGTGATTGCGCTCGATGCCGTCGCGACAGACGTCGATGGAGAAGCACGCCTTCATCCATTCCGCGACGCGACCCTGAAAAGTCACGGGCAGGGCCTCCAGCGCCTCGCGCGCGAGGCGGCCGTATCGGCCGTTGGTGTCGAGCTGTTCGATCTGTTGCAGTCGCTCGGTTGCGATGATGCTCATTTGCCAAATCCCAAGTAGAAAAAGACGCTGACGACCGAGAGGGCCATCAGGACAACGACGATCTGTTCAACGCTCACTTCGATCTCCTCTCTTCCCTGACCTGCAGGCCGCCGGAGACGAACGCCATGAAGCCGCCCTCGTAGAGGTACTGGCCCATGCTCCGCGCAAACCTGAATGCGATGTACTTCGCCGCCGACGGCGAGGCCGCCTGCACGCGGAAGCAGTCTCCGCCGCTCTTGACCTCGTACTGGCGGACCGCGAGCGATGGCTGCCGGTTGCGCTGGCCCGCGCGCTTTGGCGCGGGCTGCTTCTCGGCCGGCACGTCGATGACGCGATCCTCGACATCCGGCAGGTCGAACATCTTCAGCTGCTCGGGCTTCATCGGACCTCCATAGTGTCGGCCGCCGCAAGAGCTGCTCTAGCTTCTTCGCGAAAGGATGCCTTCAGGCTTTCCGGAATGGCCTTCCACTCACGGCCGCGACCAGACCGATCGCAGACGAGCTTGTGAATGGCTTGAGCGGCCAATTCCACACGCATGTCAAACATCAACTGATCTCCTTGAAGGTGACGCCGTTCTGCACGCCCCACGCCTCGATGCAGGACAGAAGTTCGCCCATATCTCGAGACTTCATCTTCGAGGACCGACCCTCGTAGGGCAGGAAGGTCGAGCCATCGAGCGATGGCATCATCTCCACCTCCTGGCCGCAGGCGTGCATGAAGAGAATTTTCCACTGCTCGGGCGCGTAGAACTTGGCGTTGCCGTTCATGTCGACGTGCGGCACCTGCTTGGACACCTCGCCGAGCATCGCCCACATCTTCTTGCGCTGGGCGTCGGAGGCGAGATCGACATGCATCTCGATCAGGGTGCCCGGCTTGGCGCCCATCACCATGCGGCACAGGAAGATGCGATCCTCCTCGTTGGCGATCACGATCCCGCTCATGCTCCCACCGGGGTCCTTCCGATCACTTCGAGCAGGTAGTCAATTCGGCAGAGAAGGGCCACGTCCGTCGCGTCGCGCTGGCGGGCTGAGCGCAGCAAACCTTCTCGCGTGCAGGTCAGACTGATCCGCAGCGCCGCGGACTCCGTGTAGGACCCCGCCTGCGAAGCGGGGTTTGCTGAGTCCTAGAACGGAATATCGTCGTCCATGTTGTCGAACCGCGAGCTCTGGCCGCCGTTGTCCTGGCCGCCGCGACGCGGCGCGGCGCCACCGACACCACCACCGTAGTTGCCGCCACCGGAGCCGCGGTCATCTCCGCCGCCACCACCACGGCCACCGCCACCATCCGAGAGCATGGTCATCGTCGAGTTGAAGCCCTGCAGCACGACCTCGGTCGAATACTTCTCGACGCCGCTCTGGTCGGTCCACTTGCGCGTTTGCAGCTGGCCCTCGATGTAGACCTTGGCGCCCTTCTTGAGATACTGCTCGGCGACCTTGGCGAGGCCCTCGTTAAAAATTACAACGCGGTGCCACTCGGTCTTTTCGCGACGCTCGCCGGTGCCCTTGTCGCGCCAACTCTCGCTCGTCGCGATCGACAGGTTCGCAATCGGCCTGCCATCCTGGGTGCGGCGCACCTCGGGGTCCTTCCCGAGATTGCCGACCAAAATTACCTTATTCACTGATCCAGCCACGTAGATGGTCTCCTTGATGGTGCTGGGCGCGGCCTGCGAAGCCCCGCCATAGGGTAGATTGTCAGCGCGACGACCACGCCGGAGCTGGCAGCGCCGACTTGGTCTGGGTGATCTCTTGCAGGCGCTTCTGGAAGATGGCCTTGAGGCGCATGTAGGCGGGGCTGCGATCCCGTTCGGTCATGTTGCGGCCGACTAGCCACTGCAGGTAATCGCCGCTCGCCGAGACCGACATCAAACACTGCTTGAACTCGTTCTGGTTCAGCACCACGACGCGCTTGTTGCCCATCCGGTCGCGGTCGATAACGAGGCGACGGTACAGCCACATGCAAAGCGAAAGGTTCAGGGCGCCCCACAGCCGGTAATATTCAGGGTCTCGTCCCCATGCCTGATGGGCGTTGCCGAGGAATTGGATCAACTGCCGAGCGCTGGTTTCGTCCGTGGTCTTGGCGAGCGACGAGACTGACTGACCAGCCATCGTTGATGTCGGCGTCTCACCGGCCGACCCGGCCCAACAGCGGAGGATGACGGACATGCCCACAATCGGCGCCCCGGTCGAGGCGCGCCGGATCTGGTCATAGCCGACGAAAGGACAATGCTTGCGGATAAGCTGCAGCGAGATGGTCGCGTCCTCCATGCCGCGCAGTAGGTCGTCCGGTCGCATCCGAACCAATGACGAGTTCAGCTTAACGAACTCGTTCGCCATCTCGGCGAAGTCCTCGAAGGTGACGACGCGAACGTCGACCAGCGCCTCCTCGATGCCGGAGATTTTAAAGCCCTCGATGCGGTGCTGGCCGTCAACGATGTAGTAGGCGAGGTCTCCCCTGACCTGGCCCAGCGTGATGACGCCCTCGATGGCTTCGTTTTCCCGTGTCGACTGCGCGGCCTCCTGCACCTTCGCATTGACCCGCACCGGACGCTGGAACGGCGGGACCTTCCACTGCTGGACGCCGGCGATGGAGATGATCCGTGTCCCCATGCTGGAGCGAGAGTTTTTCGGGGCCTCTTTGGTCCCCTTCAAGTTGATGATCGTCGCCATGCTGGTTCCCCGACTAAAATCCATGCGGGCCTGCGAAGCCCGGCGATTGAGATGTCCGTGGGCGAGAAGTGCGGCTTCCCGCCCACGGTAGTTTGCGCGCGTTGGTCACCTTGACCGGCCCGTGGTCCGACCCACGCAGAGAGACTGACGAACCCCGGAGGTGCCTTCCCGTTTACGGAGCCGCACGCAGTGCCCCTCTTGGGAGTTTGGCTCTGCTCCCTGCGCTACCCCTTCTTGATCCGGGCGACGGTGTCCTTCATCAGGCCTTCCAGCTTGGTGAGGGTGTCCGGCTTGACGCCGGCCTTCGCACGCATCGACTTTTCGCGAGCCCAGCGGGCGCGCACTTCCTCGACGTTGTTCGCCTCAGCGAACCACGCCACCGCATAGTCGCTGTACTCGGCCTCGGTGGCCGGGCCTTCCGGCTCGGAATTGGCGGAGGACGCCGCGGTTTCGGACGCTGCCGCGCCGTCCTCCGTCGCAGATGCCGATGGCTGGGGGCCATCCTCGGCGGTCTGCGAACCCTGCGCGGGCTGATCGCCCTGCGCGCTGTTGTTGGTGCTGGCGACCCCGTCGGTGACCTCGCCGGTCTTGGGGTCGACGGTCTCCGCGTTGCCGTCCGCCTTGTTGGCGTCGCTCGCGAACTGCGACAGCTTGCCGTCGCCATCGGCCTTCTGGTCATCCTTCTTCGGCCAGGTTTCGTCCGCCGTCGCCATGCCGTCGTTGACGGCCTGAATTTCGGCGATGGTGCGCGCGACATCGGTGGCAAGCCAATCCTTCAACGGTCGACCGCGTACAGCCTCGACGCGATGGAGGTCGACCTCCATCTCGTCCAATCGGATCTGGACCCGGGTCTTGTACTTCTCGATCTGCTTGCCGACGGTCTCGACGACCGACATCTTCGCCTCTTGCCACGCGAAGGTGGTGAAGGTGTCGAGCGCGTTGGTCACGACGTTGCGGATCGCCTTCGATGTGCCGATCTGGTACGCGATGTCCTCGGCGCGCCCCGCATCGCCGCGCACGGTGGCCTGGGTCTTGCGTTGCTGCAGCGGCCGCGTCAGCGAGTAGCCGGTCTCCAAGTCCATGAAGCGCGCGTGGAACACCCAGTGGGTGCCGATGTCGACCGAGCGGCAATCGACATCGCAGTTGCCGAACAAACGCGCGACCGCGTTGGCGCACTTGATCGTCGGGCCTTCGATGTATTCCGTCTTGCCCTTATTTTTCACGGGAAAGCGGTAGTAGAAATATTCACCCGCAGCCGCCGCCAGCTCCTTGATCTTGCGCAGCACGTCCGGCTCGTGGCGACGGACGGCCACCTGTTGGGCGCCGTGAACGCGATCCACCGGGGGCAGGAAGCTCTGCGGCTGGGTCGCAGGAAGGTTGGACGGGGCAGGGCCGGCAACACCGGCAAACGCCTCCAGCGTGCGCACCCGGATATCGTCATTGTCGATGATCGTCGTCATGTGGATGGTCTCCGAATAGTGGGAATGGGAGGGGAGGAAGGCGCTCGTCAGAGCGCCTTGACTTCGCGCAGGCTGCGGAAGGAGTAGGGTGCGACGACCTTCTCCTTGACGTTGGTGACCTTGGCCGAGAGCCTGCGTCCGCCTGCGATGACTGCGAACGACGCATCGCCAATCTTGTGCATGATCGTCGTGGTGATCTCGTCGCGACGATCCTCGCGTTCCTTGATCTGGCGGCCGAGCTCGAGGCGCTCGTCAACCATCTCGGGAATCTCGTTGTCGCCGGAGAGGTCGATCGTGGTGCCGTCCGCGACAGGGTACAGCTTGCGCACCACGTCGTGGTCGCGGCTCGGGTCCAGCGCCGGCTGCTGGCCGTTGGCGATCATCTCCCAGAAGCTCTTGACGGTGGCGAGCGCCCGCTGTTCAGCGCCTTCGTGGCGCTGCACCGGGATCATGTGCAGGTCGGCGGTGAAGTCGCCGACCACAAGCGCGGCCAGGACCGGATGGATTTCGATCTGGAAGCGCGCCTCGGCGAGCATGGTCTCGGTCAACGTCTGCAGCTGATAGCCGAGCGGCACCTCGGGGGTGCCGCGATGCTTATCGCCGCCGAGCCAGTCGTTGATGAACGTCGGCCGGGCAACGACCTTGCCCTGAATGAGCACGAGGCCCTTGCGTTCGGGGTCCACTGCCAGTGCATCCGGTGTCGCTCCAACGCGCAGCGACGGCGAGCGCAGATAGACCTTGGCAGGACGCAGCTGCCAGCTGGGCTCGCGGTCCTCGATGGCGCGCCAGATCGCGGGCTCGAGCCAGCGGCCGCGCTGCAGGATGGGGCTATCCGCCTGCGGCTGGGTCTTGCCGGTCTTTTCGGCCCAGACTGCGAGCGCCGAGCGGTAGCCGACGCCGCAGATCGACGCGATGTCGGAGGCGGTGATGTCGCGGGTCCGCATGGCGAGCCACGACGCGCGGTCGGTGACGGGGTGGCTATCGACGGCGCCGAGCTGGATCTTGTCGACGACGGCTTGGGCGAACGCGCCCACGGGTTGGAACGTGTCGGTGTCGGTCACGATTGGGTGCTCCCACCCGGTCCCTCGAGTGTCAGTCCGCGTGCACCTGCGAAGTGCGGCGCGGCCTGACAGTCACCCTCGGAACCGGGCTTGTTGACGATGGATGGTGGGTTGGTCTCCCGGTGTGCATCCGATATTGCACCGGAAAGGTGCATCGTCAAGGGTGCAAATGCACCGAATCGAAAAAATCTGGTGCATTTCGTCTACGCGCGCTGGCACGCATTGCACAACATTAAATTCTCAGTCTTTAGAAATGCTCTCAAATCAGAAACAAAACGGGGGCCCTATAGGGGCCCCCTTGTTCTGAGTTCTTGGATATACTTGATCTAAGAATCTTAGTTATTGGATATATTGCAAGCCGTGTGCCAGTTGGGCGATGTCCCCTTTGTCCCGACCATGACGAAGCCCTGACTGCACCGCGCGTGGGCGTCATCCGTAGTAATCCGGAATTGTGTGGCGAATCGCCGCGCCCTATCTCGGAGGCAGGTCCTGCCCCGGTCTCTCGAAGCCCAGCACCAACGCAACTGATTTGACGTGCGCGTCGTAGATCGGCGGCGCGTGGTCGGTTTCGAGGTGGTGCAGACCGTTCGCAGCAGGCACGATTCGGCGCACCCAGACGGTGCCGTCGGTCAGGCGGCAGACGAATCGTTCGTTGTTGGCCTGCAGCGCGATGATGTCATCGGTGATCGGCTCGGCCTGGGTGTCGTCGTAGAGGAGGAGCCAGCCATCGAGCAGCATGGTCCTGTCGCGCACCTCGATCGCAACCGTGCCGGTCGGCCTGTTGGTCAGACCTACGCGGTAAAGCGGCTCCTGCTGGAGCTCGATTTGCCGGCGCTCGTCGATCACCCCCATCACCGGGATGGGCCTCGCGGCCCACGGGTAGGCGTCCTCGTCGTCTGAATAGGCGATCAGGGCGCCGGGAATACCGCCAAGCACCGAACCGATTCGCATTGCCCAGTCCGGGGTAAGAACCTGATTGAGCTCCTCGAGTCGCTGGATGGTCTGGTGGGTGGTGCCGAGGAGAGTCGCAACCTCCTTCAGCGTCAATCCCTTGCGCTGTCTGTAGTAGCGAATCGAGTTTTCCGGCGGCGGGTTCTTCAGGCGACTGCTGCCTGTCCGCCTGCGGCCGTCCGCAATCATGTCCATCTCTGTACTAGTCAAAGTTTCGCTCAACCGGGAGTGAACCGTCGTAACAGAGTCGCCCGGGCAGGGGACTATTCCGTGCGCTTGAAGTATTTTTTGAGTCACGCTGTTCGGTACCAAACGTACTGCCATGTGTCATTTCACCGAAAAGGTGTAGGGAGCCGCGTGTGACGTCTTGACCAGTGCACCTATCTGGTGCACTTGTCGGTGACGGACGCGCCCACCTCCATCACCGGAAAGCCAATGACGCTCGCAGAATACTACGCGGTTGCGTATCCCGACGTTTCGCCGTCGGGTGCCGACCAGCAGTTCGCCGACAAGATCGGCGTCGCGCGCTGGTCCGTCACCAGATACCGAAAATTCCTGCACTACCCGACGCCCACCGTCTGGGCGCGCATCAAGCACGCCACCAAGGGTCTCGTGACCGCGGACGATCATCTGCCCGCGATCGCCAAGACCCAGCCCGCCATGGCCGCACGCTCCAAGCCCGCTCAAAAGCGAGGCAAGGCTGCGGTTAAAAAACGGGCAAAGCGCTGATGGGCAGGCTACAGCGACAGCAGATCGTGCAGTGCCTGCGTGGGGTACTCGTTGAGTGCCTTCATCGCGAGGTTGATGCAGTGGACCATGCCCACTGCGTTCAACACGCTTTTCACAAGCGTGCCGTTCCGGGTGCGGAACGTGAACTCGAAGCGGTCGGCGTCGATGTATTTCACCTCGATCGGCTGAAGCAGATCCTTGTCGAGGGTACGCACTTCCAAAGCATCTGTAACCATTCTCGGCTCTTTCGGCCTTCTCGCCAGTTGCGGCAATTCTATGACTGGTTGCGCTGTTCCAGCGCAAGCATTTCCTTAGAACTTGGGTCATGCAAAAACTCTCGTACTCAAAAAAAGGTGCGGGCGTCACAGGCCTATAGTTTTAGTCTTAATGATCTAAACGACGGTCGCAGCGATCTAAACGATCGTGGTGGCGCGTACTCGCTTCAGCAGGTGCGCGCATGAGTAACCTAACCATTGCGCTGGTTGATTCGAGCGCCGTCAAGTCCTTGCGCACAGAAAAGCCGTCCTCCCGCTCGGAAAAAACGTCCGAGATCGCCGCGCATCTCGCGAAGCGCGCAAGCGAGCCATGCCCTGCGGGGGACTACGTCAAGGCAGCAATCACACGAACATCAGAACGCACGGGCATCGCTTACGGGCGAGCGAGGGACATTTGGTATGGGGAAGCACGAAGAATTGATGCATGGGAAATGGACGTGCTGCGGGAAGCAGCCGACGCCGCCGAGTGGCGCATCGCCCTCGACGGGGTCGCGATGGCACGCCGAAAGCTGGAGGGCTCTTCCGCGCCGCATTGCCGTGAAGCTCTTGCTTCGCTTGACGAAGTGCTTCGCATCCTGGGCGGCGACGCTGGCGGCGCGCAGACGACCAGCGAAGTCTGAGGAGACCAATCGTGGGTGATTGGTCCGACACCATGATCGAGAAGCTCCGCCACTACGTGATGGTGGAGAAGATGTCCGCCGGCGAGGCGGAGGCTGCGATGAAGGCGGATGGCTACACGCTGTCGCGCAACGCCGTCATCGGCAAGGTGCACAGGCTGGGGCTTTCGTTCTGGCGCAAGCCCTCCAACGTCGCCAAGGCGCGCAGGCCGAGTCCGGCTACGCCGGGTGCAGTCAATACCGCGCCAAGGGTCGCCAAGGTCATCGCCGCACGCAAGGGCTCCACGCCGGAGCCTGCGATTATAGTCAACAAGAAATCCGCCGTGCCCGTCACGGAGCGCGCGGTCGACGCCGAAAGCGGCGAGCCGCGTTCGCCGACGCTGCTCGAGCTGCGCAACGACCAATGTCATTGGCCGCTCGGCAATTTTCACGACACGCCCCCGTATTTCTACTGCGGCGCGCCGGTAGTTGGAGAAGGCTGTTCGTGGTGTTCGCAGCACCACCGGATCGCCCACGACAGAACGATCAGATTTTCCAAGGGGACCAGTCATGCCGCCGTTGGTGTTGAAGCGTGAGTATCAGTCGCATACCGCACTTCGTTCCGACGGTGTGCGATGACGACCAAGCCGTCCATCCTGACATTCGACCCGTCGCGTAAGCTCGGCTACGGCGCGGGCCCCATTGGGGGCACGCCCGAACTCGGCACGGTCACGCTCGGCAACGACAACACCCCGGACATCGAGGTGTACGGCCGGTGCGCGCGCGCGGTCGACGATCTGATCGTGAAGCATCAGCCTGCGCTGATCGTGGTCGAGCAGCCCTTCTACATCAAGGGCGAGAGCAACTACGGCACCACGCAGCTCTTGCATGGATTGTATGGATGCATCTGCGGCATGGCACGCAGTCGCAACGTGCAATGCTGGTCGGTCGCGGTCCAGACGTGGCGCGCGATGGCGCTCGGCACCGCCAAGTTTCACGGCCGCGACGGGGCCAAGCAGGCGATGCTTGCCTACTGCAAGAACGTCGGCTGGGTCGCCGTCGACGACAACGCCGCCGATGCTGGCGGCATGTGGATCTGGGGCTGCTCGACCTTCGCGCCCTACGGCCAGGTCCCACGCGATGCGTTCACCGCGGGGGTCCTCGCATGGTGAGTACCCACTCAGTGAACTTCGACAGCGCGACCCGGCAGAAGGTCGTCCCGCATACCTCGCAGGGTCTCTGGGAGATTGCCTACAACGATTTCGTCTACGCGGAGACCATGCTGCATGCGACGCGCACCAATCCCGACGCGACGCCGGCCGACATCGCGCGGCGCGAGAGCGACGTGCGCGCGCGCAAGGCGATCTGCAACGCGCTGAATTTCCTGATCACCAACAAGGAGGACGTGGACGCCGTCATCGACGCGAAAACGCGGAAGAAAGCGCCATGACATCGGAGGCGCCAATCAAGTGGGGTGACGCAGGCTGGGTCATCCATATCGAGCCGGGACAGGAACTCGTTTGCGGCCGCGTGTTCGATGAACTTCGCGGTTACTGCGTGGTCCTAAAGTTTTCGACCTCGCGGAAGTGGAATGCCCTGACGACAGACGCGGCGCGCTCCATCGCCAAGGCATTCCGTGCAGATGGCAAGGGCAGCGACGACGCCCTCGCCATGGCGGGGTTGATCGAGGAGCAGATCGAGTTCTGCGAACGACTGAACGCCGGGTGGGAGGCCTTGGGGCGTCCATCCGGTGGATACGACGGCCAGGTGTCCGGACACGCCTGATCGAGCATCACAAGGAGCGGGGGCTTGGGAATGTGCAGGAAGGTCGCGCCGGACGAGGCGCGGAAATCGACGTTGACGGTGCGAGTTACGCCGAACGTCTCGGTTGATTTGAGGGCAGAGGCAAAGAGGCGCGGTGTCGAATACGACGAGTTCGCGGCCTCCATCCTCGACGCTGTTGCGAACCACGGCCTTTACGCTGCCGTACTGGATATTTGAGAGATGGACGACTGGGGTAAAAATATCGAAGCGGTCGCCGACGCTCTGTTCGGCAAGCCGACGTCCAGCAAGAAGGACGAGTTGCGCTACGGCAAGCGCGGCTCGCTCCGCGTCAACACCGACACCGGCTTCTGGGATGACTTCGAATCCGGCGAGGGCGGCGGCACGCTCGCGCTGATCAAGCGCGAGATGGGACTCGAGGGCAAGGACGCCATCGAGTGGATGCGGACCGAGCTGAAGCTGGAGATCGAGGATCGCGCACCCGAGCAGCGGTCTGAGCGACGCGATCAGCGCGATCAGCGCGAGCGTCCGGCTCCGGCGCCGGCGAAGCCAAAGCAGGACGGTCCGAAGCCCAAGATCGTCAAGACCTACGACTATGTCGACGCCAGCGGCGAGTTCCTGTTTCAGGTCGTCCGTATGGAGCCGAAGAATTTCCTGCAGCGCCGCAAGCCGCGCAAGGATGACGACCCGAACGACATCAAGAACGGCTGGGTCTGGAAGCAGGACGTCAAGCCGCAGGTCCCGTACCGGCTGCCCGAGCTGTTGGAGGCGATCGCCGACGAGCGCACCATCTTCGTCGTCGAGGGCGAGAAGGACGTCGACAATCTGTGGGCCATGGGCGTTCCCGCGACCTGCAACGCAGGCGGCGCCGGGAAGTGGCCCGAGGAGCTGACGCAGTATTTCAGGGGCGCCAACGTCGTTATCCCGCCCGACAACGATCCGCAGGCCAAGAACCCGCGCACCGGTGAACCGCGCTTCCATCCCGATGGACGCCCGGTGTTGCCCGGCCAGGATCACGTCAAGCTGGTCGCCTCCAAGCTGGAGGGCGCCGCCGAAAGCATTCGCATCCTGTCGCTGCCCGACCTGCCGGAGAAGGGCGACACCTCGGACTGGATCGCCGCCGGCGGCACCTCGGAGGCGCTCTACCGGCTGGTCGACGAGAAGTCGTGCACGGCGGCCGAATACACCGCCGCGCTCGACCTCGCGTGGCTCAGCAAGAACTTCAAGTCGAAGTTCGGCGCCGTGGTGTGGGGCGAGCCGCGCACCGCGCAGCAGAAGTATGAATACATCATCAAGGGTCTGATCCCCCGCCGGGAGACCGTGCTGATCTACGGCGCGTCGCAGTCGGGCAAGAGCTTCTTCACCCAGGACATGGCGATGGCGGTCTCGCAGGGCGGGGAATACCTCGGCCGCAAGGTGCGTCGCGGGCTCGTGATCTATTGCGCGGCGGAGGCGGGCTCCGGCTTCGTCTACAAGCGGTTCGCGGGCTATGCGGCGGGCAAGGGTCTGCCTGACGATGTGTATCTGCCGTTCATCTGCCTGACCAAGAAGTTCGACCTATTCGGCAACGACCAGCAGGTCACCGAGCTGATCGCCGAGTGCAAATACTGGGTCGCGTGGTGGAACGCGACCTATCCGAACGATCAGGTCGAGCTCGAAGCGGTCGTGATCGACACGCTGAACAAGGTCACGCCCGCGATGGACGAGATCAACGGCAAGGAGGTCGGCCTCGTGATGTCGCGGCTCGACCGCATCCGCGAGGAGCTGAACACCGGGCTGTGGCTCGTCCATCACATGAACGCATCCGGCACCGGGCCGCGCGGCCACACCTCACTCTACGCCGCCTTCGAGACTGCCATCCATGTCGGCCGCTACGACCACACCGAGAAGGACGCGCCGCCCAGGATCAAGGACGGCAACAACCTGCGCGACCGTCGCTTCACCCGGATGTCCAAGCAGCGCGAGGGCGAGGATGGCGAAGTCACGGACTTCTACCTGCGCGGCGTGATCTGCGGCTACGACGAGGACAACGAGATCATCCCGGGCGCCGTGGTCGAATGGATCGACACGCCGAAGAGCCGCGAGGCCGACAAGACCGTGCAAGAGAGCGGTGTGCAGCTCACCGACCAGCGCGCCAACGTCTATCGCGCGCTGCTCCGGGCGATGGAGGAGAGCGGCATCGCGGCGCCGCCGAGCCTGCGGCTGCCCAAGGCGATCACCCGCGTCGTCAACCGCAGCTATTGGTTCGCCGCCTACCGGAAATACTATGCCGAGGATGACAGCGAGGACGCCGTCAAGAAGGCGCTGCAGCGCGCCAACGACTTCCTGATCCGCTCCGGCGTGATCGGTCGCGACAATCCGTGGGTCTGGATCACCGGCAAGCGGGTTCGCGGCGAGGCGCGCATGATCGCGGCACCCGAGCAGGAGACCGCGCCGCAGGCGGCGCCGGTCGACGAGGGCGATCCGGTCGATCAGAACGAAACCAATTGGGAGCAGTTCGACGGCGACGATGCGCCGCTGGTCGAGCCGGAGATGGAGCTGATGGAGCCCGTGCCCGGGCAGGAGACCGGGCAGAGCGTCGGCGAGCCGGAGCTGGAGGGAGCGAGCGAGTGATGGTGAACCTGAACCTTCATGAGCGGGTCTGGCATTATGGTCTGGTTGGCAGCCGGTTGATCGAGGCCGCCTCGGTCGTGCGCCGCACGCCGATGCGGATCTGGCCGAAGCAGTTCGGCACGGCCTGGCCGCGCTTCGAGGCGATGACGGCGGCGGAGCTGTTCGCGTTCAAGCGCGAGCTGCAGGAGGCTGGGCAGCTGGAGGCATGGGAGCGCGAGCAGAACCGCCAGCGCATCCCGCCGTCCGGCATCGAGATCGAGTTGTGCGAGGAGGCGCTCGGCTGGATGCCGCGCTACTTCAAGCACGAGCCGGACGACGTGGCCCAGTCCGTCGGCTTCTGGGCCGCCAAGACCTATTCCATCGACGAGGCTGAAATCCCGCAATGGGTGCTGTACGGCCTCAAGATCATCTCGCGCGGCCTGCGCCGCGATCGTGTTCGGGTGAGGGGTTGAAATGACGTCAAGGACCTATGCAATCGCGGACCTGCACGGCCGCTACGATCTTCTCGAGCGCGCCCTGTGGTCCATCAAGGCCCACGCCAAGGGCGTGAAGCACAAGATCATCACGCTCGGCGACTACATCGACCGTGGCCCGCAGAGCAAAGGCATCATCGAGACGCTGATGGAGGCGCAGGCGCGCGGCCTGCCATTCATCTGCCTCAAGGGCAACCACGAGGACATGATGGTCCAGACCCTGCGCAAGCCGCTGGATCACAACTGGTGGATCACCAATGGCGGCGGCACCACGCTGATGTCGTACGGTCATGTGAGGTACGGCGACTACGACCCGACCGTCGTACCGGAGGCGCACATCGACTGGATGGACCAGCTGCCGCTGTATCACGTCGACGCGCACCGCGTGTTCGTGCACGCCTACGTCAAGCAGGGCGTGCCGCTGGAGCAGCAGGGCACCGAGTTGCTGCTCTGGTCGCGCTATCCGGTTGGCGCCGAGGACGGCTATCGCGACCTCCACGTCGTGCACGGCCACGATTACTTCGAGGACGGCCCCAAGCTCTTCAAGGGCCGCACCAACCTCGACACCCGCGCCTATCACACTGGCCGGCTGGTCGTCGGCGTATTCGATGACGACCAGCCAGGTGGGCCGATTGGCGCCATCGAGATCAAGGGAGATCCCCGCTAACGCCTCACCCAACCCCCTGTTCGCAGCAGGGCAGCACAAGGAGACCGATCATGGTCCAGACCGGACACAATCGACGCCGCAAGGTCTCGCTCAAGCGCGAGCTCGAGCTCGTCGCGATCCACATGGAGCAGGGGCCAGCGGCCTCCGCTGAAGCATGCAGGGCGGAGGGATTGCACCCCCGCTATGCCGCCACCTCCGCCTCCGTCCTCGGGCTTCGCAGGCCCGAGAAGCGCGGGCGGCCCAGCTGTCGCGACACCGACCCGAGATGGGCCCGGGCGATCGCGAACGGCCCGATCAACGTCTAACCCCAAGGAGACCAGAATGAGAGGCAATACCCAACTATACAACAGCGCCGACCTCGTCATCGAGAACGGCCGCATCATCAAAGAGCGTGAGAACTCCTACAATCTCCCGCTCACCATCGTCGTCGACGGCGTGCTGGTTCGCAACGAGTGCGGTCACGTCGAGGCGCGGCGCGACAGCGTCATCGACGCGGTCCGCACCGACCTGCTGCAGCGCTCCCAGCTCGGCATCGCCAAGTACGGCAAGACGCTCGGCGAGCAGCCGAACTTCTCGCTCCGCGGCCGGCTGCAGCACGCCTACGAGGAGGCGCTCGACCTCGCCAACTATCTCAAGTGGGCGATCACTCGGATTGAGGCCGAGGAGGCGGAGCAGAGCGACTTCTGATGTCGATCATCTGCATGCGCTGCAAGCCGAGCAAGCCGGGACCGCGCAAGCTGGTCCCGTCCCGCGTCATCGAATCTCGCGTGATCCATTCGCACGTCCTCGTCAATGGACGCTCGACGCGGACCCGCACGATGCGCCGCCGCCGGGAATGTCTCGGCTGCGGCTTCCGCTGGACCACTCTCGAATACGCAGAACCTGCCAAACGGGGCGCTTCGCACGGCCAGTTTGGCAAGACCAAAACCAAGGAGACCAACAGTGAACGACAATCCGTCCAATAAGATCGACGTCCTCGACCATGGCTACGCGCGCCTGGTCGACAGCATGGGCAGCGACCTGTCCGTGGTCCGCGCCGCCCGCGTGTCTTACGACGCGGCATGGCGCGCCGGCGAGGACACCGGCAGTGACCATCGGCTGATCCGCTATCTCTGGCGCAACCACCACACCTCGCCGTTCGAGGCGGTGACGTTCACCTTCGAGGTGAAGGCGCCGATCTTCGTGTTCCGGCAATGGCACCGGCATCGCACGTGGGCATACAACGAAGTGTCCGCCCGGTACACCGAGCTCCCCGAGGAGTTCTATGTGCCGAAGCCGGAGCATTACGGCACGCAGAGCAAGGTGAACAAGCAGGTCCGCGACATCGGTGGCGTCGACGGGTATTCGGCGGAGGAGTGGCAAAAATTTCTGCGCTGGGAGGATGAGCAGCGCTCCTACATGGAGCAAGGCTTCGCGCTCTACCGCAAGCACCTGGCCGAGGGGATGCCGCGCGAGCTCGCGCGGATCATTCTCCCGTTCGCGACATACTCGCACCAGTTCGCGAGCGTTGACCTGCTGAACCTGATGAAGTTCCTCACGCTGCGCCATCACTCGCATTCTCAATACGAGATCCGGGTCTATGCCGAGGCGATGCTGCAGCTGATCGAGCCGATCGTGCCGGAGTGCGTGAAGGCGTGGAAGGAGAGCGTGGCATGACAACGCTGTTGGAGCGTGTCGGCGACGCCATCACCGCAGCCGATCAGATCAAGGCGCTCAACAGCGGTGAGCGCGCCGTGACCTACGAGATGCGGTCAGTCGACATGGCTCGCATCCCGGTTGTCGGCGAGTGGCGCTACATCATCGGGTGGGGGCCATTGCCGGGCGACCCGGGCGCGATGCTGCCGACCGAGATGGTCCGCATCATCTGGACCGGCGCGGAATGGGTCATCAGCTGATGCCGGCAATGTGTCGCAAGGGCCATCCGCTGATCGGTGACCACGTTCGCGAGGAACGCTGCCGCGAGACCCGCGGCGGCATCCGCCTCCGCTGCAAGACCTGCGTCAAGGAGCAGAAGCGGCGCTGGTACGGCGTCCGCGTCAACCGGGAGCTGCAGCTCTCCTACGCGAACTGGCACCGGCGCGGCCATCCGCAGGGTTGGTCCTGGCCGCAGGTGCGCGAGCGGCTGATCGCGGAGGGCATCGTGCCATGACGGATCGGGTGCGATGCCTTGTGCCGTTCTGCCGGCGCACAACGAAGCCAGGTCGAAACGGTGTCGACGTGCAGTGGATCTGCGGCAAACACTGGAAGGCGGTCCCGCTGGCCCAGCGCCGCGTCTGGGGCCGGCTGCGTCGTCAGTGGCGGCGATACGGCCCCGAGGCCGGCGTCCACTTCGACGCGCGTTGGTGGCGCGTCTGGGATCGTCTCAAGCGGAGTGCAATCGAAGCGGCGGGAGGGATCGGATGAAGCTGACACCGCGCGAGCGTCGCTTCCTCACGCTGTTGCTGCCGGAAGGCGCCACCATCGCGATGGGCCTTCGCGTCGGCTCGGACCTGTGTCGTCGGGGATTGGTGCACATCGCCAAATATCGGCGGTATGGAATCACGGTACAGGGCCGGGAAGCATTGGCAGAACCGGACCGGCCCCCGGCCCCCGTAGGGGGCCCGGGCAGGGCCCGGAAACGGGCAGGGAACCGGCCCCCGGGCCCCTATGGAACCGGGCAGGAACCGGCCCCGGGGGCCGGGCCCCGGAATGGCAGCTAGCCTTACTTTAGGGCCCCGGAACCGTGGCCGGGAGGGCAGGCAAGGGCGCGTTAAAACAGGCCCGGTGCTACCAAGGGGCCGGGCCCGGCCCCGGGGCCCTGTACGGCCCTTAAAACGGCCATATAGGTAAGCAATGCTTACCTATACCGAGATACCTCTTTTTGGAATACCTAAATACCTACGGAAGAGCAAAAAAACATGGCGCGCGAGACGGTCGTTTGCGGGGTCTACTTGCTGCGGTTCAGGGGAGGGGCGCGGTACATTGGATGTTCTACGAACGTCGGGACGAGATTCTCACTGCATCGTAAGGACATGCGCGAAGGTCGGCATACGCGCGACGTTCAGCGGGCCTTCGATGAATGGGGGTATCCGACGTTGGAAATCCTGCTCGAATGCGATCCGTCAGAGCTGAGGGAGCGCGAGGCGGAACTGATCCGCGAGATCGTTCCGGAGCTAAACGCGAAGCCGAGCGGGCGGCGTCCGCGGGGTCTGATGGTGAGGAGGCGAAAGACGGCGGACCCAGCCGCCTCAAGGAAGGTGGTTCCGTGTCGCGACTGGCACTGGCTGGACGCCGTCACCGGTCGGGAGTGACCCCGGCAGGGACTAACCCGCCGGGGCCCTTGGCCTTTTTCGGAATGCTATCGGAACAGTAGTTTGGTCAGCCCGTCCCATGGATGGCGCTCGCGGGCGATCTTGGCTTCGGTCTGGGCGCGATTGTTGCCCTTCGCGAATATCTCCCGGATCGTCTGCCGGATCGCGGCCGGATCGGCGCCGGCCGCCTCGTTGAGATAGACGATCATGTAGGCGTTGCAGAGGCGCGCGTAGACCGACCTCGCGTCAACATCCCAGCTGTTCCGGCCGTATCCACCGGGACCGTCGTACTCGCTTAGCCATGTGACCCAGTGCTGCTGGTGGGTCTGATAACCGCCGGTCGGAAGGGTGTCCGACTCGGGCATCTGCGCTGGGAGCCGTCGCACGGCGCCCAGCATTTCCAGGATCGTGTAGGACCGAACTGTCATCGTTTCGCGTATAGCAATCTCAATTGCTCCTCCTTATGTTGCATTTGAAAGCGACGCCGGTCGTGGGGATGGTCTCCTTGGGATCGGCAGGCGCTTATGATTGGGCGTGGCGACCTGCGAAGTCGCCGCGCCCAATTCCTTTGCGAGGTCCTACTCGGTGACCTCGAGGCTCTTCACTTTACATTCCTCCAGCACGTACCACTCCTCGCCCTCGTCGCTCATGCGATTCCAGTAGGCTTCGACCAGATTGTCGTCCGATGGCCGGCTGGCGGCGCCGAACTCGCGATCCCACCACTCGTCGCAATAGTCGTAGAGGTGCTTGTCCGCGGCCTCCCTTGTCTTGAAGGTCTCCACGTCGGTTCCGTGCCGGGTGTCAATGACGAGGACCCAGACAGTATCCCCAGCTGTTCTTGCACCGTTTCGGTGTTGGTCACTTGAAGGTCTCCTTGTTTGTGTTAGGTGATGTGGATGCTCTTGGTTGATGGACCCCGTGGATGGTCTCCTTGGCGGTTTACCTCCCTTGAGCCGGGGCTGGAGCTGCGAACTCCAGCCCCACCTTTATTTCAGCGAGCGGGATTGACCGCGATCTCGACGATGCCGTCGATCTTCGAGCGGATGTGCTCGGCGATCTCGTTCGGGTGGTACGGGCAGGACCACCGTTGACTGTCCGGCATGTTGGCGGCGTAGACGCCGGGCTCATGGGGCAGGTCGCTCTCACGCGGTGCGCGGTGGTAGAGCTTCTCCACCTCGTCGACGAGGCCGGTGAGGGCCTCGTGCACGGCGTCGGCGCGCGTCTCGTCGCCCGGCCGCTCGATCTTCCATCCGAACTGCTTGAGGAACGCCTCGGCCGCCACGATGGCGCATTGCGGCGAGAAGCCCTCCAGCGTGTCGAACAGCGCCTGCGGCATCGTCCGGGTCCACAGGTCGGCGCCGTCGACCTTGAAGATGCGAGCCCACTCCTTGGCGCAGGCGTTGATGGCGTCGTTGCGCTTCTCCTCCTGCTCGTAGAGCCGCTTCTGCTCCGCCCCGATGAACTGCTCCTGCGGAGGGGTGATCCCGTCGAGGGTGGTCGCGAGATCGCGACCGAGCATCTGCTTACGTGTCGTCATGGTCTTTGGTCTCCTTGTTGAAGCCCGCTGCGAACGGGCCGGGGTCAGCCGTTGTCGGCGTGGTTGGCGTAGGTATTGAGGGCCAGCAGGATGCCGGCCCTCGTCGGCGTGATGTCGATCGGCTCAACGTTGGCGATCTGTTCGAGATCGTCGTCCCTCCAATCCGAGACGGCCCGATCGGCGGCCCGCTTACTGGTGAAGTATTCGTAGCCGGCGCTCTGGCCGCCTTCGGCGAGACGGTGGACTTGATAGAAGCGCACGATGATCTCCTCTGTTACTTCGCGCTTCGCTTGAGGGCGTCAGCGATGCCGATGACGCCCTCCGTCTTGGGGGCCTGCGCGGCACGCTCGCGACTGTGCTGGGCGCGCTCCTGCAGGCCGGCGGCAATCGACTGGGCTTGCCGCCGCTCTTCGCCGCTGAGACGCGCGGCGCTGAGGAAGTTGGCCGCCAGCGCCAAAAGCGAGCCACTGCTCGGGGGACTTGGTCATTCGTCCTCCGGGAAGTCGCGGTCGTATGCCTCGGCGAACTCGTCGAGCGTGCCTTGATGGCCGCAGACCTGGCACTTGACCTGATCGTTCGAGTTCGCCGGGATGGGCGGAGCCACGATCATGTAGCGCCGGCACTTCGGGCACTTGTCGCCGTTGTACTGGAAGGCCATCACATGCCTCCCCACTCTTTGAGCAGCTCTGTCGTCGTGTCGTGGTTCCAGAACCGGATGCGCTGCCGCGGCTCCATGATCTTCCACGCCACCCGCAGCAGGTCCTGCAGGTCGCCCACCTCGTGGTCGGGCTCACTCTCGCGGCCGTGCTTGGCTGCGGCTTCGATGATGTCCTCGATGACGCTCTTCTCGCTCATGATGCGGCATCCCTCAGCATCTCGCGGGTGCTCTGCACGACGAGGTCGAAGTCGACCTTGTGAGCATCGCACCACTCGATGATGTCGCCGAGCAGGTGGGTAAGCATGATCTCCTGATCGCCTTCGAGGCCGGTGTCGGCTCGGTGACGGTCCAGCACTCGTTGTGCCCGTGAAGGGCCGTAGCTTACGTCAGACATTGATGGTCTCCTTGAATGCGCCTGCTGCGAACAGGCGGTGGGGTGTCAGTCTTTGAGAGTGTCGTCGCGGACGAACCGCACGAAGCCAAGCCGCTGGGCGATCTGCCCTATGGCGAACTTGTCCTTGTGCCGGTTCCAGAAGCCGCGGCAGCATGCGTCGTTCGAGTGGTGACAGACGCGATAGCCCTCGAAGCCGCCGTGCTTATTGGCGACGTCGGCTTCGAGTTTTTTTAGATCGAGCGGGCTGTCCTTGCGATAGATGCAGGTCGAGCACGGCCGGTCCTGCACGAGGAAGCCGTCTCGGTCAGCGCTCATGCTGCAGCTCTTCGCTGGTCAGCCAGTGACCGCCCGTGGGCCGCTCACGATTTGGGAACAGGACGTAGACGTCGTTGCCCCGCACTGTGTCGACCTCTCCGGGAAAGGCGACGCCAAGCGACACGCGCCAGACGACAGCGTCACCGCGCTTCAATGCTTGTGCCATGTCTTGCCTCCATCGTGAGAGTGGTGGCCGCCGGCGAGCGCCTTCGCATCGACGCGGCGTCCGGCCAGTTGCTCGGCGCGGGCGAGCTGCTGCTTCGCCATTGCCGATCCGGTCGACATGATCCGGCGGTAGACGCAGGCGTCGGTGACGCCGCGCCGGTCGGTGACGGCGTCCAGTCCCTCGAAGGTGATCGCGCCCTGCGCGCCCACCTTGGGCTTGACGCGGCCCTTGACGATCTCCTGCGCGACGAGGTCGATCACGCGCTTGATCTCTTCCTTGCGCTCGGTAAGGGTCTGGTTCTCGTTGGCACGCCATGTGTCACAAGCCATGTTGGTCTCCTTGAAATGTTGGGGTTTGAAGCGAAGCCGGCGGGCCTGCGAAGCCCGCCGGGGTCGTTGTCGTTAGTCCATCTCGAGCTGCGGCACCTTGACGGCCGGGGCGGCCGGAGCGATCGGCGCGACCTCCTCGTCGACCTCGGGCGCGGACGCGGGCCCCTGGCCCTCGGTCGGCTCGAAGTCGAGCGCGCGGGCGCCGTGCACGGGAGCCGCGATCTCGACGTTGTCGCCGGTGATGTCGAGGAACGCGGTGCGGCTCTCCGTGATCTTGCGGATCGCCTGCAGGTCGATCTCGGCCGAGCTCGTCTCAGCGGCCTTGACCATGTCGTTGGCCGCCTTGCGGGCGGTCTCGATGGCCTGCTTGACCCGCTCCGATGCGTCGTCGGAGAGCATCGAGCCGAGCAGCCGCGCTTTCTTGGCGGCATCGCGCACCGCCTTCGCATCGAGGTTCTGCAGGCCGGTCTCCATGTCCTGCATCAGCTCGCGGACCTCCGAGTTGATCGCCCGCATCGCCTCGACGTCATCGGCTGCCACCCGGCCCGCGATCACGAACACGTTGATCTGGGTCGTGGAGGCGCGGCCGTTGAACTCGTCGGCGAGCCGGCGCGCCTCGGTGAACGCGGCTTCGAGCTTCTCGACCTTCTCCTCCGAGCAGAGCAGGCCGAAGGTGGTCTTGATGCACAGGCCGGCGATGGTCTGCCGGACCTTGTCGCGCAGCGTGGTGGCCTCCTCGTATTCGTCCGGGTTGATGACGACGCGCTCGGTCTCCCATTTGGCGCGCTTGGCGCCGTCCGCCTCGACGCGCTCGGCCTCGATGACCGACTTGGTGTAGTTGACGTTGCCGGTGATCGTGGTCCGCAGCACGACGATGCGGCCCGGACGGATGGTGGTGTTGATGATCGACATAGTGTGGGTCTCCTTGCGGGATGATGCGGTCTGCGAAACCGCGGTTTGATAGTACACGGGATGGACACTTCCCGCACTGTCGTAACAGTGCGGGTCTCATGCGGTTTGTGGATCAGATGTCGAGGGCGCGGCCGGTAGAGCGAACCTTTGCCGTCTCCGCAGTCCACTCGTCGGTGGCGCGACGGGCCTTGCCAGCTGCCCAGTTGCGCAGCTCCGCGATCTTGTCCTTCGCGGTGACCGAGAGCGGGGTCACGGCCTTCGCCGCCTTCACCAGATCGACACAGGTGATCTGGCGGCCGCCGTCGGCGAACGCTGCGAACAGGGCGTCCGGGACGATGGCTGCGATCTCCGAGCCGGTGAAGCCGTCGGTCGCGGCAACCACGTTGGCGATCTCCTCGGCCTTGATGTCCGAGAAGCTGCGGCCGTGCGCCTTGAGCCCTGCGTTGAGGATCTCAACGCGCTCGTTCGGGTTCGGCAGGTCGACGAACCAGAACTCGTCGAAGCGGCCCTTGCGGAGCAGCTCCGGCGGCAGGGTCGCCACCGAGTTGGCGGTGGCGATCACGAACGACTCGCTGGTGCGCTCCTGCATCCACTGCAGCAGCGCGCCGAGCTGGTCCGACGAGACGCCGCCGTCCGAGCCGCCGGCGGTGGCCCCGGTCAGGGCCTTCTCGATCTCGTCGATCCAGACCACGCAGCGGCCAATCGCCTCGATGGTGCGAAGCGCCTTGCGCATGTTGGCCTCGCTCTCGCCGACGAACTTGCCCTTGAGCGCGCCCAAGTCGAGCTTGAGCAGCGGCGCATCGAAGGCGGTGGCGGTCGCCTTCGAGATCAGCGACTTTCCGCAGCCCGGGATGCCGACGAGGAAGCAGCCCTTCGGCGCCGGTAGGCCGTAGGCACGCGCGGCCGGGGAGTAGGCGAGCTTACGCTGCATCAGCCAGTCCTTGAGGTTGCCGAGACCGCCGACGGCCGCAAGGCCGCCGGGGATCGGGTCGAACCATTCGAGGACCTTCTCGCGAGCGATGACGCGCTTCTTCTCCCTCGACACGGCGGTCGGGTCGATCTTGCGCAGCTGCACAAGCGACTTCGAGTAGCAGGCCTGTGCTTCCTCGCCGGTGAGCCCGATCGCGGAGTCGATCGCCGCCTCCCGGGTGCCGTTGGGCGCTGCCGACTCGCGCATCTCGTCGGGCAGGCCGTTGATCGTGTCGTCCAGCAGGCTGGCGATCTCGGCGCGATCCGGCATCGGCCACTCGATCACCGTGGCGTGGTTGGCGAGCTCCGGCGGGACATCGCCCGACGGGGACAGCACGATCAGCGCCTGCGCGCCATCGCGCTCCACGCCCGGCAGGAAGCGGGCCAGGTTGCGCACCTGTCGGCAGACCACCATGCCAATGGTCCCGGCCAGCCACGGCGGCAGATCGCGCATGATCCACGCGCCGCGGTCGGACTTGGCGTCGGCCCGGGCGCGGATGGCGCCGAGCGTCTCGCCGATGTCGGCGGAGCCGATGCTCTCGGCCTTGGCCGCGACATCGGTGACGCCCTGACCGCAATCCCACATGCGCGGGACGAAGCCAGCCGCGGCGGCGGCGCTCACGAGGTAGCGCTCGGCCCGGGCCTCCTCCCGGGTGACGATCCACAACAGCGGATTGCGAGCGCGGAGCAGCGCCGCCACGTCGGCCGCGATCTCTTGGCTGCGGGTCAGGGGCGGTTTCTTGGCGGGAGCCGGGACCGCTGCGGGCTCCGGGGCAGGCGGCTCGGCCGCAACATCGGCCTTGGCTTCGGCTTCGGCCTTCGCCTTAGTCCTGCGGCTCTTCGGGGGCGCGGCCTCGGCATCGGCGGCCGCATCCGCGACCATCTTCCTGATCTCCGGCGTGTCCATGGTCGTCGCCGGGGTCGGCCGGGTCAACATTCCGGCGTTGCTCCACGGCATCGGGCCGAACTGGGTCATGAAGCCGTCGTCGCCGACGGCGCGCACCTCGATACTCTGGACGCTGCCGCCCATGCGGAACTCGTAGGTCTCGCCCGCCTTGATGTCGGCGCGGGTCAGGCCGTTGATGGTGATGTCAGTCATAGTTGGTCTCCTTGTGGAATGATGGGGCCGCCTGCGAAGCGGCCCCGGTTGGGGTTTCAGATCAGATGTGGCAGTCGACGACGGCGAGCCAGGTTTCGGGCGGCAGGCCGTCGAGCAGGGCCGCGAACTCGCGCGACCATTGTTCGGAGTCCTTCTCGTCAGCGACGCACCCGAACCAACCCATCTCGCCGCGCTCGTACCACTGACCGTCCTTGACGACGGCGAAGGTGCGAAGCGCGTTGTTGCGAGCGCGGGTGGCCCGATCTGCGCGTGACATCCAGAACAGTCCGATGATCTCGTCGTCATCGAAGAAGCTGACCAGCTTGGCTTCCTCGAGGTCCTTGAGCACTTGCTGGCCGCGGTAGGCCTCGCGGGTCTTGTCGATGTCGCCGCCATTGTCGGCCTTGACCTCGTCCCACCGTTTGAAGCCCCGGCCGGCGATCACCTCCTGCGCCTCGTCGAACCGCTTGAGCGCCTCGATCTCGGCGTGGTTGCGGATCGCCTCCAGCGGGATGTCCTTGAGCTGGGCGTGGTTGCCGGTGTCGACCCAGCTGCTCGGCCACTTGACCGCAGTGCCCCTGCCATCGCACTTGTTGCAGACGATCTCCTCCGCCCGAAACGTACGCTTGCCGGAACCGCCACACAGGGTGCAGGTCTCCTGATTGGCCGGGTCTTTCTCGGGATCGTAGCCGGGAGCGGCGAGCATGCCCGACCAGCGGCCACCAACCGCCCACCAGTCCCATTTCCGGTTCGGGTTGGTGCGGTCGATCATCCGGATCAAATCGCCGTTCTCGGCAATGAGCGCGTAGCCGTATTTGTGCTCGCCGCTCCGGTCGATCTCGGCCTCGCTGCGAACGATCTTGCCGCTGTGCCACCAGTCGATAAACTCGGCGATGGTCATGACCTCGCTGCACGGCACTTCCACCTTGCTATATCCGTCAGGCACGAAGTGCACCTTGCCGCGATAGCCCCGGCCGTCACCCCAGTCCTTGCTCGTCCACGACAAATCGCCGCGACTTCCCGTGCCCGGGACTTTGCCCATGATCTGCTGCTCCTGCTCGGTCGGGTTGCGGTAGAACCGATCGTCGTGGGCCGCGACCTGAATGCCGTCAGGGGAACGGATCATCGAGCGGGTCTGCTCGCGATACTCGGCGAGGACCTCTTCAGTCTTGTCGACATCGACGACATATTGGTCATCGAAGCCGGTGCACTCGAACTCGTGCCAAGGCTGCAGCATCGGCTTGATCGTTTCCTTGGTGAGCTCGGTCGGCGAGATCACTAGAACTGCGAAATGACTCATAGTCTTGGTCTCCTTGATGATGGGCCTGCGAAGCCCGTTGGGATTGGTTAGTGAAGTTGCCACCCGATCGCCATGAGGGCGCCGACAGCGGCGCCGATCATGAAGAACGTGAGGTCTCGGTCGAATGTGCTCAGAGGCTTTCGCAAGCGCACGGTGCGGTCTCCTCCGAGGTCTCGGGGCTGGTGTCGGCCCCGCACTCCGGACACTCGTCGTCGCATCCGCATGAGTGACTGTCCTCCCACGACACGTCGCATGTGTCGCAGTGGTAGCTATTGAGGAACACGGGCTGACAGTGCGGTTCGCCCTCGTGCTGGTGCTGACAGCCGGGCGTCTTGAGGCGGCGGTGGGTCCATTCGTCTTGGGTGAAAGGGCCGCGGTCGTCGCGCAGGTGATCGGGGTCAGCGTCCTGCACGTCGTAGTCCTTGACGATGACGCGGACGCCGTCGGGGACGATGGCGTCGATCACGCAGCCGTCCTTGACGATGACGATGGCGACGAGTTCAGCGGACATCGGGCTTCTCCACCTTCGGCACCATGCGGTAGATCGGGGTGCAGTCGGCGGCGCGCAGCCGCTCGTCCCAGTGATCGAGGCGATCACCCGACGGCGTGATGGCGCCGAACGGTTCGCCGTCCTCCACCATCTCGGTGATGGTGAGCGGCGGGACGCGCTCACTCTCGAAGCGCTCGACATCCTTTATGAGCATCAGGATGCCGTTGCCGGCCCACGTTCGCAGGGTCGAGAGATCGACCTGCGGTGTGTAGCCCTGCCCGGAGGCCGGGCACTCTTCCTCCTTCGCCATGCCGGGCGCCCAGATCGAGATGAAGGCGTCCCACTCGTAGCCAGCCTCGCAGTGCATCCAGAACGGCAGGCCGTTCTCCTTGCAGAAGGCGACGACCCTATCCGGGTTGCCGTAGACGTGCGCCTGCAGCTTGACGCTCTCCCCCTTGGCGACGATCGCACGAAGATCCTCTTCGTCGTCGGGCGCCTCCTGACATTCGTAGGAGAAGTCGTTCTCGATTGCTTCGAGGAGCGCTTCGATCTTGTCGGACGGCAGCGCGCCGCCGACGCGCATCGTGGTCCATGTGGTATCAGGCATAGTCTTGGTCTCCTTGTGATGGGCCTGCGAAGCCCGGGGGTGGTTAAGAGCCGGTGGCGGCGTTCGGGTCGTACTCGCCCTTCGCTTCCGCGATCAGGCAGCCAATCTCATTGAAGAGGTCCTTCTCGCCTTGATCGGCGTTCTTGAGATCCTCCTCCATGGTGCCGTGGATGCGATCGAGCATGGCGAGCATCTTGCCGATGATCGGAACCTCGACCTCCTTCTCGGTGATCCAGACGTCGCCGTCGTCCTCGCCAAGCTCGTCGAGATCACAATCCATCTGCTCGGCGCGCAGGGTGCGGGCACGGAGCAGGTCCGCTTCCCACGTCTCCGGCTTGGCGTCCTCCGGCTGGTCGATCCATTCAAGCATATCGTTGACAAGGTCGGCGGCTTCGCGCGCGGCGCCCTCCATGGTGGCGTGGAGGGATATCGGGTTGCCGGGCACGTGGAAGTGTTCGGACTGCACGATAAAGATCTTCATGTGGTGGTCTCCTTGGATTGAGGGCTCTGCGAAAGCCCGGGACTTAGGTGGTGATGGCCTTGATCTCGTCGAGCACGGCGTCCCACAGCTCATTGTAGGTGTCGCCGGTCGGCGGTTCGTCCTGTTCATCGGGGCCGAGGTCCCGGTAGTGGCTCTTGGTGACGCTCCGGCTCTCGATCTCCGCCATCCGTTTGAGAATGTTGACGAGGGCGATCGCATATGCGCTTGCCGGCTGATCGACGTCGATCAGTGCATCACGATAGCGCTGCAGTGGTCCGAGGTTTGTCATGGTTCAGTCCTCCGCCTCGATTGCCTTCTGGGCGGCCTCGGCGCTACCGAACCATCGGTTCATGCCGCGTTTGTTTTGCAGCATTCTGCCGTTGACGACGGCGGCGTAGTTGAGGCGACCGGTGTCGGAGTAGACGACGCCAGTGAAGCCATCGTTCACTCCGAAAAGGCCTTTGCAGTAGTCGGTGTAAGTGTGCAGGGCCATAGCTCACCTCCGGCCCGGCTTGTGGAGGGTGAGCACGGTGGTGTTGATGTTGGTTCCGCTCTCCGAGAAGGAGCCGACCGGAAGGTCGTTCCACGCGCTGTTCCAGCTATCTCGCTTGCCGATCAGATCATCGAGTAGGCCGTGGTCGCGCGCGGTGATCGGAAGGATCGCCTTCAACGTGCCGCCCGGCTCAAGGAAGTCGAAGGCGTGCCGGACATGCAGTGCGTAGTGCCTGCCGTAGAACGGTGGGTTCATGAACACGAACTTGAACTCCGCGCGCGGCGCGAGCTCGAGGAAGTTTGCGTGCAACACCGTCAGGCCCAGTGCGCGGCACAGCGCTGCGCGGCCGGCGTCGACTTCCACGCCGTAGACGTCGGCGCCTTTCTTGCGCAGCGCCACCATGAAGCGGCCACAGCCGCAGTTCGGCTCCAGCACCTTGGCGCCCTTGAGCAGGTGAGCGATCGGATAGATCACGTCGTCCACCACCTTCGCCGGCGTCGGGTAGTACTGCAGGTCCTTGGAGACCGCGGTCGACTTCGCCTTGACCGGGTTCTCGTCCGGGGTGTCGGGCAGCACGTCGCCGTAGAACTCGGCGAGGGCCAGGTTCACGTCCTTGAGCGTGTCGGGCTCAAAGAACAGGTGACCGTTGCCGTTGGAGAATGTGCGCAGGCGGACGCCACGGGCGGGATGGTCGATCGTGGTCTTGTCGTACTTCGTCAGCGTCCCTGCCTTGAGCAGCGCGTCCTCGTTGTCGAAGATAGCGCTCAGCTCGACGTGATCGACCAATGGCTTGCCCTGATAGGCAGCCAGCGCATTGAGGACCGTCTCCAGCTTTTCCCGACCGTAGGTCGAATACTTGGAGAAGCCCGACATGATGATGCGCTTCGGCAGACCCTTGACGCCGATCTTGACGACGTCGTGGCTCTTGAAGGCTTGGTCCAGGCCACAGAACACCTCGGCGAGCCCGCGCAGCATACTGGCGCGGGGGTCGATCAGGAACTTACCGAACAGCTCGCGGATGTTCTCCAGCGTGAAGGGCGGGAGCTTCTCCAGTTGCTGCTTCCACAGGCTCTTGTCGGTCGGCGACGACAGGAGTTCGATGTTGCAGCCAGCGTAGGCGTGCAGCCACGCGGACCTGAGCAGGTGCTGGTGCAGGTCTCGCTCGGACGGCAGTTTGAAGTCGAGGTGGCTGTTGCCGTAGACGCCGGCAAGCGTTGCCGTCGTCTGCAGGTCGAGTTGCGCCTTGCCGCAGGCGCGCAGGCCGTCGGAGATTGCCTGCGCCTTCGCCTCGTATTCGGCGATGATCTCGGGCAGGCTGCGTTGGCGGGCGATCTCTTGCCCGATCTTGACATGAGCGTTCATTGGTCTGGTCTCCTTGTGATGGGGAAGGGGCCCCGCCTGCGAAGCGGGGCCGTTGATCGTCAGATGTTGACGGGGTGGAAGGTCTTGGCGCCGGGCAGCTTGTGGAAGCCGTTCGGGGCGCGCTCGCCGCGACCGAGCGACATCGAGACGGCCGCGCCCTTGCCGGTGGCCTCGACCTCCGCGCAGTAGGCCTTGAACTCGGCCTCGGCTTCGGCCGCGCGGACGATCTCCACGGTCCGCTGCGGGTGCGGGCCGTCGGAGGTCACCGCGATCTGGACGTTGCCGTCAACGCGGGAGGCGGGATAGCACTTGAGGATAATGCGGGTCATGTTGGTCTCCTTGATGATGATGGGGATGGGCCGCGCGGCGGCTCTGCGAAAGCCGTCGCGCGGTATCGGGTGTCAGGCCGCCTTCACCGACAGGCGGTCGAGCAGCTCGGTGACGCTGTAGCAGAACTCGCGTCCGCCGTTCTCCGGCATCTGGCCGGGGCGAACGAATGCCGGCGGCTGATGCGCGTTGGCAGCGGGCGCCGGGAACAGCGCCGACAGCGCAGCCTCTTGCGCTGGCTGGATACGGGCGTGCCGCGCCTTGTCGAACGATCCGGTCGCGTTCCAGATGTTCGGCTCGATGCGATAGTTGTCCTGCAGCCGGTCATTCCAGCGCACCGTGTAATCGCTGTGACGACCGCCCTTGAACTCGACGCGCTTGCATCCGTTCAGCCAACGCGCCATCGACTCGTGGGTGTCGAAGCGGTAGCTCTGCTTGCCCTTGAGCACGTAGCCGTGGCCGTCGACGCAGAAGCGGACATCGTACTTCGGTCTGTCGCCGCAGAGGCTGACCCACGGCGCGCACCAGCGGTCGTCCTCCATCAGCGAGAGCGGCAGGTCGAGGACGTTGCCATATTGCGGCAGCGCCACCCGCGCCATGTCGAGGCCGGCGAGGAAGTCGGTGCTGTCACCGTCCGAGGTCACCGAGAACGCCTCGCTGCCGATGATCGGCTCATGCGTCGCGGGGTCCTCCTTCCGCGTCACGGTTGCGAGGTAGCACAGGCAGGCAACGACGACGCGGTCGTAGGGCTTGTGCGCCGTCTTGCAGAACGACCAGCCGAGTCGATCCTTGCTCTGCCACTCCTCCAGCGTCCGCTTCCGCTGAATGTAGAAGCTCTCGTGGCTGTCGTCGCCGAGCCCGTTAAAGGCGATCAGATCGTCGGTGAACTCCGGCGAGGTCTTGCCTTCGCCCATGGAGCCGGCGAGCACGATGCCCTCGACGTGCTGGGCGTGGGCCAGGATCGCCTTGAGGTCGACGATGATCTGCTGCCACTGAGCGATGGTGAAGTTGCGCTTCTGCGTCCAATAGTGGGTGTAACCCATGGTGATGGTCTCCTTGTGTGAAGTGATCCGGGTGGGGCTCGCGCGGCGATCTGCGAAATCGGTCGCGCGGGGGCGTCGTTATCCGGGCAGGTGACGCGGCCAGAACTCTCTGGCTGCCTCCGCCCACTCCTTGGCCTCGGCAAGGGTCTTGCCGAAGCCGTATTGCTTGCCGTGCTGCCACAGGAAACCCTGCGGCGTCGGCTCGGTCCGCACGAGGCAGGCCGGCTTGCCGGGGACGTGCTCCCATTTCCCCTTGGTCGCGCATCCGTCAGCAGCCGGGAGCGGCTGCCAGTCGTGGGTCATGCGATCGGTCGCCATCACGCGCCTCGCCCTCGGAGCGATCGCTCCTGCGCGAGACGCGCCGTCCGCATCCACGGCTGCATCCGGTCATAGACCTTGAACCGGTAACCAAAGGGCGCGGCCTCCAGCTCTCGCTTGAGGTCTGCATACTCTTCCGGTGTGGCGGGCCTCGTGCGGATGTACCAGCCGACATCACAGATGCCGTGCTGCCCGAGGTGCGCATAGCAGCTCATGGTGTTGGCGTCGTAGGCTCCCAACTCGGCAGGGAACACGGCGGTGATCTCCGCCGCGCGTCCCTCGGGCTCCTTGAAGGTGCACGCCCGGAAGATGACCGGGGTGACGTTGTCATTGTCATGCGAGGGCATGGGTGACCTCCCAGACATGCTCTCCGAACCGGTAGTCGCCGCCGCGTGCCATGAGCGGCAGTCGCCGGAACTCGTCGTCAGGGCCGATGACGCCGTAGCGTTCCGGCTGCGCCTCCAGCTGGGCGAGCCACATGAAGTGCTGCTCCATGCGCCACTCGTTGAAGGCGTCGACGACCTCGGGGCCGACCTCGAAGGTCCACGAGCCGTCGGCGCGGCGGATGCAGCTGCACCGGCGCAGGATACCGACCCGGGACTTGACCTCGGAGCGGACGTCATCGCCGTTGCAGACCGACAGGTGGTAGCTGTTGGGACTGCGCATCGCGATCTCGACCAGATAGCTGCCGGTCTCGTCGTGAACCTCGTACTCGACGCCGCCCATGTAGGAGAGCTTCCAGCGGAAGGTGGGGGTGTTGCGCTGCATCGCTCACTCCCTTGCCGCCGGAGTGTCCCAGCCGAACATCGAGCCGGACTTCATGCGCATCGCCTCCTCGGCGGTGACGCCGAGGCGATCGTTCAGCTCGTCGACAGCTTCCTCCACCGCCGACATCGGCACCTCGTCATTATCGAAGTCGGTGAGGTAGTAGCCGGCCTCGCCGCGCTTGACGATGCCGATGCGGTTGCCCGGCTCATTGCCGGGCACCACGACGTAACAGAGTTCGGGTTTCTCACTCACGGTTGGTCTCCTTGTCAGATCATCAGGATGATGGGGTTGCAGGAAACAGCGAGGCTCTGGGTGAACAGGGCGGCCTCGCTGTAGCGATAGAACTTGCGATGGGTCGCAAGCACGTAGTGCGTGCCGGGCTCCGCCCGGCGCAACACCATGTAGACGGGCTTGCTCATTGGTCGTGGTAGCTGTCGTGACAGCCCTTCGAGCAGAACAGGCCGCGATGCTCGTGCGTGCGGCCGCCGTTGGTCTCGGTGCTGTAGCGGAACAGGGCCTGCAGCTTGCGGCCGCTGCGATAGCGGAAGCCGCCGCACCAATCGCAGTCCTGCGAGGTTGCGACGACCTCGCGGCACAGGTCCTGACGGGCGAAGGAATCGCGGGCGATCTGGACGCTCATGCACAGGCCCTCCGTCCATCGCCCTTGAAGTCGTACTCGTTGGCGCGGATCGTCTCGTCGATCTGCTCGTCCGAGTTCTGGTGGTTGTATTCCTTCTCCAGCTGTCGGTAGATCCAGTTGGCGAAGTCGCGCATGGCCGTGAGCAGCGCCTCCTCGTCCTCGGCAGAAACGTCGCGGACGTTGCCGGCGGCAGTGATCGCCTCCGCGTCGAGGCTCATTGTGTAGGCGTGGACATAGTGGTTATCCCGCTGGGTGATCTTGGCCCAGAGGCGCTTGCGGTACTTGCGCTGCAGGTCGTCGATCGTCGCGGCGATCTCGCGTAGCTTCTCGTCCTTCGGCGCGTGCGCCTTGATGCGCTGCTTGGCGGAGCCCTTCTCGTGCGAGCGGAAGGTCCCCTCGAAGCTCGCGCCGTCACCCTGGCTCCAGAACCCTCGCCACCAAATCTTCGGCTCGTACCGGGTCTTGCCGCCGACGGTGGTATAGGAGCGTTGGTCAAGCTCGATGCCGAAGCACTCCGCGACCGTGACGGCGTCCTCGATCACGAACTCGGCGAAGGTGTTGTCGCCCTCGCTGGCGCTGCGGTACCAGTCCCGGGCCTTCTCCTTGGCCTTGTCGCTCAGCTCGTCGAACTGGAACAGCTCGACCGTGATGGTTCTCATGGTTGGTCTCCTTGTTTGAGGTTGCAGGTCTCCGGCCCGGGCCCTGCGAAGGCCCAGTGCCGGGTCGTGGAAGGCGACTAATCGTCGCCCTCGGTGGTCACGTCGATCGCATTGCGCCCGTTGACGGTGAGGCTCGTGGTCGGCGTGTATTTGGTGTGGGCACGGATGAACTGCGGGGAGAGCTTTTTCTTCACCGCCTTCATGTTGAGGTTCTTGCGCTCGTATTCGGAGACGACCGCGCGGAATAGATCGCCCTCATAGGCGCCGGCGCCCATGGCCTTGATCTGGTCACGCAGCGGCTGGGCCTTGGTCTCGATGTCGGCAATCTGGGCCTCCAGCAGGCCCAGCTCGTCGACCAGCGGTCCGACGTTGCTCCTCCTCATGGGACGAACACCACCTGATTGCGCATCATGACGTCGCCGAACATCTCACAGGTACTGATGAAGGCGCCGGCCGCGTACTCGACGTCGTGGTAGCGCTCGAACGTGGCGTACTCGCCGGGGATGTCGAGCGTGACGGCGAAGGCCCTGCGCTCGGTCGCCGGCTGGAACGGCGTTGCCGGCACGAACGCCGTCCCCTCGATCAGCCTGATCTTCGCGCCGACCTTCGGGGCGACGTATTGGTAAAGAATCTTCATGTGGTTGGTCTCCTGGTGTTGCCCGTCTGCGAAACGGGGCGGGTTATCCGGCGTATTGGATGGCGAGTTGCTCCGCCACCTTGGGGAAGAACTTGCTGCGCTCGGCCCATCGCTTCGGGCCGGGTGCTGCCTTGTGGACGCGGTCGACCGGCTTGGCGCCGCGCGGCAGGTTGAGTGCCCTGCGGCACTCCTCCATCGTCCGGTACGTCGGCTTGAGCGGCGGCGCGTCCTCGCCCTCGAAGTCGGTCCAGAAGCAGGTCCGCTTGGTCTCGAAGTCGCCGAACATCCACGGCTGGATCGACTGCGAGAACTCGCGGTAGCGACGGATGCGCTTCTTGGCGTGCTTGTGCATCACCGGGTTCTCCAGCACTTTGCGCGGTATCTTCGCGTCCCAGAGCGTGGAGAACAGCTTGGCGCCTTCCTCGAGCTTGAACCAGATGAAGTCCAGGCGCTCGCGCCGGTTCATCGTGGCGTAGGCGGCGATCTCCTTCGTCGAGTAGTGCTCGGCCGTGTCAGTCGACCGGGCGGCTCGTCGAGCCAGCGCACGCCGCTGTTCGCGAGCCGGGTGCACGGCGGGTGCGCCACCATGAGGAAGTCCCAGTCGCCGTCGAGCACGTTGCGGACGTCGTCGACGATGTGGCGGTTGCTGCCATCGAGCGAGGGAAGCAGGTCGCAGGACCAGACAGCATGGCCCCGTGCGGCGAATGCGCGCCGCACGGTGCCGGTGTACTCGCAGGCGATCAGGACCTTGATGACGGACGAAAGCAAACTTTACAGCGGCGCGGATCAGCATTTTGCTTCGCATGAAACCGTGCGACATAGCGCCAAGGAATATGCTCGCGGAGACGTTCACACGAACACGATCGAAGGATCATTTTCGATCTTCAAGCGCGGCATGACTGGTGTCTACCAGCATTGCAAAGAAAAGCATTTGCATCGCTACCTTGCCGAGTTTGATTTCCGCTACAACCATCGTGTTGGTCTTGGCTACAGCGATACCGACCGCACCAAAGCCGCAATCAAGGCCGTGGAAGGCAAGCGCCTGACCTATCATCAAACTCACTGAGCCGGTCTTTAGATATCAGGCCGGCAGGTTTCTGCGCTGGCGGAAGAAACGCCCTAAGCGGACTTCTTAGCCGTCTTGCGGCGTTTCTTGGATTGAGCAGCCACGCCTTTGCGAGGCATCATTTTGAGCGGCTTTGGTGGGGTATTCAGCGCTGTCTTGAGTGTGACGAGAAAACGGCGTTGCGCTTCTTGTTCGCTATATGGTTCGTCACGTTGATTGGCCATTGATATTAGTCTAGCCTCGATTCTTGAGAGTTAACGACTATCTAGTAGATAAGCGCGTAACGCGCCACCGGGGTCCAGCCCGATGACGCGCCACGTTTCATGCCTCAACCACGTTGTTGCATGTTACCCTCCTTCGGGGCTTACCGTGACCGCCCCGTTTCGCGCCTCAAGATTGCTACTCGGGTCTCCACCCTTTCGCTGCCCACTGCACCGGTGCCACGGCCCGGATGCAGTCGGTATTTCGTTCACCCTGCTTTTCCCTCAATCAAAGTAGGATGGTTGGAACCCTGGTGCGCGAGTCTCCAAAGGCCCGCGCCATGCGGAACGATCCAGCGGCGCTTTATCAAATCCTCAAGCTCACGCGGCTCTAATTCTTTCTTGAGAATACGAAGTGCATCAGCGTCGTCCGGAACCACAAGCTCAGCGCCAAGCGGGAAACGACGAATAGCTGAATTAAACTGGCGGGCGACCACAAAGGCTTTTGGTCCGGTTTCGGTTTCGCTCTGCGGCTGAAAATATTCGACGACTCCTTCGTCCCTAAGTCGCGACAACTGCGGCGTCAGACTAGACCGCTCGATATTCCGGTCATACGCATTTTCAATGAAATCTCGAAGCTCGCTGGCAGAAGCGCCATTCAGGAAATGGTCACCTAGGGCTTTGACGATTAGTTGTTTAATCGTGAGACCCTCGAACTGCAAAAATGGATTGCGGTCTTGTGCTTCCGCTATAATCCTAGATGTTTTTGCTATGAGTGAGCCAACGCCAATTGCAACATTAACGACGCCTTCAAGGGTCGGTCCACTGGCGGAATCTTCGATTGGATTTCCTGTTGCAGCGACGCCGGAAAGTTTGCCAAATCGCGCGGCGTCATTACCGCCCAGCATATCAATCTGCCGTCTAGCTGATCGAACGTGCGCAAGTTCGTTCTCGCGCACATCAATCTCACCCTTTAGCCCGGCGAGTTCATGCGTAAGTTCGCGTTCTCGACGCTCTAGCATTTCGTAGACAGTCTCTTTGCGATCCATCGAGTCACAGTTTCCCGTTGACCGAATCGCCGCCTGTCTTTAGGAGGGGAGGCATCTGACTGCGCTTCCCGCATTCCCAAGTTCGGGCTTGCGATCCGGCTCTCCTTTTAAGGGGCCGTGCCCGCCCCGGTGTGGAGCCGAGGCGGGACTTCTAGGCAGAACATCCGCCCGCTTGGATACGGAACAGACAACACCCCGCCTGCAAGCGGATGTTCGTTTATGCGCAGAGATTCGGTTCGGCGTCAATCACTGCGTCTGTTGCTGCGTCTCGCAAGCTTCTGAAAACTCATGGTATGGAAAGCGCCGCAAAATCAGTTGTTTAGCTTATATTCCTAGATGCTGTGTATTGTGGTGTCATCTGGATAATTAGGGATTTCCTCATCGGCCTGCCTCGGCATGGAAGTGCGTCTCCGACAGGCTGACCGCTTTCGCGAACACGTCGATCGACACGGTGTGGCGGAGGTCGGGCGCCATCGGCGCGGGTCTCGACGCCCGGCAGGGCCTCGTAAGTCTGCAGCACGGCGCGGCCGTGCTGTCGGCGATCTTCGTTCGTCATGATGGCGGTCTCCTTGTTGAGCCCGCTGCGAACGGGGGTGAGTGGGTTACTTGTCGCGAGGTGCGACGTACTGACAGGGCGGATGCCCGGTGAAGAGCTCCCAGTCAGCTGCGAGGAACGCTCGAAGGGCGGCGTCGGCGCCGTTCATGCTGGCGTTGAGACACGTCGCTCCGAACTGCTGGAGGTGTTCTCGGTCCGCCGGCGATCCGCCGGAGCGCGAGCAGATCGCAACGACGGCGGCGGCGAATGCCGCCGGGTCGTCGTCGCAAGGCCGATCAGGAAGCCGAGCACAACGTGCGCGGCCAGGATCATGCCCATCTCGACCCACGAGATGGTTACGGAGGACGTCGCCCAGAGGCGGACGCGGACCTCGGTCTCGTTGGGGACGAGGATCGACTGCGAGGGCATCGGGTAGTTCGGGACGATGGACTTCATGGGATGGTCTCCTTGATTGCCGTCTGCGAAACGGCGGGTTTGGTGGTGGGGTGATGGTCAGCCCTTGTTGGGCCAGCGCCAATAGAAGGCGGCACGGGCAAAGTCGACCAGCCTGCGGTCGACCATCGCATTCCAGATGCGCTCCACGTCTGCGCGGGGGAAGTTCTCCGCGGCCTTCTCGATGCGCGCCTCGCTGTTGCGGCCTCGCCTGTAGCATTCGCCATCATCTGAGTAGGCGTAGGTGAGGTCGTGCGCGTTGCAGGCGCGCTCGAAATCTTCGAGCGTCTTGATCTCGGTATTCATGGCAGTCTCCTGTTGATGTCAGATGGCCTCGGTCGGCTCGGCGCGCTTGGCGCCGAGCCGTGCCATCTCCTCGCGGAGATGGCGGTTGTCGTAGATGGTGACGGTCTTGGTGGTGCCGTCAGCGAGCGTCAGCACCCAGTCGGTGGGACGCACGTCCCGCTCGTGGTAGCTCATGACGCCACGACCTCGAACACGCCGGTCACGTCAGCGCGAAACGCGCCGACCCGATCTTTGCGATGTTCTTGGCATGGACGAGTGATCCGCAGGACCGGGCGTCGGCCACGTAATCATCGCCATACTGCTCGGCGAGCTGAGGAGCGATCTGCTCGAAATCGTCCCAGTGCACGCGGGCGAAGTCCGGGTTGGATACCCAATAGGAAACAAAGGTGCCGCGCCGCTGTGGCGCGGCGCCGGTGTGTTGCCCGGTGCTCTTGAGGAACGATGCGGCGTAAGCGACCCGGTCGCCGGACGTGAGCGTCTTGGTCATGGATGCGGTCTCCCGTAGCGATGCGCGCAGAGCGCGCTGATGACGATGAAGGCGAGGACGATGGCGGCGATGGTCGTGACGGGCATCGCTCACGTCTCCCTCGATGCGGGCGGGTTCCGCCAGTCGAACAGCTGCCAGCTCTCGCCGGAGGCGTACGGTCTGGCGTAGACGGTGTAGTTGAACTGCGCCTCATGGCTCACGCCGTCGGGCTCGATGGTCTCGACCGCGAAGTGGCAGACGCCGTTCTTGATCTGCTTGAGCGGGTCGACGCCGTGCTTGACGCACAGGTGCATCAGGTTGGCGATCAGGTCGCCGACGGCCTCCTCGATCAGCGGGCTGCCATCTTCGTTCCGGCTGCCGGGGCAGACATCTCGGAAGGCGGTCACGGCGTGCAGCGCGAACGTGGAGCGCTCGTCGTTGTAGACGCTGGACCGCATCGCCGCGCGCTGCTCGGTCTCGCATACGAGGCAGTGGTCATCGGCGTTGGGGAAGTGCTTGCAGTTGCTTTTCGGCATGGTGGTCTCCTTGCTGACTTGGGTTGGTGGATCAGGCGAAGCAGGCGCTGCGAACGATCTGCTTCGACTGGCGCTCGGCGCGGCGCATGAAGCCGCGGTCGGTCTTGGCGAAGGGGGCGGCGTGGCGGGTGCGGCTCTGGTCGAGCGACACCTCGCACGCCACCGCAGCGAACACCGCGTAGCGGCGGTGACGCGGTGGCATGGCGCTCTTGCGCTTGGCTTGATCGACGGCGCGATCCATTGCCATCTGCTCGCTGGCAGCGAACACGTGGAGCCGGATGTCGCCACCGCCGTATCCGATGCGGCGGACGGTCACGTCATATGCAATGGTCATCATCGTTTTCTCCTTGGTGATGTGCCGCGAAGGCGGCGGAGGTAGTCCATCTTGCTCAGAGCGCGACACCGACGGCACACGCGGGCGCCGTCGGGTTGGACGTAGAGGTTCTTGCCGTGCAGGCGGTGACCTCGGATGCAGTGCGACTTCGGAGGATCGCGGCCCTTGTGCCGGCCCATCGCTAGTTCTCGAAGGTCGGCAGATCGTCGAGCGCGTCGGCGTCCTGATCGAACAGCACGTAGTCGGCGCCGTTCTGGCGGGCGTAGGTCATGCAGGCGAACAGATCGGCCGGGATCGAGTCCTCGGCGTTCTCCTCGTCGCAGTACAGGAACCAGCCGTAGGGCGTGGCGGCGACCCAGTGGTTGAGGGCGAACTCGCCGGAGACTTTCTCGCTTTGTCGTCGGCGAGAGATGCGCGGTCGACAGGTCCATGAAGTTGCGGAGGTTGGGATGGGTCATCGCTCAGTACCCCGTCGCCTGCTGGTGGGCCTCGGCGTGCGTCTTGCCTGCTTTGATCAGATCGGCGTAGCTGCGCTGCCATTTGATCCAGTGGCGCAGGTCGCGTTCCTGCTCGGATTGGCACTCGGCGCGGGCGATGAAGCCCTCGTCGTCGCCGATCTGCGGTTTCCAGTCGCGCTGCGCGGCGTAGAGGCGGACCCTGGAGATCGCCTGACGCATGGTGAGGTTTCCGCCGAGGCCGTTCTGATAGAACACCTTGCCCTCCCTCTCATGGGCGGGGTCGACGACCTGGTAGCTCCATTCGGCCGTCGGGCCGGAACAGACGATCAGCACGAGGCCGAAGCGCACCTCGATGTGCGCGCCCTCGGCGTGGCACAGGAAGTCGATCTTGCTCGCGAGGTCGGCGTTGGCGAGCGTCTTGGTTGCGCCTTCTCCGACGACGCGGCCGCGCTGCACGGTGATTGTCTTGGGCTTTCGCATTGGATGGTCTCCTTGGGGTTGCGAGTTGAAAAGAGGTGTCCGGGGTGGACCACCTAGATCGACACGTAGATGCGCCCGGTGCCCTTGCACTCGATGCACCGCATCGGCGCCGTCAACGTCTCTGGCTCGGGGTGAAACTTGGTCCAATCACCATCGCCACCGCATTCGATACAGGTGATCTCACCGGCAACGCCGGAGGAGATATCGACCAAGCAGGTGACAATCGTCTCACGCCTAAAGCCGCGGTCGACGTCCATGGTGTGCAGGGCCACGGCTCAGTACCCCGCCCAGTCGCGCAGCTCGTTGAAGGTGCCGGCCCAGACGAAATACTCGGCGTAGGCCGATCCGTTGTAGGTGAAGCGGTCGATCACGACGACGGCGCCCATCAGCGAGCGCACCGCCCAGTCGTGGTCCATGATCCACTGGACCTGCGACTTGGAGAACTTGGTGCCGTGCTCGATCGACGAGGCGGTCTTGCGCATCGGGTCGACCGGCACCGCTTTCTGGCGCAGCAGCGGGATCATCTCGTTGCGCTCGATGCGGCAAATCTCGGCCCACTGCGCGCCGGTCTCGGCCTTGAGCACCATGGCGTCCAACCTGGCCTCGAGGTCCGCGATCTGCTCTTCGAGCGGGATCAGCGGCGCGTCGGCGAAGGCGTTGATGAATGCCTTCTGCGCAGCCGGGCTGCGGGTGTCGGCGAGGACGGCGGAAATGGCTTTGGTCGTCATTGGGATGGTCTCCTTGTGCAAAGGGCCGCCCTGCGAAGGCGGCCCGGGTTGAAGATCGGGGGTTGAGGTGAGGGTCAGCCGAACAGCGGCTTGAGGCCCGGCTTCCACTCGGTGCCGGGCCAGACGCGGCCGTTGTAGGAGACGTGGGCGATCATCTTGCCCTTGCCGTCGACGATGTTGCCGCCGGTGAAGGCCTCCAGCGAGGAGCCGCAGCCCGCGCCGAGATCGCCCTTCTCGATGAAGGCGCGCACCGCCTTGGAGGCGGCGGGATAGTCGGCGACGGTCACGGCCTTGGTGCGGGTCAGGTAGACTTTCATGGTGGGCTCCCTGTCAGGCGGTGAACACGACGGTCTCGCCCTCGACCGTGAAGGGCACGGTCTGGGTGACGAGCTTGATCGCTGCGGCCATCGGGACGCTCCACGTCTGAGCGATGACGTTGGCGACGGTCTTGCGATCCCGCGGAAACTTGGCGCCGGCGATCGCCCATCGCACCATGCCGGGCGCGGACACCATTGGGGACGAGCCGAGGCGGAAGGTCTTGATCTTGGTAGCCATGGTCGGGGTCTCCTTGTCAGTTGCGGGAGGGAAGGACGTCGAGCCAGCCGGAGAAGCGCGAGTAGCGCTCCGGCCGGAGTTTGATCAGCGCGGTGAGATCCTCGCGGGTCATCGGATTGGTCTTGTGGGTGACCATCTCCATGAAGGCGATGTTGCCATCGGCCAGCTTGCGGCGGGCGAGCTCGTAGCGTTGCAGCTGCGTGAGGGTCATGCGGCCCTCCCAGCTTCGTGCCGCGCCATCTCGATGCCGGTGCCGATCGCGTCGACCAGCTGGGTGGTGTAGTAGGACGATCCCTCGGCGGCGTTGCGGGCGTCCATCGCGGCGCCGGCGCCGGTGAAGGTCTTGCGACCGACCGTCCAGTAGCCGCTGGCGTGGCTTGCGCTCGCCGAGTGGTGCTCGATCTTGAAGGCGACGCGATACTCGCCCTCGTCGGACGAGATCGTCATGCCGTGCTGGGCCAGGATCGCCTTGGCTTCGCGGATCGTGTAGTGCGTGTTGGTGCCAGCCATGTGCGTCGCTCCTCTCACTTGCCGTGGCGGTATTGCTGGAGGGCGAGCTTGCGGAGTAGTTCGAGCTTCTGTTGGTAGGACATGGGATGGTCTCCTTGAGTTTGAGGAACCGTCTGCGAAACGGTCGTGCAGGAAGCGCACGCTGGAGCGCCGCACATCGGCGGCGCTCGGACGTGAGTTTCAGCAACCAAATTCCTTGGCGTAGCGGTCGAGATCGGCGAGCAGTTCGGCCTTCGTCCTGTAGTGCGGGCCAACCGCCTGATCGGTGTCGGTGGCGATGATCCGCCACAGGTCCTTGGCGTGCTGGGCGTAGGCGAGTTCGGGAAAGCGCGTCCGCCGGTTGTTCGTGTTCATGTTCGTTGCCCTCAGTTGATGGTCTTGAAGCCGTGGTTGGCAGCGGCCATCACGTTGCCGCTGCACGCCATGCCCGAGAGGTGGAGGCCGAAGATCGCGGTGAAGCGCCCCTCCCGGTTGCGCACGATGACCGGTCGCATCTGGTCGAGGCCCAGGGTCGCGAGGGCCTTCATCAGGTTCGCTTCGGTGGCGTAGCTCTTGGCATTGTCGATGTTGCAGAAGTCGATCACGGGTGGTCTCCTTGTGTCGGGGGTTGCGGTTCAGATGTCTTGGACGACGTCTTGGCAGAACATCGTCGCGTGCTTGAACGTGGCGAAGCGCCACGACTTGGTCTTGTAGCCGCCGCGCTTCGGCGCCCTCTTCGGATCGAGGTGGACGAAGAGTCCGAAGGGTGTGTCGCTGATGCGCAGGTTGAAGCGCTTGCCGTGATAGGTGAGCTTGCGTCGCTTGGTCATTGCGGCCTCCTCAGAAATCGCACTTGGCGAGCTTGAGCACGCGGCGATCGCTCGCCGTCGGGCGGATGGACAGGACGCGGCGGATGTCGGCGAGGAAGTCGATCGCCTTCATCCCGGCGCCGCACTCGGCGACGATCTGCTGACGGGACAGGCCACCGGCCTGCATCTCGCGGCGGATGAACTTGTTGGCGTTCTCGGCGGCGATCGCCGCGAGCTGGTGGGCGCGGCGCGACAGGTCGGTGTTGAGCGTTGTGGACATCGGGTGGTCTCCTTGGTTGGCAGGCATGAAAAAGGCCCCGATGCGAACGGGGCCGGGTGAAGTGGGTCGGGTGGATCAGGCGGCGCGGCGACGCAAGGCGCCGGGTCCGCCCTTGCCCTTGGGTGCATCGCGCCAAGCGTCGGGGTACTTGGCCTGGATCGCTTTCTTGTTCTGGTAGAAGCCTTCGCAAGCGACCCGGAAGAACTCCTCGCCATCGCACATGAAGATGACGAAGGCGGTGTCGGTCATGGAGCGGAACGATCCGGCCGTGCGGTAGCAGGCGGCCTCGCTCTCCATCGGGATGGCGTAGGTCGAGGTCACCAGCTTGTTGCGGGTCCAGACTTGGCAGGTCGCGGTGTACTTGGTCATCGTGGTCTCCTTTGGTGGGTGGTGGGGCTTTGATTGGAGCGTCGGGGTTCGGCGCTCTAAGCAAAGCCCCGTCGGGCCTGTATGAGGTCCGACGGGGTCTTGGCTTTACTCGGCCTAGGCCACTGGTGGTCGCCAGTCGCTTCGGCTCTCCTTGCATCGGTCACGCGCAACGCGCGCCGGGGCGGGATACTGAAAAGCGTTGGAATATGTGGAGGAGTTGCACCTGCGCTCCCGGCTGCGACCGGTCGCGATGTGTGAGGCTAATCCTTTTGGCCCCTCCCGACTTTCCAAACTGCCCCGGCCCTTAAACCTGCCCCCTATGGCGACGATGCGCGCGGAAGGGAACGGCCACGGTGGGGTCGGGCACCTCCAGCCAATTGCGACCCCTGCATCTCTGCGGTGTGGCGGCGGACGATCCAACCCCGGGGCCCTTGCAAGTGCATGGGTCGGGACTGCCTTTAGAGCCATGCCCCAAATTTAAGGAGGCGATACCGCCTAGGCTGGAAGCGGGAGGGCCCCGGGAGGGCCCCCACGGAGATAATGCACCGAATGGGTGCATATAGTAAAGGTGAAATGCACTGGAAAGGCGAAAAAGTGCACCGGTTAACCCGTTGAAAACGCGCGTTAATTGGCCGTTAAGGGCCGGAACCGGGATGCTACGGGCCCCCGGGCAGGGCCCCAACGGGCCCGGGCAGGGCCGGTAATGCACCTGACTGGTGCAAAAGGGCCCCTACGGGTGCGCCGGAAACGCGAATGTGCGGGCCCCTAAAGCCCGGGAATCGGGCCCCTAGCAACGCCGCTGATTAGGGAACCGGCCCCCGGCCGGACTTGGAGCCCGGAAACGGAAGGGCCCTAGCAGGGCCCCGGAAGCCCGGGAAAGGCATAGGGCCCGGAGCCGGGCCCGGAAGGGCCCCCGAATCGGGCCCGGGCAGGGAAAGCCCGGGAGATGGCCCGGCATACGGGCCCCGGGCAGGCAGGAAGCCCGGCCCCGGCCCCCGGGAGAGATGGACGGGCCCCGGGCCCCCGAATCACGGGCAGGGAAGCCCGGGCAGGGCCCCAAAACGGGCCCCAAAGGGCCGAAAACGGCCAAAAATGTCTAAAAAGCCGAAAAAACCGCCCCCCCGGCCCATCCCATCGCAGCCTGATGACGGCGAAGCCGTCGCCTTCACGTGAAGCGGTGAGATCGGGAGGGGCGTCGAACCTGGCCGTCGCGTGAGCGGGCTATCGGACCGGCTGCTGGGATCGGCGGATCGCGCCGGTCTCCGGGTCGAGCTCGTAGGTCGCGCCCGGCTGGAGATCGGATGCCAGCACGCGGGAGCCGTCGGTCCACGTCGCGGGGAGGGTGCGCGATCGGCCCTCGCTGCGGGTCACGCTTACGATCACGGCGCCATCTGGCTTGCGGGGTCTGGGCATGTCGCAACCATACCCGCGTGAGCGCCTCCGCATCAAACCCCGTGCCACCTCTGCACCAGAGTGTTGCACGTGAAACAAGGGACATCCATCAATGTCCACTGTCCACCAATGTCCCCTAAGCATGTCCCTTCGGGTGTGCTGGCATCCCGCGCGGCTTTACGGTTCCGTACAATTACGGTGATAGACGAAAGGTCGTTGTCGAGGATTCTGCGAAGCAGATAAGCGAGATGTCCATGCTTCACAGCGTGTCGATCTCCTCTCCCAAAGGTCCCGCCCTCCGTCTCGCCGAGGATTTCCTGGAGCGGCTGGGTCTGACCTGCATCCTGATCGACCGGCTGCCGGGCGCGTCCAAGACGCGCATGGTCAGCCGCCGCATCGCCGCCATGAAGGCGCGCGGCACCAAGGTCTGGTTCCGGACCGAGCGCGAGGCCGCCGCCGTCCTGAAGCAGCTGTTCGAGGCCAACCGCCAGATCCAGCAGTCGAGGGATGGCCTGATGGTCGCGGCCGAGGTCGAGGCCGTGGTGGAGCTGGTCCGGGGCACGGCGTTCTGCGCCGGCATCACCCCGATCGAGGACTGCGACGTCACCACGACGTTCGCCAGCGTCGCCCGGAGGGTGGAGGAGGCGCTCGCCCGCTGGCAGCGCGACGGCACCATGAAGCGGATCAACCGCGAGTACACCCAGCTCAAGGACCGGGTCCACCGCACCCATGAGAACCGCGAGGCCTATGACGCGCTGACCGAGCTCTACAACGCGCTCGACCGCGCAGATCGCGACCGCCTCAAGGCCGAGTACAAGTCGCGCAAGGAGGGCTCGCCCAAGCTGTCGTGGTCGGCCTTCCTCGGGGAGAAGTTCGCCAAGGCCACCATCAAGGAGCCCGGGCAGGGCGCCGGATCGCAGGGACATTCGCAGGGACATTCGGCGGGACAATCGGGGGACAATGGGACATCGTCGGATGTCCCCCTCGACGAATCAGCTGTCAGCTACACCGAGTGGCTGGTCAAACGCCTCGGTTCCGAGCTTTCATCGTGCACCAGCATGGTGCATTTCACGAAAACGTGATCATGGCCGATCCTGTCGATGCTTCAATCCGCTTAGCCGGTGCATCGACCCTCCGTTCCCAGTCGTAAACGCAAATTAATCTTGTTTTTGCTGTCAAAACCGTGGCCTACACACGCCCGGGCGCGGCCACCACTGCGTCATGAGGCACCCCGAGCATCAAGCGAGGGTGTGCCGTTCACTCAGGAACATCGTCAGATTGATTGTGGGGGAAGGTATCCATGAGGGTACTTCCTAACGGGAAGCTGCGCCCGGTCACCCAGACCGGAGACCGCGCGGTCCCGATGGTCCCGCGTCACCCGAGACGACGTCCCTCGTAGTCCCCAACCAGTTTCCCCCGATCCGGCCCTCCGATAGCCGGTCACGTGAGGTCAGCGCCAGCCCTCCTAGGCACGGCTGACGCTGGCCTCCGTCGCTTTCCGCCCCCGCTTCCGTCCCGACACCGCCCATCCTGGCCGGGTAGGGGGAGGCGGGGAAACACCATTGGACGTCCACGTCCAGTTCCGCCCAGCCCCCATCGTTGGACCCCGCCCGATGTCGAAAGACCTCACCGTCGGCTCGATCGTGTTCGAGCCGGCTCGCAACAACGCGCCTCGCACGGTCGAGGAGCTGTCGCGCGTCCTGTTCGGGGACACGCCGACCATCGAGGTCCCGTCCGGGGTCGTCTTTCACACTCCGCCCTTCGGCAACTTCAACCGTCCGCTGGATGGCATCGCTCCGCCCGACATCATCGCCGGCCGGCAGGCGCCCGACCCGCTCTCGCGGTACCGCTCCGAGGATGTGTTCAAGGTCCTCGACCCGGCGGTGCTCGGTCAGACCGTGGCCTCCGGGGTGGAGACGCTGGTCGGGACCGGCGCAGCTCAAGCGGAGCCGGGCCCCGGCACGGGCGCTGACCTCAGCGACCTTCTGGTCGCCCCTCCCGGGTCCACCACCAAAGCTCCCGAGCTGGACCCCGAAGCCGTCGCCTACATGCGCGACGTGTTCGCGGCTCATGCGATGTCCGGGCTGTTGGCCTCCTGCGTCGTCGACCATCGCGACCTGGCCTCGACCGCCTACGACGTCGCCGCGCTGATGCTGGCGGAACGTGCCCGACGTGGGTAACGGCGGCAGCGGCTACCTCACGCTCGACGAGATCAGGCTCAATCCGTTCATGGCGGTCGCCTACTGCGACGACAACCGGTCCTGCTGGTTCGTCGCGGCCTCCACCCGGGAGAAGGCGGTCGCCAAGGTGCACGAGCTGAAGCATCGTAAGCGCTCCTTTCTACGCACCTATGCAGTTGAGCGCGGGGATGGGATGAGGTGTCCACCATGAGCGAGGTGGACACGATCGATGATCACTCCAGAAGAACCTTTGAGACTTGAGACGGTCGGCGTGTTGCGCAATGGCCGGCGTCGCTATGATCCGGCCAGCAAACAGCGGCTGGTCGAGGCCTGTCTGCAGTCTGGCGTGTCGCTGGCGGGGCTTGCGCTGCAACACGGCGTGAACGCGAACCTGCTGCGCAAGTGGGTGGCCAAGCGACAACTTCAGAACGGGGATGGCCAGCCGGAGGCGCGGGCGCCGATTGCGCCAGCCTTTATTCCGGTTCGCGCGCCGTCGCCGTCGCCAACTCGATCTGCTGGCGCGATTGCGGTTTGCGCGACGGAGCGATCCTGTGCAGGGCGGCTGACGGCATCGATGCCCAACGGCGTGACGCTTTCGCTGGAAGGCGGCGACGCGCAGTTGCTGTCGGCGGTGATTGAAGCGCTGGGGCGTTGCGATGTTCCGACTGGCGTCTGATCTTCGGGTCTACCTTCACCGCGAACCGATTGACTTCCGGGCGGGCATCAACAGCCTGGCGATCGTGGTCGAGCAGTCGATGGGGCTGGATCCGTTCCAGCGCGCGGTGTTCGCGTTCTGCAATCGTCGCCGCGACCGGATCAAGCTGCTGATTTATGATCGGTCAGGATTTTGGATGCTGCTGAAGCGGCTGGAGGCCGACAGATTCCACTGGCCCCGAAGTCAGGAGGCGGTGCTGACGCTGACGACGGAGGAGCTGCACTGGCTGCTTGACGGCATCAACATCGCGGCGGTGCGTCGTCATCCGGTGCGGCAATATCAGAGCGTGGGCTGAGCGTGTTCGATGCGGGCGGCGTCATCGGGCTTCGGCATGGCCGTTCTCAGATGACGCGGCCGAAGACATGACGAAGACATGGGAGCCCGGTTGACGCGGCGGCATGACTTCGATTCAAGACTCCGATGAGTCGCAAGCCCACGACGCACGAACTGGAAGCCTTGATCGCGGCGCACGCGGCCGAGATCGCGGCGCTGAAGGCCGAAAACGAGAAACTCGCACAACGCGTGCTGCATCTAGAGGAGCAGTTGCGCCTGGAGCGCCTGCACCGGTATGCGCCGAAGAGCGAAAAGCTCAAGGAGCGCATCTTCAACGAAGCCGAGCAGGCCGCCGCTGAAAGCCGGGACGACGACGATGTCGAGGCGGTCGCCGTGCCGGACACGGGATTGCCGGAGGCTCCAAAGCCGGCGCCGAAGGCACGCGGCCGCAAGCCGCTGCCTGACGATCTGCCGCGCCAACGCGTCGAACACGATCTGGGTGAGGATCAAAAGGACTGTCCGTGCTGCCATAATCGGATGCATCGGATGGGCGAGACCGTCACCGAGCAGTTGCACGTCGAGGTCAAGGCGTCGGTGCTGCAACATGTGCGGTTCAAATATGCCTGCCGTCACTGCGAGCGCACCGCGCTGAACACCCCGATTGTGACCGCGCCGATGCCGGCGCAGCCGCTGCCGGGTAGCGTCGCCACGCCATCGACGCTGGCGCTGGTGCTCGCCAACAAATACGTCGACGGCACGCCGCTGTACCGTGTGGCGGACGCGCTGGGGCGCGCCGACGTCAGCATCAGCCGCGGGACGCTGGGCAACTGGGTGATCCGGGCGAGCGAGTTGCATCTGCATCGGGTCTATGACGCGCTACAGCAAAAGCTCATGTCGCAGCCCCTGGTCCACGGCGACGAAACCTGGGTCCAGGTTCTTAAAGAGGACGGCCGTGATGCGCAGGCCAAATCCTTCATGTGGGCCTATCGCAGCGGCCAGGACTGCGCGCAGCCGGTCGTGCTGTTCGATTACCAGCCCGGTCGCGGCCAGCAACATCCTCAGGCCTTCCTGGCCGGCTATCGCGGCTTGTTGATGAGCGACGGCTATGACGCCTGGCGCACGCTGACAGGCGCGACCCATCTCGGCTGTATGGCGCATGCGCGCAGGAAATTTACCGATGCGCTCAAGGCCAGGACAAAGCCTGGCGGTCCGCCATTGCAGGCGCTCAAGTTCTTCGAGGCGTTGTACGAGGTCGAGAGGGTGGCGCGCCAGACGCCGCCCGACGGCGAAACGCGCGCCGCATACACCTTGCGGCTGCGCCAGCAGCATAGCCTGCCGGTATTGGCCGCCTTCCGGACCTGGCTCGACGACCAGGCGCCGAAGGTGCTACCCGAAAGCTTGACCGGCAAGGCGATCGCCTATGCACGCAACCAATGGGATTATCTGACCCGTTACACCAGTGACGGTCTCGCCCCGATCGATAACAATGTTCTGGAGCGCGACATCAGGCCGTTTTGCACCGGACGAAAAAGTTGGCTGTTCAGCGACACCGTTGCCGGCGCCAAGGCAAGCGCCGTGATCTACAGTTTGGTGCTGACATGCCGGGCATGCGGCGTCGATCCCTATGCATGGCTACGTCACGCGCTCACCGAATTGCCCCAACGCGCGCCAGACGCCGATATCGAAGATCTGTTGCCGTTCAATTGCACCGCTCAAAAAAACCTGCCAGCTGACAACGACAGCGGCTGACCGTCAAACGCTCAGGATCAATCAAGCCGTTCCGATGATCCCGCTGGGCCCCGGCGCCACGCGACGCCGCGGCCAGCCGCGCGCGCAGCCTGTGCAGTAAAATGCGCGCTTACGAAGCATCAGCTGGGCGTGCCCGAGTATCTCGTCGTCGCGCACTTCAAGGTCGCCGACCTCGAGCTCTACTTCGCGCACCCGGCGAACTACAGGCCGATCTGATGAAGAGCTTCCCGCGGCACTGCTCCGAAAACTGTCTCACGCTCGCAGCCTGCATCAAGGATGGCTGCAAGGCGCCCGTGCAGCCGGACCTCCGGCTGGTGTGCGAGGAGTGCGAGTACTTCTTCGACGCGGCTGACCCGCGCGCGTCCATCCTCAACACCGACGAGTTCGGTCCGAAGTGCCCGGCCTGTGCCATCCAGTTGCACGGCGGCACCGAGGCGTGGGCCCTCGCCAACGGCTGCCAAGGCATCTGGGGCGACACCATCCGGTGGACCAAGGCCGAGGCGGTCGAACTGCTGAAGGACACTCACAAGGATACCGAGAGCCGGGTGATCCCGGTCCGGGTCTATGAGGAAGCCGACAGCTATCGCATCGAGCTGCGCGAGTATCGCGAGCGAGAGTGGGAAAAGTCGCGGTGAGCCTCTGTGATCGCTGCTACGCGCCCGGTCAGTGCTGCCGGGTGATGCATCTGTCGCAGAACGGCGAGCCGCTGACGGTCTGGACCGACGAGGACGTGAGCGCGCAGGCGCGCGCGCACGGTCTGCCGTTCGAGCCCATCGCGCCGCTGTCGAGCTACGTCGATCCGGAGAGCGGGCGGCCTTACGCCACCTTCGAGTGGACGTGCCCGAAGCTCGGCGCCGACGGCCGCTGCACGATTTACGAGGACCGTCCGGACGTGTGCCGATCCTTCGAGGCCGGCTCCGATCCGCTATGCGTGCATTTCAACGGCGCCGAAGCGGGGACGCATGACTGAGCTCGAAGCGCTGCGCGATCGCGTTGCCCAGCTGGAGGCGATCCTCGGCGTCGACGAGCCGTTCCTCGTGCAGCTGCGCCTGGCCTTCGGCCTCACCGGCGCCACGCAGCCGAAGATCCTCGGCATGCTGCTCAACCGCTCCTTCGTCACCCACGACGCGCTCTACGCGATGCTGTACGGCCACCGGCCGGACTGCGATCTGCCGTGCGACAAGACGGTGGACGTCCACCTCAGCAAGCTGCGCAAGACGCTGAAGGGTCACGGCATCACCTTCCGCACCGTGGTCGACGGCGGGTACGCGATGGACACCGCGAACAAGATCAAGGTTCGCGCCAAGCTCGGGCTTCCCACCCAGTCGCGTCCCCATCCGGGGCACCCCGACTTCCCGGCGATCCAGACGGGGCGCTGACGGTGTCCAACGTCGTTCCCTTCACCACGTTTCAGTATCTGCGGCTGCAGCACGAGATCGAGCGCTTCACGCGCTCTCTCCCGCCAGCCGCGCCGCTGATCGGCTCGCGCCAGCAGCGCGAGCGCGACGCGCTCATCGACCTGATCGGTTTCGCCAAAGAAGGCGCCCCACCGGAGATCGCCTGATGTTCGCTGAACTACTCGACCTCATCAACATCCACCGCGCCAAGCGCAATCAGCGCCGCGCATCTCGTCCTCCGCATCTCTCGATGGAGCAGCGGATGGCTCACCTTGAACTGGAGCTGCAGCATATGTCCGCTGAACAGGATCATCTCACCACCGCCGTCGCCGCATTGCTTGCCGCGATCCCCGCCGCCGTCTCGATCATGCAGACCGAGACCGCCAAGATCGTCGCCATCGCCAGCCAGGTGCCCGGTGTCGACCCGGCCGTGGTCGAGTCCTCGGCCAACGCCATCGACGGCGTGGTGAAGGCGCTCGGCGATGCGGTCAACGCCGCGCAGACCGCGCTGGCTGGTCAGCCGGCTCCCGCTGCTGCCGCCGCTGCGGCCCCGGCTGCTGCTCCGGCCGACGCCACTCAGGCGCCGGCGGCGGCTCCGGCTCCGACCGATCCGGCTGCGGCTCCCGCTGCTCCTGCTGCTGACCCTGCCGCCGCTGCTGCTCCTGCGGCTCCCGCCGCGCAGTAACCGACCACGACAACGGCCTCGCCTCTGGACCAACAGGGGCGGGGCCACCTCTAGGCCATGGGGAGAGCCGCGTGCCTAGCCGACGAGATTGGTCTCCCGTCGGGCCCTCGCTGTGATGTCCGTGGGGGCGCATCCGGCTTTGAGAACAGCGGCAACTATCCTGATGCCCGGGCCCAGCCCGGGCATTTCCATGTCAAGCACCCACGCAGGTCCCCCGCCATGTTCAAACGCGCTTTCGATCACGTCGCCGCTCAAGCGGCCGCTCTCGCCATGTCCGGCACCGGCTCGCGCCGCTACATCCGCTGGATCACGCGCGGTCAGCGCACCGCCGCCTACTACAAGAACGGTCTCAACGGTCCCCGCGCAGTGGCGCGGCGGCTCCGCCAGATCGAGGCGGGCTCGCTCACCGAGGCCAACGGTCTGGTGCGCGCGTGAGCAAGGTGGAGGTCGCCGTCCAGCCGCAGCCCTCTGACGAGCCGAAGCTCGTCGGCAGCGTCACGTTCCGCGGCCGCTTCCACTTCCACCGCGAGTTCGGCAGCGTCACTGAGCGCGCCTTCGATCGCGTGCGCGGTTACCGGCAGGGTATGACGGTCCGCACCAAGTGCTTCCCGAACACGCCGCGGGTGATCACCAAGGTGATCGTCCCCGAGCTGGGCGCCCGCGTCTACGTACTCGACGGCGGCAAGGCCTTCGTACCGCACGACCAGATCGTGGATGCTTGGTGGTGAACGACGTCAAGGTCGGCGACCGCGTGACGCTCAAGTTCCTGCGGCTTGGCGATCCGCGCCCAGACGCGCGGCGCGCCACCGTCCTGTCGATCCACAGCTCGCGCATCGGCGTCGACTATGCCAAGGTCCGCACCGACTGCGGCGTCGAATGCCTCGCCTTCCTGCACGAGCTCGATCGCTGAGGCTCCACGCCGGGCACTCACGAATTGCTGATCGCGAGACCAAGATTTTTCTTCCATCGTGCTGGCGGGGCGCGCTATACGCGCCCCCGATGCAACGAGGTGCTCGTACCGCTCCTTCGCGCATTGTTTGTCAGTTCGTCGTGACCGACTATCGAGGGGCCGTCTCTGTCGGAGGCGGTCCCTCAGTCAGTTTCATGCCCTGCGCGTCTCAGGACGCCTCCCGATCTTGTCGCCGCTGCGCACCATGGCAATACGCAGCGGCGGTTCGATTGAACCCGGTCGCGCCGGGGGCAGGGCTGCTCATTCGCCAAGGTAGCTCAGCCGGTAGAGCGCCGCGTTGAAGGCGCGGGCGTCGGTGGTTCAAACCCATCCCTTGGCACCAAAGATAGGCAGGCTTGGCGGTGTTCTGGGATGGTATCTGGAGCTTTCGCGACGTCAGGGGCTCGATCCGTCCCCAGCTCCTCGCCGAAAGGTCGAAGTCTCCGCGGTCATACCATCGCGCCTTCGGCTAACGGATCTCCAATTCCTCGGTGGGTTGTGGTTCGAGCCCACCCTTCCCAGCCAGTTCCGCCGGTGATAGTTCTCGGGCCATGACCGTGCCCAGGATCGCCATCACCGCCATCGCTTTCGCCGCCGCCCTTGTGCCGGCCGCGGCCGACGACATCCCCGAGGCCATGAAGCCGATCGCAGCCGCTGCGCGGATCTTCGCCCTCGAGAACAACCTGCAGGACCAGATCGGCGTCCACGACGAGGACGAGGGGCACATCGGCGAGAAGTTCGAGGTGAACCACGCTCCCGGCGAGAAGTGCACGTTCACGCTGCGGCACCGGGACGGGCCCATCGTCGAGACGATCTCGTTCGACAAGCTGTCCGACGAGTATCGCGCCTCGCGCGGCGCCAAGTACGCCGCTCTCACCGTCCCGGGTCGCGCCGGCGCCGTGTGCGAGATCAGGGGCTCGACCAAGCGCTGCTCCGACCAGCTCGCGATGACGCTGTTCGTCGACGCGCAGGCGCCGACCGAGCTCGACCTGGCTGTCCGGGCGCTGCGCTACTTGGCCGGCATCTGCCCGGCAGCCGCGCTCCCATTCTGAAGGTCCTCATGAAGCGCCGCCGCAACGAGCTGGTCGTGATCGAGTGCTTCAACGTCGACGAGGACGCGGAGTACGGTGACATCGTGGTCGACCAGACCACGCCGCATATCGCGCGCGGCGGCGAAGAGGCTGAGGCCAGCCGGCTCGCGCTGCTCGATGGCATCAAGCGCATTTACGGATACGGCAACTGGACGGCCAGGATCGTCTACCGCTTCCGCAGCCCGCAGCATCTGAGGCGATGGCTTCGCCGCGGCTCGACATGGCGCGGTCGCCACCCGGTGTTCTTCGGGCGCGAGTACTTCAAGGTCATCTAGTTCAAAGGGCCCCACGATGGGCCCTCTCGCGGTGCGCCGTTTGCGGGGCGCTTAATGGTAGGCAGAGGCTTCGGCCGAAAAACACCGCCGCATCAATTCGCCAGCAGCCCTGTTCGCGGACTGGCGCAGTTCAACGAGGGTGGGCGCTACGGGCCGCTGGTCAAGTCAGCGTTTCAGGTACCGCAAGCGGCCCTCGTTGGACACCTTTCCCCCACAGTAGAAAGAGACCCCACCAGTGACCCATCAGGCCACCGGCGACGATGTCGTCGAGACCATCATCGAGTCCGGCACCAACACCAGCAAGCGCGTCGAAGCCGATCCGCGGACGGTGCCCGAGCACGACTTCAACGTCGGCGACGTCGTCACGACCAAGGGCGACGACGTGCCGGTCACCATCGAGCACATCGAGGGTCACATCGCGGCGGTCGTTTGGTTCAACATGAACCAAGACATCTGCCGCTCGAACCTGCTGATCGCAACGATCGAGCACTTCAACTGCTAGAGTTTTCTGCGGGGTGGAGCAGCCCGGTAGCTCGTCAGGCTCATAACCTGAAGGCCGTCAGTTCGAATCTGACCTCCGCAACCAGATAGGGGCGCTTGTATCGCGTAGCCCCGACCTCACGAGAGAGCCGGGCGTCCCGGCCCGTTTCGCTTCGTTGACGCCAAGCGACACCGCCTGGCTCTCTCGCCCACATAGCTCGCCCGCCGCGCCCGTGCGCGGTCGGGACGCCGTATAGGGCGGGCTGTCGCGTTTCACTTCACACACCCAGGGGTATCCGCCCGAGACTGCCGTGGCAACGGCTCGGTCAACGGACCCCGCCATGCAAGCCGCGCTGACCGGGGAGCCACGTGCCCGGAGCGGGGGAGAGATGCCCTCCACAGCGGATGTCGGAGAAAGGCGCGTCCCGACTGAAGGCAAAGAAATCGGCGACCAAACCAGCCCGCTGTAAGGCGATGGGGCGAAACATCGTCGGGGGTCTGCAAGCCTCCACAACAATCCCCACGGTCCCCCATGCCTGCCTACATCCTGATCGCACTGATGTACGTCGGGTCGGCGCACAGCGCCGGCTCGATCACCACCGCCGAGTTCGCCGACGAGCGAAGGCGTCGCGCTGATGGCCGAGGTTCGCGTTGACATCGAGAGCGCGAGCGACGTCGCGATTGGCGACGTTGTCGCCATGAAGGGTCAGCCGTACACGCCGATGACAGTCATCGGCGCTGGCGACAACCACATCAAGGTGATGTGGCTCGACCTCAAGCGGCAAATCCAGCGCGCCGAGCTGCACTTCAAGACGCTGCACAAGGTGACCTCGTTAGCATGAGCGCCCCGGCAGTGCCCTCCAACCCGCACCAGATCTACCAGTCCGCCAAGCACGAGCGGATCTACATCGAGAAGGACGGCAAGCTGCTGCTCTCGATGTCGTTCACCGAATGGTCGTGGATGCTCTCGCGCCCCCAGCCGGTACGCGACGAGACCTTCGACTTCAGCCGCTAACGCGGCGCCTCATTGACCCGGCCCGCCTCTCACTGACGCGCATATGGCTGGGTGCTCCACGCAGTCCCCCACTGCATCACCCCAAGGACCAGACCAATGGCCTTTGAAGAGATCGAGACGGTCACCAAGACCAATCAGCCGCCGATGGCGAAGCTGACCTACATGCGTCCCAAGGTGCGCGGCACCGGGCAGTCCAAGCCGGGCACCGAGCCCCAGCTGATGGTCTCGATCCCGACCACGGTCTGCGGCGCCGCCAAGGCGGAGCGATACGTGCTCCAGCTCGGGACCGGCGACGACCTCGGCAAGATCCGCATCACCGGCTCCACGTCGGAGGCCGCGATCAAGCCGCGCGAGCTGATGCACGCCTTCGTGTTCTCGTTCGGCTACGTCCCCCGGCTGGGTGACGATATGTTCGACGACGAGCGCGGCGTGGTCCGCAAGATCGACGACAGCACCTTCGAGATCAAGGTGGCAGCGTCGCTGTTCCCGCCGGCGCCGGGCAAGAGCAAGTGAAAGAGCAACTGATCCGCCGGTTCGCGCCCGTCAACGTGCACTGGGTGTCGGTGGCGCTTGCCATCGCCGCAGGCGCCATCGGCTATTCCGGTCATGACGGCTGGGGCTGGTGTCTGTTCCTGATCTTCCTCATCGAGTGCTGATCCTGTGAAAGACACCCAGCCCGTAGCCGTCCGCTTCGCGACCGGCGCGTTCTGCCAGTCGCTGCTCGACAGCATGCTGCCGACGATCCGGACGGTGGCGCGCGACCGCGGTTACGCGGTCGCCGTGCACGGCAGCCTCGCCCGCGACATCGACCTGATCGCGGTGGCGTGGACCGAGGAGGCGTCCTCGCACGGCGATCTCGTCATGGCGATCTGCGAGGCGCTCTCGGCAGACGGCCTGCTCGGCCGCTGCCACATCCTCGGCAAGGCCAGCTCGGACGAGAACTTCGGCAGGAAGCCCCACGGCCGCGTCGCCTACACGCTGGTGCATGGCGGCTTCATCGGCGAGATCGACCTCTCGGTCATCCCGCCGCGATCCAAGCCCGCATTGCAGGAGCTGTGATGATCCCGACCCTGTTCCTGCTCGCATGGCGCAACGCCATGATCGCGACGATGGCGATGATGCTCGCGCCCCTCGAGGGCGCCTTCACCGCGGTCGAGGACGAGCTCGAACGGCGAGGCGTCGAGCTGTGAAGATCGACATCGGGCCGCTGCGCAATCCGGCCGACGAGGCCAAGCCGCTCACCGAGGAGAGCCTGCTGCAGCTCCTCAAGCAGATCAACCGGCCGATCACGGTCAAGCCGACGCACATCACGTTCCTGCCGGCGGTCGAATGCACGACCTGCGGCAAGCTCTGTCGCTTCGATGAGCCGTACTTCATGTGCGACGCATGCGAGCGCGTCGTCGGAGCCGTGACGCGCTGAGCTTCAGTTCGCCCGGCCCGAGACGGGCATGAGGTCGAACGCCCCGATCTCGCGGCCCTTGGCGTCCACGTGGGGAACGTCGATCCAGATCAGGCCCTTCGATCCGCGGAATTGGTATTGGAGGCGGCCCGACGTTCGCGTGATGTGTTTGAAGCGGACCATGCCGGTCGGTCGCGCGTCCTCGCCAGCCTTGGCGTGTATCGTTTTCAGGTGGTCCATCTTCACACTGCTAGTTCAGGGGGCGGTCGTGTCGCGTCGACCCACATGGCGACGGACGCGCGTTAACCACAGATCAGGATCGCGATGAAGCCCGTCGACCAAGACAAATTCCACGACAGGGAGACCGGCGCTCGCGGCAACTGCCAGCAGGCCGCCGTCGCCTCGATCTTGGAGCTGCCGCTCCATCAGGTACCAAACTTCCACGATTGCGAAGAGGGCTTCTGGGCCGGCTTCAACAACTTCGTGCGTTCGCGCGGCATGGCGATCCTGGCCCTGCGCAACGGCGACTTCGACTACTGGCTGCGCACCTCGGGCGTCCACTATCTCGCCTACGGCCCCGCCGAGCGGGGCGTGCTCCACGCAGTGGTCTATCGCGGCGGCAAGCTCGCCCATGACCCGCATCCATCACGCGCCGGTCTGTTGCAGGTCGACGAGGTGAACGTGCTGGTGCCGCTGCTCTGATCGCCTGACCTCCCGCACCGACTGACCATCGACGCGGGTCACACCCCGGAGACCATCCACCATGCCCCTCTTCGTGAAGTGCATCGACAACACGCTTGTGCGTGACGAACTCACCGTTGGTCGCCTCTACGAGGTCTGGATCGCCAACCACCGCGACGGCAACTATCACCTGACCGGTTTCGAGCGGCCCTTCAGCATCACGCGGTTCGTCGAGGCTGGCCCGGCCGACCTCAAGGCGGCCGGGCGCTGCTCGAACTGCAGTGCCCCGCTCGGGCGCCACGGCAAGTGCCCGGCACTCTGCGAGCCCGTCGAGAACCCGGAGCCCTACCGGGGCCCGACCAAGGTCGGTCGCACCCACATGGCTCGCCTCGCGGCGCCGGTGGCGTGATGATCAACGAGACCAACATCATCGTCGGCCTCCTGACGGTCGCCGAGATCCTGATCTGCATCTGCGTCGCGCTGGCGGAGCACGGCTACTACTACCTAGCCTGGATCACGGGCTACGTCGCCGTGCTCGTCGGCACCTTCGACGGCTGGTACATCGCCAAGGCGCGCGTGACCAAGTTCGGCGAGGCGCCGTGATGGAAGTCGTCGAGAAGGGCCACCTCTACGCCGTCGACGGCTACGACGGCGCGCCCCAGTCCCTGATCCAGTTCATGAAGCGGGTCGGCGAGGGCTATCCCGGCAACGAGGGCCGGCCTCACGGCGGTACCAACAGTCAGGAGGTGCTGCGCGTCCTGATCGACCGGGTGAAGTATCTCAACGGCCAGGTCCCGAGCCGCCACAACAGCCTGATCCTCTCCGCGTTGCGGGTCGCGCTCATCAAGTTCGAGCTGCGCGCCGCGGAGCTTCACGGCATCGAGTTTCCGGTGATCGACCAAGGTCAGCCGGAGCTGCGCTCGACGTGTCCCCGGTGTGGGCACATCGTCTGCCACGGCCACGCCGATGAGTGAGGCTCCCCGTCCGGAGCCCTCCGACGAGGTGAAGGCGATCCTCCGCGAGTTCGTCGCGATCCAGAAGGCCAAGTACGGCCCCGACTGGAAGAAGAAGCTCTCCGCCGAGATGGCGGCGAAGTCGAGACCATTCATCGACGCGCTACTCGCGGCGCACCGCAAGGACCCCCGATGACACGGACCTTCATGCTGCTCGGCGCGCTGCTGCTCGCCGGCTGCGGCATCGACCGCGGCCAGTGCCTCGCCGATCACGAGGAGACGTCCACGTGGATGATGCCGGTCCAGACCGGCAGCATCTCGTGCGGCAATGGCTGCACCATGCCGATCTACACGCACATCCCGATCGAGGACCATCACAGGACCTGCGATCGCTGGGAATTTCCGGAAGGCCGCCCCCAATGATCAAGATCATCGCGACCCTGTGCAGCCTCGCGGCCCCCGCGGACTGCCACGAGGTCACCGTGACCAACTCCGACTTCCAGCCGATGACCATGACCCAGTGCATGGTCGGTCTGCCGGCGATCGCCGAGTGGATGAAGCAGCATCCCGCCGAGCGCCTCGCCGGCTGGAAGTGCCAGCTCGGCACGCGCGAGCAGAAGGCCGCCTGACATGCTGGATGCTCTCGGCCCCCTGTTCTGGATGCTGATCGGCCACGCGGTAGCGGACTATCCGCTGCAGGGCGACTGGCTGTCGAAGGCCAAGAACCCGGGCTGGTCACCCGTCCTCGTTCCGGCCGAGACGATCTGGCCGGGCGCGCTGCTCGCGCACGCCGCGATCCACGCCGGAGCCGTCAAGCTCGCCACCGGTTCGTGGCTCCTCGCAGTCGCCGAGCTCGTCGCCCACGCGGTGATCGACTTCACCAAGTGCCGCAACCGCATCGGCTACAACACCGACCAGTCGCTCCACGTCGTATGCAAGCTGATCTGGTTCTGCGCGCTGCTGAGCGGGGTCGCCTGATGATCCCGGCGAACCTCACCGCCTTCTTGGTCGTCGGCTGCCCGGGCTCGGGCAAGTCGTGGGTCTGCGGCCAGCTCGCCGGCCTCTACCACTACGTGCCGCACGATCAGTTCAAGGCAGCGCCGGGCGCCTCCTACACCGCCGAGATTTGCCGGCAGTCGCACACCGCGAAACGGCCGCTGCTGATCGAGACGCCGTTCTCGATGTCGCAGATCGTCGCGCCGCTGGAGCATGTCGGCTTCCACGTCACGCCGGTGTTCATTCAGGAGCACCCCGAGGTGATCCGCCAGCGCTACTGGGCGCGCGAGGGGAGGGAGCTCCCTGCCGGGCACCTCACCCGGCAGCGCACCTATCAGGAGCGCGCCACCGCAATGGGCCACTTCCAAGGCACGTCGAGCCAGGTGCTCGAGTATCTGCGGGCGCTCGCCTCGTGAAGCAGCCCTACATCGTCAAGGTCAGCACGGGCTCCGCCCCGGACAACTCGTTCGTCAAGCTGCGCCGGCAGGTCCGCGCGCTGAAGGACGAGAACGATTTCCTCAAATCGGCGCTGGCGGACCTTCGCCGCTCCGCCACGCGCGAGCTCGAGTTGCGCGACGCGCACATCAAGAAGCTCGACATCGAGGTCAGGGACATCGCCTTCGCCTATCGTGAACTGAGGGGGTCGCAAGAAGTGACAGCGCAGCTTCCGAAGCTCGACCTCGTCGGCGAGATCATCCACGCCGAGATCATGGAACGGGCAGGGGACGGCGTCCTCACCCGCGCCCAGCTCTCCGAGGTCATTCGGCCGTTCATGGACATCCTGATGCCCAAGCCGGAGATCGAGTGCTGGCGCGACCCCGATGATCCGAACCGGATGCACGCCAAGCTGACACTTCGGAGGCCCCGGCAGTGAGCGGCCTCGACAAGATCCCTCACTCCCGCGGTGACGCGCTGATCGCCGAATACAAGGAGCGATACGGCGACAAGACCTTGATCGCTTTCTCGCGTGGCAAGGACTCGATCGCGGTGGCCTTGGGCCTGCGCGACAAGATCGAGATGATCCCGTTCTACTACGACGACATCCCCGGGCTCGAGTTTATCGACGAGAGCCTCGACTACTACGAGCGCAAGCTGTTCGGCCGCAAAATCCTGCGCCTGCCGCACCCGGTGTTCTACAAGCACTTCTCCAACGGCCTGTTCCAGCCGATGCGCCGCGCGCAGATCCTGGCCGCGGCCTCCATCCCGCGCCTCGACCACAAGGACGTGGTCGAGATGGTCAAGCAGCAGGAGGGCATCGAGGGCACGATCCTCTCGGCCACCGGCATCCGCGCGCTCGACAACGCGATCCGCTTCATGTCGATCCGAAAGCATGGCGCGATCCGCCCGACCGTCGGCAACTGGGCGCCCATATGGGACTGGACCAAGGGCCGCCTGATGGACGAGATCGAGAAGAGCGGCGTCTCGCTGCCTCCCGATTACACCTTCCTGCCGCGCTCGCTGGACGGCTTCTCCTACCTCTACCTGATCCCGCTCAAGGAGCGTTTCCCGCGCGACTTCGAGCGCATCTGCGACTGGCTCCCGCTCGCTCGCGCGGAGCTGCTCCGTTGCGAGATCAACCAGCGGCTCACCAGCCCGGACGCTCCGGCATGAGCCGCCCCATCCCCCGCGACCTTGAACCGAAGGTGTCCATGCAGACTGTCAGCCACGCCGTCCAAGATGCACTCATCAAGAAGGCGCTGCAGCTGCGCGCCCGTGGCAAGACAATGCAGGAAGTCGCCGACGAGATCGGCGTGACCCGGCTCGATGTATTCCGGATGTTCCAGAGGCAGTGATGATCTTCGTCGGCGTTGTAGCGACCCTTGCTTCGGGCTGCCTGCTGGTGTGCCTGATCTCGGCATGGTGGCATGACAAGGCTTTCTCGAAGGACCCCATCATGGAGACCTCGCTGCTCGTCGGCCTGGTCGCGATGCTGATCTCCTCGGTCCACACGCTGGTGACCGCAGTGCAGGCGATGCTCTGATGCGGCGCCGCTCCATCTTCTGGCTTCTCGCGCTCGACCACGCGGTGAACGCCGTCCTGATCCTGCTGCTGGTGCTGCTGCTCGCATCGCGGCTCTGACCAACCACCTCCGTCCCCCAACCATAGGCTCCCCACGCCATGCACCACCTGCACATCTCCGGCTTTGCCGTGCTCCTGATCGTTTTCGCCATCATGGCGCTGCTGTTCGGCCTCGGCTGGTTCATCCTGGCCCTGCGCGAGCAGAACAGCGAGCGCCGTCGCTGGAGCGAGGCGCGTCCGACGGCCCAGCGCGGCCCGTGGGGCGACCCGTGGAGCGGCGCGGCCTACGCGCCGCGCCCGACGCCGCCGTCACCCGGCCCGGCTCCTGCCGCAGCTCCGCAGCCCGTCTACGCAGCCGCTCCTACCCAGACCGTTGTGCATCACGTCGACCACGGCGCCTCCGCCGGCGACGTGCTGGTCGCCGGCATGGCCGGTGCGATGATCGGCAGCGCACTGGCAGGTCCTCACGTCTACGCCGCGCCGATGATCGTGGACCCGCTCTACGTCGACCCGGTCATCGTGGGTAGCGGTATCGACATCGTCGACGACGGCGGCTTCTTCGGCGGTGACGGCATCGACATCGACTTCGGCGGCGACGACTAAGGAGCACTCATGTCGAGCGATCACGCATGTCCGTACTGCCCCGCGGTGTTCAAGTGGGGCGAGGACGCTGACAGTCCCCTCGGCGTCCGTGCAGGGAACGAGAAGTGCGGCTCGAACGCCTACTGGAAACTGCGTGGGCACGTCGACGAGAAGCACCCCACGGAGGGGCACCGCTGTCCGCGGCGCCTCGAAGTGCCGTTCCTCCCGCAGGACAAGTCCAATGACTGGTGGATGACCCCGGATGGGCACCGCGCCTGCTCGCATTGCGGCTCGATGCACCCCGACGACCTGTTCGCCCAGATCGAGGCCGGCGCGCTCGTGATCGGCACCGACAAGAACTACAAGATCTACTGCGACGTGCCGTCGCCGGTCGCCGGCCAGGTGCACGTCACGTCGATCTCCTCGCACCCGTATGACGGCGGCGAGGAGCTCACCGAGGCGCTGTGCGATCAACACGGCCTGTCGTCGTACGAGCGCACCGAGTACATCGGCAAATACGTCAAATTCCAGCCGCGCTCGGGCATCGCGCACCTGAAGTTCTACTTCCAGCACCTCGATGCTGCCGGCCAGGATCGCTTCATCGCGCTCTACAACGACAAGAAGATCAAGCTCGATCGCTTCGGGCTGTACCGGACGCCGTATTTCGCGACGCCCGCGGGACAGCCGGTCGAGAGGTGACGCGCCATGGCGCTGAAGAAGCTCAACCTCAGCATCAAGAAGAAAGAGGGCGGCGGCGGTCTGCGCAAGCTCGACCCCGACGCGATGAAGAAGCGTCGCGAGGCCGCCAAGGCACTCGATTTCGTGCCGAACGAGGCCGACGTGCTCGCCGACATGCCCGAGGGGCTCTCCCCGGAGGACGAGCACCTCGAGCGCATGCGCAGGCTCGGCGATGCCTTCGGCGACATCCCCGCAGGGGACGCTTCGCCCGCTGACGAAGAGTCCAAGGAGCTCGACGCCAAGGGCAAGGGCATGAAGGCCGACCTCGCGCGTCAGCAGAACGCCAACGCCCAGCAGGACACCGCCGACTATTACATCTGCGTGGTGTTCGCGGACGGCGCGAGCGCCACAGAGTTCATCAAGCGCACCAACTATCCCGTTCCAGACTCGTCCTTCATCGACGGGCACCTGCTCGCATCGGCGCTCGGCTTCGAGTTGCCAAAGCCGAAAATTCGGCTACAGAAGATTCGTCCACCGCAGCGAACACTCGCTCGGCTGGTGACGGCGTTTCCCGACAAGGGAGACAAGGCGTAGTGTCAGCGCCTACCTCTGACGCACATCACGGAGAGTAGCCGATCATGGCGAAGAAGGCGAAGAAGGCGGTCAAGCGCGCCAACAAGGCCGCGAAGTCCCGCACGAAGAAGAAGAGCGCGAAGAAGTCGAGCCGCAAGAGCAAGACGTCGGGCGGTAAGTCGCCGAAGAGCAAGTAAGCCTGCCAAGCTCGTCACCGAGCTTAGGGAAAGGGGTCGCCTTCGCAGGGCGGCCCCTTTCTCTTTGTGGCGCCCGCCACCCGACCATCGAGACCCACGAGACCAACGAAATTCAGTGTCCCCATGCCCAACAAAGCAGTCGCAGCCCAGTCGGACGGCAAGGACCGTCGGAGGAAGAAGGGCAAGAAAACCGTCAAGAACTCATCGACCTCGCCCCGCGAGATCGCTGTCACCGCGGCGTTCAAGCGCAAGGCCGAGGAGGCCGTTCAGTATCGCCTGCAGGGCTACACGTTCCAGCAGATCGGCGAGGAGCTGAAGGTCAATCGCACCTACGCCTACAAGCTCGTCCGCTATGCGATGGAGAGCCAGCCGATCGAGGGCGTCGAAGAGCTGCGCAGCCTTATGGCCGCGCGCCTCGAGATGATGCTCACCGCAACCCTGGCCGACGCCTTCGAGGGGGTCGGCGAGAGCATGGATCAGGCACGTCGCACCATGGAGTTTCAGGCCAAGCTGCTCGGGCTCTATGCGCCGCAGAAGGTCGAGCACTCCGGCGAGGTCGCGGGCGGGGCCCAGCCCGTGTTCGTGATCTCGGCGGCTGATGCCAAGCTCTAAGGCCGCGCGGCAGAAAAAAGCCCCCAGCAGGGGCCCTCAGTTCGTCATCGTCGGCGCCGAGGGCCCGACCAAGGTCGGGCACAATGGCGGCCCCGCGCTCTCGTCATGGGGCGAGAAGGGCGCAACGCCGGCGCAGGAGAAGGCCACCATCCTGCTCGGTGGCGATCAGCGCCACACCTGTCTGGTCGGCGGCGCCCGCTCCGGCAAGACCACGACGCTCGTCCGCACCATCGTGCTGCGCGCGTTGCGCTTCCCGGGCTCCCGCCATGTGATCCTGCGCAACCGCGCGGTCCATGCCGACGCCTCGGTGGGTCTCGACACCCTGCCGAAGGTGATGAAGCTCTTCTTCCCGGGGACGACATACAGGCATTCGCGCCACCCCCACAACGTGGTGCGGTTTCCGAACGGATCGGAAATCTGGATCGGCGGTCTCGACGACGCCTCGCGCGCCGACAAGATCCTCGGCGCCGAATACGCCACGATCTTCCTCAACGAGTGCTCGCAGATCAGCTGGTACACCGCCAAGCTGGTCCGCTCGCGTCTCGCCCAGGTCGTCGCCGGCTGCCGGCAGCGGATGTTCTACGACATCAACCCGGTCGGCAAGTCGCACTGGACCAACGTCCTGTTCGGCGAGCTCAAGGACCCAGAGACCAAGGTCGCGATCAACGACCCCGAGAACTACCAGCGGATGTTCATCAATCCCGCTGACAACATCGCGAACCTTGACGCGGGCTACATCAAGGAACTCGAAAACTCGACCGGCAACTATCGCAAGCGGTTCTGGGAAGGCGCCTACATCGACGAGAACGTCGGCGCGCTCTGGACCACCGAGATGATCGAGAGCTGCCGCGTCGTCGTCGGCGACGAGCCGGAATATGTGCAGACCGTGGTCTCGATCGACCCGTCCGGCGCATCCGAGCCCGGCGACAAGACCGACGTCGAGCAGAAGCCGCTCAACGACGAGATCGGCATCATTGTCGCCTCGCTCGGCAAGGACAACCGTGTCTATCTGCGCGCCGACCTGTCGATCGTCGGCGGTCCGGAGAACTGGGGCAAGGCGGCAATCGCCGCCTACCACGCCTACGGCGCCGACCACATCATCGCCGAGACCAACTACGGCGGCGACATGGTCGCCTACGTCATCCGCTCGCTGGACGGTAACGTCCCGGTGCGCGTGGTGCATGCAAGCAAGGGCAAGCACGTCCGCGCCGAGCCGATCTCCACGCTGTATACCCGCAACGGCGTGCGCCACGTCGGACGCTTCAACGAGCTGGAGGACCAGCTCACCGCCTTCACCACGCTCGGTTACGGCGGACCGAAGTCGCCTGACCGTGCCGACGCATGGATCTGGGCGGTGAACGACCTGGCTCTCGCTTCCGGCGCCAACAGCTGGATCGAGTATTACAAGCGGCTCGCCGAGGGCGCGCAGCAGCAGGGCGGGGCCGCAAGCGCCCCGCCTCCGGAAGGTCCCCAGTTCGGCTTCGAGATCACACCGGCCACGCCTCCGCGCGACAAGGTGCTGATCCGCGTGCCGGACGACGTATCGACCGTCTACCTGATGGACGGCACGGCAGCATACCCGCCGGCCAACCGCATCATCGCCGTCAGCAAGGACGACGCCTCAGCCTTCATGCAACGGGGCTGGGAGCGCGTCCCGCTGCCCGCGCCAACGCCTCAAGCGGGGCCCACAACGTAAAAACGGAAGCTGCAGGATGGTGTCCACCCCTCGCGGAGAAGGCCGCTCGATGCGGTCGCTCTCTCCCTACGACGTCAACGTGTCGTCGCAAGGGCGCCCGGTCACGCCGGGCGCGGGCTACGGCACCGCGCAGGGCGCCGACTGGTTCGGACCTCTCAACCCGATCCAGCCGATTGCCCCGCCCGAGGTCGCAGGCCGCGTCTGGGATTTCATCCCGGGCTACAACCTCGCCACCACGCCGCGCACCTACGAGGAAATCTCGTTCCCGGCGCTGCGCAACCTCGCCGACAGCTACGACCCGATGCGGCTCGTCATCGAGCGGCGCAAGGATCAGATGTGCCGCCTGCCGTGGACCATCCGCGTCAAGCACGAGGACAGCAGCAAGAAGAAGCGGCCGCCGATCTCCGAGCTGCCTGCGGCTCAGCAGAACCGCATCAAGGAGATCACGCGCTTCTTCAAGCGGCCCGACCGGGAGATGACCTTCCGATCCTGGCTGCGCGCGATCCTCGAGGATCTGCTCGTGATCGACGCCCCGTCGATCTTCTGCGAGCGCAACCGTGGCGGCGGGCTGATCGGCCTGCGCTACGTCGACGGCGGCACCATCAAGCGGGTGATCGACGATTGGGGCCGCACCCCGGAGCCCATCCCGTTCACCGGGCAGGACTTCACGTGGAACGGCGACACCATCACGCTGGAGAACCACCGGACCTTCGGCTTCCGGCTGGTGCCCGGCTCCATGATCGCGCATCAGACGCCGATCGGCATGAAGCCGCCGAAGTTCGCGATGCTGCCTCCGGCCTATCAGCAGGTGCTGAAAGGTCTCCCGGCAGTGAACTACACCACGGCGGACCTGATCTATCGGCCGCTCAATCTGCGTCCTAACCGGGTCTATGGCTATTCGCCGGTCGAGCAGGTCGTGATGACCGTCTCGATCGCGCTGCGCCGCTCGCTGGCGCAGCTCGAATACTTCCGCGAAGGCAACCAGCCGGACGCGGTGTATTCGCTGCCGGCCGAGTGGACGCCGGACCAGACTGCACGCTTCCAGCAGTATTGGGACGATCTGTTCTCGGGCAACCTCGCCAACCGTCGCCGGATGAAGTTCATCCCGACCGGCTCCGGCAACGCCTACACGCCGCTCAAGGAGCCGCCGCTCAAGAACGAGTTCGACGAGTGGCTGGTCCGCATCGTCTGCTTCGCGTTCTCCTATCCGCCGGCCGCCTTCGTCTCGCTCTCGAACCGCTCGATCGCCGAGCAGCACGAGAAGCAGGCCGAGGAGGAGGGCATCGAGCCCATGAAGCAGTGGGTCACCGAGACCCTCAACGACGTGCTGATGCGCGAGTTCTCCGACGACGACCTCGAGTTCGCGTGGGCGGAAGAGCAGGAGATCGACCCGGAGAAGCAGTCGACCATCCTGCGCGGCTACGCCGAGGACGGCATCCTGACCATCAATCAGGTCCGGGAGAAGATCGGCGAGGAGCCTGATCCGAACCCTGCGGCAAGCCAGCTGATGGTCAAGACCGCAACCGGCTACGTCAACATCGACAACGGTCAGCTCGACCAGAAGGTCACCGAGGCGAAGGCGATGGCGCAAGCCGTCCCGCAGCCCACGGCGCCCGAGCCGGGCTCCACCAAGACCCCCTCCACATCGCCCCCCTCAACCAAGGTCGGCGCCAAGGCGCCGCCCAAGAAGGACAAGTGATGGCCCGACCAGCCGGATCATACCGCGGCGCTCGCCGGAACGAGGCGAAGGAGAGCGGCCAGCAGATGCTGACGCTCGCCGAGCTTCGCCGGATCAACGAGATGGCTCACCGCAACGCGGCGGCCGCTCAGCTCGCGCGACCGGACAAGTATGTCTCGGTCGGCGAGCTCGAACCCTTGGGGGACAAGTTCAATGGGTAACGCCGTGACCATCAACTCCACCATCACCACCCACCGTCTGATCCCGCCCGCGAACGGCCGCAAGGTCACCGTCAACGGTCGCACCTTCGATCCGGCGGGCGGAGTGCAGGACGTGCCCGAGTTCGACTCGGCGGGACTGCAGGCCAACGGCTGGATGCTGCTGGCGCCGTCCGGTCCGACCACTGCGCGGCCGACCTCGGCGCTCGGCACTCATCCGCTGCTCATCGGCTTCCGCTTCTACGACACCACGATCAACCACCTGGTGATCTGGGACGGCAAGAACTGGAAGAACGAGACGGGCGCCACCGCCTGATCTCACGCCCTCAACCGCGCTCAACCGGTAGGACACCTCCATGGCTCTGTCTGGCGTTCACATCACTTTCGGATACTGCAACGTCGGCTTTGCCGGTGGCGTGCCCCATGTCGCGCTGCCTTACGGCGCGACCGGGGCGCAGCTGATGGCGAACCCCGGGCAGTCCTCCATCGCGGCGCAGGCCGGCAGCGTTCTGCCGAACGCGGAGCTGCTGCTGCCGATGCTGACGATCAACGCCTCGGCCGCGATCTTCTACACCGTCGGCCCGAACGCGGACACCAACGTGGGTCCGCTGCGCTACTTCGATCCGAGCTTCGGCGCCGTCGATATTCTGGTCGACGCCGGCGACAAGATTGCGTGGATCGCGGCGTGAGCCGGCTGCAGCTGGCTCGCCGCGCGTCGATCGCGCGCCGGGCGACACTCGACCGCACCGCCTCGTCGGCGCCGGTCGCCGCCTCCTACGCCGGTGGCGTGGCCGCACCGGCCGGCACTCGCTGGGATTTCGTCACCTTCAACGGGCAGCGCGTGACCGCTGCGACCTCGCGCTCCGCAGCCGAGCCCGTCGTCACGCTCGTAAGGATGTGAACCGATGACCGACTTCCAACGCATCTCCCCGCGCAAGCTGCAGGTCGTCGCCACGCGCGGCCGCGTCATGGGCGACTACACGCAGGGCGGCGGCACCGCGACCCGGTTCGAGAGCCGCATCAAGATGCGCTCGGCGCCGGTCTATGTGCGCGACATCCGCCTCCTGTACGGCAACTTCCTCGCCAACGCGACCAGCTCGGACGCCGACGCGCCGAACGACATCACGGTGGAGGCGGCGCTCGAGTCGCTGACCGGCGTGTTCACCCGCCGGGCGTTCTTCGGCGCGCAGGTCAACCGGCTGCTCGCCGCCGGCGCCCACTACTTCATCTCCGACAAGATCGGCGCCGATCTGGCGCCGAGCACCGATTTTGCCATCCGTACCGGCGTCACGGTCGCCTCCGCCGGTCAGTTCGTGCAGTACGGCGTGCTGACGCTGACCACCGCCGACACCTTCGTCGAGAACACCTCCGGCAGCAGCCAGGTTCTCGGCTTCACCGGCGCTATGGTGGCGAACGGCGGCGTGCTGGTCTCAAAGGGCTATGGTCCGCTCGCAGTGCTCGGCTATCCGCTGACCCCGACGCCCGCCGTCGTGATCCGCGGTGACAGCATCGCGGTCGGCGTGGCTGACGTGAACAACAACGTCGGCGCAAACGGCTTCCTCGAGCGCGGGTTGGTCGGCGCCTCGGGCGGCGCCATCCCGTATATGAACTTGGCGCGCGCGGGCGACAGCCTGCAGGGCGAGGGTGCAATCGGGCACGGCTGGCGGCGCGACAGCCTGATGGAGTACGCCACCCACTACGTCACCGACATGGGCAACAACGATCCTGCCGGCGGCGTCTCGCTCGCCAGCATGCAGACGTTGGCCCTCGCGAACTGGAAGTCGGCGAAGGCGCGGGGCCTCAAGGTCTACCAGTGCACGCTGCTGCCGCGCTGCACCTCGTCGGACGGCTTCACCACGACGGGCGGCCAGACCGTCGTTGCCAACTACGAAAGCACCGGCATCCGCGGCCTGTTCAACGCATGGCTGCTGACGCAGGTCGGCGTGACCATCGACGGCGTCATCGACGTCGCCGCGGTGGTCGAAGATCCGGCCAACCCCGGCAAGTGGAAGGTCTCGGGCGGCGTTCTCACCGCCGACGGCATCCACCCGAACGCGCTTGGCAACGCAAACATCGCGCCGACCATCACGGCGTGGGCCAACACGCTCACCTGATCCCCCAGCTCCCGGAGACGCCATGACCGCGGCGGAGAAATCGACCTTCGCCGCGCCGGCGTCGGCAACGTCCGGCCTTCAGGGCTACGACCTCGAGGGCCAGAAGAAGAAAAAGAAGAAGGACGCCACCAAGGCGGCCGTCGATCCGGACGCGGGCCGCCATCAGGCGGCCGGCATCGCCATCGTGACCCCGGATGGACGCGCGCTGTTCATGAAGCGGGCCCCGGGTGGGGACCACGGCGGCGAGTGGAATTTCCCGGGCGGGGGCATCGACGCGGGCGAGACGGCCGAAGAGGCAGCAATCCGCGAGACGCTCGAAGAGGCCGGCATCACGCTCGACCCTGCAGGCATCCGCGGCCAGGTCTGCCAGATCGCAACCGGCCGGGTCGACTTCACCACCTTCGTTCAGCGCGTCGAGGAGAAGCTCGCCGTCAAGCTGAACGACGAGCACACCGAGGCGCGCTGGGAATATCTGCGCGCGCCGCCCGAGCCGCTGCATCCCGGCGTCCGCGCTTCGCTGCCGCTCGTCATTTCCGTCGTCGAGGGCGGCCCGATGCGCTTCGCCAAGGGCGACAAGCGCACGCTCTACATCAAGCGCAGCCTTCGCAACGGCGAGGCACTCAAGAGCTGGGCCGCAGCCAACGGCTTCCCGGTCACGCTGCCCATCGACGATTTCCACGTCACCATCGCCTACTCGAAAGAGCCGGTCGAATGGTCCGGCGTGCCGCGCTCCACCGTGCCGATCTTCCGGGTCGAAGGCGGTGAGCGTCACCTCGAGCGCCTCGGCAAGGAAGGTGAAGCCCTCGTGCTTCGCTTCCACTCCGACGAGCTCGCCTCGCGTCATCGCGAGATCCACGACGCAGGCGCCGTCTGGCGGTGGCCTGACTTCAAATCGCACGTCACGCTCACCTATCAGGGAGCGGACATCGTCATCGACGAGATGGCGCCGTTCGACGGCGTGCTTGAGTTCGGACCCGAGCAGTGGGCCGAGATCAAAGAAAACTGGATGTCAACCGTCGTCGAAAAACGCGACGCAGGAGAACTGGACATGGATAATCTTTCGCTCTTCGTGCAAATCGCGAAGGTCGATGCCGCCAAGCGCATCGTTTACGGCACCGCAGTGGTCGAGGAAGTCGATCGCGCCAACGAGATCTTCGACTACGCGACCTCGAAGCCGCACTTCGAGAAGTGGTCGGGCGACATCGCGAAGGTGACCGACGGCAAGAGCCTCGGCAACGTGCGTTCGATGCACTCGGCGATCGCGGCCGGCAAGCTGACCGACATCGGCTTCGACGATGCGCGCAAGGCGATCGACATCGCCGCCAAGGTCGTCGACGACAACGAGTGGAAGAAGGTCGAGGAGGGCGTCTACACCGGCTTCTCCATCGGCGGCCGCTACCTCAAGCGCTGGCAGGATGGCGACGCAAAGCGCTATACCGCCGCGCCCTCCGAGATTTCGCTGGTCGACCTGCCGTGCGGGCCCTCCGCCACGTTCTCCATGATCAAGGCGGACGGCACCGAGGAGATGCGCAAGTTCGCTGGCGGCGAGGCCTCCAAGCCGGAGACCACCGAGGAGATCGTCATCACCAACGACATGGTCGCCAAGCGCGCCACCGAGATCGCGACCGAGAAGGGTGGTGACTGGCTGGTGCACATCGCCGACGCCCGCAAGGCGCTCGAGGACGAGGCCGCCGCCAAGAAGGCCGCTCCCGTCGAGCAGGCCGCTGCTGAGCCGGTCGCCGCTGAGGCGGCCGCTGCCGAGGTCGCCAAGGGCGCCACCGCCACCGTCGAAGCCGGTGGCACGATCGAAAACACCGCAACCGAGGGCGTCGATTTGACCAAGACCACTCCCGACGACGTCGCCCAGGTCTGGGCGTCGCCGCGCCTGCCGAACCAGACCTTCGCCAAGAAGGGCGACCTGCTGAAGGCGCTCGCCGAGCTCGAAGCCAAGGACGCGGTCGCCAAGGCGGCAGCTCCGGTGCTCGATGCGCTCAAGACCGGCGAGAAGCCCGCCGAGGTCGCCAAGGGCGCTGATGGCGATGCGAAGCCCGAAGGCGAGACCGCAACCGTCGAGAAGGCTGACCTCACCACCGCCGAGGGCGTCGAGAAGGCGATCACGCTGTTCGACGCATTGAACGCCTCCCACGTGGAGACCCGCGAGCTGGTCAAGGCCGCCCGCGCGCTGTCGCTCGTCGACAAGCTGCCCGAGGGCCTCGTGTTCAAGGGCGAGGCGATCGAGGGCGACGAGCTCGCCAAGGGCGCCGGCCTCTACATGATGGGCGACCTCACCAACATGCTCGCGTGCGTTCAGGCGTGCGAGAACATGACCGAGGGCGAGTGGGGCATCGAGGTGCCGAAGGAGCTGCGCGACCGCTTCGGCGCCGCGCTGGTCGACCTCGGCGACATCGTCGCGGCCGTGCTCGACACCGTGCTGACCCACATCAAGGCCGAAGAGCAGAGCGAGGCGCTGACGCGCGCAGCTCCGCTGGCCGATCTCCTCAAGCGCGGCGCGCGGCACAGCGCCAAGGATCGCGCCGCGATCAAGGAAATCCACGACACCATGGTCAAGCTCGACAAGGGCTGCTGCGGTGCTGCGGAGAAGGCCGCCGGCGACGATCTCGGCAAGGCGATCGAGGCGAACGATCTGCTCAAGGCGCAGGTCGCTGCCGCTTCGGCCGCGCAGGCCCAGCTGTTCAAGGACATCGAGGCCGGCATCGCGCTGAAGATCAGCGACGAGGTCGCCAAGGCTACGGGTCCGCTCCGCGAGGAGATCGCGACCCTGACCACCCAGAACGGCGACCTCACCAAGCGTGTCGCCGAGGTCTCGCTCTATCCGGCCGCCGTGCCGAACGGTCCCTACCGCGTCGCGGAGAAGGCCATCGACATGGTGACCAGTGATCTGGCGAAGATCACGTCCGAGGAGCTCAACACCCGAGCCACCGAGGCGTCCATGCGTCGGCAGATGCCGACGCGCGGCCAGGTCTGATCACTTCCTGAAATTCGGCTAGGCGCCCACCCGGGGACGGGTAGGGCGCCGCAGCCTTCATCGCGACGAGAACCCGGGCCGGGGACGGTCACTGCGGGAACGACGTCGCGCGTCTGCTCGCGCCTGCCGGGGACGGCACCACGGCGCACCCACCACACCCCGCAATCACCAGTTTTGGAGTCTTGAGCGATGAACGCTCTCGTCAAGTATACCGACTTCCTGCCGCACGAGCTGCAGAAGTCGTGGGCGCCGATCTACACCGTCAACGGCAACCTCGATCGCGCTGCGATCGCCGCCGAAGTGCAGTCCTTCCTCGCGTCGATGTCGAAGTCGCACGAGGCGCGCAACTTCGTCCCGGAGATGTTCGCCAAGTCGGCGACGTTCCAGCAGGCCGGCTCGCCCACCACGGGCCTGACCTACTACGATCTCGAGCTGGGCGCGAAGTTCGTGTACCCGGTTCTCACTCCGCTGCGGAACGAAATTCCGCGCGTGACCGGCAAGGGCGGCATTCAGGCCGCTTGGCGCGCCGTGACCAGCGTGAACACCGCCAACATGCGGATCGGCGTCTCGGCCGGTAACCGCGGCGGCGTGCAGGCGGTCTCCACGCAGGACTACGCGGCGGCTTACCGCGGCATCGGTCTGGAAACCAACGTCGACTTCGAGGCCGAGTACGCTGGCCGCGGCTTCGACGACATCCGGGCGATCGCGGCCAAGGTCGGCCTCGAGGCCACCATGATCGGCGAAGAGGCGCTGCTGCTCGGCGGCAACACCTCGCTGCAGCTCGGCATCACCCCGACCCCGACGGTCGCGGCCTCGATCACCGGCGGCGTTCTGGCTGCCGCGACCTACTCGGTGATCTGCGTCGCGCTCGCGTTCGACGCCATGGTCAACGGCTCGATCGCCGGCGGTATCCAGGCCTCGATCACCCGCGCCAACGCTGACGGCTCGTCCGACACGTTCGGCGGCGGCTCCGCGCAGAAGTCGGTGGCTGCCACCGGCACCGTCGCGAGCGGCACCACCGGCTCGCTGACGGCGACCGTTGCGGCGGTCAACGGCGCCTGCGGCTACGCTTGGTTCTGGGGCGCGGCTGGCTCCGAGGTGCTCGGTGCGATCACCTCGATCAACTCGGTTGCCATCGTGGCGGCCGCGACCGGCACGCAGACCGCAGCCTCGCTGCCGTCGAGCGACCAGTCGACCAACAGCCTCGTGTTCGACGGCATCATGACCCAGCTGCTCAAGGCCGGGTCGAATGCCTATGTCGGCCGTCTCGCCACCGGCGCTGCCGGCGTCGGTACGCCGCTGACCTCGGACGGCTCCGGCGGCATCGTCGAGATCGACGCCGCGCTGAAGGATCGCTGGGACAACTTCCGCCTGTCGCCCGACACCATCTGGGTGAACTCGCAGGAGGCGTTGAACATCTCCAAGAAGATCCTGCAGGGCTCGTCCAACGCGGCCCAGCGGTTCGTGTTCAACTCCGAGCGCGACAGCCTCGGCGGCGGCATCATGGTCCGCACCTATCTGAACCGTTTCAGCATGGGCGGCGCCAAGACCCTCGACATCCGCATCCATCCGAACATGCCCGCGGGCACGATCGTGATGACGTCGAAGTCGCTGCCGTACCCGGTCTCGGGTATCGCCAACGTCCTGCAGGTCCGCTGCCGTCAGGACTACTACCAGATCGAGTGGCCGCTGCGGACCCGCAAGTACGAGTCGGGCGTCTACGCCGACGAAGTGCTGCAGTGCTACTTCCCGCCCGCCTTCGCGATGATCTCGAACATCGCCAACGGCTAATTGACGCTCTCGCAGCGTCGGCAGGGGCGCGTACGCGCGCCTCTGCCTCTCTCGCCTTTGCACCCCCACCACTGGAGCTACCAATGCCCAAGCTGTTTGCGCCGGAAGGCGTCAACTCGTTCTCGCACGCCGGTCACGAGTTCACTGTTGCCGAGGACGGCACCGTCGAGGTCGCCGAGCACGTCGTCGAGCATCTGATCCCGCACGGTTTCGTCTCCGGCGAGGCACCGCCCGCGCCCTCCGAGAAGATCACGATCGGCCGCGACGACATGATCGCGGTGCTCGAGGCGCTCGGCGTCGCCGCGAACCCGGCCATGCGCGCCGACAAGCTCGTCGCTGCGCTGCTGGCCGCGGTCAAGAAGAAGCCCGCCAAGGCCGCGACCGGCGCGACTGGCGCCGCTGGCGACGGCGCCGGCAAGTAACGCGCGGATCGCTCCGCGCACCCGCATCACCTCGTAGGGGACACCGATCGCATGACCGGCTTTACCGACTATTCCGCCAAGAACGCGCTGAACTATCTGACCGGCGCGAAGGCCATGCCGGCCCTGACCGGTGTCTGGCTCGCGCTGTTCACGGCGGTCGGTACCGACGCAGGCACCGGCTTCACCGAGGTCGCGGGCAACGGCTACGCGCGCGTGCAGGTGGCTGGCTCCGTTGCAACGACGGCAGCCACCACCACCGCGAGCCCGACCATCACGCATTCGGCGGTGCCCTCCTGGGTCACCGTCGGAATGCAGGCGCGCGACGCCACGACCGGCAATGTCGTCGGGACGGTGCAGTTGGTCGGCGCCACCACGGTCACCCTGACCGCAAACGCAGCCTTCGCCATCTCGTCCGGCGACAGCATCACGTACAGCGCCTTCCCGGACGCCACTGGATCTGCGCCGGTGTCGGCCTCGAACGGTGCGCAGGTCACGTTTGCGGCCTCGACGTCCACCGGCTGGGGCACGCTGATTGCGTGGGGCCTCTTCGACGCATCGAGCGCGGGCAACCTGACGTTCTGGGATTACATGGGCCAGTTCAGCTGGCTGCCCGCGACCGTCACGGCTGCATCTCCCGGCGTCATCACCGCGAAGGCGCACGGCTACGCCAACGGCGACAGCTTCATCTTCTCGACCGAGTACGGCGGCACCGCGCCGACCTTCTCGGCCGGCAGCTACACCGGCCTGCAGACGGTCGCCGGCGTCACCGCGGACACCTTCAACGTCACCGGCGTCAACACCTCGGCGTCGGGCTCGGGCTCGGTGCGCAAGGTCGCATCGCAGTCGATGCCGGGCGGCATCACGGCGCAGTTCTCCGCATCCAGCATGACGCTCAGCCTGGCCTGAGCCCGCACAGGCTCACCCGATGGCAAGTTCCTTCCTCGACGTCTGCCGGTTCATCTCCGGCGTGGCCGGAACCGCGGACTTCACCGTCGGAAGCGCGCTTGCCGGCTACCAGACCCCGAGCACCGCTGGCGCCATCACCAGCGCGAGCTACAGCTACCGCGCCGAAAGCGCCGATCTCACCCAGTGGGAGATCGGCATCGGAACGTGGTCGGGCACGACGCTCGGCCGCCAGATTGTGCTGGCTAACTCGCTCGGTACGACGGCGAAGATCAGCTTCTCGACCACCCCGATCGTCGGCATCGGCGCACTGTCGGCAGACCTCAATACGCTGAGGGGCGACACCAACGCGCTGCGCAACGGCTGCTTCGACATCTGGCAGCGCGGCACGTCGTTCACCAACACCGGGACCGGAACCTTCCAGTATGGTCCGGACGGCTGGATGCTGGATTCGGTCGGTGCCGCCTGCACGATTGCCCAGGTTTTCGCTACTGGAAACTCGCAATGGGCCGCGCAGATCACCGGCGCGACCAGCAACACCGATGTGCAGCTCATGCAGCGCATCGAGTCGAACAAGGCCGCCAAGCTCGCCGGTCGACGCTGCACCCTGCAGGCGCTCATCACCAACAACAGCGGCGCCACGATCACGCCGACCGCCGGCGCCGCGTTCCCCAACGCCGTCGACAACTGGACGACTGCGACCAACGATCTCAACGCGGTCTCGTTTCAGAGCATCCCGAACAACGGTGTAGTCCGTGTGGCGCTCACCTTCTTGGTCTCCCCGAATGCCAAGAACGGTTATGAGGTCTGGTTCGATTTCGGCGCGCTTAACGCCAACACCAAGACCATCGCCATCACCGAGGTCGATCTCCAACCGACCCCGTCGTTTCCTGCTGGCTTGACGAGCTTCCCGCCACCGATCTTCTTTCGCGATCCGTCCGACGAGTTGATGCTCGCCTATCGCTACCTGTACCCGGTTTTGCAGGGACAGGTGGGGCTGGGAACCTCGATCGTCCTTCCTTCTCTTGGCGCAAAGACGTCATCCACAACCATCGACATCCCGGTATGGCTGCCGCTGCCGATGCGGATACCGCCGTTTGGCTTTGTCGGAACGACGCCGACGTGGCAGGCATCGAACCCGACCTCCGGCAATGTCGTGGCGTTCTTCGACAACAACGTTCCCGGGTTCCTGACCAACGCCGGCACGATCTCGGTATCGCTCTCTGGCGGGTCTGCGCGCGGCGGCCTGCTGCGGTTCTCCAGCACTGCCGCCTACAGCGGTAGCCAAGGCGACAACGGCAACCTGTTCGTATCGCCGAACGTCAACCTCCTGCTAACCGCGGAGCTATAGCCGGCGAGGAAGCGTCAGAGGCATGTCTCTACTCGGCTTTGACGCAATCGGCCGGCAGGCTCTCGGCGGGTGGTCCACCCCGCGCGCGCTGCAGGCGAAGGGCACCGCAAGGACCTTCGGGCGTGGCGCATTCACGGGCCGCACCTCGCTTCGAGCGACGTCGATCTCGGTCTCGTTCGGCAAGGCCGCGCCTTCGGGGCGCGCCTCGCTCGCGGTTGCGACTGCGGGCAGGGCATTCGGCAAGGCCAACTCTGGCGGAAGTACCCAGATGGGGGCCTTGTCGAAGGCGTCGTCGTTCGGCCGCATCACCTTCGCCGGCTCCACGCCGCTGCGAGGCGCGACCCGGGCAGTGTCATCCGGTCACGCGGCCCCGGCAGGGACCACGCAACTGCGTGGCGCGACCAAGGCGGCATCGTTCGGCGCCGGCGGCGTCGCAGGCGCCGCCAGCCTGTCAGGCAGGAGCGCGGCAAAATCGAGCGGTCGAACTGCCGCCGGTTTTGTCGCGCGCATCACGGCCAGCGGCAAGGCGGCTGCGCACGGGTTTAGCGCGCTTGGAGCGGTCGCCAATCTCGGCGCTGCGACCAAGTCGGCGTTGCTCAGCGTGGCGGCTGCTTCGTTCAGCGCGCAGCTCACGGGCAGGGGACTTTCCGTTGCCAAGGGCAGCGTCGGGTTCACCGGCAGGGCGCTTCTGTTCGCGCAGGGTGCCGCACGGTCATTCGGTCGATTGTCGTCATCCGAGGCGGTCGCGCTGTTCGCCCGGGGCATCGCCAAGGCGATGGGCCGGGGCTCCATGGTGGGCACCACTTCGCTGACCGCCTCCGGCCGCGCTGCAGCCTCCGGGCAGTCCACCATCAAGCTCAGCCTGTTCATGCAGGCGGTTGGCGTCGCGCGCTCGATCGGGCGCGCCGGCCTCACCGCTACGCTGCCGCTCTCGGTGCGCGGCGCCATCAAGGCGACCGGCAAGGCGACCTTCGGGCTCGGCATGCGGCTCGCTGCACGCGGCCAGGCCGTCGCTCACGGCATCGCCAAGCCAGTCGGCAGCGCCGCGCTGCATGCGCGCGGCCTTGCGTCGGGCGCGGGCTCAGCCGCGATCCGCGGATCTGTGTCGCTCCTTGCGAGCGGCGTCAGTCGCGCGGCCGGTGGCATCGCGTTCCGCACGCTGCACCTTCTGGCCGCCGCGAGCTTCGTCAAGTCGTTCGGGCGCGCTTTGCCCAGCCTGTTCATACCATCGACGAGGGTGGCGCACAGCCCAACGCAATCCACCTCGGCGGCCACCGCCGCCGGGCCGAGCCCCGCGATTGCGCCCACCGGGCCGGGGCCTGCTGTCGCGCCCGCTGGTCCGGGCGCTGCAGTCGCTCCTCCCGCAACAAGCGCCGTCTCCGTCGGCACAAGCAATCGCGTCGCGACGGCAGTCGCCGGCTCGCAAGTTGCCACCGTGGCTGCGCCCAGCCGCACGGTGTCCGTTCCACCCAAAACCTAAGACAGAGGACGATCCGACATGCTGGTGTGGGGCGGCGCGAAATGGCCGGTCGATCAGGAGCCGTTCGACATCGACTGGTCGGGGCAACTCGGGACCGACACGGTCGTGGGATCGGCGTGGTCGATCCTCAGCGGCGACAGCCAGCTGCAGATCGTCGGCAACACGTTCACGACCACGCGCACCCAGATCACGCTCGCTGGCGGCACGGAGGATGCCAACTACATCCTCCAGAACATCGTCACGACGGCTGCGGGCAACACGCTCTCCGAGCGCGTGGTGCTGCCGATGGGGACTGGTCCCAAGGCCGGTGACCTCGTACCGCTGTCGCGCGCGCTCGACTGGCTCGGATTGACCTCCGACCCCGACTGCGCCGTGCAGCGGATCATCTCCGGCATCTCCGGACAGGTCACCAACTACCTCGGCTACTCGCTGGCGAAGGCCGATTACACCCGGACCTTCGACGGCGAGGGGACGCGGCTGCTGTTCGTGCCGGACCTGCCGCTGAACTCCGTGTCGGCGGTCACCATCGACGGCCATGTGATCCCCGTCAGCGCCAACGGCTCGTTCAATCCGGGCTATAGCGCCAACGCCTACGCGGTGGCGGTGAAGGGCTATCGCTTCACGCGCGGCTTCCAGAACGTCACGCTGGCCTACAATTCGGGCTACGCGACGGTCCCTGACGACATCGTGCAGGCCTGCCTCAACTGGATCAAGGACCTCTATCTGCAGAAGCAGATGACCGCGATCCCGACCAACGTCACCTCGGTTCGCGCGGGCGACACTCAGTATGAGTTCGCCAATCCCGGCTTGAGCACGACGAGCAAGATGGCGCAGGACGACCCGCAAATCCCGGTCACCGTGCTGGGCACGCTCTCCAGCTACAAGCGCACCACGCCTGCGCAGGGGGTGTGGCCGTGATCTACGTCCGCAGGATCGAGATCCGCCGCATCCGCACCGTCGCCGGCGCCAACGACACCATCGGCCTGACCGGGTATTCCGGCGCCGAGGTCACGGCCGACCCGAGCAACCCGCGCGGTGAGGTCGTGCTGTTCACCAACATTCCCGCCAGCATTCAGGCGGGGACCGGCGGCCGCAAGCGCGACAGCGGCCTGCCGCAGGACATCGTCTCGAACCCGACGTGGGACATCTACGTCCCCGTGACCGCGCTCGCGAAGGGTGCGGTGCGCGATCGCGACATCATCATCGACGACGAGCAGTACCGCTACGAGGTCGGCCAGGCCTACTGGAACATCCTCGGCTACAAGCTGCCGTGCATCCGACTGGAGGCGTGAGTGGCCGATATTACCGACATCACGGCCTACTTCGCCCAGACCGCGTTCGGCGCGGTCTATCCGAGCGGCACCACGCAGCCGTCGGTCGCCGCCATGGATGTCCGCGTCTTTGAGGGCTGGCCGACGCCAGACCAGCTCGACCTCGACATGGTCGGCAAGATGCTCAACGACGCCAAGCAGGTCGTCGTCCGGCCCGGTGGCCCGGTTGCCAACGTTTCGATCTTCCCGATGCAGGGGCAGGGCTCCAACACCTATCAGATCTTCGACGAGACCTATGTGGTGAGCCGGCCGACCTACGGGCTGACGTTCACGCTCGTCGACAACGTAATCACGGTGTCGGGACAGCCGGTCGCGGCCGAATACCTCACGGTGATCGCCGATGATGCTCATGTCTATTCTGCATCTGGCAGCACGACTGCGGAGCTCCTGGCCGCGCTGGCGTCTCAGGCTCAGACTGATTATCCGCAAGTCGCGAGCACGGCGACGACGCTGACGATCCCGGGCACCCACGCCATCGTCGTCCGGCAAGGCGGCAAGGGCGTGCTCGGCAAGGTGCTGCATCGCCAGCGCCAGTCGATCATGACCACCGTCTGGGCGCCGTCGAGCGCCATCCGCGGCACGCTCGCCAAGGCAATCGACGTTGCGCTGAAGAAGGCCAACAAGATCACGATGCCCGACTCGTCGCAGGCGCTCGTGATCTACAACCGAACCACCAACATCGACGAGATGCAGACGCAGGCGATCTACCGGCGCGACCTCGTGTTCGATGTCGAATACGCCACCGTCGAGCTGTTCGACGGCTACGAGATCACCTCGACGCAGGTCTCGATCACCCACCCCGACAATCCTCTCGTCACCAACGCCATCAGCTGAAGGGCACCAACGTGAACCACGTCCTCGTCATCGTCCATGAGTTCGCCAACTACCTGAAGGGTCAGCTCGTCACGGAAGTGTCCGAGATCGAGCAGATCCTCGCCAGCCACAACCACGTCCATGTCAACAAGGTGGCTGGCACGCCGACCAACGCCGCAGCTGCTCCCGCGACCCCGGCTGCGCCTGCTCCCGCAGCCCAGACGCCCGCTTCGGTTCAGGCTCCGGCTCCGGCCGCCACTCCGTACGTGGCGCCGACGACCTGATCCCACCGCACACCCTTCCGTCCATCCCTCGATGTGAACCCGCCGCAAGGCGGGTTTTTTATTGGAGAAGCACTCGATGCCCGTTTTCCTCGACGGCCAGCAGAACCTCGCCGCGCTCAGCGTTCCGGGCGTCTATGGCGACATCATCCTTCCGACCCCGTTCATCGCGGGCACGCCGACCAACATCGAAGGTCTGGTCGGCGTTGCCTCGTGGGGCAAGACCAACGCGCTGATCCCGGTGTCCAAGCCCGCTGACGCGGCGATCTACATCGGCCCGCCGCAGGTGCGGCCCTACGACATCTCGTCCTATGTGTCGGCGGCCACGCAGGTCGGCGGCTCGATCGGCTTCTATTGCGTGCGCGTCACCGACGGCACCGACCTGGCCGCGACCGCGTCGGTCCAGTCCGGTGCGCTGACGCTGACCGGGGCGTGCACCGGGTCGCTCGGCAACCAGATCACGGCATCGCTGCAGTTCGGCACGGCCGCGCAGTCGCTGATGGCGATCGTGGCGTTCCCCGGGCTGGTGCCCGAGCAGTTCAACAACGTGGCAGGTCCGACGGCGGCGACCGGTACGGCCACCTTCTCGGGCCAACCCGCCCCGAACGACACGCTGACCATCGCGGGCTCCGCGATCACTTTCGTGGCGTCCGGCGCGACCGGGATGCAGGTCAACATCGGCACGTCGCTGCCGGTCACGCTGTCGAACCTGCTGACCTTCCTGCTGGCCTCACAGGATACCGGCCTCGTCAAGTGCACCTACGGCCTGTCGGGCTCGACGCTCTCGATCACGGCGAACCAGTTCTCTGGGACGGGCACCAACGCGGGCACCGGCGGTAACGCGCTGACGCTTGCCAAGGTCTCGACCAACATCACGGTCTCTGGCGCGACGCTCACCGGCGGCGTCGGCACGTGGCAGACCTTCTGGACCAACCTCGCCAACGTCATCAACAACGGCAACGCGGTGCGCGGCCAGAGCCAGTTCGTGGTTGCGACCGCGGGCGTCTCGACCCTGATGCCGGTGGTGGGCCAGACCTACACGTTCTCCGGCGGCACCGACGGCGCCACCGGTGTCACCGACGCCACGCTGATGGGTCAGGACGTCGTGCCGCGCAAGGGAATGTATGTGCTGCGCAACTCGAGCTGCGACTGCTTCACGCTGTGCGATCTGTCGACGCCGGCCTTCTACGCCGCGATCACGTCCTTCGGCCTCTCCGAGACCATGATGCCCATCATGGGCACCGTGAAGGGCGACAGCATCGCCAACGCGCTGGCGACCCGGATCAATTCCGGCGTCGACACGCCGTGGCTGTGGCTCCTCATGGGCGACTGGCCGTCGTTCTTCGACAGCTTCAACGGCTACACGCGGCTCATCAACCCGGCTGCGTTCGGCATCGGCATCGTCGGCAATCTCTCGCCGCAGCAGTCGCCGCTGAACAAGCCGCTGGGGGGTGTCACTTCCACGCAGCGCAGCCAGCTCGGACAGACCTACTCGGACACCGAGTTGTCGCAGATCAACCTCGGCGGCATCGACACCATCCTGCCGCCGAGCTCCTCGCCCGGCGGGTTCTACTTCTCGTTCGCCACCGGCCGTAACGCCTCGAGCAACACGGCAGCGAACGGTGTCGAATACACCCGCATGACGAACTTCCTGATCCGCGCTGCGCAGAGCAAGGCGGCAGGCAGCATCATCGGTCAGCTGCAGTCCATTCAGCCCAACGACCAGACCCGCGCGAAGGCGAAGGCGCTGTTCGACGGCTTCTCGGCGCAGCTCGCCTCGCCGCAGGTCGGTCTCGGCATCAACGGGCAGGGCATGATCGACACGCCTTGGTCGGTGGTCTGCGATCTCTCGAACAACCCGCCGGACCTTCAGGCCCGCGGTTACCTGTTCCTGTACTGGACGGTCCGCTACCTGAACGTGGTCCGCTACTTCGTGGTCAAGTTCCAGGGTGGTGGCAACGTCAGCGTCACCGTGCAGTCGACGCAGCCGACCGCGCAGCAGTTCCAGACGCAGGTCAACTCCGGCGTCTGATCCCAACCCATCACGTAACCCGGCCCGCTCCTTTGTGAGCGGGCTTTTTCTTTGGAGAACTGCCAATGCCCGTCAATGGGATGAACGTCGGCACGGACTACAGCCTTGCGTTCTACGATGGCGCCACCGGCACCATCGTGGACATGGGCGACGTGCAGGACGTCAAGATTCAGGCGCTCAAGCACGACATCAAGACGATGCCGTACAACGACTTCCCGCGCTACGGCTTCGTGCCGGATGGCTACAAGGTCGACTTCACGATCACCCGCAGCGGCCCGACGCTGGAGGACTTCATGGTGAAGTCCGAGGCGAACTTCAACGCTGGCGCCGTTCAGAAGCCCGGCTTCCTCAACGAGAGCATCACCAATCCCGATGGCTCCGTGTCGCGCTACCAGTACAGCAACTTCGTCATCTTCCTCGACAATCACGGCAACATCAGCCGCGACAAGGCGACGACGCTGACGCTGACCGGCATGGCGTCCACCAAGATCCAGATCGCCTGATCCGGATCGCGTCCTCTCTCCAAGCCCCCACAGGAATTTCGATGAACGCAATGAACCCGACCCAGAGCGAGATGATCCTGGCGCGCTACAAGCGCATCGAGCGCGAGGCCGACGAACTCGGCCGCGTGATCGGTGTGCGCAAGCTGCGCCCCTCCGAGCAGACCAAGCTCACCGGCATGACGCCGGACCTGTCAGGCTCCGGTGAGTACCTCGGCCCGGACGGCAACAAGCACCTCGTCTCGGATCGCCTGCCACTCGCGATCGCGGCCGCTGTCTGCGAGATCAACAGCGCGCCGATCCCGTTCCCCCGGACGCGCGGCGAGCTCGATGCCGTGTTCGATATGCTCGATGCCGAGGGTCTTGCCGCCGCCAGCCGCGCACTCGCCAAGCTGCAGACCGGAGAAACCCAGGTCGACTCGAAAGAGACGGCAAAAAACTAACCGAGGACGTCGTTTTTAAGCTCACCCTTTGGTGCATCAAAAACGGCGTCCCGTTCGATGTCGCGCACGCGATGGAAGAGTGGGAGCTCGTCTCCTACGCGATCACCTTTGCCCAGTACGAGAACGGCAACAAGCAGTTCGACTGGGACCGCATGACTTTCATCGGGACATAGCAAGTGCAAATCGGCAAGATCACGGTGGGCGGCCGCGACATCGGGCTCGTCATGCTCACCGAGGGTGAGCCCGAGCGCGTCACGCCGACCGCTGGCAGTGCCGACTATGTCCCGGAAGGCCGCGCCGAGGGGCGGGGCCCTTCCGACTATTCGGTCCCGGGCGGGGGCGCGAGCCCCCGCGTGAGCAACAACCACCATTATCCGGGTCACCCGGCAGGGCGCCACGATGCTGCGCCGCAGCCTGTCAGGCAGCGCTTCGGCGGCGAGGGCGACCTCGATCCGCTGGCGCCGGGCCCGACGCGCCCCACCGGGCGCATCGTTCATCGCGGCTCGCCGGAGGTCGACAAGGAGATCGTCGGCGCCGCCAAGGCGTACCACCTCGATCCGAATTTCATGCGCTCGGTCGCCTCGATCGAGAGCAACAACGATCCCGAGTCCAATCGAAACAAGGACACGAAGTACAAGGGGCTCTATCAGGTCGGCACGCGCGGCGAGAAAAACGAGTGGGAGCGCTTCGGCCAGGGCGGCGATCCTTACTCCGCGCACGACAACGCGATGGCGGCGGCCCGCATGTTCGACGCCAATCGCACGTCCTTCCGGAAGAACTTCGGTCGCGACCCGACCGACACCGAGATGTACCTGATGCATCAGCAGGGCCTCGGCTTCTACACGCAAGGCACCATGACCAATGTCGGTGGCAACCCGTACCCCGGGATGCGCGGCCCACAGACCCATGACAGCTTCGAGCAGGGCTGGGGCAGGGAGATCGAGCGCCGCAAGGAGCAGCTCTCGAACCCGATGAGCATCCCCTCGGCTGCGACCAGCTCGCCGGCCTATACGGGCCCCTCGACGGGCGGCGGCCGGTTGGTCGGAAATGTCGACAGCCGCGTCGATCCTCGCATCCCCGAGATCGTTGGCGCGGCCGCCACGCACCTTCCGCCCGGCTACAAGGTCGAGATGACATCGGGCTTTCGCGGCGCGGGGCAGGCCAACCACAATGGCCGCGCCGCGGACTTCCACATCATCGACCCCGACGGCAACACGCTGCGCAATCGCGGCGAGGACCCGGGCGGGATGTATCAGCTGCTCGCCCGTCACGCGCACGGCGAGCAGCAGGCTCGCCATCCCGAGCTCAACGGCCAGTTCGCATGGGGAGGCGCCTTCGGCACTGCGCTCGGCGGCGGCGGCGAGCGCGACCTGATGCACTTCGACATCAACGGCGAGCGCGGTCGCTACGAGCAGTACCAGCTCCGCAATATGGGGTCGGTCCCGGGCTTCACCTACGGCAAGCAGGCCTCGCCGGAGCGCTCACCGGCGCCCGAGCAACAGGCCACCAAGGACGAGGACGGGAAGCTCTGATGACCAAGACCATGTCGCTGTTCGAGGCGGCCAAGTTCTTCGGAACGGTCGGCCTCGAGATCGAGCACGAGACCCATCGCGCCCTTGAGGGCGCGGCCAAGGTCGTCGAGAAGCAGGCCAAGGACTACATCGGCACCTACGACGCCAAATGGCCGACGACCTGGCTGCCGCTCTCGGAGCGCACCAAACGGGACCGCGTCAACAAGGGCTTCGCTGCCGATAAGCCGTTGCTGCGCACCGGCGAGCTGCGCGACTCGATCCATCACACGGTCGGACACAACGAGGCGACCATCGGCACGGACAGCAAGATCGCCGTCTGGCAGGAGCTCGGCACCAGTCGCATGGTGCCGCGGCCATTCCTCGAGCCCGCGCTGAAGGAAAAGACGCCGGAGGTGCTTGAGCGCCTCGGCAAGGCCGTTCACGGCAAGTTGTCGGGCACCGCCCGGATCACCGAAGATTAGTGCTTTGGCGCGGTCGCGACGAGCAGCACCAGCAGCGCGAAGATCGCGATGCTGGTCCATAGCATCCAATGCATCCAGCGTGGCGCGGGCTTCTTGCCCGTCGCCGGGTCGGGCAGCTTCGCAAGCTGGATGATCTGCGGGACCATCGCAGGCTGAACCTGCTGCATTGGCTCGGTGAGCCGATTTGCAGCCTCCAGCACGGCGCCGATGGCGATCGAGGCGGGCACCGAGAACCACTCGCCGGTGGCGCGGTAATCCTTCAGGATTTCGTGGGCGAGTTGCTCAACGTTGAAGCCCGTTCCGGGCGTCACGCCGATATAGGCGAAGTCGAGCGGCTCATGGGAGCCGGTCTGCAGCGTCGCAATCCGCGCGATGGGGTCGGTGGAGACGCCGATCTTGTGATGGTTACCGGCGCCGCGGATCACATAGACGAAAGTACCGGTCATGTGGTTGTCGGCGGCGCCCTGCCGGGACACCGCGCGACGGAAATCGTTTTCCCCGAAGCTGATGCCGGGGCGAAGGCCCATCATTCGGGGGCCCATCAAGAAAAAACGCATCAAAAGCCTCTAAAATCAAGGTGTCGACGTGAACGCATACCAGATTGGCGTCTCCATTGTTCTCGCCAACGGCGTCTCGCCGGTCCTTGCAATCATAGGGAGTGATCTCCTCAAGCTCCATACCTCGACCGGCCAGATCAACCAGAATTTTGCCGGCTGGAGCACCGCGCTGCTGGGCGTTGGCGCGATCCTGACCGGGGCCACGATCCTCGGCGCGATGACGAAGATCGTCGAGAAGTCGGCCGACTTTCAGGACGCGATGACCAAGGTCTCGCAGCTGAACCCGAAGGTCGCCGAGCTCGTCAAGTCGGGCGAGATCCAGAGGATGTCGTTCAAGATCGGCTCCGACCTCGGCATGAAGGTCGAGGACGTCACCAAGGTCTACGGCGGCATCTACGGCGTCCTGCAGGACCCGGAAGAGGCTGAGAAGATCACGCCGATGGCGGCGCGCTACGCCCGCCTGATGCAGGCGCGGCACCCGGGCAGTCACCCGGAGGACAGCATCAACACGCTGATGCGCGCGGGCGAATTGTCCGGCCGTCTGACCGACGAGCACGGCCGCATCGACCCCAAGAAGGTGCAGGACTGGTTCGACATGGCTGCGCGGCTGGAAGCTGCGACCCACGGCCAGGTCAACCCGGAACAGCTGCTCGGTCTCGCCCAGCAGGGCGGCGGCGTCGCGCTCCGAAGCCTCAGTCAAGAGGGCTACGAGCATATGGCGATCATGGCCCAGATGATGGGCGGCCAGCGCGCCGGTACCGCGCTGCTCTCTCTTCGTAGCCAGATGACTGGCACGATGATGAAGCGCAGCGCCGAGGCGATGCAGGAGTACGGCCTTCTGAAGGAGGGCGAGTGGACCCACGCCGGCGGTCACGTCGAAATGACGGACGAGGCGGCACATCGGATGCTGAGCCTCGTCAACAAAGACCCGATGGCGTTCGTCGAAGAACTGCTCAAGCGCCTCGAGGCCAAGGGCATCCACGGTTCCGACGATCAGATGCTGGCGTTGCAGCGCATCCTCGGTCGCCAGACCACGCAGCGCATGGTCGCCGACATGCTGCTGGCGCGCGAGCAGATCAAGCGGGAAACCGCCGGCCTCGAGCAGGGCGCGACTGTCGATCAGGGTCTCGCCGGATACGACAAGAACATCCACGCCGCGCAGCAGAACATGAGCACAGCGTGGCACAACCTGATGATCGCCATCGGCGGCTCGCAGGGGGAGCGCTTCGCAACCTTCCTCAACAAGATCGCCGACGGCATCAAGTGGGTCACCGACAAGGTGAACGGCCTCGATCCCAAGACCATCGACACCATCTTCCAGGTGACGGCGGGCCTCGCGGCGGGCCTCGTGACCATCGGCGCCGTGCTGCTGGTCGCTCTCGGCACGGTGACCATCGGGGCGCTGGTCGGCAGCGCGACGCTGATCGGCGGCGCCGTCGCGGCTGTCGTCGCAGCGGCCGCGACCTTCGCGGCCTTCCACTGGGATGACATCAAGGCCGCGTTCAACGGCATCTACGGTGCGATCACGGGCTTCATCGACAAACTCGTCGCGCTCTACCACTCGATTGGTGGTTGGTTCAGCAGCGCGCCGAACCACAACCCGAGGGTCGGAGGCGGGCCGCGCGGCGACGCGAAGTCCGATGGGGCCGCTCCACCGTCACCGGCGTGGTCACCGCCGGCAGGCATGGTGCTGGGCACGGAAGTTGCGCCGGGCGGCATCACGCCGGGCGGCGTGCCTCCGACGACGCAGGCGGCCCCATCTGGGACGCCTTCCTACAATCCGCGCTCGGGTTATCACCCGAACCTCAGACCCGGTATCCAGCTGCAGAGCTGGAACCCGGGCATCGAGCGCAACAAGCCGAGCCAGATTTCGCTCTCGCTGCAGATCGACGGTCGGACGCTGGCGCAGGCCATCTCCGACGAGCTCGAGGCCTTGCTCGGTTTCCCGACCGGGGCCCCGTCGCCTGATGGCGTGGGCCGCTGGTTCGACGGCGATCACAACACCGTCACAACGTAAGGCGCTCCATGGCAACCGACGTCCTGATCCTCGGAGGCTTTGCCTTCGAGGATTTCTCCGTTCCGAACGAGATGCCCGGCGGCGGCAATCAAGCCATGGTCGTGCACAAGCTGCCGGGCGGTTCGCGCGTCATCGACACGCTCGGGCCGGACGACGCTCCGGTTGCGTTCACCGGACAGATGTTCGCCGACAATGCGTTCGATCAGGCGCTGGCGCTGGACGCCATGCGCGTTGCCGGTGAGGTCATCCCGCTGATCTGGGGAGGCCAGACCAAGCAGGTCGTGATCGAGAAGTTCACCTTCAAGGTGAAGCGCTTCCCGAACTGGGTGACCTACGACATTTCCTGCGTGGTCGCGCAGGACCCCACGCAGGGCGACCTGACCGCGGTCGACTCCTCCGTCGACAGCAACGTCTCAAGCGATCTGAGTTCGGCATCGAGCGCGGCGACCGATCCATTCGGCGGCGCAACCGTTCCGGCCGGCACACCGCCGATCTGAGGGCAATATGGCAATCTCCCCCAACATCCTCGCCGAGCTTGCCTTCCTTCAGGCGCAGGTCGACGCGGCGAACCCGCTGGCGTCCGCCAGTCGCGCCACGCTCACCGCGATCAAGCTCAACGCCGCCCAGCTCGTCTCCGACATTCAGGATGCGCTGGTCGCACCCTCGATCCTCGACACGTTCGTGGCGCCGGTCGACGGCACCTCGATCGTGCAAGGCATCCTCACCGTCTCGCAGGCTGCGATCGACCAGAACAGGCTCTCGCTGATGCGGGGCCTGACCGGGCGCGCGGCCGCCAACCTCAATCAGGTCCCATCATGAGCACCGGCTACATCGCGGCGACGATCCCGGCCAAGATCGTCCGCATCTCCGGCACGACCCTGTTCGAGGTCGCCATGCAGGAGACCGGCGACCCGCTGCAGTGGGTCGCCATCGCAGCCCTCAACGGGCTGACCGATCCGTGGATCGACGGCCAGGTCGACCTCAAAATTCCTCCGGTGCTGCCGCAAGGCGTCCAGACCGGCATCCTCGGGCTGTAATCATTCATGGCGATCACGTCTGGCGTCGGAAAGCATTCGGCATGGCTGAATGCCGGTGGCCGCTTTCTCATCGAGCGCGGGCAGGTGCAGCAGAGCGCGCAGCGCAAGAGCTCCACCTTCCACTGCACGATCCCGATCAGCGAGAAGGGCGCCTATGACGCGCTGGCCCAGATCGGAGGAGACGACGAGGTCACCATCGAGGTGATGACGCGGGGCGCGACCAGCACGCTGATTACCGGAACCATCAACGACGTCGACTTCGACTACATCGGCCGGAAGATCACCGTCACCGGTCGCGACAAGTCGGCCGGACTGCACGAAAACAAGTCGAGCGAGAAGTGGGTCAACAAATCGACCACTGATGTCGTGAGGGACTTGATCGGCCGCATCGGCATGGTCGGCAAGTTCGACGACATGCAGAACATGGCGGGCAAGATCCTCGAGCAGGACTTCGTCAAGCTCTCCGACAACGTCAGCTACGCCTATGTCATCCACAAGCTCGCCGAGCGCGACGGCGCGCGGTGGTGGGTCGACGCGCAGGGCGTGTTTCACTACGCGAAGTTCAACAGCCCGACCGGCACCTATTCGATCTACGTCGATCAGAGCTCGATGCCGGTGAGGTCAGACTGCCTGCATCTGCGCGTGACCCACAACAAGCAAGCCGGCAAGACCATCGAGGTTGACTTCAAGGCCTGGCACCCAAGGGACAAGAAGGTCCACCAGCACACCACTGTCATCCCCGGCTTCGGCGGGACCAAGCGCTACGGATACCACGCGCCGACGCTAAAGCAGGATCAGGTCGAGGCGCACGCCAAGGCGCAAGCCAACGAGAAGGCGCGCCACGAACTCAAGGTGCGGGCCACCGTGGTCGGCGACCCATCGGTCGCCGCCGGCATGGGTCTCTCGCTTCAGGGCACCCGCTACTACGACCAGACCTTCGACATCGACACCGTCGTCCATGAGTTCGGCATGTCGGGTCACACCAGCCACATCACGGCGCGCTCCGCCAAATCAGGACGATCAGCAACATGATGGGAGACGGCGACCTCGAGCGCGTCATTCTCGGCGTCGTCGAACGTTGGAGCGCGAGCCGCTACACCGAGCGGCACGGCCTCGTCACCAGCTACGACCCGAAGAAGCACCTCGCCAAAGTCACGTTCATGCCCGAAGGGCAGGAGAGTGGCTGGCTGCCGATCGAGACCGGCCACATCGGCGACGGCTACGGCATCGCCGTCGGTCTCCAGCCCGGGGACGGCAAGACCACCGGCGATCAGGTCGTCGTCCGCTATCAGGAAGGCGACTTCGAAGGCGGCAAGATCGTCCAGCGCGTGCACTCCGACGACCAGAAGCCGCCGGAGGTTCAATCCGGCGAGATGGTGATCTGGACCCGCTTCCAGAAGTCGGACGGCGGCGCCGAGAGCGCCGACGGGGCGCAGGCCGGCAAAGGCCAGATGATCTACTTCAAGAAGGACGGCTCGGCCGTCCTGACCGATGGCAACGGGGCAACCATCACGCTCGACGGCAACGGCAACATCAAGATCGCCTGCAAGGACCTCGAGGTCGATGCGAGCGCCAACGTGAAGCTGCTGCCGCAGAAGAACTTCATCGCCAAGGCGGGCGGCGACGCCGGCGTCGGCGCTGGCGGCAACATCGAAGTGCAGGCCTCCGGCTCCGTCGGTCTCGATGCCCCCGGGGGCGTCACCGCGCAGGGCGGCGGCAGCGTCAGCGACAGCTCGGTCTCCCCGCCGAGCAGCCAGCCCACCATCCCGCCCTTCACGGTGCCTGCCTGATGTCGAGCCTCAATCTCAAGTTCACGATCAACACGGCCGACTCGGTGATGCGCGTATTCACCGTGCCGGCCACGATCATCAATCGCCTGCCGTCCAATATCGACTTCGTGTCGTATGACGTGACGAAGGGCGGCGAGGTCCACTACAACGACCGCCTCGCGATCCCCGAGCGGTTCGACGATCCGACGCCTTATCTGGGGTACCTCAACCAGTGGATGGCGGCGAGCGCGGCAGCAACGCCGGCGCTGACCATGACGCAGGCCCTCGCGATCAAGCTCGCCGTGCTCGACGTGTTCTACGGCATCAACCGCCAGATGCCGTTCACAGTGTCGATCTCGAGCGGGGCCTTCGCGTTCGACCCCTCCGATCTCGCCGTGTCGCGCTATTTCGCGTCGGTCACCGGCCTATCGTCAGTCCAGCTCATCCCGATGGGTTTGACCGCTCCGATCACGCTGACGTCGTCCGATCTGCAGAACGTCGCGAGCGC